>NZ_JBIASZ010000028.1:0-95763 GCF_042891345.1 Streptomyces sp. NPDC001903
GCGCGCTCGCGGCGTTGTCGTCGGTCGACGACGCGAGCGTCGCCTCTCTCCTCCGCCTTGCGATCGCACGCGCCAGACCCCGCCGGCCCCGCCCTCACGGGCGGACGAAGCTACTTCGACGACACCCCCTGGAAGACGGAGTCCGTCTGGTCCGGGATGACACTGGTGTCGCCCCGGCGGACGGGTCCCGGCGTGCCGTCGTGGTCGACGTAGCCCGTGGTGGAGCAGGGGTACGGGGTGGTCTTCTGCTTCTTCGGCTCGATGAACATCGGGTTCACGATCCACTTGCCGTCGCTGTCGTCGTAGGCACGGCACATCAGCTCGGTCTTGTTCCGGTTCACGACGAGGCGCAGCGCGGTCGCGTCCCGCAGGAACGAGATGTCGGTGTCGGAGTCGCCCGCGGCGAACACCTGGCGGCGGGCGGCCGGCTGCACCTTCTCGGCGGCCGCGCCGCGGACGCCGAAGACCTCCTTGTTGATCCAGCAGCGCTTGCCGTCGATGTACGTGATCATCGTGTCTGCGCCGTCCTTCACCGAGCCGCAGCCCTGCAGGTGCGCGGTGAGCTTCCCGCCGGACGCGGTCGTGTTGCGGATGCCGATGACGTGGTCCGCGTCGACGCCCACGCCCTTGGCCCACACCTCGACGACCGGCTGCGGCGAGGCCGAGCTGATCCAGACGTCGAAGCCCGCCTTCTGCAGGCCGGCGATGAGGTCCTTCTGCTGGTCGTAGTAGCGGACCCAGCCGGTGGCGGTACCGGTGCCGACCTGCTGCTTGGCGCCGACGGGCGCGGCCAGGTTCTCGGCCCGCGCGGCGGCCGCGAAGCCGCGGACCTCCCGGGCGGTCCAGCCCTGCATCAGCTGCGGCAGCCAGGCGTACGCGGGCTCGGTGGTGCGGTGGTCCCAGCCGGCGAAGGCGGCGGCGCCGGAGCGGGTCGCGGCGGTGCCGTAGACGGCGGCGATCTCGTCGGCGCAGCCCGCGCCCTCGGGGGTGCCGGTGGGCAGCGGGGCGCCGGGGCGGGCGAGGGCGCCGCAGGCGTCGGCGAGGGCCCGGGCGGCGGCGGGGGTGAGGTGGCGGCTGGTGGCGGTCCAGTCCCGGCCGGCGGGCTGGCGGATCTTGCCGTTGCGCAGCAGCCAGTACATCTGGGCGTCGCCGACGTCGTTCTTGACGACGGTGTTGTCCCAGTCGAAGACCGCGACGGGCTTGGCGCGGTTCGGCCGGTACGGGTTGCACTTCCCGTACTGGTCGATCAGCTGCTGGAGCCGGGCCTGGTTGTCCCCGTACCAGCCGGCCGCGAGCCGCGGGGTGGTGCAGTGGGCCGCCTGGGCGGCGGGCGCGGTGGCGACGAGGGTGCCGGCGGCGATCGCCGCGGCGGCGCCGATGGCCTGGAGCCGGTGTGCGGTGCTACGTGGGGTCACTGAGGTGAACACTCCCTGACGTTCGTACGAAGATCATTTCGGACGGTAGAACACGACAGCCGGGCGTCGTGCGACGCCCGGCTGTCGGGGGGAAGGCCTGTGGGTGAACGCTCGGGGCCCGCGGGGCCCTTCGGCGGATCCGGCCTACAGGGGGGTGACGTACGCGCCCGAGATGCCGCCGTCGACCAGGAAGTCGGTGGCGTTGATGAACGAGGAGTCGTCGCTCGCCAGGAAGGCGACGGCGGCCGCGATCTCGGTGGGCTCGGCGAACCGGCCGAGCGGGATGTGCACGAGGCGGCGGGCCGCCCGCTCGGGGTCCTTGGCGAACAGCTCCTGCAGCAGCGGGGTGTTGACCGGCCCCGGGCACAGGGCGTTGACGCGGATGCCCTCGCGGGCGAACTGCACGCCGAGCTCGCGCGACATCGCGAGCACGCCGCCCTTGGAGGCGGTGTACGAGATCTGCGAGGTGGCGGCGCCCATGATGGCCACGAAGGAGGCGGTGTTGATGATGGAGCCCCGGCCCTGGCGCTGCATGTACGGCAGGGCGGCCTTGCAGCACAGGTAGACGGAGGTGAGGTTGACGTCCTGGACCCGCTTCCAGGCCTCCAGGCCGGTGGTGAGGATCGAGTCGTCGTCCGGGGGAGAGATGCCCGCGTTGTTGAAGGCGATGTCGACGGAGCCGTAGGTGTCGAAGGCGGTCTTGAAGAGGGCCTCGACCTCCTCCGGGCTGGTGACGTCGACCTTCACGAACAGGCCGCCGACCTCCTCGGCGGCGGCCTTGCCGGCGCTCTCGTCGATGTCGGCGCAGACCACGTTGGCGCCCTCGGAGGCCAGGCGGCGGGCCGTGGCGAGGCCGATGCCGCTGCCGGCTCCGGTGATGACGGCGGTACGGCCGACCAGGCGGCGGCAGACGGTCTCGGTGTCGGAAATGGTCATGATGGGCTCAGGCCTCCGTGCTGATGAAGACGTTCTTGGTCTCGGTGAATGCGGTGAGGGCGTCGGGTCCGAGCTCGCGGCCGAGCCCGGACTGCTTGTAGCCGCCGAAGGGTGTCCAGTAGCGGACGCTGCTGTGGGAGTTGACGGACAGGTTGCCGGCGGCGACGGCGCGCGAGACGCGCAGCGCGCGGCCGATGTCGCGGGTCCAGAGGGAGCCGGAGAGCCCGTACTCGGTCGCGTTGGCCAGGCGTACGGCGTCCTCCTCGTCCTCGAAGGGGAGGACGACGGCGACCGGGCCGAAGACCTCCTCGGCCGCCACGGGCGCGGTGGGGGCGACGTCCGTGACGAGGGTGGGCGGGTACCAGAAGCCGGGGCCCTGGGGGGCGGTGCCGCGGACCGCGGTGAGGTCGTCGGTGACGTACGACCGGACGCGGTCCAGTTGCACGCGGGAGATCAGCGGCCCCATCTGGGTCTTCTCGTCGGCGGGGTCGCCGACGACGACGCCCTCGATGCCGGGGGCGAGCAGCTCCAGGAACCGGTCGTAGGCGGAGCGCTGGACGAGGATCCGGGTACGGGCGCAGCAGTCCTGGCCGGTGTTGTCGAGGAAGGCCATCGGCGCGGCCGCGGCGGCCGCCTCCAGATCCGCGTCGGCGAAGACGATGTTGGGGCTCTTGCCGCCGAGTTCGAGGGTGACCCGCTTCACCCGGTCGGCGCACTTGGCCATGATCTGCTTGCCGACCGGGGTGGATCCGGTGAAGACGATCTTGGCGACGCCCGGGTGCTCGACGAGCGCGTCGCCGGCCACGGTCCCGCGGCCGGGGAGCACCTGGAAGAGGTGCTCGGGGATCCCGGCTTCGAGGGCGAGTTCGGCGAGGCGCAGGGCCGTGAGCGGGGTGGTCTCGGCGGGCTTGAGGAGGACGGCGTTGCCGGCGGCCAGGGCGGGGGCCAGGCCCCACGCCGCGATCGGCATGGGGAAGTTCCACGGGGCGATCACGCCGATGACGCCGAGTGGTTCGAGGAAGGTGACGTCGATGCCGCCGGCGACGGGGATCTGCCGGCCGGAGAGCCGCTCCACTCCCCCGGCGGCGAATTCGAGCAGGTCGCGGACGTTGCCGGCTTCCCAGCGGGCGTTGCCGATGGTGTGCCCGGCCTCGCGGACCTCCAGCTGGGCCAGCTCCTCGATGTGCCCGTCGACGACCGCGGCGAAGCGGCGCAGCAGCCGGGCCCGGTCGGCGGGGGCGGCCGCCGCCCAGCCGCGCTGGGCCGCGGCGGCCCGCCCGACGGCGGCGTCGACATCGTCCCGTGTGGCGGCCGGGACGATGGCGACGATTTCCTCGGTGGCCGGATTCAGAACTTCCAGTTGGTCGGGGGCCAGCGCATCGGACACGTGGTGCCTCTCAGACGTTCGGTGAGGGTGGCTACGGGTGGTGGCTACAGGCGTTCGAAGGAGCGGCGCAGTTCCCAGTCGGTGACGGCCGAGTCGTAGGCGTCCAGTTCCACGCGGGCCATGTTGCGGTAGTGGGCGACCACTTCGGGCCCGAAGGCGGCCTTGGCGATCTCGCTGTTCTCCCACAGCTCGGCGGCCTCGCGCAGGGTGGTGGGAACGTGCGCGAAGTCGGCCGTGTACGCGTTGCCCGCGCAGGCCTCGGGCAGTTCGAGGCGGTTCTCGACGCCGTAGAGCCCTGCCGCGACCAGGCCGGCGACGGCCAGGTACGGGTTCACGTCCCCGCCCGGGAGGCGGTTCTCGAAGCGCATGGAGCGGCCGTGGCCGACGACTCGGAGCGCACAGGTCCGGTTGTCCACTCCCCAAGCGACGGCGGTCGGCGCGAAGGAACCCGGCCGGAAACGCTTGTACGAGTTGATGTTCGGGGCGTAGAGAAGGGAGAAGTCGCGCAGTGCGGCCAGCTGGCCGGCCAGGAAGTGTCGCATCACCGGTGACATTCCGCCCGGGCCGTCGCCGGCCATCGCGTTGTGCCCTTCGGTGTCGGCGAGCGAGAGGTGGATATGACAGGAGTTGCCCTCGCGCTCGTCGAACTTGGCCATGAAGGTGAGCGAGACGCCCTCCTGGGAGGCGATCTCCTTGGCGCCCGTCTTGTAGACGGCGTGCTGGTCGCAGGTGGTCAGCGCCTCGTCGTAGCGGAAGGCGATCTCGTGCTGGCCGAGGTTGCACTCGCCCTTCGCGGACTCGACGGTCAGGCCCGCGGCCTGCATCTCGTTGCGGATCCGGCGCAGCAGGGGCTCGATGCGGCCGGTCCCGAGGACGGAGTAGTCGATGTTGTACTGGTTGGCGGGGGTCAGCCCGCGGTAGCCCGAGTTCCAGGCCTGCTCGTAGGTGTCCTGGAAGACCATGAACTCCAGCTCGGTGCCGACCATGGCCGTGTACCCGTGCCCGGCGAGGCGCTCCAGCTGGCGGCGCAGGATCTGCCGGGGCGCGGCGACCACGGGCGAGCCGTCGTTCCAGGCGAGGTCGGCCAGGAGGAAGGCGCTGCCCGGGTTCCAGGGGATCCGGCGCAGGGTCGCGAGGTCGGGGTGCATGGCGAAGTCGCCGTAGCCCCGGTCCCAGGAGGACATCTCGTATCCGTCGACGGTGTTCATGTCCGTGTCGACGGCGAGGAGGTAGTTGCAGCCCTCGGTGCCGTGGGCGAGGACCTCGTCGAGGAAGAACTGTGCGGCGAACCGCTTGCCCTGGAGCCGCCCCTGCATGTCGGGGAAGGCCAGGACCACGGTGTCGATCTCGCCGCTCGCCACGAGAGCGCGAAGCTCCTCGGGCGCGAGCGGCGGCTTGCGGTCTACCACTGGAATCTCTCCTTCGGTGAGCCGAGAACGCCTAAGGTATTGAATAGAACCATTGCTTGGGAAGGGGAGGAGCCGAGATGACCGACACGGCGGGTGAAGGCGGCGCGATCGCGCGGCTGAATCCGGTACTGCGGCAGGTGCGGGCGGGCAACGGTTTCGAGGAGGCCCTGGAGCAGATCCTCCAGGTGGTCCGGCTGGGACTGGTGCCGGGCGGCGAACGGCTGCCGCCCGAGCGGGAGCTGGCGGAGCGGATGGGGATCAGCCGGGTCACCCTGCGCGAGGTGCTGAAGGTGCTCCAGGACCAGGGCCTGGTGGAGGCCCGGCGCGGGCGGTACGGCGGAACGTTCGTGCTCCCCCGCCCCGACACCCCCGTCGGCGGCACCGAGGACGAGCTGCGCCGGCGCGTGGTGGGCGTGGACATCGAGGACGTGCTGCGCTTCCGCGAGGTCCTGGAGGTGGGCGCGGCCGGACTGTGCGCCTCCCAGGGGCTGACCGAAGAGGGCTCCGAGCGGCTGCTCGCCGCGCTGGCGGCCACCCATGACGCGCCGCTGGCCGACTACCGCCGCCAGGACACGCTCTTCCACCTCACCCTGTGCGAGCTCGCCGGGTCGGCCACCCTCACCGCCCAGTACGCCGCCGTCCGGGCCACCGTGAACGACCTGCTGGACTGCATCCCGCTGCTGGTGCGGAACCTGGAGCACTCCCAGCAGCAGCACAGCGCCCTCGTGGAGGCGGTGCTGGAGCACCACGCCGACGCGGCGCGCGAGGTGATGCGCGAGCACTGCTGCGGAACGGCCGCCCTGCTGCGCGGATTTCTGGCCTAGAACCGGCCCGGCGACGGACGCGGCGGGAGCGGCCCGAGAGGTTTTCGTAACCCCTGTTTAACGCAGGGGTCTTGCGCACTCCACTCCGCTACGGCAAAGGTACGCCCCACAACCATTGCCCTAGGCAGGAGCGCACATGGCCGACGACACCGAGGCACGGCTCGCAGCCGTACCCGAACCCACCACGTCCCCCGACGGCGGCGACGGCTATCTGGAGCGTCGTACGCTGCGCCGCGGCAGCGCGGGCTGGCTGCTGCTGACCGGCCTCGGCGTCGCGTACGTCGTCTCCGGCGACTTCTCCGGCTGGAACATCGGCCTCGCCCAGGGCGGCTTCGGCGGGCTCGCCATCGCCACCGTCCTCATGGGCGCGATGTACGCCTGCCTCGTCTTCTCCCTCGCGGAACTCTCCGCGATCCTGCCCACGGCGGGCGGCGGCTACGGCTTCGCCCGCCGGGCGCTCGGCACCTGGGGCGGCTTCCTCACCGGCACCGCGATCCTGATCGAGTACATCCTGGCCCCGGCCGCGATCTCCATCTTCATCGGCGACTACGTCGAATCCCTGAACCTCTTCGGCCTCACCTCCGGCTGGCCGGTCTACCTCGCCTGCTTCGCGATCTTCATCGGCATCCACCTGTGGGGCGTCGGCGAGGCCCTGCGCTTCTCCCTCGTCGTCACCGCGGTCGCGGTCCTCGCGCTGATCGTCTTCGCGCTGGGCGCCTTCACCGAGTTCGACCCCTCGAACCTCGACAACATCGCCGTGGACACCGGCGCCGCCGGATCGAGCTCCTGGCTGCCGCTGGGCGTCCTCGGCATCTGGGCCGCCTTCCCCTTCGGGATGTGGTTCTTCCTCGGCGTCGAGGGCGTACCGCTGGCCGCCGAGGAGGCCAAGGACCCGGTGCGCTCCATGCCCCGGGCCCTGTCGATCTCGATGGGCATCCTCGTCCTGCTCGCCCTGCTCACCTTCCTGGCCTCGACCGGCGCTCGCGGCGCCGACGCCATCAAGGACGCCGGGAACCCGCTGGTCGTCGCCCTCGAAGGCAACCCCGGCCTCTCCTGGCTGAAGACCTTCGTCAACTACGCCGGCCTCGCGGGCCTCGTCGCCTCCTTCTTCTCCCTCATCTACGCCGGCTCCCGCCAGCTCTTCGCCCTCTCCCGGGCCGGCTACCTGCCGCGCTTCCTCTCCCTCACCTCGAAGCGCAAGGCCCCGTACCTCGGCCTGCTCATCCCCGGCGCGATCGGCTTCGCGCTCGCCGCGGCCACCGGGAACGGCCCGCGCATGCTCAACATCGCGGTGTTCGGCGCGACGATCTCGTACGCGCTGATGGCCCTCTCCCACATCGTGCTCCGCAGGCGGGAGCCGGGCCTGGAGCGCCCGTACCGCACGCCCGGCGGCATCGCCACCTCCTCGGTGGCCTTCGCCCTGGCCCTGTCGGCGCTGGTGGCCACCTTCCTGGTGGACAAGGACGCGGCGTTCATCGCACTGGGTGTGTACGCGGTCGCCCTCGCCTACTTCGCGTTCTACAGTCGGCACCACCTCGTGGCCTCCGCGCCGGAGGAGGAGTTCGCGGCGCTGGCCGAGGCCGAGGCCGAACTCACCCGAGACTGACCGCCGTTCCCCATCCCCTGGAGGTGTCAACCGTGCCCAGGCCGCTCATCGGCATCACGACCTACGTGGAGGAATCCACCCGCTACGGGGTGTGGGACGTCCCGACGTCCCTCGTACCCACCGGGTACCACGAACTCGTCCAGGCGGCGGGCGGCGCGGCCGTGCTGCTCCCGCCGGACGAACCCGGGTCGGCGGCGGAGGTGCTGAGCCGGCTGGACGGCCTCGTCGTCGCGGGCGGCCCCGATGTGGACCCGGTCCGCTACGGGGCCGACCGGGACCCGCGTACGGGCGCTCCCGCGACCCGGCGCGACGAGTGGGAACTCTCCCTGATCGAGGCGGCCCTGGCGGCGGGGCTGCCGGTGCTGGGCATCTGCCGGGGCATGCAGGCGCTGAACGTGGCCCTGGGCGGCACGCTGATCCAGCACATCGACGGCCACGCGGTGGCCCCGGGCGTCATGTCCTGGCACCCGGTCCGCCCGGTCGAGGGCACCCGGTACGCGGCGCTGGTCCCGGAGGAGGCGGAGGTGCCGACCTACCACCACCAGGCCGTCGACCGGCTGGGCGAGGGCCTGATCGCCTCGGCGCACGCGGTCGACGGCACCGTGGAGGCCATCGAACTCCCCGACCCGGCGCACTGGGTGCTGGGCGTCCAGTGGCACCCGGAGCGCGACAAGGACACCCGCGTGATGTCGGCGCTGGTCGAAGCGGCCTCCCTCACCGCCGCGGTCCCGGCCTGACGGATCCGGCGGTACGGCGCGTCAGGGGCGGGCCCGGGTCAGTGACAGCAGGTCGCGGGCCGGGCCCGCCGGCCTGTTCCCCACCGGCCACACCGCCCGCAGGGCCCGCCCCAGCGCCGCCCCCGTCACCGGGACCTCGACGAGGCGCCGCGCCCCCAGCTCCTCCCCCAGCGCCAGCTCCGAGAGCACGCACGGCCCCGCCCCGCTCAGCGCCGCCGCCTTCACCGCCGTCGTCGACGCCAGCTCCAGCAGCGGAGCCGCCAGCCCCCCGCTCTGCGCCAGCGCGGCGTCCAGCACCTGCCGGGTCCCCGAACCCCACTCGCGCAGGATCAGCGGCGTGGCCGCCAGCTCCGCCGCCGCCACCCCCTTCGAGCGCCGGGCCCAGGCGTGCCCCGGAGCCACCGCCACCACCAGCCGGTCCTGCGCGATCACCGCCGAGTCCAGCCCCTCCGGCACCGAGAGCCCCTCCACGAACCCCAGGTCCGCCTCGTGGGCCAGCACCCGCTCCGCGACCACGGCCGAGTTCCCCGCGTGCAGCGACACGGCCGTCCCCGGCCGCTGCCCGCGCAGCGCGATCAGCCACCCCGGCAGCAGGTACTCCGCGATGGTCATGCTGGCGGCCACCCGGAGCCTGGAGTCCCGCCGTCCGCGCAGCGCCTGCGCGCCGGCGTCGAAGGCCTCCGCCGCCTCCACCACCCGCCGGGCCCAGTCCGTGACCAGCGCCCCCTCGGCCGTCAGGGTCGAACCCCGCGGCGAACGGTCCACCAGCGCCACGCCCAGCCGCGTCTCCATCGCCCGGATCCGGCTGCTCGCGGCGGGCTGGGTGATGCCCATGCGCTTGGCCGCGCCGCTCAGGCTGCCGATCCGGGCGACCTCGAGCAGCAGCTCCAGCGCCCCCAGGTCCGGTACCCGGTGTGCCAGCGGAACCCACTCCTCGTTACCCATAAAGTCAGTTTATGGCCTTATAGAGAGATGGTCTCTGCCGTCCGCCGGGCCCCGCCACGAGGCTGGATCCATGGCCACCACCCTCGCGCGACCCCGCGCCCACACCTCCCGGAACCCCGAGGCCCACAAGGCCTTCGCGTCGCTCCGCCACCTCGGCCCCAACTGGTACGCCTCCGTCATGGGAACGGCGATCGTCGCCAACGCCGGCGCGACCCTCCCCTACCAGGTGCCCGGCCAGCGCGTGGCCTGCCAGATCGTCTGGGCGCTGTCCGCGGCGGCCCTCGCCCTTCTGCTCACCGCCCGCGCCGGCCACTGGCTCCACCACCGCGACCAGGCCCGCGCCCATCTCCTCGACCCCGCCGTGGCCCCCTTCTACGGGTGTCTCGCGATGGCCCTGCTGGCCGTCGGCGGCGGCACCCTGATCGTCGGCAAGGACCTGATCGGCGTACCCGCCGCCGTCGCCGTCGACGCCGTGCTCTTCACCGCCGGCACCGCGATCGGCCTGCTCATGGCCGTGGTGGTGCCGTACCTGATGGTGGTCCGGCACAAGGTCGAGGCCGCGCAGGCCACCCCCGTGTGGCTGCTGCCCCTGGTCGCCCCGATGGTCTCCGCCGCCCTGGGCCCCCTGCTGGTGCCCCACCTGCCCGCCGGACAGCCCCGCGAGGCGCTGCTGCTGGCCTGCTACGCCATGTTCGGCATCAGCCTGCTCGCCACCCTGCTCATGCTGCCCCTGGTCTTCGGCCGGCTCATCGTGGGCGGGCCCCTGCCTCTGCTGCTGACCCCCACCCTGTTCCTGGTCCTGGGCCCCCTCGGCCAGTCCACCACCGCCGTCAACCAGCTCGCCGACGTGGCCCCCGATGCGATCGGCGCCCCCTATGCCGGCGCGCTCGGCGCCTTCGCGGTCGTCTACGGAGTGCCCGTGATGGGCTTCGCCCTGCTGTGGCTGGCCCTCGCGGCCGCGATGCTGGTGCGGGCGGCCCGGGGCGGCATGGGGTTCGCGATGACCTGGTGGGCGCTGACCTTCCCCGTCGGCACCTGCGTCACCGGCGCCGCCGGCCTGGCCCGGCACACCGGCCTGACCGCCTTCGCCTGGCTCGCCACCGCCCTGTTCCTGGGCCTGCTGACCGCCTGGCTGCTGGCCGCGGCCCACACCCTGCGCGGCCTGTTCGCCGGGACGCTGCTGCCCCGCTAGCCGGCGGCCCGCAGCGCCGCCGCCAGTACCGCCGGGGCCTCGGCCAGCGAGGGCCCGTACCAGGTGAGGTGGCGGCCGCTGACCAGCGCGGAAGGACGGTCCGGGAAGGCTTCCGGACCGTCCTCGCGCGTGAAGCGGTACGGCTCGTCGGGGAGCACCACCAGATCGCAGCCGGCTGCGGCCAGCTCCTCCACCGGCACCCGCGGATAGCGCTCGGCGTGGCCGGCGTAGATGTTGTGCACGCCCAGCCGGGCGAGCAGGTCACCCGCGAAGGTGTCCCTGCCGAGCACCATCCAGGGCCGCCGCCAGATCGGCACGAAGGCCCGCAGCGCACCGGCCGGCTCCACCCCGGCCCAGGCGGCCTCGGCCTCGTCCAGCCACCGCGGCCGCGTCAGCCCCAGGGCGCCGACCAGCACCCGGTCCAGCTCGGTCAGCGCCTGCGGCAGCTCCCGTACCTCGGTGACCAGGACCTCCACCCCGGCCGCGCGCAGCGCCGCCAGGTCCGGGGCCCGGTTCTCCTCCTCGTTGGCGATCACCAGGTCCGGGCGCAGCGCCGCGATCCGCTCCACGTCGGGGTTCTTCGTACCCCCGATGCGCACCGCGCCCCGCCCGTCGAGGTCCGCGGGGTGCGTGCACCAGTCGGTCACCCCGACGAGCAGCCCGGGGGCGCTGACCGCCACCGCCTCGGTCAGCGAGGGCACGAGCGAGACGACCCGCGCGCGGGCGCCGCTCACTGCCCGGGGGAGGGCGGCTCGGAGGTCGCGTGGATGTGCTCGCCGACCGCCACCACCAGGAGCCGGGTGTCCTCGGAGACGGCCCGCCAGCGGTGCCGTACGCCTCCGGACAGGAACAGCGCGTCCCCGCTCTCCAGCCGGTACGCCCGCCCCTCGGCCTCCACCTGGCAGGCGCCCGAGACCACGTACATCAGCTCGTCGTTGCGGTGCTGGTACTCGCGGCCCGCGTCCTGGTCCCCGCTGAACTCCAGCGCGTGCAGCTGGTGGTGTCCGCGTACCAGGGGTCGCACGCCCGGCATCGGCGTGAGCCCGGAGTCGTCCCCGGCCCGTACGAGGTCGACCGTGCGCGCGGTGTCGGAGGCGGCCAGCAGCTCGACGGCCGTGGTCTCCAGCGCGTCCGCGACCCGTTCCAGGGAGCGCATGCTGGGCCGGGCCCGCTCGTTCTCTATCTGGCTGAGGAAGGGCACCGACAGGCCGCTGCGCGCCGATACGGCGGCGAGGGTGAGGTGCAGTGCCCGGCGCCGCTTGCGCACGGCCACGCCCACCCGGAGCGGTTCCTTGGCGTCCTTGTCCCGTTCCTTGTCGTCCGAGCCGTCCCTGTCGTCCATGGCGGGGCTGCCCTCCCCTTGTCTGGTCCGTCGGCGTACGTCGGCGTCCGTCTCACATCGGTGTGCTGTAAGCACCTTACGCAGCAACCGCCCCCGGTTTCGCGTGCAAGAGCCGACGAGGGTACGCCCCGGGTGAAACTCCCGTGCCATTTTCGAGCGCTCTTGCGGCCACTTTCCGTGCCCCCGGGCGTAACCCTCGGCCGTGGGCGGGGTGCGGCATCATCGTCACCGTGACGACGACTCGACGCCTGATGCTGCTGGACACCGCCTCCCTCTACTTCCGCGCGTACTTCGGCGTGCCGGACTCCGTGAAGGCCCCGGACGGCACCCCGGTCAACGCGGTGCGCGGGCTGCTCGACTTCATCGGGCGCCTCGTGCAGGACCACCGCCCCGACGACCTGGTGGCGTGCATGGACGCCGACTGGCGCCCGGCCTGGCGGGTGGAGCTGATCCCCTCGTACAAGGCGCACCGGGTCGCCGAGGAGACCGAGAGCGGTCCGGACGTGGAGGAGACCCCCGACACCCTGTCCCCGCAGGTCCCGATCATCGAGGCGGCGCTGGACGCGTTCGGGATCGCCCGGGTGGGCGTCGCGGGGTACGAGGCCGACGACGTGATCGGCACGCTCACGGCGCGCGCCACGGGCCCGGTGGACATCGTCACCGGCGACCGGGACCTCTACCAGCTGGTCGACGACGCCCGGCAGCGGCGCGTGCTGTACCCGCTGAAGGGGGTCGGCACGCTCCAGATGACCGACGAGGCCTGGCTGCGCGAGAAGTACGGGGTGGACGGCGCGGGCTACGCGGACCTGGCGCTGCTGCGCGGGGACCCGAGCGACGGGCTGCCGGGGGTCCCGGGGATCGGCGAGAAGACGGCGGCGAAGCTGCTGGACGCATATGGCTCGCTGGCCGGGATCATCGCGGCGATCGACGACCCGAAGTCGAAGCTGACGCCCACGCAGCGCAGGCGGCTGGACGAATCCCGGCCGTATCTGGCGGTGGCTCCGAAGGTGGTCCGGGTGGCCTCGGACGTCCCTCTTCCGGAGTTCGACCCGGCCCTGCCCGCGGTGCCCGCGCAGCCGGAACTCGTCGACGCGCTGGCGCGCCGGTGGGGTCTGGGCGGAGCGGTGTCGCGTCTGAGCAGCGCGCTGCGCCCTTGAGGTGCTAACTTAGGTAATCCTAAGTTTCAGGGGAGCAAGGGGAGACGCCGTGGCAGAAGGACGCGCCCGCAAGATCGGCACCGCAGTCGTCGTGCGCACAGAGCGGCTGACGCCGCACATGGTGCGCGTGGTGCTGGGCGGTGCCGGACTGGTCCGATTCAGTGCGGGCGAGTTCACGGACCATTACATCAAGCTCCTGTTCGCCCCCGAAGGCGTCACGTACCCCTCGCCGTGGGACCTGGACCGGATCCGCGCCGAGTACGCGCGGGACGCCTGGCCGCGCCAGCGGGCGTACACGGTCCGCGCGTGGGACCCGGCGCACCTGGAGCTGACGCTCGACTTCGTCGTCCACGGCGACGAGGGGCTGGCCGGCCCCTGGGCCGCCCGCGTCCAGCCGGGTGAGCTGGTCCGCTTCCTCGGCCCCGGCGGCGCGTACGCGCCGGACCCGGCGGCCGACTGGCACCTCCTGGTGGGCGACGAGAGCGCGCTGCCCGCGATCGCGGCCGCGATGGAGCGGATGCCGGCGGGCGCGCGGGTGCACGCGTTCGTGGAGGTCGAGGGCCCGGAGGACGAGCAGAAGGTCGCCACCCCGGACGGCGTCGTCCCCGTCTGGCTGCACCGCGGCTCCGGCCCGGTCGGCCAGGCGCTCGTCGAGGCGGTCAGGGCCCTGGAGTTCCCCTCCCGCGACGTCCACGCCTTCGTCCACGGCGAGGCGGGCTTCGTGAAGGACCTCCGCAGCCACCTGCGCCTGGAGCGGGGCGTCCCCAAGGAGCGCCTGTCGATCTCCGGCTACTGGCGCCTGGGCGAGACCGACGAGGGCTGGCGGGCTATCAAGCGCGACTGGAACGAGCGGGTCCTGGCCGAACAGGAATCCGCGGCCTGACCGCACCGCGGGCCGCTCCCGGCGCGGTCCCCGCCCGCGCGGCGTGCGCTCCCGCCGCTCCGAGCGGCGGGGTCACCCGTTCGGCGTGACAATGTCCGCATGCGTACGCTCCGCATGATCGGCGCAGCCGGAGCCGCCACCGCCCTCGCGGTGACGGCAGCGGCCGGCGCCGCCGCCGCGCCCAGCCCGCCACCCGCGCCGAAGCCACAGATCACCGACGCGGAAGTGGACGCCGCGCTGCGGCGCCTGCCCGGGTTCGTCACCGACGCCATGCGCACCACCGGGGTCCCCGGGATCGCCGTGGCCGTCGTCCACGACGACAAGGTCGCCTACCTCAAGGGCTTCGGCGTCCGGCGCACCGACGCGCCCGGCGCCATCGGCCCCGACACCGTCTTCCAGATCGCCTCCCTCTCCAAGCCGGTCTCCTCCACGGTGGTGGCCGGGACCCTCAAGGACGCCGCCGACTGGAACGACCGCACCGAACTCCCCGGCTTCGCGCTGAAAGACCCCTGGGTCACCGGCCACGTCACCACCGCCGACCTCTTCTCCCACCGCAGCGGCCTCCCCGACCACGCCGGGGACCTCCTCGAAGACCTCGGCTACGACCAGGCGTACATCCTCGACCACCTGCGCCTGGAACCCCTCTCCCCCTTCCGCGCGAGCTACAACTACACCAACTTCGGCCTCACGGCGGCCGCCGAGGCCGTCGCCCGGCAGAAGGGCACCACCTGGGAGAAGCTCAACCAGGACGTCCTGTTCAAGCCCGCCGGGATGACGCACACCAGCACCGAGTTCTCGTCCTTCGCGAACGCCCCCGACCACGCGGCCACCCACGTCAAGAACCCGGACGGGACCTGGTCCCCGCGCTACGTGCGCGACCCCGACGCCCAGGCACCGGCCGGCGGCGTGAGCTCCACCGCCACCGACATGGCCCGCTGGCTGCGCCTCCAGCTCGCCGGCGGCACCCTCGACGGGAAGCGGATCATCCCCGCCGACACCCTCGCCGCCACACACCTGCCGCACATCCTGTCGCAGCCCCCGACCCCGCCCCTGGACCACACCGGCTTCTACGGGCTCGGCTGGAACGTCTCGTACGACGACGCCGGACGGCTGCGCCTGAGCCACAGCGGCGCCTTCGAACTCGGCGCCAACACCAACGTCACGATGCTCCCGCTGGAGAAGCTCGGCATCGTCGTCCTCACCAACGGCGCCCCGGTCGGCGTCGCCGACGCCATCGCGATGGACTTCTTCGACACCGCCGAGCACGGCGGCCCGACCACCGACTGGCTCCCCCTCTTCGCCGAGCTCTACGCCCAGCAGCTCGGCCCCGGCCCCTCCGCCACCGACTACGCGCACCCGCCCGCGGGTGCGAAGCCGGCCCGCGCCGACAGCGCGTACACCGGGACCTACGTCAGCCCGTACTACGGGAAACTGACCGTGACGGCGAAAGCCGGCGGCGGTCTCACGCTCGCCCTCGGCCCGAAGCCGATGCGCTTCCCCCTCACCCACTACGACGGCGACACCTTCAGCTACGTGACCACCGGCGAGAACGCCGTCGGCCGCACCGGAGTGGTCTTCAAGGACGGCACCGTCCGCATCGAGTACCTGGACGCCACCCACCTGGGCACCTTCACCAAGCAGTAGCGGCATAGCCTGGACCCGATGAGACGCAGAGCCCAGGCACCCCCCTCGCCCCTCCCCCAGGTCGCCGGCATCGACCCGGTCCGGCTGCGGCTGCCCGCCGATCCCGACGGGCGCTGGCCCGACCTCGGCGGCTACCTCGCCGAGCGGTACGCCGGCACCCGCGGCGCCGAGTCCATCGCGCACCTGCTGCGCGCGGGGCGGGTCCTCGGCCCGGGCGGGCGGGTCCTGAGTCAGCGGGACCCGTACGAGCCGGGCGCCTACCTCTGGTTCCACCGGGACATGGAGCCGGAGCCGGTGGTGCCGTTCCCGATCCGCGTCGTCCACCGGGACGGGCACCTGCTGGTCGTGGACAAGCCGCACTTCCTGGCGACCACCCCGCGCGGCAGCCACGTCACGCAGACCGCCCTGGCGCGGCTGCGCACCGAGCTCGGCCTGCCCGAGCTCAGCCCGGCGCACCGGCTGGACCGGCTGACCGCCGGACTGGTGATGTTCAGCATCCGCCCCGAGGACCGCGGCGCGTACCAGCTGCTGTTCCAGGAGCGCCGGGTCCTCAAGCGGTACGAGGCGCTGGCGCGCCACGACCCGGCGCTCACGCTCCCGCGCACCGTCCGCAGCCACATCGAGAAGACCCGCGGGGTCATGGCGGCCACCGAGGTCCCGGGCGCACCCCCGAACGCCGAGAGCCTGGTCGAACTCCTCGACACCAAGGGGGAACTGGGCCGCTACCGGCTGACCCCGCACACCGGGCGCACCCACCAGCTGCGGGTGCACATGAACGGCCTCGGCCTGCCGATCCTCGGCGACCCGGTGTACCCGGAGGTCACCGACCCGGCCCCGGACGACTACCGCAGACCGCTCCAACTCCTGGCCCGTACGGTGTCGTTCACCGACCCGGTCACCGGTACCCCGCACCGCTTCGAGAGCGGCCTGACCCTCGCGGCCTGGGAGGACCTCGCCGGATGGCGAGGTCCCGAGGGCCCCTAGCCGACCGAGCTGTAGGCCACCACGCCGCGCAGCAGCGCGTCCACGGCCTTGCGGGCGTTGCGGGCCACGGTGCTCCCGCTGTCGCCGGAGGCCGAGGGAGCCGCGGCCGCGATCTGCCCCAGCACGTCGATGACCTGCTTGCACCAGCGCACGAAGTCGCCGGCCGGCATCTCCGCCTCCCGCAGCACCTCGTCCAGGCTCTTGTCGGAGGCCCACTGGTACGCCGCCCACGCGAAGCCGAGGTCCGGCTCGCGCTGGCCCACGCCCTCCGCCTGGTTGATGCGGTGCTCCTCCTCCAGCGCGTCGAGCCGGCCCCAGATCCGGACCATCTCGCCGAGCGCCGCCTTGGCCGCGCCGCCCGGCACCTTCGGTGCCACCGCGTCGTCGGACTGCCGCGCCTCGAAGACCAGCGCCGAGACGCAGGCGGCCAGTTCCGCCGGGGACAGCCCCTCCCAGACGCCTTCGCGCAGGCACTCCGACGCCAGCAGGTCGAGCTCCCCGTACAGCCGGGCCAGCCGCTTGCCGTGCACGGTGACCTCGTCCTCGCGCAGGTAGTCCAGCTCGGTGAGCAGCGCGTGGATCCGGTCGAAGGTGCGGGCGATCGTGTTCGTCCGGCCCTCGATGCGCCGCTCCAGCTGCTGGGTGTCCCGCTTGAGCCGGTGGTAGCGCTCCGCCCAGCGGGCGTGGTCCTCGCGCTCGTCGCAGCCGTGGCAGGGGTGCGCCCGCAGCGCCGCGCGCAGCCGCGCGATCTCGCGGTCGTCGGCGGCCGCGGCCCGGCCGCGCCCGCGCCGCTCCGGCGCGATGTGCCCGGCCTTGGCCCGCAGTTGGGAGGCCAGGTCACGACGGGACTGCGGCGAGCGCGCGTTGAAGGTCTTGGGGATCCGCATCCGCTCGATGGCCTCGACCGGGACCGGGAAGTCGATCGCGGCGAGCCGCTTGACCTGCCGCTCCGCGGTCAGCACCAGCGGCCGCGGGCCCTCGGCGTACTCGTACCCGCGGTGCCCGTTGACCCGCCCGGCCGGCACCCCCGGGTCCAGGACCAGCGCGAGCCCGGCGAACTTGCCGGTCGGCACGTGGATGATGTCGCCCGGCTTGAGCTTCTCCAGCGAACTGGCCGCCTGCACCCGGCGCTGAGCCGCGCCTTGCTTGGCCAGGTCCGTCTCGCGGTCCTTCAGGTCGCGGCGCAGCTGCGCGTACTCCTCGAAGTTCCCGAGGTGGCAGGTCATGCCCTCCCGGTAGCCGTCCAGGCCCTCCTCGTTGCGCTGCACCTGCCGGGAGATCCCGACGACCGAGCGGTCGGCCTGGAACTGCGCGAACGAGGTCTCCAGGAGCTCGCGCGAGCGGTGCCGCCCGAACTGGCTGACCAGGTTCACGGCCATGTTGTAGGAGGGCTTGAAGCTGGAGCGCAACGGATACGTACGGGTGCCGGCGAGCCCGGCGAGTCCCGCCGGGTCCATGCCCCGCTGCCACAGCACCACGGCGTGGCCCTCGACGTCGATGCCGCGGCGCCCGGCCCGGCCGGTGAGCTGCGTGTACTCGCCGGGGGTGATGTCCGCGTGCTGCTCGCCGTTCCACTTGACCAGCTTCTCCAGGATCACCGTGCGCGCGGGCATGTTGATGCCCAGCGCCAGGGTCTCGGTGGCGAAGACGGCCTTGACCAGGCCGCGGACGAACAGCTCCTCCACGACCTCCTTGAAGGTGGGCAGCATGCCGGCGTGGTGCGCGGCGATGCCCCGCTCCAGGCCTTCGAGCCACTCGTAGTACCCGAGGACGTGCAGGTCCTCGGCGGGGATGGAGGCGGTCCGCTCCTCGACGATCTCACGCACCCTCAGGCGGGCGGTGTCGTCGTTGAGCCTCAGGCCGGCGAAGAGGCACTGCTGGACGGCGGCCTCGCAGCCGGCCCGGCTGAAGATGAAGTTGATGGCGGGCAGCAGCCCGTCGCCGTCGAGGCGGGCGATGACCTCGGGGCGGCTCGGGGTCCAGATCCGGCCTCGGGAGCGCCGCTCGCGCTCGCGGTCGGCCTCGCGGACCATCTTGCCGCGCCGCCGGTCCTTCGGACTGTACGTACGGGTGTTCTCCTCGCGCGCCATGCGCAGCAGGTCGGGGTTGACCTCGCGGCGCGCGGAGCCGCGGCCCCCGTGGTCGGACTCCTCCTCGAAGAGGTCGTAGATCTTGCGGCCGGCCATGACGTGCTGCCACAGCGGGACGGGCCGCTCCTCGGAGACGATCACCTCGGTGTCGCCGCGCACGGTGTCCAGCCAGTCGCCGAACTCCTCGGCGTTGGACACGGTGGCCGACAGGGACACCAGCGTGACCGACTCGGGGAGGTGGATGATCACTTCCTCCCAGACGGCTCCGCGGAACCGGTCGGAGAGGTAGTGCACCTCGTCCATCACGACGTAGCCGAGGCCGCGCAGCGACTGCGAGCCCGCGTAGAGCATGTTGCGGAGCACCTCGGTGGTCATCACGACCACGGGCGCCTCGGAGTTGACGCTGTTGTCACCGGTCAGCAGGCCGACCTTGTCGGCGCCGTAGCGCTTGACGAGGTCGGCGTACTTCTGGTTCGACAGGGCCTTGATGGGCGTCGTGTAGAAGCACTTGCGGCCCTGGCCGAGGGCGAGGTGCACGGCGAACTCGCCGACGATCGTCTTGCCCGAGCCGGTCGGGGCGGCGACGAGGACGCCCTTGCCGGCCTCCAGTGCCTTGCAGGCTTCGACCTGGTACGCGTCCAGGTCGAATTCGTACATCTCGCGGAAGGGGGCCAGGGCGGAGGCCTCTTCGGCGGCGCGGATCCGGGCAGCGGCGTACCGCTCGGCGGGTGAGAGTTCTTCGGTCATCTTGCTGTCGAGCCTACCCGCCGCCCCTGACAACAGTCGCGATCATTTATACGGACCGCCCGGGCTTCGCCGCGGCCGCGCTACGACAGCAGCCTCAGGGCCCCCGGCACGCAATCGGCGGTCACCGGCAGCGCCCCCAGCGGCTCGCCGTCCGCGTACGCGGTGATCCCGGCGGCCTCCAGTGTGATCTTCGCGGCCCGGTGGACGGTCACCTTCGGGTGGCTGAGGTGCGTCCCCTTGTAGACCTGCGGAAAGACCCGGAGGAGGGTGGCCCGGCTGCAGTCCCCGACCACGGTGACGTCGAAGAGCCCGTCGTCCGGGACGGCGTCCGCGCAGATGCGCATGCCGCCGCCGTAGGAGGACCCGTTGCCCACGGCCACCAGCGCGGCCTCGGTCTCGATCACGGGGCCGTCGTCGAGGGTGATCCGGTACGGGAACGGCCGGAAGGCGGCCAGCTCCGCGAGGATCGCCAGGTCGTACTTGAACCGGCCGGCCGGGAGCCGCATCCGGTTGCCGCGGTCGTTGACCCGCGAGTCGAAGCCGGAGCACAGCACGGTGCCGTACCAGGTCCCGCCGCCGGTCCCGGCCCCGCCGGCACCGGACACCCGCCCGAGGTCGATCTCGCGGATCCGGCCCTCCTTGAGCGCCCCGGCGGCCAGCCGCCCCGCCTGCGCCGGCTCCCCCACGGGCAGCCCCATGGCCCGCGCGAAGTCGTTCCCGGTGCCCACGGCGACCACCCCGAGCGGTACCAGCGTCCCGGCCAGCGCCTGCAGGGCCAGCGAGACCACGCCGTCGCCGCCGACGGCGATCACCGCTCCCGTGCCCTCCCGGACGGCGGTGCGCAGCCGGGCCAGCGCGTCCTCGGCGTCGGCGCCGAGGACCGTCCGTACGGAGAACCCGGCGGCCCGGAGCGCGGAAGCGGCCGGCTGCGCGGCGTGCGCGCCCCGGCCGCGTCCCGCGGTGGGATTGACGAAGAGGGTGATCTCAGCGCTCACCCCCGGAATGTACCTGTCAGGTCGCGTCGTCGTAACCGTTGATCTGCCTGCGGCCGCCGTCGGCCTGCTCGGGCAGCGCGGTCGCGGCCTGGACGGGGTCCATCTCACCGATCGGCGCGGGCGTGAGGTCCAGCTCGGACGCCTCGTCGTCGTCGAGCAGCGCGTCGGGGTTGCCGCGGCGCCGCCTGCGGTCGTTGACCAGGCAGATCCCGAGGGCGATGAAGTAGAGGGCGACGATCGGCGCGGCCAGCGAGATCATGGTCAGCGGGTCACCGGTGGGCGTGGCGAACGCGGCGAAGATCGTGATGCCCAGCACCATGGCCCGCCACCAGCTCGCCAGCCGCTTCGCGGTGAGGACCCCGGTGAAGTTGAGGAGGATCAGCAGCAGCGGCAGCTCGAAGGCGAGACCGAAGACGATGACCATGCGCGTGACCAGGTCGAGGTAGTCGTCGACCGGGAGCAGGTTGCGCGCGTTGTCGGGGGTGAACTCGAGGAGGATCGTCGCGGTCTGCGGCAGCAGCTTGTAGGCGAGCACCCCGCCGGCGGCGAACAGCGGAGCGCCGACGGCCACGAAGCCGACCGCGTAGCGCTTCTCGTGGTTGTGCAGGCCCGGGGCGACGAAGGCCCAGAGCTGGTAGAGCCAGACCGGCGCCGAGAGCACGACACCGGCGGTGAGCGAGACCTTGAGGGCGATCGAGAACGGGGCGATGAGGCCGTTCACGGTCATGTCGGCGCAGGGCCGGCCGTTGCGCTGTGAGACCACCCCGTTGGTGCAGCCGACGGAGTCCAGCATCGGCTTCAGCATGAAGTCGATCAGGTTCTTGTAGTAGAAGGCCGCCACGACGGTGATCACCAGGATCGCCAGGACCGACTTCAACAGGCGGTTTCTCAGCTCACGCAGGTGCTCGACAAGAGGCATCCGCCCTTCGGCGTCCTTGGCCTTCTTGTCCTGCTTCTCCTGCTTGCGGGCAGACTTGAGCAACCCACGTCCCTTGTCTCGTTGCAGATGACCGGCGTGATCACGGCCGCGGACCGGCGGCCCGGCGGCCGGGCGATCAGCCCTGGGTGGTGTGGTTCGGCTCGTTGACCGGACGCGAGCTGGTCACGTCGCCGGGAGCGGCCTTGATGGTGCGCGGGGCGGCGGCCTGCTGCGGGGCCTGGTCGGCCACGGTCGCGGCGGTGGCGTTGTCCTCCGCCGCGCTCTCCGCCTTCATGGCCTTGGCCTCGCTCTTGAGGATGCGGGCCGACTTGCCGAGGGAGCGCGCCATGTCGGGAAGCTTCTTGGCACCGAACAGCAGGAAGATCACGGCGATGATCAGGAGGATCTCAAGAGGCTTCAGATTGCCGATCATGTCTGACTTCCTTCTCACCGAAACGGCTGGTTGTGGTGTCGGCGGCCGCGGATGGTGATCCGTGACCGCTCAGGCAAGGATCGTAACCCCCGGGGGTTAACGCCCGGCAATCCCCGGGGGTATCCCGCCTTGCGTGCGGCTGGGACCGACGGTACGGGTCGCGACCCGCACTTTCCAGAGACCAGCGGGACACGATCCTGCGGTTTGTACCGGTTTCACGGTCGGGCGGCGCCGCCCGCACGCGCCAGGTCGTTCGCCGCGCGCTCCAGGTCCCCCGAGGCGTCTGCGATCCGCCGGCTGGCCAGCTCGACCTGGCCGGACAGCCGCCGCACCTCCACGAAGACGCGCACCGCGAGGACGGCGAGGACGGCGAGCCCGAGGAAACCCAGGGCGATTGCGAGCATCGGCCACAGCATGGGTCCGAGCCTAGGCCACCGGCCGGCTCAGACGCTGCGCAGGGTGCTCACGCCGCCGCCGGTCAGCAGCTCCACGATGCGCTCACCGGCCGGTTTGCGTACGGAGGCCCCGCACGCGGGACAGGTGAAGGAGTAGAACGTGGTGCGCCGGCTCCCGCCGATCACCAGCCGCAGGGCTCCCGCGTCCAGCTCGAAGCGGGCCCGGCAGTCGGAACAGGCCGCTTTGAAGGAGACCGGCGGCCCTGCGGCGGCCTGCACACCCCGTGGCCCGGACATTGGCGACATCGCTCGGCGCTCCCCTCAGGCCGTCCGCTCGCGGACGGCGCAGCTCCCGTACGGCAGGGCCCGTACCGCACGGCCCTGCCGCTTCCCCTTGCCCGGTCCTGCTCGTACCGGTCGCTCAGCCCTGTTCCCCGTACCCGGCGAGCGCCTCGCGGGCCGCCTGGCGCGCGCTGTCGGCCAGCTCCGCGGGCGCCACGATCCGGCCCTCGCGGCCCAGCCTCAGCGCGAGCCGGCGCAGCGAGGCCGGGTCCGGGCTGCGCAGCGTGATCCGCAGGCCGCCGTCGGAGAGCTCCTCGGCGCTGTCGTGCGGGTAGTACTCGGCGACCCAGCGGCCGCCCGGCCCGACCTCGACCACGACCTCCGGGTCCTCGGCGGCCGGCTGGACGAGCCCCTCGGACAAGTCGCGCGGCTCGATGGCGGGCGGCTCGGCCCGCTCGTCCAGCAGTCGGATCTCGGCGACCCGGTCGAGGCGGAAGGTGCGCCGGGCCTCGGAGAGGTGGCACCAGCCCTCCATGTACGTGTGGCCCACGGCGAAGAGCCGGATCGGGTCGACCTTGCGCTCGGTCAGCTCGTCCCGGGCGGGCGAGTAGTAGCGCAGCCACAGCCGCCGGCGCTCCGCGATGGCCCGGTCGACGTCCGCGAAGACCCCGCCCTCGGCCTCGAAGGTCACCGACAGCCGGGAGCTGGCCCCCGCCGCCTCGCCCGCGGCGGCCTCCAGCTTCGCGGTGGCCCGCAGCAGCGCGTCCCGGTCGCTCTCGCGCAGCCCCGGCAGCGTGGCCACCGCGCGGGCGGCGACCAGCAGCGCGGTCGCCTCGTCGGCGGCCAGCCGCAGCGGCTCGGCGGTGGACTCCCCCGAGGCGTCGGCGTTGTGCCACCAGATGCGGTCGCCGTCGGTGTCGATGTCGAGCAGGTCCCCGCCGCGGAAGCTGGTCCCGCACATGGGCAGCACGTCGAGGTCCGAGATCAGCTCGTCCTCGGTGATCCCGAAGGCGCGGGCGACGTCGGCGACGTGCGCCCCGGGGCGCTCGCGCAGGTAGGTCACCAGGGACAGCATCCGGCGGGTCTGGTCGATGGCGTTGGCAGCCATGCTGGTACGTCTCCCCCTCAGGGCACGTCTTGCGAACGGTGCGGTGGTGCGATCGGTGCGGCGGATCGGGCGGCGGCCAGGGCGGCCGGGCAGGTGTGCTCCGCCCGGTCCGGTCCGCCGGGCGGCCTCAGCCCGCGGCCACGGCGCGCAGCCGGTCCACGACGTCCGCGCGCAGGTCGGCGGGGTCCACGACCACCACGTCCGGCCCGAACTCGACCAGCCAGGCGTCGAGTCCGTGCCCGTACGGGATCTCCAGCTCGTCCCAGCCGTCCCCGCCCTCGCGCACGGCGGTGGCCTTGGCCCGCAGCGGGTATCCGGCCCCGGCCCGCAGCCGGATCAGCGCGGAGCGGTCCGCGCTCTCCCCGGCCCAGCTCGCCACGGTCTCCCGCACGGTGACCACGTCCGGGACCACGGCGGTGTACTTGGCCGCACGGGACTTGACCTTGCCGGTGATCCGGGAGAGCCGGAAGACGCGCTCCGCGCCGCGGTCGCGGTCGTAGCCGGCCAGGTACCAGTGGCCGCGCCAGCACTCCAGCGCCCACGGCTCCACCTGCCGGGTCTCGGGCCGCGCGGCGGTGGACTTGCGGTAGTCGAAGACCACCGGACGGCGGTCGCGGCAGGCGAGCATCAGCGGTTCGAAGGCCGCCTCGTGGACCGGGATGCGCGGTTCGATGGCGCTGTGCTGGCCCTCGTACGGGTTCCCCGCCTCCGGCATCCCGCCCGCGCGCAGCTTCTGCAGGGCGCCGCTGGCCGCTCCGGCGAGACGAGCCTGCTGCCAGACCTTGGCCGCGAGTCCGAGGGCCGCGGCCTCCTCGGCGTCGAGGGAGACGGGCGGCAGCCGGTTGCTGTCGCGGCGGGCGAGGTAGCCGGTCTCGCCGTCGAGGTTCTCCACCGTCTCGATGACGAGGCCGAGTTCGCGCAGGTCGTCCTTGTCCCGCTCGAACATGCGGTTGAACGACTCGTCGTTGCCGGCTTCCATGTACGCCTCGATGGAACCGCGCAGTTCGCGCTTGCTGAGCGGCCGGCGGGTCCCCAGCAGACACAGCGCCAGATTCATCAGCCGCTCGGCCTTGGCAATCGCCATCGACGCCCTTCCGCCTTTCTCCGCTTACACGTTGCAGTACTCGTCCGGCACGCGCGACGCGCGCGAGCGCGCACGGCGCACACGTCCGTGACCGTTGACCGTACCGCCCCGGCGGGCCCCGGCAAAAGCGAGGGCCCCCGCCTGACGGCGGGGGCCCCTTCTACCGATCACAGGTCGTCGGATCAGACGCCCATCAGGTCGCAGACGAAGATCAGCGTCTCGCCCGGCTTGATGGCGCCGCCGGCGCCGCGGTCGCCGTACGCGAGGTGCGCCGGGATGACCAGCTTGCGGCGGCCGCCGACCTTCATGCCCTCGATGCCCTTGTCCCAGCCCGGGATGACCTGGCCGATGCCCAGGATGAACTGGAGCGGGGCGCCGCGGCCCCAGGAGGCGTCGAACTCCTCACCGGTGGAATAGGCCACGCCCACGTAGTGGACGGAGACCTTGTTGCCGGCCGTGGCCACGGGGCCGTCGCCCTCCCAGACGTCCTCGATGACGAGGTCGGCCGGGACCGGGAAGTCGGGGAAGTCGATCTCGGGCTTCTCGAGCTGGTTGCTCACGGTACTGCTCCTCAAAACTGAATCAGGTCAACTCGGACAGTCTTACATCACGGCGAGGATGTCGAGGCTGAAGACCAGCGTCGAGTTGGCCGGGATGGTGCCCGTCTCCTTGTCGCCGAAGCCCTGGTCCGGCGGGATGACCAGCAGGATGCGGCTGCCGACCTTCTTGCCGATCAGGCCGTCCTTGAGGCCCTTGACCGACAGCTGGTCCATCGGCCAGGTGACCGTCTGGTCCGTGGCGTACGTGCTTTCGAAGGTCTTGTCGTCCTTCCACGTCTTGCCGTTGAACTTGACGACGACGCTGTCGGTGTCCTTGACGGCCGCGCCGTCACCCTCCAGCACGTAGTTCGAGACCAGCTTCGCCGGCGGGTTCACGTCCTTCGGCACGGTCACGGAGACTTCCTTGCCGTCCGTGTTCGTACCGATCTTCGGCAGGTCCTTGTCGTCCTGCGCGACCTCCTTGCCCTTGGCCGAGGCCGGGACCGAGGTGCCCTTGACGATGTCCACGACGAAGACCAGCGTGGCGTTCGGCTTGATCTTGTCGCCGGAGCCCTTGTCGCCGTAACCGAGGTCCGGCGGGATCACCAGCTCCAGGCGGCTGCCGACCTTCTTGCCCTCGAGGCCCTGGTCCCAGCCCTTGATGACCATTCCGGCACCGATGGTCACCTCGAACGGCTTGCCCTTGCCGAAGCTCTGGTCGAACGGCTCCTTGCCGTCCCACACCTGGCCGTAGTAGTTGACCTGGGCGACGTCGCCCTTCTTCAGCGCCGGGCCGTTGCCCTCGCTGACGGTCACCACCTTCAGCTCCTTCGGCGGGTCGCCCTTGCCCTTGGACAGGGTCGGGGTCTCACCGAACTTGGCACCCTTGGTGATCGCGGGCGCCCCGTTCTTCATCTCGGCGGAGTCGGAGCCGCTGTCGCCACAGGCTGCTGTCGACAACAGCAGAAGGGGTACGACAAGCAGGCCGGCAAGTCGGCGCACGTGTTCCTCAGATCTCAGACGGCGGTGCGGTCGACGCCACTCTAAGGCGTGCGCAGGGCCCCGTACGAGATCCGTACGGGGCCCTGCACGAGATCAGCGCGATCTCACATCCCTGCGATCAGCTTCTCCACCCGGTCGTCCACCGACCGGAACGGGTCCTTGCACAGCACGGTCCGCTGCGCCTGGTCGTTGAGCTTGAGGTGCACCCAGTCGACCGTGAAGTCCCGCCTCTGCTCCTGCGCCCGGCGGATGAAGTCGCCGCGCAGCCGCGCCCGCGTGGTCTGCGGGGGCACCGACTTGCCCTCGAAGATCTTGAGGTCGTTGCAGATCCGGGCCGCCTGCCCCTTGCGCTCCAGCAGGTAGTACAGACCGCGCCGGCGGTGGATGTCGTGGTACGCGAGGTCTATCTGGGCCACGCGCGGGTTCGACATGGTCATGCCGTGCTTGGCCCGGTACCGCTCGATCAGCTGGTACTTCATGACCCAGTCGATCTCGGTCCCGATCCGGTCCAGGTCCTCCGCGTCGATCGCGTCGAGGGTGCGGCCCCACAGCTCCAGCACCTGGTCCACCGTGCCGGTACGGATCCCCCGGCGCTCGGCGAAGTCCACGGCCTTGTCGTAGTACTCGCGCTGGATCTCCAGCGCCGAGGCCTCCCGGCCGCTCGCCAGGCGCACCTTGCGCTGGCCCGTGATGTCGTGGCTGACCTCGCGGATCGCCCGGATCGGGTTCTCCAGGGTCAGGTCGCGCATCACCGTGCCCGCCTCGATCATGCGCAGCACCAGGTCGGTGGCGCCGACCTTGAGCAGCATGGTCGTCTCGGACATGTTCGAGTCCCCGACGATCACGTGCAGGCGGCGGTAGCGCTCGGCGTCCGCGTGCGGCTCGTCGCGGGTGTTGATGATCGGACGTGACCGGGTCGTGGCGGAGCTGACGCCCTCCCAGATGTGCTCGGCCCGCTGGCTCACGCAGTAGACCGCGCCCCGGGGGGTCTGCAGCACCTTGCCCGCGCCGCAGATCAGCTGGCGCGTGACGAGGAACGGAATGAGGATGTCCGCCAGACGGGAGAATTCCCCGTGCCGGGCCACCAGATAGTTCTCGTGGCAGCCGTACGAGTTGCCCGCCGAGTCGGTGTTGTTCTTGAAGAGATAGACGTCGCCCGCGATTCCCTCCTCGTGCAGGCGGCGTTCGGCGTCGACGAGCAGACCTTCGAGAATGCGCTCGCCTGCCTTGTCGTGCGTGACGAGTTCCGTCACGTTGTCGCATTCGGGAGTTGCATATTCCGGATGCGAACCCACGTCGAGGTACAGGCGGGCGCCGTTCCGCAGGAAGACATTGCTGCTGCGGCCCCATGACACAACACGGCGGAAGAGGTAGCGCGCCACTTCGTCAGGAGACAGTCGGCGCTGTCCCCTGAACGTGCACGTGACGCCGTACTCGTTCTCCAGCCCGAAAATGCGGCGGTCCATGACTGAACATTACGCCTTCCGCACTGTTCTGAAACCGGGTTCGTGAACGCCGTTTCGATCAGTTCCCGACGAGCCGCTCCGCCGGGCCGCCCGCCGGACCCTCCGCGGCGCCCCCGCCGACGCCTTCCGCGGCCACCGCGGGCGAACCCGCCACCGTACGGGTCCGGCCCGGAGCGGCCATGACGCGCTGAGTGAGCGTCAGCACCAGCAGCGCCGACGCACCCGCGACACACGCCACGCCGAACCCGCTCGCCGAACCGCCCAGTTCCACCGCCGGCCCCGCCGCGGCCGTGCCGATCGCCGCGCCCACACCGAAGAAGGTCACCAGCCACGAGAACGCCTCCGTCACCGTCCCCACCGGAGCGTGACGGTCCACGACGATGAACGCGCACGCCAGCGCCGGCGCCAGGAACACGCCCGCCAGCGCCGCCAGCGCCGTCATCGCCACCGGCCCCGGAACCAGTACCAGCGGCAGGTAGCACACCGCCAACAGCGCCACGATCACGCGCAGCCGCCGCTCCGGCGCACCCGCCCACTGCCGCGCCCCGTAGAGCACCCCGCCGGCCAGTGCGCCCAGACCCAGCGCCGCCATCAGCCAGCCGTACACCGACTGGCCCCCGTGGTCATCGGCGTACGCCACACCCGCCACCGTGATCGACCCCAGCGCCATGCCCACGAAGAAGAACGCGCCCAGCAGTGCCCGCAGCCCCGTCGAGCGCAGCGCGCCCAGCCAGTGCGCCTCGCGCGGCTCCGAACGCCACCGCCGCGAGGGCTCGCTGAGCACCACGGACAGCGCCCCCACGACACCGAGCGCATGGATCACCAGCAGCGCCCCGGCCGGATCCCACAGCGAGACGCACAGCGTCACCAGCAGCGGCCCGACCGTGTACATGATCTCCTGCGCCACCGCGTCCATCGCGTACGCGGCGTGCACCCGCTCCTCCTTGCCGCCGAGCACCGAGGGCCACAGCGCCCGCAGCCCGCCCTCCAGCGGCGGCGCGAAGAACCCGCCGACGACCACGGCCCCGTACGCGGCCGCCGCCGACCCCGTGCCCGCGAACGCGAGCCACGCCATGCCCAGCGCCGAGAGCACCGCGGCCGGCAGCTGCACGCGCGGCTGCCCGAAGAGGTCCACGGCCCGCCCGAGCAGCGGCTGACCCACCGCGTTCGCCACTCCGTAGACCGCGGCGAGCGCGCCCGCGAGGCTGTAGCTGCCGCCCTCCGCGCGCGTGAACAGCACGATCGCGATCGCCGCGGTGGCGTTCGGCAGCCGGCCGACGAGCGTGCCCGCCAGCAGCCTCGCGGCATGCCGGGTCCTGAGCAGCTCCGCGTATCCCGCGGCCATGTCCGCCCCCTTCTGCCCGGAGTCCCGCCGGGAGTGAATCTAGTAATACGTATAACGTTGGAAGTCATACGTACCATGGCCACACCACGGGGGTCCAACCCGACCCTCACCCCCACCCCCGCCGACCTCGTACAACAGGAGCACGGTGTGACGAGACCCACCAGCCGGGACGTGGCCACCGCCGCCGGGGTCTCGCAGGCCACCGTCTCCCTCGTCCTCGGCGACAAATGGCGCGGCCGCGTCTCCGAACGCACCGCCGGCCTGGTCCGCGAAGCCGCCGCCACCCTCGGCTACCGGCCCAACCTCGCCGCCCGCAACCTCCGTCTCGGCTCCACCCGCACCGCCCTCCTGGTCGTGCCCGCCCTCACCAACGAGTTCTTCGCCCGCGTCTACACCGGCGCCGCCCGCGTCGCCGCCGAACACGGCTTCGGCGTCGTCCTCTACCCCTCCCCCGACGGCACCGGCCCGGCCCGCGACCCCTTCGCCTCCGCCCGCGCCGCCCTCGACGGGGTCATCGCCTCCTCCATGGCCGCCCACGCCCTCGACGCCATCGGCGACGCCGAGCTCCCCCTCGTCATGCTCGACAGCGACCCCACCGCCACGCGCGCCGCCGCCCACGTCAACCTCGCCATGGCCGACGGCATGCGCCAGATCACCGAGCACCTCCTCGCGCTCGGCCACCGCCGCGTCCTCCACCTCGCCTCCGCCGTGGACTCCTGGACCTTCGACGTCCGCGCCGAGGCCCTGGCCGCCCTGCTGCGCCCCCACGCCGAGCTGCGCACCGTACGGGCCCCGCTCACCGTCGCCGACGCCCGTACGGCCATGGAGGCGGTCCTCGCGGCCCCCGGGGACCGGCCCACCGCCGTCGTCTGCGACGACGACGTCCTGGCCGCCGGCGCCTGCAAGGCCGCCCGCCGCCTCGGCCTGCGCGTCCCGGAGGACCTCTCCGTCACCGGAATCGACGACCTCGCCCTGGCCACCGCCGTCGAACCCGAGCTCACCACCGTGCACCTGCCCGCCGAACGCGTCGGCGAACAGGGCATGACCGCCCTCCTCGCCGTCCTGGACGGCACCCCCTGGACCGCCCCCGACCTCCCGGTCGACCTGATCGTCCGCGCCTCCACGGGCCCGGCCCCCGCCTGACCCCTCCCGACCGACCCCCGAAAACCCGAAAGCGCCCCCGGCCGCAAGGCCGGGGGCGCCACCGCGCACGCGCTCTACTCGGAGTCGTCCTCGGGAGCCTCGTCGTTCGACACGGCGTCGGCCTGCACGGCCGCCGTGACGTCCGCCTCCAGCAGCCGCGACAGCTGCCGTCCCCGGATCCGCTTGAACTTCCGCTGCTGGGCCCGCGTCCGGTCCAGCACCGCGACCTCCAGCCGCTCGGCCGGAATCGTCTTGTCCGCGCCGTTCGCCTGGCTCGACAGCGCCTGCACCGCGAGCTTCAGCGCCTCGGACAGGGTCATCCCGTCCTGGTGGCGCTGGTCCAGGTACGTGCTGATCTGCTCGGCGTTGCCGCCGACCGCGACCGAGCCGTGCTCGTCCACGATCGAACCGTCGTGCGGCAGCCGGTAGATCTGGTCGCCCGCGGCCGTGGCACCGACCTCGGCCACGACCAGCTCCACCTCGTACGGCTTCTCGCCGGCGCTGGAGAAGATGGTGCCCAGCGTCTGCGCGTAGACGTTGGCCAGCCCACGGGCCGTCACATCGTCGCGGTCGTAGGTGTATCCGCGTAGATCGGCGTAGCGCACGCCGCCGATCCGCAGGTTCTCGTACTCGTTGTACTTGCCGGCGGCCGCGAAGCCGATCCGGTCGTAGATCTCGCTGAACTTGTGCAGCGCGCGGGACGGGTTCTCGCCGACGAACACGATGCCGTCGGCGTACTGCAGCACGACGAGGCTGCGACCGCGGGCGATGCCCTTCCGGGCGTATTCCGCCCGGTCGGCCATGGCCTGCTGGGGTGAGACGTAGAACGGAGTCGACACCGGTTATCCGTCCCTTTCTTCTGGGCGACGAGGAGGACTGGTCAGAGCAGGGCCGCGCGCGGCCCGTCGGGCTGCTCGAGCCGCCGGTTGGTGACGCTGCGGGCGAGTTCCTGCGACTCCTCGTCCGTCAGCCTGCGGAATCCCTCGTCGGTGATGACGGTGACGATGGGGTAGATGTGGCGGTACAGGTCCGGCCCACCGGTCGCCGAGTCGTCGTCGGCGGCGTCGTACAGGGCCTGTACGACGAGGGTGGTGGCCTGCTCCTCCGTCAGGTCGGGGCGGTACAGCTTCTTCATCGAGCCGCGCGCGAAGATCGAGCCGGATCCGGTGGCGGCGAAGCCGTGCTCCTCGGAGCGGCCGCCGGTCACGTCGTAGGAGAAGATCCGGCCCTTCTCCTTGCCCTCGTCCCAGCCCGCGAACAGCGGCACGACGGCCAGCCCCTGCATGGCCATCCCCAGGTTGCTCCGGATCATGGTGGAGAGCCGGTTGGCCTTGCCCTCGAGGCTCAGGGTCGCCCCCTCCACCTTCTCGAAGTGCTCCAGCTCCAGCTGGAACAGCTTCACCATCTCCACGGCCAGGCCGGCCGTACCGGCGATGCCCACCGCGGAGTACTCGTCGGCGGGGAACACCTTCTCGATGTCCCGCTGCGCGATCATGTTCCCCATGGTCGCGCGCCGGTCACCGGCGAGCACGACCCCGCCGGGGAAGGTGGTGGCGACGATGGTCGTCCCGTGCGGCGCCTCGACAACGCCCTCGGGCAGCTTCCGGTTCCCCGGCAGCATCTCGGGCGAGTGCGCCCCCAGGAAGTCCATGAAGGACGAGGACCCCGGCGTCAGGAAGGCTGCCGGCAGCCGCCCCGTGCTACGAGTGTTGGCTTCCACGCGTTCCCTCCAAATGTGCGGCGGCCCGACGCATGCGGTCGGGGTTGCCTTTCAACACGCCAAGACCTGAATTGCAGTTGAAGCAAAGTACGCCAGGGACCCTACCCGTCCCGCGGCGATGATCAACCTGCGGGAGCGAACGCCCGATGCGGCTTCTGTTCACCGCACCGGGCGCGCGACTTCGCTCTGCTCCAGCCTGGCCATTTCCTCCACCATCACCTTCGAATCGAAGGTAAAGGGGTCTTACTGACCACCCTTTTGCACGAAGGACCGCACGAAGTCCTCGGCGTTCTCCTCAAGTACGTCGTCGATCTCGTCGAGAACTGAGTCGACGTCGTCGGAGAGCTTCTCCTGGCGCTCCTTGAGGTCGGTCGATTCCTCGACCGCCGCCTCCTCGACCTCCTCGGTCGAGCGAGTCGCCTTCTGCTGTCCGCCGCCGGTGTCCTTGGTCGCCATGTCTACCTCACCCCGCTCGGTTCGCGCGCTCATGTCGAGAGACCCCGGGATCGGGATCTCTCAAGATCAGACCCTACGTCGGACCCTACAAGGAGGGTCCGGCATTCGTCCCCGCACTTTCATAACGTGCGGCTGCTTTCATGATTCCCGGAACGGTGACTTTTCAGCCCTCAGTTCCCGCTGAGCACCCGCACCAGGTCCTCCGCCGTGCGGCAGCGGTCCAGGAGCTCCTTCACGTGCTTGCGGGTACCCCGCAGGGGTTCCAGCGTCGGCACCCGCTGCAGCGAGTCCCGGCCCGGGAGGTCGAAGATCACCGAGTCCCACGAGGCCGCGGCCACGTCGTCCGCGTACTGCTCCAGGCACCGGCCCCGGAAGTAGGCCCGGGTGTCCTCCGGCGGCTTGCCCTGCGCGCGCTCCACCGCCGGCTCCTCCACCAGCCGCTTCATCTTGCCGCGGGCCACCAGGCGGTTGTAGAGGCCCTTCTCGGGCCGCACGTCCGCGTACTGGAGGTCCACCAGGTGGAGGCGGGCGGCGTCCCAGCCGAGCCCGTCGCGCCTGCGGTAGCCCTCCAGGATCTCGCGCTTCGCGATCCAGTCCAGCTCGCCCGACAGGCTCATCGGGTCGCTCTCCAGCCGGCCCAGCACGTCCTCCCAGCGGACCAGCACATCCTTGGTCTGCTCGTCCGCGTCGGAGCCGAAACGCTCGTCCACGTACTTCCTGGCCAGCTCGAAGTACTCCATCTGGAGTTGTACGGCGGTCAGCGTGCGGCCGCTGCGCAGCGTGATCAGGTGTTGCAGATCGGGGTCGTGGGAGACCTGGTGCAGGGTCCGCACGGGCTGGTCCACGGCCAGGTCGACGTTGATGAAGGAGTCCTCGATCATCGAGAGGACGAGTGCGGTGGTGCCGAGCTTGAGGTACGTCGAGATCTCGGAGAGGTTGGCGTCGCCGATGATCACGTGCAGCCGGCGGTACTTCTCGGCGTCCGAGTGCGGCTCGTCGCGCGTGTTGATGATCGGCCGCTTGAGCGTCGTCTCCAGGCCGACCTCGACCTCGAAGTAGTCAGCGCGCTGGCTGATCTGGAAGCCGTGCTCGCGGCCGTCCTGGCCGATCCCCACCCGCCCCGCGCCGGTCACGACCTGGCGGGAGACGAAGAAGGGGGTCAGGTGGCGCACGATCTCCGAGAAGGGGGTCTCCCGCTTCATCAGGTAGTTCTCGTGCGTGCCGTAGGAGGCGCCCTTGTTGTCGGTGTTGTTCTTGTAGAGGTGGATGGGCTGGGCACCGGGGAGCTGGGCGGCCCGGACGGCGGCCTCCGCCATGATCCGCTCGCCGGCCTTGTCCCAGAGGACGGCGTCGAGCGGGTTGGTGATCTCCGGGGAGCTGTACTCGGGGTGCGCGTGGTCGACGTAGAGCCGTGCGCCGTTGGTGAGGATGACGTTGGCGAGGCCGATGTCCTCGTCGGTGAGCTGGCTGTTGTCGGCGGCCTCGCGGGCGAGGTCGAAGCCGCGGGCGTCCCGCAGCGGGTTCTCCTCCTCGAAGTCCCAGCGGGCGCGGCGCGCCCGGTGCATCGCCGCCGCGTAGGCGTTGACGATCTGGGACGAGGTGAGCATGGCATTGGCGTTCGGGTGCCCCGGGACGGAGATCCCGTACTCCGTCTCGATTCCCATTACTCGCCGTACGGTCATGCGGCCCTCCTTGCCCGGCGGCGCTCCCGTTCGGGAGCGGCGCTCAAGTACCGCTGGTGCTCCGGTGCGTGTGCGGTGCCCGTCCCCGCACTGCGCGACCGGCGGTACGGAAGAGCCTAGAACCACTCCACGCTGGTGGGGAGATCATTTCAGTCATTGACTTCACCCCGTCACCGGCTGAAAAGAGCAGTCGGTAAAGCAGTCGGCTGCGGGTGCCCGGGTAGGGCATCCGCAGCCGCCCTGTTCGATCAGAGGTACTGACCGGTGTTCGCCACCGTGTCGATGGAGCGTCCGGTGTCCGCGCCCTGCTTTCCGGTGACGAGCGTGCGGATGAATACGATCCGCTCGCCCTTCTTGCCGGAGATCCGGGCCCAGTCGTCCGGGTTGGTGGTGTTCGGCAGGTCCTCGTTCTCCTTGAACTCGTCCACGCACGCCTGGAGGAGGTGGGAGACCCGCAGACCCTTCTGGTTGTGTTCGAGGAAGGCCTTGATGGCCATCTTCTTGGCCCGGTCCACGATGTTCTGGATCATGGCGCCGGAGTTGAAGTCCTTGAAGTACAGGACTTCCTTGTCGCCGTTGGCGTACGTGACCTCGAGGAAGCGGTTTTCCTCGGTTTCGGCGTACATCTGCTCGACGACCGTCTGGATCATGCTGTGGACGGCGACCTCGGGCGAGCCGGAGTGCTCGGTGAGGTCGTCGGTGTGGAGCGGCAGCGAGGCCTTGAGGTACTTGGCGAAGATGTCCTTCGCGGCTTCGGCGTCGGGGCGCTCGATCTTGATCTTCACGTCGAGCCGGCCGGGGCGCAGGATGGCCGGGTCGATCATGTCCTCGCGGTTGGAGGCGCCGATCACGATGACGTTCTCCAGGCCCTCCACACCGTCGATCTCGGCGAGCAGCTGGGGGACGATGGTGTTCTCCACGTCCGAGCTGACTCCGGATCCGCGGGTGCGGAAGAGGGATTCCATCTCGTCGAAGAAGACGATGACGGGGGTGCCCTCGCTGGCCTTCTCACGGGCACGCTGGAAGACGAGGCGGATGTGCCGCTCGGTCTCGCCGACGTACTTGTTGAGGAGCTCGGGGCCCTTGATGTTCAGGAAGTAGGACTTGCCCTGGGCCTGTCCGGTCACCTCGGCGACCTTCTTGGCAAGGGAGTTGGCCACTGCCTTGGCGATGAGCGTCTTGCCGCAGCCGGGAGGGCCGTAGAGCAGGATGCCCTTCGGGGGCCGCAGTTCGTGTTCCTTGAAGAGGTCGGGGTAGAGGTACGGGAGCTCGACCGCGTCGCGGATCAGCTCGATCTGGTCGCCCAGGCCGCCGATCTTGTCGTAGTCGATGTCCGGGACCTCTTCGAGGACCAGGTCCTCGACCTCGCTCTTGGGGACGACCTCGTAGACGTAGCCGGAGCGGGGCTCGAGCAGGAGGGCGTCGCCGGGGCGGATGGTGATGTCCAGGAGCGGCTCGGCGAGCCTCACCACCCTCTCCTCGTCGGTGTGCCCGACCACCAGGGCGCGCTCGCCGTCCTCGAGGATCTCCTTGAGGGTGACGATGTCCCCGGCCCGTTCGAACTCCATGGCCTCGACCACGTTGAGGGCCTCGTTGAGCATGACCTCCTGGCCGCGCCGGAGGTCTTCCGGTTCGACGCTGGGGCTGACGTTCACGCGGAGCTTTCGGCCGCCGGTGAAGATGTCGACGGTGCCGTCTTCGTTCGCCTGAAGGAAGACACCGAAGCCGGCCGGCGGCTGCGCGAGCCGGTCGACTTCCTCCTTGAGCGCGACGATCTGGTCGCGGGCCTCACGGAGCGTATTTGCCAGTCGCTCGTTTTGCGCGGAGACGCCGGCCAGGTTTGTCTGGAGCTCGACGATCCGCTCTTCGAGAATCCTCGTGTGTCGCGGAGAGTCGGCGAGCTTACGTCGCAGGACGGCGATTTCCTGCTCGAGATAGGCAACCTGGCCGGCGGGGTCCTCAGACCCTCGCCCCGGCCGGATGCCGCGGTTGATGTCGTCGTCGTGGGCTGCCACGGTCCTCACCTCCTCCAAGGGGAGCTGGACGCTTCCTGACCCTACCTGGGCTGGTGGTGATTGAAACCCCTAGATCACAAAGACGGTAGAGGTGTGTCCGATCTTCACCCTTGCGTACTCCCTCACGCCAAGGAAATACCCACCCATCAACATCGGAAAGCGGCCGGTTGTAAGGTCGAAGTGTTCAACACCCGTCAGGGCTCGCGCGACTTGCCGCGACTCGTGGCGGAAACGGATCACTGAGCGCAGGGAACGGCAGGAGATATGACCGTGCAGCAGGAGGCTCCCACGGGTGGTGCCGGGCAGGCCGGCGAGCCGCTCGAGGTCTGGATCGACCAGGACCTGTGCACCGGTGACGGCATCTGTGTGCAGTACGCGCCGGAGGTGTTCGAGCTGGACATCGACGGTCTGGCGTACGTGAAGAGCCCTGAGGACGAGCTCCTGGTGGACGCGGGGGCGACGACTCCGGTTCCCCTCACGCTCCTGCAGGACGTGGTGGACTCGGCGAAGGAATGCCCGGGCGACTGCATCCACGTAAGGCGCGTTTCGGACAGGGTCGAGGTCTACGGCCCCGACGCGGAGTGACGATTCAAACACTCCTGGCGTCTGAGTTCGTCAGCTCCTGGCGGAATTTTCCGCCGCTCCAGCGCCACTTGGCGAGCTGCTTCACATCCGGGCTGTAGCGGGGCACCTGGGGCGAGGAGTAACCGAGGAGGCTGGCGGTGACGACCCCGTCGCGCACGGTGAGCTCGGTGGCGGTCTGCTTCTTCCCCGCCTCCAGCAGGGTCGCCACGACCCTGGGCGCCGAGCCCTGCGCCTTGTCCTGGGCGAGTACGTAGATCGCGTGGGGCGGGGTGCCGGATCCGGCGTCGCAGCGGACGGCCGCCACGGTCTCGGGGCGGCCGTCGCCGTCGAGGTCGCCCTGGGCGGTGGCCGTGACGGCCGTCGGGAGGCCCTTGCAGTCCAGCGGGTACGTGACCGCGGACGCATCGGGGGCGGCGGCCTGCGGGCCGCTCGCCGGGGCCGCCGAGGGACCGGCGTGGCCGGTGGCGGACGCGTCCGGCTGGATGAGTCCCGCGGCGGCTATGACGGCGGCCATGGCGGTGGCCGTGGCGAGCCAGTGGAGGGGCCTGGCGCTGCTGTGGGCCAGGAATTCCGGTGTCGGCGTCAGCTCGGCGGGGCGGTGCGGCACGCGGGGTGTCTCCTGTGCGAAGGGTGACGGGGAGCCAGCATCGTGCCACACCTCACACCGGGGCGGAACGGCCGGGTCCGTGTCGGCTGGGACCGGTATGGGGGGCCACTGGTGGGACAACGAAAAGGCGCTGTGGCGCAGTTCCCGGATCCTCCGGGGAACTGCGCCACAGCGCCGTGGTGTTGGGTCGGCCGGGCGGCCTCGCCGCGCTCTAGGCGGAGCGGTCGCTGCCCGGTCCGTCGTAGTCCTCGCCGTAGGCGCCCTTGGCGGGGCGGCGCCGGCGCATGGGGGGCTCGACCCCGTCGGCGAGACGGCGGGCGGTGACGAGGAAGCCGGTGTGGCCGATCATCCGGTGGTCCGGGCGGACGGCGAGGCCCTCGACGTGCCAGTTGCGGATCATCGATTCCCAGGGCTGCGGCTCGGCGAAGCAGCCGATCTCGCGGATGGACTCGACCGTCTTGGAGAGCTGGGTGGTGGTGGCCACGTAGCAGCACAGGATGCCGCCGGGGACGAGGGCCTTCTTGACCGCGTCCAGGCATTCCCAGGGGGCGAGCATGTCGAGGATCACGCGGTCGACGTCGGTCTCGTCCAGGTTGTCCTGGAGGTCGCCGACGGTCAGCTTCCACGCGGGGTGCGGGCCGCCGAAGTAGCGCTCGACGTTCGCGGTGGCGATCTCGGCGAAGTCCGCGCGGCGCTCGTAGCTGTGGAGCATGCCCTGGTCGCCGATGGCGCGCAGCAGGAAGCTGCTCAGGGAGCCGGAACCCACCCCCGCTTCCACGACGCGGGCGCCGGGGAAGATGTCGGCGAAGGCCAGGATCTGGCCCGCGTCCTTGGGGTAGACCACGGCGGCGCCGCGGGGCATGGACAGGACATAGTCGGGGAGCAGGGGACGCAGCGCGAGATAGGCGACGTTGCCCGTGGTACGGACGACGCTTCCTTCGGGGGAGCCGATCAGCTCGTCGTGCGGGAAGGAACCCTTGTGGGTGTGGAAATTCTTCCCTGCTTCGAGCGTGAACGTGTAGTGGCGGCCCTTGGGGTCGGTGAGCTGAACCTGGTCCCCGACCTCGAAGGGCCCGCGTCGGCGGGCGGCACCGGTCGGTTCGGACATGTGACCAGTGTATTGGCTTCAGGACTGGGGCCGCGCCATGGCCTTCACGAAGGCCTTCTCGACGTCGAGGGTGGACAGGACGCCGTAGATCTCGCCGGAGGGTTCGAGGACGAGGTACTCGCTGGCGGGGGTGGCCCGCAGGTGGTCGAGGAGTTCCTCCCCGGACAGTTCGGCGGAGACCCTCATCCCGTCGGTGAGCTCCTGGGCGAGGGTGCTGACGGCCACCCAGGGGCGGCGGTGTTCGGGGACGGAGGCGATGGCGCTCTCGCGGACGATGGACAGCGGGTCGCCGTGGCCGTCGACGACGACGATGGCGCGGGCGCCGTGGGCGTTGGCGCGCCGCAGGGCCTCGGAGAGCGGGGTGGCGTTCTCCACGGGGACCGCGCGCCGGGTGAGGGCGCGGGCGCGCAGCTCGGGGAGGTGCTCGCGCAGGCGGGCCATGCGCAGGCTGTTGCCGGCGCCGGTCCAGATGATGGCGGCGAGGATCGCGGCGAGCAGGGCGTCCATGACGGTGTTCATTCCGGTCGCATCGATGGCACCCGCACCGGTGCCCAGGATCCCGGTGTGCGTGACCATCGGGAGTCCGATGAGGACGGCGACGGCCAGCGCGCGGCCGACCCAGGCGGCGGCGACCGTGCCGGTCATGGGCTTGCCGGTGATGCCCCAGATGACGGCGCGCAGCATGCGGCCCCCGTCGAGCGGGAGGCCGGGGAGCAGGTTGAACGCGGCGACGAGCAGGTTGGAGATCATCAGGCCGGCGAGCAGGACGCCGGGGACGGTGGCCGGGTCGACGAGCTCCATGCCGAGGTAGAAGGCGCCGGCGAGGAGGAGGGAGAGGAGGGGGCCGACGAAGGCGAGGACGAATTCGCGGCCGGGGGTCTCGGACTCCTTCTCGATCTCGGAGACGCCGCCGAAGAACTGGAGCTGGATCCGGCGCACGGGCAGTTTGAAGCGCAGCGCGGCGACGGTGTGGGCGAGTTCGTGGACGAGGACCGAGGCGTAGAAGGCGACGGCGAAGAAGAGAGAGACGAGGTAGCGGGCCGGGCCGAGGTCGGGCAGGACGCGGTCGAGCTGGTCGCCGAAGACCCAGGTGATGAGGGCGGCGACGAGGAACCAGCTGGGCGAGACGTACACGGGAACGCCGAAGGGGCGGCCCATGAGGATGCCGCCGCCCGGTCCGGAGCGCTTGTCTGCGCGCTCGCCGGTTTCGTCGGTGTCTGCCACGGCTGTCCTTCGTTCGGTGCTGTCCGGCGGGTTGCGGCCGGCGGTGCTTTCAGTGTGGTGCAGGTGCACGTTCGGTGCGGGGCGGGGTCCCTGGTAGCGCGGTGTGATGCTCCGATCATGCAGTGCGAGGGTGCTCGGCGTCGATGGTATGCGCGCGCTGTCGGTGGCGGGTCGTAGGGTTTTGTCCATGACGACGAGCCCCGGTCCGGTTCCTGGCGCAGCCGATGCCGACGCAGCGCCGCGCGCTGTGGCGCCTTCTTCGCTCTCCCCTTCGCGGGCGAGCGATTTCATGCAGTGCCCGCTGCTGTACCGGTTCCGGGTGATCGACAAGCTGCCGGAGAAGCCGAGTGCGGCCGCGACGCGGGGCACGCTGGTGCACGCGGTGCTGGAGCGGCTCTTCGACCACCCGGCGGTGGAGCGGACGGCGCCGCGGGCGAAGGCGCTGATCCCGGGGCAGTGGGACCGGCTGCTGGAGTCGAAGCCGGAGCTGGTGGAGCTGTTCCCGGAGGCGGACGAGGGGGCGGGGCTGGCGCGCTGGCTGACGGAGGCCGAGGCGCTGGTGGAGCGGTGGTTCACGCTGGAGGACCCGACGCGGCTGGAGCCGGTGGAGCGGGAGTTCTTCGTGGAGACGGAGCTGGAGTCGGGGCTGCGGCTGCGCGGGATCATCGACCGGGTGGACGTGGCGCCGTCGGGTGAGGTGCGGATCGTCGACTACAAGACGGGCAAGGCGCCGCGGCCCGAGTACGCCGAGGGCGCGCTGTTCCAGATGAAGTTCTACGCGCTGGTGGTGTGGCGGCTGAAGCAGGTCGTGCCGCGGCGGCTGCAGCTGGTCTATCTGGGCAGCGGGGACGTGCTGACGTACGACCCGGTGATCGCGGACCTGGAGCGGGTGGAGCGCAAGCTGCTGGCGCTGTGGGACGCGATCAAGGAGGCGACGGAGACGGGTGACTGGCGGCCGCGGCCGACGAAGCTGTGCGGCTGGTGCGACCACCAGGCGGTGTGTCCGGAGTTCGGCGGGACTCCCCCGGTCTATCCGCTGGTGATCGCCCCGCGGCCCGAGGCCGGGCCCGGAGCCGCGGCCGGGCCCGGGGCCGGGGAATCCTGAGGGGCCGATCAGGGCAGAATGGGCGGCGTCCGTCGAGCCGCCGTACGAATACGAGGTACCCCACCGTGGCGATCCGCGTCCTACTGGTCGACGACCAGCCGCTGCTGCGCACCGGCTTCCGGATGATCCTGGAGGCCGAACAGGACCTGGCGGTCGTCGGCGAGGCCGGGGACGGTCTGCAGGCGCTGGACCAGGTGCGGGCGCTGCAGCCCGACGTGGTGCTGATGGACATCCGGATGCCGCGGATGGACGGGGTGGAGGCGACCCGGCAGATCACGGGTCCGGGCCGGGACGGCCCGGCGAAGGTGCTCGTGCTGACCACCTTCGACCTGGACGAGTACGTGGTGGAGGCGCTGCGGGCGGGGGCGAGCGGGTTCCTGTTGAAGGACGCGCCGGCCGTCGAGCTGGTGCAGGCGATCCGGGTGGTGGCGGGCGGCGAGGCGATGCTGGCGCCGAGCATCACGCGGCGGCTGCTGGACAAGTACGCGGGCCATCTGCCGTCGGGCGAGGAGAGCGTGCCGGACACGCTGGGCACGCTGACCGAGCGGGAGGTCGAGGTGCTGAAGCTGGTGGCGCGCGGCCTGTCGAACGCGGAGATCGCGGCGGACCTGTTCGTCAGCGAGACGACGGTGAAGACGCACGTGGGGCACGTGCTGACCAAGCTCGGCCTGCGCGACCGGGTGCAGGCGGCGGTGTACGCGTACGAGAGCGGTCTCGTGCGGCCCGGCGCCGGGGCCTGACCCCGCCGGAACGGCCGAAGGGGCCGGCGGCCGCATCGCGCGGCCGCCGGCCCCTTCGCCGTACCGGGTCGGGTCAGCCCTTGCTGATCTCCCAGAAGCGGAAGACGGTCGAGGCGTCCAGCGACCACTGCAGGCCGGTCACGTTCTGGCGGGTGACGGCGTACTGCTTGCTCTGCCAGAGCGGGAGCAGCGGGATCTCCTCGGCGACGAGGTCCTGCAGCCGGTTGTAGTCCGGGTTGGCCGCGGTGCGGTCGGACTTGGCGGCGGTCGACGGGATGATCGTCCCGCTGATCTCCTTGTTGTCGTAGTTGTTGTGCACGACGTTGTCCGGGCCGAAGAACGGCTGGGTGAAGCTGTCGGCGTCGGGGTAGTCGGGGACCCAGCCCTTGACGTACACGCCGTACTTGCCGTCCTGGATGTCCTTCTCGTACTGCGTGAACTCGACGGACTTCACGTCGGCCTCGAAGAGCCCGCTCTCGTTGAGCTGCTTGGCGATGAGCTGGAACTGCTGGTCGGTGGAGGGACCGTTGCGCGTCGTCGTCGAGTACAGGGTGATCTTCACCTTGTCCTTGATGCCGGCGGCGCGCAGGACGGCCTCGGCCTTCTTCGGCTGCGGGCTGCCGCCGTAGCGGTCGAAGAAGGCGGTGTTGTGGGAGGCGATGCCGGCCGGGACGATCGAGTAGAGGGAGGTCGTGGTGCCGTCGTAGACCTCCTTGACGATCGCTTCGCGGTCCACGAGGTAGGCGATGGCCTTGCGGATCGGGAGCTTGCCGGCGACCGGGTCGTTCATGTTGAACACGAGGTGCTCGACTTCGGCACCGGTGCCCTGGACGACCTCGACCTTGTTGTCCCCGGTCTTGGTGGAGGACAGGGCGGCGATGTCCTTGGCGGCGAGGCCGCGGAAGGCGAAGTCGACGTCGCCGCCCTCCAGGACCTTCTTCAGGCCGGCCTGGTCGCCGTTGAAGAACTTGAGCGTGACGCCGGTGTTCTTCGCCTTGGCCTTGCCGCTGTAGTTCTCGTTGACGGAGAAGCCGGCGCTCTTGTCGTTGAACGAGTCCAGCTTGTAGACGCCCGAGCCGACGGCCTTGTTGTCGGTGCGCAGCTTGTCCGCCGGGTACTCGCTGTGGTCGACGATCGAGCCCGCGCCCGAGGCGATCTTGCTGGGGAAGGTCGCGTCGGAGTTCTTGAGGCGGAAGACGACGGTCTTGTCGTCGGGGGTGTCGATGCCGGCGATCGAGGCGAGCATCACGGCGGGGCCGTTGTCGTCGTTGATCTTCAGCGTGCGCTCGAAGGAGTACTTGACGTCCTTGGAGGTGAGCGGGTGGCCGTTGCTGAACTTCAGGCCGGCGCGCAGGGTGCACTTGTAGAGCTTGCTGTCGGCGCCCTCGAAGTTGCAGCTCTGCGCGGCGTCGGGCTCCGGCGTGGTGCCGCCGCCCTTGGGGAAGGCCAGCAGGGACTGGAAGACGTTGTTGAAGAGCAGCCAGGACCCTGCGTCGTAGCCGGAGGCGGGGTCGGTGGACCGTACCCGGTCGGATATGCCCATGACCACGCCCTTGCCGCCGCCGTCGGCGGTGGGGCTGCCGGTCGAACCGCAACCGCTGAGCAGTGCGGCGGCGGTGGCCGCGCCGAGCGGGGCCGCAAGCCACTGGTTACGTCTCATCACGCGAACGTCCTTCACAGTCAGTCGAACTGTTTCGTTGCGCCGGCCTGCGACACCCGCCGCCGGTACTGCCGGTACTGCTGGTCTCAGCCGCTGACGCCGCGGCCGAGCTCCCACAGCTGGAGGTCGGAGATGGCGTTGACCGACCACTCCACTCCGGTGATCCCGTCGCGTGCGGCGACGTACTGCTTGCCCTGCCACAGCGGCAGGACGGGCACGTCCTCGGCGACGATGTCCTGCATCTCCGTGATCGCGGGGACGGCGACGTTGCGGTCGACGGCGCGCCGGGATTCGGGGATGAGCTTGGTGCGCACCGCGGCGTTGGCGTACGGCGTGCCCAGGAAGTTGTCCTGCTCCAGGAAGGGGGCGAGGAAGTTGTCGGCGTCCGGGTAGTCGGGGAACCAGCCGAGCCCGTAGGCGGCGTAGTCGCCCTTCTTCTGCGCGGGCCGGAAGTCGGACCAGTCGGAGCCCTGGACGGTGACGTCGAACAGCTGGGTGGAGTTCAGCTGGTTCTTGAGGGTCTCGAACTCGGTGGCCGTGCCGTCGCCGTAGTGGTCCTTGGTGTAGTTCAGCGTCAGCTTGACCGGGGTCTTGATCCCGGCGGCCTTCAGCAGGTCGGCGGCCTTCGCGGTGTTGGCCTCGCCGTACTTGTTGAAGAAGGAGTTGACGTGGCCGGGCACGGAGCTCGGGACCAGCGAGTACAGCGGCTGCGCGGACTTGCCGTAGACCTTGTCGATGATCGCGTTGCGGTCGACGGCGGCGGCGAGGGCCTGGCGTACGGCCTTGTCCTTGACGGCCGGGGCATCGGTGTTGAAGCCGATGTAGCGGATCTCCAGGCCGGGCATCGGGACCAGCTTGACGCCCTTGGGCGGCTTGGCGGCGAACTCGGTGATCTGGGCGGGCGACAGGGTGCGCGAGACCATGTGGACGGACCCGGCGTTGAGGGCCTTGCCCATGGCCGCGGAGTCGTCGAAGGTGCGCAGCTCGACCTTGTCGTTCTGCAGCTTCAAGTCGCCCTTGTAGTTCGGGTTCTTGCTGAAGACCGCCCGGACGAGGTGGTTGTCCTTGACCTCGGCCTTCATCGTGTACGGCCCGGAGCCGTCGACGGCGAAGCCGTCACGGAGCTTCTTGGCGTCGTAGTTCTTCTCGCTGACGATGCCGGTGGCCGGGGTGGAGAGCTTGTACGGGAAGGTCGCGTCCGGGGTCTTCAGGTGGAGGACGACGGTGTCGGCGGACTTCACCTCGACGGTGTCGAGGGTGGAGAGCAGCGAGGAGGGGCCGTTCTCGTCCTTGATGGCGAGGACGCGGTCGATGGAGAACTTGACGTCCTTGGCCGTCAGGGGCTCGCCGCTCGCGAACTTGAGGCCGGGGCGCAGGGTGCAGCGGTAGCTCTCGTTGCCCGTGTCGGTGAAGCGGCAGTCGGAGGCCGCTTCGGGGACGGGCTGGCCGCCGCCGCGGGGGGTGTGCATCAGCGTCTGGACGGTCTGCCGCAGGACGTTCCAGGCGCCGGCGTCGTAGGCGTAGGCCGGGTCGAACGGTGCGGGAGCGTAATCGGCCGCCTCGAACCGGTCGGTGGTTCCGACGACGATCACTCCGGATCCCGCTCCGCCTCCGCTCGTGCTGCCGCAGGCGGCGAGCGTGGGGGTGAGCAGTCCGGCCGCGGCCGTCAGCACCAGGGTCTTGCGGTTCATGCTGGAAGTACTCCCTTGACCGGCACTTGCTCAAAGCGGCGTAAAGGGCACTTCGCGGCGGTCGCCCGTTCAGGGCGGAACGATCGGGCCGGTGTTGTGACGATCGGTCCACGCGGTTCCGGCACATGGGTGTGCGTCCGGGACAGCAGAGGTGCGGCGTAGTGCCCGCGTCGACATTAGTGGTCTGGGAGGGGATGGCTTGAACTGGCAGGACTTGGGGCGTAATCGCACGGTGATGGGTGCGGACTGCCTGTCTATGTGCCGGTCACCGCAGATTCGGTCAGGAGCTGATCAATCCGGACACAAGGGCAGGTTTCCAAGCCCCCGGACAGGTCCGTCGGGGGCTTGGCGGGTGACAAAGGTCACCCGTTAGAACTGCCACGGAAAGGATGGAATTTCAGCCTCCAGGCCATGGAACGGAAGATCCTTCCGTGGGACCTCGGTCACACCACGATTCCGTTCGGCACTGAGCGTATGCGATCAGTTCATCGGAGTGATGAGGGAGCGCAGGAACGGCAGGTCGACGTCCTCCAGCGAGCGGACGACGGTGCGGCCGGGCGCGGGCGCGATGACGCCGACGGAGGGCACGGCCACGACCCGGCAGCCGGCGGCCTCGGCGGAGGCCACGCCCGTCGCGGTGTCCTCGATGACCGCGCAGCGCGAGGGGTGTGCGCCGAGGGTCCGGGCGGCGAGCAGGTACGGATCGGGGTGCGGCTTCGTACGGGCCACCTCGTCGCCGGCCACGCTCAGCGCGAACCGCTCGGGGCCCAGGGTGCGCAGCACCCGGTCGATGACGCGGCGGTGCGAGGCGGAGACGAGGGCGGTGGGCACGTTGTGCCGGGCCAGCTCGGCCAGCAGCCGCTCGGCGCCGGGCATCAGCGGGACCTGGTCGGCGATCCGCGCCTCGAAGCGCTCGTTCAGCAGGACGCTCAGCTCCGAAAGGGTGATGGCGGCGCCGGTGGACTCGATGAGGAAGGCGGCGCTGCGGGTCATCGGCCCGCCGACGACGACGTCGCGCCAGGACTCCTCGAGCCGGTGGCCGAGCTCGCCGAAGACGTCGACCTCGATCTCCCACCAGAAACCCTCGGTGTCGACGAGGGTGCCGTCCATGTCCAGCAGCACCGCCTGCAGGGCATGCCCGTCGGCCGTACGGGCGACGGGCGCGGGAACGGTGCTGGTCATCCGGCACACACCTCTCTCAGGGGACGAGAAGGCCGGTCGCCTCTTCCCCATGGGCATTCCCCCGGGGAACAGGCGACCGGCCTGTATGGGACCGACAAGTGTACGTCGGTCCGCGTCAGCGTGCGTTGAAATACTTCGCTTCGGGGTGGTGGATGACGATCGCGTCGGTGGACTGCTCCGGGTGGAGCTGGAACTCCTCGGAGAGGTGGACGCCGATCCGCTCCGGCCGGAGGAGGTCGGCGATCTTCGCTCGGTCCTCCAGGTCGGGGCAGGCCCCGTAGCCGAGCGAGAAGCGGGCGCCGCGGTACTTCAGGTCGAACATGTCCTCCACCGCGGCCGGGTCCTCGCCGCCGAAGCCGAGCTCGGCGCGGACGCGGGCGTGCCAGTACTCGGCCATGGCCTCGGCGAGCTGGACCGACAGGCCGTGCAGCTCCAGGTACTCGCGGTACGAGTCGGACTCGAACAGCTTGGCCGTGGCCTCGCCGATCCTCGACCCGACGGTGACCACCTGGAGGCCGACCACGTCGGTCTCGCCGGACTCCTCCGGGCGGAAGAAGTCGGCCAGGCACAGGCGCCGGCCGCGCCGCTGGCGCGGGAAGGTGAAGCGGGTCCGCTCGTTCCCCTCGTCGTCGAGGATGATCAGGTCCTCGCCCTTGGAGACGCAGGGGAAGTACCCGTAGACCACCGCGGCCTCGAGCAGGTTCTCGGTGTGCAGCTTGTCCAGGAGGCCGCGCAGCCGCGGCCGGCCCTCGCTCTCCACGAGCTCCTCGTACGTGGCCCCGCCGGCGCGGGCCTGCTTGAGCCCCCACTGGCCCTTGAACAGCGCGCCCTCGTCCAGCCAGGAGGCGTAGTCCTTCAGCGGGATGCCCTTGACCACGCGGGTGCCCCAGAACGGCGGGGTGGGGACCGGGTTGTCGACGGCGACGTCGGAGCGGCCCCCCTTCTCCTCCGGCTCCTCCACCTGCAGGAGGGGGGTGTCCCGCTTGGCGACGCGGCGCTGCTTGAGCTCGGGCAGCGAGGCGCCGGGGACGCCCCGCTTGACGGCGATCAGGGCGTCCATCAGGCGCAGGCCCTCGAACGCGTCGCGGGCGTAGCGGACCTCGCCCTCGTAGATCTCGTGGAGGTCCTGTTCGACGTAGGCGCGGGTGAGGGCGGCGCCGCCGAGGATCACCGGGTAGTCGGCCGCCAGCTTGCGCTGGTTGAGCTCCTCCAGGTTCTCCTTCATGATCACGGTCGACTTCACGAGGAGGCCGGACATGCCGATGACGTCGGCCTTGTGCTCCTGCGCGGCTTCGAGGATCGCGGAGACCGGCTGCTTGATGCCGATGTTCACGACGTTGTAGCCGTTGTTGGTGAGGATGATGTCGACGAGGTTCTTGCCGATGTCGTGGACGTCTCCGCGGACGGTGGCGAGCACGATCGTGCCCTTGCCCTCGTCGTCCGTCTTCTCCATGTGCGGTTCGAGGTAGGCGACCGCGGTCTTCATGACCTCGGCGGACTGGAGGACGAACGGCAGCTGCATCTGGCCGGAGCCGAAGAGCTCGCCGACGACCTTCATGCCCTCCAGGAGGGTGTCGTTGACGATGTCGAGGGCGGCGCGGTCCCGCAGGGCCTCGTCGAGGTCGGCCTCCAGGCCGTTCTTCTCGCCGTCGATGATGCGGCGCTGGAGCCGCTCGTCGAGCGGGAGCGCCATGAGCTCCTCGGCGCGGCCGGCCTTGAGGGACTTGGTGTTGACGCCCTCGAAGAGGGCCATCAGCTTCTGGAGCGGGTCGTAGTCCTCGGCGCGCCGGTCGTAGATCAGGTCGAGGGCGGTGGTGACCTGCTCCTCGTCGAAGCGTGCGATCGGCAGGATCTTGGAGGCGTGGACGATCGCCGAGTCCAGGCCGGCCTTGACGCACTCGTCGAGGAAGACCGAGTTCAGCAGCACGCGGGCGGCCGGGTTCAGGCCGAAGGAGATGTTGGACAGGCCGAGCGTGGTCTGGACGTCGGGGTGGCGGCGCTTGAGCTCGCGGATCGACTCGATCGTCGCGATGCCGTCCTTGCGGGACTCCTCCTGGCCCGTGCAGATGGTGAAGGTCAGCGTGTCGATGAGGATGTCCGACTCGTTGATGCCCCAGTTGCCGGTCAGGTCCTCGATCAGGCGTTCGGCGATGGCGACCTTGTGCTCGACCGTGCGGGCCTGGCCCTCCTCGTCGATCGTCAGCGCGATCAGCGCGGCGCCGTGCTCGCGGGCCAGCCGGGTGACCTTCGCGAAGCGGGAGTCGGGGCCGTCGCCGTCCTCGTAGTTCACCGAGTTGATGACGGCGCGGCCGCCCAGCTTCTCCAGCCCCGCCTGGATCACGGGGACCTCGGTGGAGTCCAGGACGATCGGCAGCGTCGAGGCCGTGGCGAAGCGGCCGGCGAGCTCCTTCATGTCGGCGACGCCGTCGCGGCCTACGTAGTCCACGCAGAGGTCGAGCATGTGCGCGCCCTCGCGGATCTGGTCGCGGGCCATCTCGACGCAGTCGTCCCAGCGGGCTTCGAGCATGGCCTCGCGGAACTTCTTCGAGCCGTTCGCGTTCGTCCGCTCGCCGATCGCCATGTACGCGGTGTCCTGGCGGAAGGGGACGGTCTGGTAGAGCGAGGACGCGCCCGGCTCCGGGCGGGGCTCGCGGACGGCCGGGCTGAGCTCGCGGACCCGCTCGACGACCTGGCGCAGGTGCTCCGGCGTCGTACCGCAGCAGCCGCCGACGAGGGAGAGCCCGTACTCGCGGACGAAGGTCTCCTGGGCGTCGGCGAGCTCGGGGGCGGTCAGCGGGTAGTGCGCGCCGTTCTTCCCGAGGACGGGCAGGCCGGCGTTGGGCATGCAGGAGAGCGGGATGCGCGCGTTGCGGGCCAGGTAGCGCAGGTGCTCGCTCATCTCGGCGGGGCCGGTGGCGCAGTTCAGGCCGATCATGTCGATGCCGAGCGGCTCCAGCGCGGTGAGCGCGGCGCCGATCTCGGAGCCGAGCAGCATGGTGCCGGTGGTCTCGACGGTGACGGAGCAGATCAGCGGGACGGAGACGCCGAGCGCCTCCATGGCGCGGCGGGCGCCGATGACGGAGGACTTGGTCTGCAGGAGGTCCTGGGTGGTCTCGACGAGCAGGGCGTCGGCCCCGCCGGAGATCAGGCCCTCGGCGTTGACCTGGTAGGCGTCGCGGATCGTCGCGTAGTCGATGTGGCCCAGGGTGGGCAGCTTGGTGCCGGGGCCCATCGAGCCGAGGACCCAGCGCTGCCGCCCGGTGGCGGCGGTGTACTCGTCGGCGACCTCGCGGGCGATGCGGGCGCCGGACTCCGACAGCTCGAAATTGCGTTCGGGGATGTCGTACTCGGCGAGCGCGGCGAAGTTGGCGCCGAAGGTGTTGGTCTCGACGCAGTCCACGCCCACCGCGAAGTACGCGTCGTGGACGGAGCGCACGATGTCGGGGCGGGTGACGTTCAGCACCTCGTTGCAGCCTTCGAGCTGCTGGAAGTCCTCCATGGAGGGGTCCTGCGCCTGGAGCATCGTTCCCATGGCTCCGTCGGCGACGACCACGCGGGTCGCGAGCGCCTCTCGGAGGGCATCGGCCCGGGTCTGGGTGTCAGCGGGCGGGTTCGGCAACGAGGCCATGGTTGTGCTCCCTGGGATGCGACGGCTGTCGGCTTTGCACCCTCGCTGTGTCAAGGGTGCACGCGGTCAGGGTAACCGCGCGGCACCCGCCCCGGTGAGGCTGTCCCACGTGGCGGACTGCATTCTGTGCGCGGGGGTCTACCAGGGGTGTCCTGGTCGACGGAGGCCTGAACAGTTGCCCAACCATGCACAAGGTCGACATCGACCGATACTGTTCAGCATTGTCGAACTACGTCAGCAGGAGGCTGCGCGATGGCACGGAACATCCAGTCGCTCGAACGAGCCGCTGCGATGCTGCGACTCCTGGCGGGCGGCGAGCGCCGGCTGGGCCTCTCGGACGTGGCCAGTTCCCTGGGCCTGGCCAAGGGCACCGCCCACGGGATCCTGCGCACGCTGCAGGCCGAGGGCTTCGTGGAGCAGGACCCCGCCTCGGGCCGCTACCAGCTGGGCGCGGAGCTGCTGCGCCTGGGCAACAGCTACCTGGACGTGCACGAGCTGCGCGCCCGCGCGCTGGTCTGGACGGATGATCTGGCCCGGGCGAGCGGCGAGAGCGTGTACGTGGGCGTGCTCCACAAGAGCGGAGTGCTGATCATGCACCACGTGTTCCGCCCGGACGACAGCCGCCAGGTGTTGGAGGTGGGGGCCATGCAGCCGCTGCACTCCACGGCTCTGGGCAAGGTGCTCTCCGCGTACGACCCGGTCGCCCATACGGAGGCGATGGAGGCGGACCGCGAGGCGTTCACGCCCCGGACGGTCACCGACGGCACGGGCTTCGAGGAGGTCCTCGACCTGACCCGGGCGCGCGGCTGGGCCGCGGACGTCGAGGAGACCTGGGACGGCATCGCCTCGGTGGCGGCCCCGATCCACGACCGGCGCCGGATGCCGGTGGGCGCGGTGGCGGTCGCGGGGGCCGTGGAACGGGTGTGCGGGGAGTCCGGGGAGCCCCGGGCGAGCCTCGTGGCGTCCGTACGGGACTGTGCGCGCGCTGTTTCACGCGACCTCGGCGCGGGCCGGTTCTAGGCCCCTTCAGGCGACTTCCAGCCATCACCTGGCTGCTTTCTGCCCTCTTTTCGCCATATCTCGGCCATCCGATGGCCGGGTTTGGCTGATCGTACCTAGTGGTAACGATCCGACACTTTGGCCTGGCCGACCCTTGACGCGTTCTTCACCTGAGCGGAAAACTGCCGTTCATCGGTCGGCATTGTCGAACACCTACCGGCAATACGCGTTAGGGTGTGGCAAGGCCAAGGACCGGTGAACCACTCACCGAGTGCGCGGACCACCGGACGGGACCCGGTGTCCGCCCACCCCTGCAAGGCAAAGGAGTCGCGGGTGTCCACCTCCGACATCTTCATCGGCGAGACCATCGGTACCGCCCTGCTCACACTGCTCGGCGGTGGCGTCTGCGCCGCCGTGACACTCAAGAGCTCCAAGGCCAGGAACGCAGGCTGGCTCGCGATCACGTTCGGCTGGGGTTTCGCCGTTCTGATCGCCGCCTACGTGTCCGCCCCGCTCTCCGGTGCGCACCTCAACCCGGCGGTCACCGTCGGTCTGGCCATCAAGAACAGCGACTGGAGCGACGTTCCGGTCTACTTCGCCGGACAGCTCCTCGGCGCCATGCTCGGCGCGGTCCTGATGTGGATCACCTACTACGGCCAGTTCCGGGTGCACCTCTCGGACCCGGAGCACATCCGTGACGCCAAGCTCGGCCCGGAGGACCCGCACCCGCACGACCAGGCCGGCCCGGTGCTCGGTGTCTTCTCCACCGGCCCCGAGATCCGCAACGTCGTCCAGAACCTCGCGACCGAGATCATCGGCACGGCCGTCCTGGTCCTGGCGATCCTCACCCAGGGCCTGCAGGCCGACGGCAAGGGCCTCGGCGTCATCGGCGTCCTGATCACCTCGTTCGTCGTCGTCGGCATCGGCCTCTCGCTCGGCGGCCCGACCGGCTACGCCATCAACCCGGTCCGCGACCTCGGTCCGCGCATCGTCCACGCCCTGCTGCCGCTTCCCAACAAGGGCGGCTCCGACTGGGGATACTCCTGGATCCCGGTGGTCGGCCCGCTCGTCGGTGCCGCCCTCGCCGGTGGTCTGTACAACATCGCGTTCGCCTGATCAGCACCGGCACGTATCGCAAGATCGCACTGCCCACCTGATTCCGCCTACCTAGACCTGCCAGGAGCAGCCACATGACCAGCAGCACCGGCCCCTTCATCGCCGCGATCGACCAGGGCACCACCTCCTCCCGCTGCATCGTCTTCGACCGCGACGGCCGCATCGTCGCCGTCGACCAGAAGGAGCACGAGCAGATCTTCCCGAAGCCGGGCTGGGTCGAGCACGACGCCTCCGAGATCTGGACCAACGTCCAGGAGGTCGTCGCCGGGGCCATCGCCAAGGCCGAGATCACCGCCGCGGACGTCAAGGCCATCGGCATCACCAACCAGCGCGAGACCACCGTCCTGTGGGACAAGAACACCGGCGAGCCGGTGCACAACGCGCTGGTCTGGCAGGACACCCGCACCGACGCCCTCTGCAAGGAGCTCGGCCGCAACGTCGGCCAGGACCGCTTCCGCCGCGAGACCGGCCTGCCGCTGGCGAGCTATTTCGCCGGTCCGAAGGCCCGCTGGCTGCTCGACAACGTCGAGGGCCTGCGCGAGCGCGCCGAGGCCGGCGACATCCTCTTCGGCACCATGGACTCCTGGGTCATCTGGAACCTCACCGGTGGCGCCCAGGGCGGTGTGCACGTCACGGACGTCACCAACGCCTCGCGCACCATGCTGATGAACCTGCACACCCTGGAGTGGGACGCCAAGATCGCGGAGTCCATGGAGGTGCCGCTCGACATCCTCCCCGAGATCAAGTCCTCCGCCGAGGTCTACGGCCACGTCAAGGACGGCGTCCTCGCCGGTGTCCCGGTCGCCTCGGCGCTCGGCGACCAGCAGGCCGCGCTCTTCGGCCAGACCTGTTTCGCCGAGGGCGAGGCCAAGTCCACCTACGGCACCGGCACGTTCATGCTGATGAACACCGGCGACAAGGTCATCAACTCCTACAGCGGCCTGCTGACCACGGTCGGCTACAAGATCGGCGACCAGAAGCCGGTCTACGCGCTGGAGGGCTCCATCGCCGTCACCGGCTCGCTCGTCCAGTGGATGCGCGACCAGATGGGCATGATCAAGACCGCGGCCGAGATCGAGACCCTCGCGCTCTCCGTCGAGGACAACGGCGGCGCCTACTTCGTGCCGGCCTTCTCCGGCCTGTTCGCCCCGTACTGGCGCTCCGACGCCCGCGGTGTGATCGCCGGCCTCACCCGGTACGTCACCAAGGCGCACATCGCCCGTGCCGTCCTGGAGGCCACCGCCTGGCAGACCCGCGAGATCACCGACGCCATGACCAAGGACTCGGGCGTCGAGCTCGCGGCCCTCAAGGTCGACGGCGGCATGACCTCCAACAACCTGCTGATGCAGACCCTCTCCGACTTCGTGGACGCCCCCGTGGTCCGTCCGATGGTCGCGGAGACCACCTGCCTCGGCGCCGCCTACGCCGCCGGCCTGGCCGTCGGCTTCTGGCCCGACACCGACGCCCTGCGCGCCAACTGGCGCCGCGCGGCGGAGTGGACCCCGCGGATGCCCGCCGAACAGCGGGACCGCGAGTACAAGAACTGGCTCAAGGCCGTCGAGCGGTCCATGGGCTGGATCGACGACGAAGACGCCAGCTGACGCACCAGCTGAGTCAATCGACGAGGAGCTAAGAGATATGAGCACCCTGCAGAGCGTCCCCACCCTGGGTACGCACCCGACCGCCGGCTCGAACGCGAGCCGCGCCGAGACCCGTGAGCAGCTGGCCAAGGCCACGTACGACCTGCTGGTCATCGGCGGTGGAATCCTGGGCACCTCGGTGGCCTGGCACGCCGCGCAGTCGGGTCTGCGGGTCGCCATGGTGGACGCCGGCGACTTCGCCGGCGCCACCTCCTCCGCCTCCTCCAAGCTCGTCCACGGCGGTCTGCGCTACCTGCAGACCGGCGCGGTCAAGCTGGTCGCCGAGAACCACCACGAGCGCCGGGTGCTGGCCAAGGACGTGGCCCCGCACCTGGTCAACCCGCTCACCTTCTACCTGCCGGTCTACAAGGGCGGACCGGTCGGTGCGGCCAAGCTGGGCGCGGGCGTCTTCGCCTACTCCGCCCTCTCGGCCTTCGGCGACGGCATGGGCAAGGTCATATCCCCGGCCCGTGCCGCCGCCGACAACCCGGGTCTGAAGACGGACAACCTCAAGGCCGTCGCGGTCTACTACGACCACCAGATGAACGACTCCCGCGTCGCCGTCATGACGGTCCGCGCGGCCGTCGAGTCGGGCGCCGTCGTCCTCAACCACGCCGAGGTCACCGGCCTGCGCATGACGCGCGGCCGGGTCACCGGTGCCGAACTCAAGGACCGCCTCGACGGCACCGAGTTCGGCGTCGACGCGCGCGTCGTGCTCAACGCCACCGGCCCGTGGGTGGACCACCTGCGGCGCATGGAAGACAAGCACTCGATGCCGTCGATCCGCCTCTCCAAGGGCGCGCACATCGTCATGAAGCGCAAGTCGCCGTGGAAGGCCGCCATGGCCACCCCGATCGACAAGTACCGCATCACCTTCGCCCTCCCGTGGGAGGACCAGCTGCTGCTCGGCACCACCGACGAGGTGTACGAGGGCGACCCGGCGGACGTGCGCGCCACCGAGGCCGACATCCAGCAGATCCTGGACGAGGCGGCCTTCTCGGTGAAGGACGCCGACCTGGACCGCTCGCTGATGACGTACGCCTTCGCCGGCCTGCGGGTGCTGCCCGGCGGCCCCGGCGGCGTCGAGAAGGCCAAGCGCGAGACCGTCGTCTCCGAGGGCGCCGGCGGCATGCTGTCGGTGGCCGGCGGCAAGTGGACGACGTACCGGCACATCGGCCGCGTGGTCATGGACAAGCTGGCCAAGCTGCCCGGCAGCCCGCTCACCGACGACATGGAGCCGGTGAAGTCCCTCGTGCGCCGCGTGCCGCTGCCCGGTGTCGCCAACCCGAACGCCGTCGCGCACCGCCTCCTGGTGGACCGTGAGCCCGGCACCCGGATGGACCCGCTCACCGCCCGCCACCTGGCCTCGCACTACGGCTCGTTGGCCTTCGACATCGCGCGCCTGGCGAACGAGGACCCGGCGCTGGCCGAGCGGATCCACCCGGACGGCCCGGAGATCTGGGCGCAGGTCGCCTACGCCCGCGACAACGAGTGGGCCGAGACGGTCGACGACGTGCTGCGCCGCCGCACCACGGTGACGGTCCGCGGCCTCGACGACGAGTCCGTGCGCGCGCGGGTCCAGGAGATGCTGGGCCGCAAGGCATAGCTCGTACGCAGGTGGGGAAGAGGGGCGGTTCCGAGGGGAACCGCCCCTCTGTCGTGGGCTGTGGCCGGTGTCCCCTCAAGGCTTAGGCTGGCCCACGTACGCAAGGGAACTTCGGAAGGAGACCTGGGTGATCGAGCTTGAGGGCGTGCCCGAGCTGATCGACCCGGTCATGGTGGCCGCGTTCGAGGGCTGGAACGACGCGGGTGACGCGGCCTCCGGTGCGGTCGCGCACCTGGACCGGGAGTGGAAGGGCGAGGTCTTCGCGGCACTGGACGCCGAGGACTACTACGACTTCCAGGTCAACCGGCCGACGGTGTGGCTGGACAACGGGGTACGGAAGATCACGTGGCCGACGACGAGGCTGTCGGTGGTGCGGATCGGCGGCGCGAAGCCGCGGGACCTCGTGCTCGTGCGGGGCATCGAACCGTCCATGCGGTGGCGGTCGTTCTGCAACGAGATCCTGGGCTTCGCGCACGAACTGGGCGTGGAGATGGTCGTGATCCTGGGCGCGCTGCTCGGGGACACCCCGCACACCCGGCCGGTGCCGGTCAGCGGGGTCACCTCGGACGCGGACCTGGCACGGACGATGGACCTGGAGGAGACCAAGTACGAGGGCCCGACGGGGATCGTGGGCATCCTGCAGGAGGCCTGCACCCACGCGGGCGTCCCGGCGGTCTCGCTGTGGGCGGCGGTCCCGCACTACGTCTCGCAGCCGCCGAACCCGAAGGCGACGCTGGCCCTGCTGAACCGGCTGGAGGACCTGATCGACATCCGGATCCCGCTGGGCGAACTCCCGGAGGACGCGCGGGCGTGGCAGCTCGGCGTGGACCAGCTGGCCGCGGAGGACAGCGAGGTGGCGGAGTACGTCCAGACGCTGGAGGAGGCTCGGGACACCGCGGACCTGCCGGAGGCCTCGGGTGACGCCATCGCCCGGGAGTTCGAGCGGTACCTGCGCCGCCGCGACCCGGCGGCCCCCTCGGCCGAGCCGGGCGACGGCTCGTACCTGCGCGACACGTCGAGCGGCCTGACCCGCCCGCCCAAGCGCAAGCCGGACCCCGAGGCGGGGGCCGACACCGAGCCGGGCGAGGACGACACCCCGGACGCGTAGCCGGACACGCCGATGCCCCCGACCATCCGGTCGGGGGCATCGGCGGTTTCGGACGCGGCGCCCTACAGGGCGACGCCCAGGAGGGCGTCGACCGTGCGCGAGACCAGGCCCGGCGCGGACTCGTCGTCCCCGTCGGAGGCGTTCTGGGCGTCCACCCAGCGGTCCACGGCCGCCAGCGCGGCAGGGGCGTCCAGGTCGTTCGCCAGGGCCTCGCGGACCTCCTCGACGAGGGCGTCCGCCGGGAGGCCGTCCGGGCGGGACACGGCCGCGCGCCAGCGCTCCAGGCGGGCCACCGCCTGCTCCAGGACCTCGTCCGTCCACTCCCAGTCGGCCCGGTAGTGGTGCGAGAGCAGCGCGAGGCGGATCGCCGCCGGGTCCACCCCGGCGCGCCGCAGCGCGGAGACGAAGACCAGGTTGCCCTTCGACTTCGACATCTTCTCGCCGTGCAGCGCGACCATGCCCGCGTGCACGTACGCCTTGGCCATCGGGAACTCGCCCGTCAGCGCCTGCGCGTGCGAGGCGCCCATCTCGTGGTGCGGGAACACCAGGTCGGATCCGCCGCCCTGGATGTCGAAGCCCATGCCCAGGTGGTCCAGGGCGATGGCGACGCACTCGATGTGCCAGCCGGGCCGGCCGCGGCCCAGCGAGCCGCCGTCCCAGCTCGGCTCGCCCGGGCGGGCGGCCATCCACAGCATCGGGTCCAGCGGGTTCTTCTTGCCCGGGCGCTCCGGGTCGCCGCCGCGCTCCGCGGACAGCAGCCGCATCGCCTCGGCGTCGAGGTGGGAGACGCTGCCGAAGTTGGCGTCCGACTCCACCGAGAAGTAGATGTCGCCGTCCAGCTCGTACGCGGCTCCGGCGTCGCGCAGCCGCTCCACCAGCGGCACGATGCCCGGTATGGCCTCGACGGCGCCGATGTAGTGCTGCGGTGGCAGCATCCGCAGGGCGGTCATGTCCTCGCGGAAGAGGGCCGTCTCGCGCTCCGCGAGCTCGGTCCAGTCCTGGCCGTCGCGCAGCGCCCGCTCGAGGAGCGGATCGTCGACGTCCGTCACGTTCTGGACGTAGTGGACCTGCCTCTTGGTGTCGAGCCACACGCGCTGTACGAGGTCGAACGCGTTGTAGGTCGCCGCGTGACCGATGTGGGTCGCGTCGTACGGGGTGATGCCGCAGACGTAGATACGGGCGACGGGACCGGGGGCGAGGGTGATCGTCCCCTGGGTCGCGGTGTCGTGGATCTGGAGGTCGCGGCCCTTGCCAGGAAGGGCGGGGACCTCAGAAGCGGGCCAGGCATGCATGTGTCGAGCCTAACCGGACGCGTGTTCCGAAAACGAACCGGACCTGCACTGTTGGCTTGATCGGCGGTCTTGCGGTCCGGCTGGTTCTGTGCGTGACCGGGCTACGCCGGGCCGGGCCTGTTCAGACCGGCGGCCAGGGGATGGCCGGCCACTGCCCGGACGGCTGCGGGTGCACTCCGGTGCGCAGCAGATCGGCCACGCGGGCCCGTACGGCGGCCAGCTCGACCGGGGTGATCAGTTCGGCCAGCCGGGTGGCGAGCGGCTCCCCGTCGGCCAGCCGGGCGGCCAGCTCGGTGAGCACCGCGCGCGCCTCGTCGGTCAGCGGTTCGCCCGCCCAGCCCCACAGCAGGGTGCGCAGCTTGTCCTCGCGGTGGAAGGTCACGCCGTGGTCGATGCCGTAGAGCCGCCCGTCGGGTGCGGGCAGCAGGTGGCCGCCCTTGCGGTCGCCGTTGTTGATCACGGCGTCCAGGACCGCGAGCCGGCGCAGCCGCGGGTCGTCGGCGTGGACGAGCAGCGCGGTGCGGCCCTCCCCCACGTCGGCGAGGGCGACCGGCTTCCAGCCCTCCCCCGCCTCCTCGCCCTCGACGAGGGCCAGCAGGCCCCCGGCGTCGCCGGTCTCCTCTTCGGGGGACCCGGCGGCCCCGGAATCCCCGGAATCCCCTGCGGCCCCGTCGCCGTCCCCGTTCCCGTCGGCCCCGGACTCGATCCACAGCTGGACCATGCCCTCGCCGTACGGTCCGTCGCGCAGCACGGTCGGCGGCACCAGGCCCCATCCCGTGGCCTCGGAGACCAGGTAGGCGGCGACCTCGCGCCGGGCCAGGTTCCCGTCGGGGAAGTCCCACAGCGGGCGCTCGCCCTTGACCGGCTTGTACACGCAGTCGGCGCTCACGCCGCCGTACGCCACCGTGCACAGCAGCACGGCGTTGGACGCCTCGCGGATTTGGCCGACGACGGTGAGCTCGCCCCGGGCGAGCAGCTCCTCAAGTTCCCCCGTGGCGCTCACGCCTGGCGCCGGTAGCCGTTCTGGCGCGGGCACACGTGCCCCTCGGGGTCCAGCGGCAGGCTGCACAGCGGGCACGGCGGCCGGCCGGCGTTGACCACGTCCAGGGCCCGCTTGGCGAAGGCCCGGGCCTGGGCGCCGGTGAGGCGGACCCGCAGCATCGGCGGGCCGTTCTCCTCGTCCTGGAGCAGCCGCTCCTCCGCCTCGGCGAGGTCCTCCTCCGAGTCGGCGTCGAGCTCCACCAGCGCCTGCGCCTCGACGATCATCCGCTGCTCCTCGCCGTCCCAGGCCAGGGCCATGGTGCCGACGCGGAACTCCTCGTCGACCGGGACGTCCAGCGGGGCGGTGTCGGCGGCCTCGGCGGGGGCGACGGCCGGGACCGGGGCATTGCCCCCGGTACGCCGCACGACCTCGTCCAGCAGCTCGTCCATCCGCTCGGCCAGCGCCGCGACCTGGGTCTTCTCCAGGGAGACGCTGGTGACGCGGGGGCCGGAGGAGGCCTGCAGGAAGAACGTACGGCGTCCCGGCAGGCCGACCGTGCCCGCCACGAAGCGGTCCGGCGGGTCGTAGAGGAACACCTGACGGGGCACGTCCAGTCTCCAAGTCTCGGTGGCGGGGGCGGTGCTGCACGGGTGCGGCGATTAATTGGGCCAGTCCACCCTACTGCGCCCGTCGATCACGCCGCGCCCGCACCGCCCCCCACGACGGCGTTCCCGCCGTCCTCGGTCGCGCTCTCGAAGGTCTCGGTGTCCGCGGCGGCGGCCGCCGCCGCGTCCGGTGCCCGGGCCGGGCGCGGGGCGAGCGAGCCGAAGTCCCCGGTGTCGCCGAGCCGGAGCAGGAACGGCCGCGTCGGCGTGTAGCGGACGGCCGTGACCGAGCAGGGGTCCACGTGGATGCGCTGGAAGAGGTCCAGGTGCATGCCCAGGGCGTCCGCGACCAGGGACTTGATGATGTCCCCGTGCGAGCACATGAGGAAGACGGCGTCGCTCCCGTGCTCCTCCTCGATCCGCGCGTTCCACTCCCGTACGGCGTCCACGGCGCGCGCCTGCATGGCGCGCATCGACTCCCCGCCGGGGAAGGCCGCGGCCGAGGGGTGCTGCTGGACGATCTTCATCAGGGGTTCATCGGAGAGCTCCGAGAGTTTGCGGTTCGACCAGTCCCCGTAGTGGCATTCGCCGATCCGCTCGTCGGTGTGCAGCGCCAGCTCCGGGCGCGCGGCGAGCAGCGGCGCGAGGGTCTCCTCGCAGCGCTGGAGCGGACTGCTCACGACGGCGGCGAGCGGGACCGCGGCGAGCCGCCCGGGCAGCGCCGCCGCCTGCTCGGCGCCGCGCTCGTCCAGGGCCACTCCCGGCGTCCATCCGGCGAGCAAACCTGCGGTGTTGGCGGTGGACCGCCCGTGTCGTACGAGGATCAGCGTGGCCATGGCGCAAGCGTAGGGGGTGTCCGGCGGATCAGGGCCGGAAGGGCCGGACACCCCCTCAGCGGTGTCCGTCGCGTGCGGACGGAGTGCGGGCAGGGGAGAATGCCGTCCGTGATAGTCGACTGCGCCATGTACCGGGACGGCCGCCGCTCTCCTGCGCCCGAGGACCTCTCGGACGCCCTCGACGAGGCGCGGGCCGGCGGTGACGCCTTCCTCTGGGTCGGCATGTACGAGCCGACGGAGGAGGAGTTCGAGCACGTCAGCAGGGAGTTCCGGCTGCACAAGCTGGCCGTGGAGGACGCGCTCACCGCGCACCAGCGCCCCAAGCTGGAGGTGTACGACGACTCGCTGTTCGTCGTCCTCAAGCCGGTCATGTACGACGACGACACCGACACGGTCACCACCGGCGAGCTGATGCTCTTCATCGGCGACTCCTTCGTGGTCACGGTCCGGCACGGCGAGGGGGCCGCTCTGAGCGCCGTACGCCACCGGCTGGAGCACGAGCCGGAGGTCCTGCGGCACGGTCCGACGGCGGTGCTGTACGCGGTGTCCGACGCGGTGGTCGACCACTACATCGAGGTCGCGGCCGAGCTGCAGGCCGACCTGGAGGAGGTGGAGGCCGACGTCTTCGCGCCGCAGGCGACGGACACCAAGAACACCGCCGCCCGGATCTACGGCTTCAAGCGGCAGGTGCTGGAGTTCCGCCGGGCGACGAGCCCGCTCCTCCAGCCGATGGACCGGCTGGCCTTCGGGAACGTGCCGTTCGTGCACGAGCACGCGCAGCCGTTCTTCCGCGACGTCGCCGACCACCTGACCAAGGCGAGCGAGTACATCGAGGGCCTGGACCGGCTGCTGTCGGACGCGCTGGCCGCGCACCTGGCGCAGATGGGCGTCCGGCAGAACGACGACATGCGCAAGATCTCGGCCTGGGCCGCGATGGCGGCCGTCCCGACGATGGTGGCGGGCATCTACGGGATGAACTTCGACCACATGTGGGAACTGCGCCAGTCCTGGGGCTACCCGGTCGTGATCATGGTGATGGTGGGCGCCTGTCTGGGCCTGCACCGCCTGTTCAAGACCCGCGGCTGGCTGTGACGGCAGCGGCCGGTACGGCCGAGGCTCCCCCTAGGCGTACTCGGGCGTGGTCAGCGGTGCGCCGCCCAGCGCGTCGCGCCGCTCCGGCAGCCGCAGGCTGATCATCCGGTGCCAGCCGGCGAAGCGCTCGTACGCGTACATCCCGCGGATCCCGGCGGCCAGCGCGGCCGCCTTGGGGGCGGGCCAGCGCAGGATCCGGCCCATGTGGTCCATGACCGCGAGGCTCACGTCCCGGTAGATGGAGATCTCGGCGAGGGCGCTGTCGCGCAGCACCCGCTGGATGGTCCGGCCGTGCCCCTTGCCCGCGAGGCGGAGCAGTTCCTCGTGGCAGTAGGCGAGGTGGTTGTCCTCGTCGTGGCTGATCATGCGGATGGCCTTGCCGACCTCGGGGTGGTCACCGAACTGCCGGACGAGCATGACCATCTGGTCGGCCGCGCGCTGCTCGGTGACCCGGCTGTGGGCGAGGTAGACGACGATGTCCTCCTCGGTCAGCGGCTCCTCGCGGCGCAGCTTCTCGTGCGCGAGGCCGATGCCGCGCCGCTCCAGCAGCATGGTGTAGTCGGCCTCCGGCGGCACGGGTACGGGCGGCAGGCCGCGCTTGCGCAGCAGGGCGTTGAAGATCCGGCCGTGCTTGTCCTCGTCGGCGCCGTGCCGGGCGATCTTCGGCGCGAGCGCGCGCATGCCGTCGGGCACCAGGGCCGCGATCCGGGCGTTCTCCCAGCCGCCCTGGGACTCCCCGCTGGCGGCGATGGAGCAGAACAGCTGGAACGAGTCGTCGTTGTCGACGATCTCCTGGAACAGGCTGCGGGCAGAGAGCATGCATCGAGTCAACGGCCGATCGGGGAGCCCGGCAACCGTGGGGTGGCGCCGCTCGGCCGAATGAACGACGCAACGGGCGCGGGCACGGGCGTAACCCGGAGGGCGCCGCCCGCGTTGTGCCTGTGTCGGCCGTGGCGGGGAAGACCCCCGAGCCCCCACCACGGCCGCAGAGACCTCGGCCGGGCCTATGCCAGGCCGGCGCGCTCCATGGCCTCCGTGCCGGCCCGCAGGGCGGTGATCCGCTCGTCGAGGGTGAAACCGGCCGGGGCGAGCGTGAGGGTGGTGACCCCGGCTTCCGAGTAGGCCCGCATCCCGTCCGCGATCCGCTCGACGGAGCCGAGCAGGGTGGTCGAGTCGATCAGCGAGTGCGGGACGGCCGCGGCCGCGCCCGTCTTGTCGCCCGCCAGGTACTTGTCCTGGATCTCGGCGGCTTCCTTCTCGTAGCCCATGCGCTGGGCGAGCTGGTTGTAGAAGTTCTGCTTCCGGCTGCCCATGCCGCCGACGTACAGGGCCGTGTACGGGCGGAACATGTCGGCGAGGCCGGTCACGTCCTCGCCGACGGCCAGCGGGACCGTCGGGCAGACGTCGAAGCCCTCCATGGTCAGTCCGGCCTTCTCGCGGCCCGCCCGGATGTGGGTGAGCGCGGTCGCCTCCAGGTGCTCGGCGGCCGGGAAGATGAGCAGGGCGCCGTCGGCGATCTCGCCGGTCTGCTCCAGGTTCTTGGGTCCGATGGCGGCGATGTAGAGCGGGATGTGCTCGCGCTCGGGGTGCACGGTGAGCTTGATCGGCTTGCCGGGGCCGCCGGGCAGCGGCAGGGTCCAGTGCTCGCCCTCGTAGCTGAGGCGCTCGCGGCTCATGGCCTTGCGGACGATCTCCACGTACTCGCGGGTGCGCGCGAGCGGCTTGTCGAACTTGACGCCGTACCAGCCCTCGGAGACCTGGGGGCCGGAGACGCCGAGGCCGAGCCGGAAGCGGCCCTTGGTGAGGGAGTCCAGGGTGGCGGCGGTCATGGCGGTCATCGCGGGCTGGCGGGCCGGGATCTGGAGGATCGCGGAGCCGACGTCGATGCGCTCGGTCTGGGCGGCGACCCAGGCGAGCACGGTCGGGGCGTCGGAGCCGTAGGCCTCCGCCGCCCAGCAGACGTCGTAGCCGAGGCGGTCCGCCTCCTGGGCCACGGCGAGGTTGTCGGCGTCCATGCCAGCGCCCCAGTAGCCGAGATTGATGCCGAGCCGCATGTGTCGTCCCCTTACGGTGTTGCCGGTTTACCGATCAGTAACGTACGTCTGCGGGGGACTGTAGCGCGCCAGGGCGTCCGGCGGCAGTGCCCCAGTAGTCTCAGCGGTCATGGAGCAGAGGCATCTCGGCCGCACCGGACTGCGCGTGTCCCGGATCGGCCTCGGCACCCTGACCTGGGGCCGTTCCGCGGAGGGCCCGGACGAGTCGGGCGCTGCCGAGCAGTTGAAGACGTTCTGGGAGGCGGGCGGCACGCTCGTCGACACCGCCGACGTGTACGGGGGCGGTGAGGCGGAGTACCTGCTGGGGCAGTTGATCGACGGGCTGGTCCCGCGCCGGGACCTGGTGATCGCGACGAAGTCGGGCTCGGTCCGGGCCGCCGACCGCCGGGTCGACGGCTCGCGCGGGCACCTCCTCGCCGCGCTGGACGATTCGCTGGCCCGCCTGGGCACCGACCACGTCGACCTGTGGCAGGTCCACGCCTTCGACCCGGCGACCCCGCTGGAGGAGACCCTCCAGGCGCTGGACCTGGCGGTGAGCAGCGGCCGGGCCCGGTACGCGGGGGTGGCCGGCTTCTCGGGCTGGCAGCTGGCGAAGGCGGCGACGTGGCAGCTGGCGGCTCCGGGGCTGCGGACGCGGCTGGCGTCGGCGCAGCTGGAGTACTCGCTGCTCCAGCGGGGCGTGGAGCGCGAGGTGCTGCCGGCGGCGCTGGACCTGGGCGTCGGGCTGCTCCCCTCCTCCCCGCTGGGCCGCGGCGTCCTGACGGGCAAGTACCGGGACGGCACGACCCCGGCGGACTCGCGGGGCGCGTCCCCGACCATGGCCGGCTTCGTGGACCCGTACCTGGACGAGGCGGCGGGCGGCATCGTGGACGCGGTGGCGACGGCGGCCCAGGGGCTGGCGGTGACCCCGCTCCAGGTGGCCCTGGCGTGGATCCGGGACCGGCCGGGAGTGGTCGCGCCGATCGTGGGGGCCAGGACGTCGGCGCAGCTCAGCGAGGCGTTGTCGGTGGAGCCGCTTACCCTTCCGGAGGAGATCTGCCGGGCGCTGGACGATGTGTCGGCGCCCGTGCACCGCTATCCCGACCACGACTGGAGCACGCTGTGAGCACGGACCGCCAAGCCGATTCCCCGAAGGACCCGGCCACCCCCGAGGCGGCCCCCTCCGGCACGGAAGCGGCGGAGCCGCAGGGCTCCGCCGAAGCCGGCCCGGAGGACGCCGGCACGCAGGCGGCGCCGGGGGCCGACGAAGGCGCGGCCCACTCCGGCGGGCCGGAGGCCGGGGACGGGGGCGGGGACGGCTCCGGTGTGGCGGACGGCACCGACTCCGCCGAGCCCGAGGTCGGGGTCGAAGCCGAGGCCGAGGCCGAGGCCGAAGCGGGCGCAGCCGGCGGGCCGGAGGCCCCGGGCGGCTCCGACGAGGCCGCGCAGCCGGTGCTGAGCGAGGCCGCCGCCGAACTGGCCGCGCAGAAGGTGGAGCGCGAGCGCATCGCCCGCCGCAAGGCCGAGCGGCAGGCACCCGTGGAGGCCGGGGCCAAGCTCAGTGGGAAGGCCGCCGATCTGCTGGCCGCCGTACGGGCCGTGGAGAGCGGGGAGAAGCCCTCCCCCGTGTACTTCGACGAGGCGCCCACCGCCCCCCGCCGGGCCCCGCAGGCTCCCGCCGCCCCCCGTGTCCCCCGGCCCGCGGCCGGTGCCCCCGCCCCGACCGCCGCCGGCGTCGAGGGCGTGCGCGCCGTGCTCGCCCGCGGCGGCGCCCCCGAGGCGCTGGCCCTGCCGGCCGCCACCGCCCTCGGTGAGGACGCCGCCGAGCGGCTCGCGCACGACCCCTGGCGGCTCCTCGCCGTCACCGGCGTCCGCCCCACCCAGGCCGACGGCTTCGCCCGGGCCCTGCTCGGCCCCGAAGCCGGTCCGGGCGACGAGCGGCGGGCCGCCGCGCTCCTGGGCTGGCTGCTGGAGCAGGCCGCGCTCAAGGGGCACACCGCCCTGGAGGCCCCCACCCTCGAAGCCGCCCTCGCCCAGTACGGTGTGCCGGACCCGGCCGAGTCCCTGGAACAGGCCATCGGCGAGGGCACCGTCCTCGTCTTCCAGGAGCCGCTCGGCCCGCCCGCCGCCGAAGGCGAGGAGCAGCCCGTCCGCGTGCTCGTGGGCCTGGAGGGCCACGCGCTGGCCGAGGAGAGCCTGGCCGACGGCCTGGCCCGGCTGGCCAACACCTTCGACGCCCCGGCGGACTGGGAGAAGGCCGCCACCGGCCCCGGCGCGGAGCTGATCCGCGCCGTCTCCGGCCACGGCCTGGTCGCCCACACCGGCGGCGAGGCCGCCCGCGCCGAACCGCTGGCCCTGCTGGCCGCCGCCCGCGACCAGGGCCTGCGCGTCTGCCTGGCCGCGCACACCCCGGCGCACGGCGCCGTCGCCGTCGCCGACCTGCTCTCCGGCGCCGCCGGGCCCGGCCGGGACGCCGACGGGCAGTTCGCCGTGGACCTGCTCGTGGTCCTGGACGCCCCGCAACTGGACGTGGAGACCGCCGCCGCGCTCGTCGAGTCCGTCCCCGACGGGGCCCGCCTGGTGCTCTCCGGGGACCCCGGGGTACTCGGGTCCGCCGGGCCCGGCCGGGTGTTCGGCGATGTCCTGGCCGCCCGCGCCTGCCCCCAGCTGGTCTCCCGCACCCCCGATCCCGGCCCGATCGGCGAACTCGTATCGGGCATCGGCATCGGCGAGCTGAACCAGGTCGAAGCCCCCGGCAAGGAGGTCGTCATCGTCCCGGTGCGCGACGCCGGGGAGGCCGTCCACCGCGCCGTGCAGCTGGTGGCCGAGTCCGTACCGCGCGCCTTCGGGATCCCGGCGGACGCGGTGCAGGTCATCACCCCCGGCCACGGCGGCTCGGCGGGCACGAGGGCGCTGAACGCGGCCCTCAAGGAGCGGCTGAACCCGGGCCCCGGCCGGTTCGGCGGTTTCGACCCCGGCGACCGCGTCGTGCACGTGCCCTCGCCCGGCCGGGCCGTGCCGGCCCGGGTGGTGTCCGCCGACGCGCAGGGGCTGCACCTGGACGCCGCCGGCGAGCGGATCGTCGTACCGAAGGAGCAGGTGGACGCGCAGGTGCGGCACGGCTGGGCGGTGACCGCGCACCAGGCCGTCGGCGCGCGCTGGCCGGCCGCGGTCGTCGTGCTGCCCGGAGACGCGGCGCAGGCCCTCTCCCGGGACTGGGTGTACACGGCGTTCGGGCGGGCGGAGCGGCACCTGTCGGTGGTGCACGGCGTCGACCAGGCGCTGCCGCGGGCGGTCGCCGAGGTGCTGCCGAAGCCGCGCACGACCCGGCTGACGGGGCTGCTGCGGGCCCTCGTGGCGGCGGCGCAGGAGCAGCCGGAGTGACGCCGCGATGACCCCGCAGTGACCGTGCGCACCGCGGCCCCCGCCCTTTCGGGACGGGGGCCGCGGTGTCGTGTGCGGACCGGGGTCAGGCAGGGGTCAGGCCGGGCCTGGCCGCCCGGCCGCCGGCCTCTTCTTCCTCTTCCTCGTCGAACTCGTCGCTCTCCTCGTCGAAGACGGAGCTGACGTCGAACCGGTGCAGTACGTCCTGCGGATCGGTGTGCCCGAAGGGCGAGCCCAGCCACTCCCCCGGTTCCGACACCTCCTCCGAGGCCGCGATCCAGAGCGTGGAGTCCCCCTCCTCCAGGCCGAACTCCTTGTAGCGGGAGGCGATCTCGTCGGGCTCGTACTCCCCGAAGAGCACGCCGAGCGCACCGGCGGTGCCGCCGTCGAGGGCGAGCTCGGCCTCCCGGTCGTGCGCGGCCACGCGCTCGGCCTGCGCGATCAGCCTCGGCGGTTCGACGACGGCGTAGTCACGGCGGATGAGCACGCTGAAGGCGGCGGGCTCGGCGGGCCCGGTGTACGGGACACCGTCCTCGGGCGTGGGGATCTCGAACGGGGTGACCTCGTCGTAGCGGTCGTAGAGGAGCTCGTCGTACTCCTCGGCGGCCGCGGCGAGTTCGTTGAAAGCGGCGTAGACGGCCGGGTCCTCGTCCCCGATCCTGCTCTCGACCGCGGCGAGGTGGCGGTCGAGCGCGGCCTTGACCGCCTCGGCGGCGGCGCGTACCTCGGCAACACTGGGCAGAGCGGCATCAGACATAGTGCAGACGCTATCCGTAGCAGGGCTCTGCCCGCACAATAGATGCGATGCCGGAATACGAATTTGTCGACGTGTACGTGCCCCGCGGCGTGCCCCGCAAGGAGGCGACCCGCCTGCTCACCGACCATGCCGAGTACGGGAACTGGGAAATCGACAGGCTGGCCCTGTACCGGGACGGCAGCCGTCGGGTGCGGCTGCGCCGCAGGATCATCCGTCAGGTCCGCGCCACCTGGTGAGGTGGGACGGGTGACGCGGGCCCCGGTCCGGGGCCCGCGTCCTACGGCCGACGCCCGTCAGGCAGCGCTGCGGGCGCGCCGGTAGAGCACGGCGCCGGCCAGCAGCGTGCCCGCGGCCAGCGGAAGGCCCACGCCGAGGACGTCTCCCGCGCCGGTGGCGGCGAGCCCGGCCTGCTGGGCCGGCGCGATCCCCTGGCCGGGGTGGGTGACGGGGGTGACCCCGCCCGCGCCGGGCCCGGCGGGTCCGCCGGGAAGCCCGGGGGTGCCGGGGTTGCCGGGCTGGCCCGGAGTGCCGGGGTTCCCCGGGTTGCCGGGCTGGCCGGGGGTGCCGGGCGTACCCGGAGTGCCGGGCTGGCCAGGAGTGCCGGGGTTGCCGGGCGTACCCGGAGTACCCGGGTTGCCCGGGTGACCGGGGTGGCCGGGCGTTCCGGGGGTGCCCGGGTGACCGGGAGTGCCCGGGTTTCCGGGGTACCCGGGGTGGCCCGGGTGGTGCGGCTCGTCCTCGTCGCACGGCTCGTCCGGCTCCTCGGGCTCGGCCGGGTGGCCGGGGTTGCCCGGGTGCCCCGGGTGACCGGGGTGGTTCGGCGTGGCCGAGTCGTTGGAACACCGGTTCCCGAAGGCCGGGTTGAGCAGCCCCACCACCGAGACGGTGTTGCCGCACAGGTTCACCGGAGCGTCCACGGGTACGTGGTCGGAGTTCCCGGACGCCACGCCCGGAGAGTTCACGGCATGGCCGGACGTGCCGGAGTCCGCGTGTGCGTAACCCCCACCCAGCGCGAGCACACCCCCCGCCGCCGCCATGGTGATCAGGGTCTTCCTGGTGACCGCTGCCTGTCGTCGCATCGTGTTTGTCCCCCTGCGGTGTAAGAACAGCCGGGCCTCCAAAGCCCGGCGGCCCCGGAGCGCTGGAATGCGCTCCGGGGCCCAAGACTTCAGAAACGTCAGGCGTTGACGCAGGTGTTGCCGAAAGCCGGGTTCAGCAGGCCGATCACGTTGACCGTGTTACCGCAGACGTTCACGGGAACGTGGACGGGGACCTGGACGACGTTGCCGGACAGGACGCCCGGGGAGCCGATGGCCGCACCCTGGGCACCCGCGTCGGCCTGGGCCAGGCCCGCACCCGCGAGAACCAGACCACCGGTGGCAGCCGCAGCGGCGACAACCTTCTTGAACATTGTTCCTCCTAGTTGGCAATGCGGTCCCAGCCGCGGACCGCACCACCTGTAACGAGGAGGCATCACCAGGGCTACGAGCGTATGAGTGCATTCACTCTTCCCAGTGAGAAACGCACACCTTCCCGATTCTCAGCAGTTGTCGATGAATCGGTCGAGCACGCGCACGCCGAACTTCAGCCCGTCGACCGGCACCCGCTCGTCCACTCCGTGGAACATCCCGGCGAAGTCCAGCTCCGGCGGCAGCTGCAGCGGGGCGAAGCCGAAGCACCGGATGCCGAGGTCGTCGAAGGACTTCGCGTCCGTACCGCCGGAGAGCATGTACGGGACCGCCCGCGCGATCGGGTCCTCGGCCTTGAGGGCGCCCTGCATGGCGTCGACGAGCTTCCCGTCGAAGTCCGTCTCCAGCGCCCGGTCCCCGTGCACGTCCTCGTACTTCACGCGCGGCCCGAGGATCCGGTCGAGGTCGGCGAAGAACTCGTCCTCGTAGCCGGGCAGGAAGCGCCCGTCGACGTGGGCGGTGGCCTGGCCGGGGATGACGTTCACCTTGTAGCCGGCGCCGAGCATGGTCGGGGCGGCCGAGTTGCGCAGGGTCGCGCCGACCATCTTGGCGATGCCGCCGAGCTTGGCCAGGGTCGCGTCCATGTCGTCCGGGTCGAGCGGGGTGCCCAGCGCGTCCGAGAGCTCGTCCAGGAAGCTCCGTACCGTCTTGGTGACCCTCACCGGCCACTGGTGGCGGCCGAGGCGGCCCACGGCCTCGCACAGCTCCGTGATGGCGTTGTCGTTGTTCGTCATCGAGCCGTGGCCCGCGGTGCCGTCCACCGTGAGCCGCATCCAGTGCATGCCCTTCTGGGCGGTCTCCACCAGGTACAGCCGCAGGTTCTCGTTGACGGTGAAGGAGAAGCCGCCGACCTCGCCGATCGCCTCGGTGACCCCGTCGAAGAGCCCGGGGTGCTTGTCCACGAGGTGCCGGGCGCCGAACACGCCACCCGCCTCCTCGTCGGCGAGGAAGGCCAGCACGATGTCCCGCGGGGGCTTGCGGCCGCTGCGCAGCCGGTCGCGCACGACGGCCAGCGTCATCGCGTCCATGTCCTTCATGTCGACGGCGCCGCGGCCCCACACGCAGCCGTCGGCGATCTCGCCCGAGAAGGGGTCGTACGTCCAGTCGGCGGCGTTGGCCGGGACCACGTCGGTGTGCCCGTGGATCAGCAGCGCCGGGCGCGACGGGTCCTCCCCCTCGATGCGTGCCACGGTCGAGGCGCGCCCCTTGTGGGACTCGAAGATCTGCGGCTCGAGCCCGACCTCGGCGAGCTTCTCCGCGATCCACTCGGCCGCCTTGCGCTCCCCGGGACCGGAGTGGTCCCCGTAGTTGCTGGTGTCGATCCGGATGAGGTCCCGACAGAGGTCGACGACCTCGTCCTCGCCCGAGACGGTCCTGCCCGCGCTCGACTCGCTCACGCTGCTTCCTCCCACTGATCGGTACCGACTGCCTCCCCATCCTCCCGCTTCACCCGGCTCTCCCCAAGGGCGATCCTCGGCCGCCGGGGGGTGTGATCGAGGACCCCGGAATGTTTGGTAATGTTTTCCACGTCGGAACGGCCCGCGAGGGACGTGAGACAGACACCTTGTCCGGGTGGCGGAATGGCAGACGCGCTAGCTTGAGGTGCTAGTGCCCTTTATCGGGCGTGGGGGTTCAAGTCCCCCCTCGGACACAGAGCGAGAACCCCACTTCGGTGGGGTTCTTCGCGTTGTCCGGCCCGTTCTCGCTGCGGCTACCCTGAAGACGTGATCGAGAACCTTCCTCCCTGCCCGACATGCTCCTGTGAGTACACCTACGAGATGAACGCCCTCGTGGTGTGCCCGGAGTGCGGCCACGAATGGGTTCCCGCCGAGGACGGCGCGCAGGCCGGGCAGGGCTCCGGCGAGAAAGTCGTCAAGGACGCCGTGGGCAATGTGCTCAGCGACGGCGACAGCGTGACCGTGGTCAAGGCGCTCAAGGTCAAGGGCAGCCCGTCCGGGATCAAGGCGGGCACGAAGGTGCGCAACATCCGGCTGATCGACGGCGTGGACGGCCACGACATCGACTGCAGGATCGACGGCTTCGGCGCCATGCAGCTGAAGTCCGGCGTGGTCAAGAAGGCCTGACCCACCGCCTCACGACAACGCAGAAGGACCCCGCCCTGCGGCGGGGTCCTTCTGTGTTCGGTGCGCGGCCAGGGGCCGTCAGCGGTTCGCGGCGATCTCCGCCACGCGGCCACGGACCAGGAACCAGCCGCCGACGAGGGCCGCCCCGATGACGGGGACGCACATCACCGTGGTGCGGCCGACGCCGCCGTCGCACCACATGAGGACCAGCACGGCGGCCAGGAACACCAGCGTGACGATCTGCGTGTACGGGGCCCAGGGCAGGCGGTAGGACGGGCGCTGCACGCCGCCCTGCTGCGCGCGCCGCCAGAAGAAGAGCGAGCAGATCATGACCATGGCCCAGGTGCCGAGGATGCCCAGCGAGGCGAAGTTCAGGACGAGCTCGAAGGCGTCCTTCGGCATCAGGTAGTTCAGGCCGACGCCGGCGAGGCCGAAGGCGGCGGTGAAGAGCACGCCGCCGTAGGGGACCTTGCCCTTGTTCATGCGGGCGGTGAACTTCGGCGCGGAGCCGGACATGGCCATCGAGCGCAGGATGCGGCCGGTGGAGTAGAGCCCGGAGTTCAGGCTGGAGAGCGCCGCGGTCAGGACGACGAGGTTCATGATGCCGGCGGCGCCGGGGACGCCCAGCTTGTCGAAGACGGTGACGAAGGGGCTCTGGTCCGAGGAGTACGAGGTGTACGGGAGCAGCAGCGCGAGCAGGATCACCGAGCCGACGTAGAAGAGGCCCACGCGCCACATGATCGAGTTGATCGCCTTCGGCATGATCTTCTCGGGGTTCTCGGTCTCGCCCGCGGCGACTCCGCACAGCTCGACGGAGGCGTACGCGAAGACCACGCCCTGGAGCAGCAGGAGCATCGGGAGCATGCCGGACGGGAAGATGCCGCCGTTGTCGGTGATCGAGGACAGGCCCGGGGTGTGGCCGTCGATCGGGTGGCTGGTGGCGACCAGGTAGATGCCGACGAGCAGGAAGATGCCCAGCGCGGCGACCTTGACCAGGGAGAACCAGAACTCCATCTCGCCGAAGTACTTCACCGAGATCAGGTTCGCGGTGAGGACCACGGCGAGGGCGATCAGGGCGAGGACCCACTGCGGGACGCTGGTGAACATGGACCAGAAGTGGGCGTAGGTCGCGGCCGCGGTGATGTCGGCCACGGTGGTCGTGGACCAGTTCAGGAAGTACAGCCAGCCGGCCGTGTAGGCGCCCTTCTCCCCCATGAACTCGCGCGCGTAGGAGACGAACGCGCCGGAGGAGGGCCGGTAGAGCACGAGCTCGCCGAGGGCCCGGACGACGAAGAAGGCGAAGATGCCGCACACCGCGTAGGCGATCGCGAGGGAGGGGCCCGCGTTGGCGAGCCGGCCGCCGGCGCCGAGGAACAGGCCGGTGCCTATCGCCCCGCCGATCGCGATCATGTTGATGTGGCGGGACTTGAGGTCCTTGCTGTAGCCCTCGTCACCGGCGTCGACGTGGCGGGAGGACGCCGGGGCGGGGGCCTCGGTCAAGGTGCGGTCACTCATGTAGGGCTTCGCCTTCGTGGGTGGGACAGGCAGGTCCGTGCCGCCGCGCAGGGGAGCTGGGTGGTGTCACCTGTGCGGGGGTCCGGATGTTTTTGTCGCCCCAGGAGACCATGAGCCCCGGCCATGGCCAAAACCCGGCCTCCACGCACAGAAGCCCCCGGCGACCATGGAAACAGGTGCCGGGGGCTTCGTACGAGCACGAAAGCGAGGCGGCGGGGCTCAGTCGCGGGGGTCGGCCTCCGCGGCCTGGTCGAGGCGGAAGGCCTCGTTCCCGAGGCCGATGCGGGCGTGCACCTCGGGCCGGCGGCTGCGCAGGACGGCCCCGTACAGCAGCCCGCCCACGACGGAGGCGCCGATGATCCCGGGCAGGATCCAGCTGAGCGCGGAGCCCTTCTCGGCGCCGACCAGGACGTCGAAGTCCTTCACCGTGTAGACGGCGATGGCGAGGAGGGCGATCCCGGCGGCGCCGGCCGCGACGAGCCGCCAGACCTGGGCCCCGGCGGTGCCGCGGCGGACGAAGAAGGCGATGACGGCGAAGGAGGCGGCGGCCATGAGCAGCGTCACGCCGAGGGCGCCGACGTTGCCCATCCAGGTGAACAGGTGCAGGACCGGCGTGGTGGGGTCCCCGGCCGGCTTGTCGTCGGTGACGGCGAAGGCCAGGACGACGAGGACGGAGACGACGGTCTGCAGGAGCGAGCCGGTGGCGGGGGCGCCGGTGCCGGCGTTGGTCCGCCCGAAGGCGGCCGGGAGCAGGCCCTCGCGGCCCATGGCGAAGGCGTAGCGGGCCACCACGTTGTGGAAGCTGAGCATGGCGGCGAACATGCCGGTCACGAAGAGGACGTGCAGGACGTCGGTGAAGGCGGCGCCGAGGCGGGCCTCGGTGAGCTGGAAGAGCAGGCCGGGGCCGGCTTCGGCGGAGGTCTTGACGACCTCGGAGGGGCCGGTGGCGACGGTGAGGGCCCAGGCGCTGAAGGCGAAGAAGAGGGCGACGAAGCCGACGGCCAGGAACATCACGCGGGAGACGACGATGTGGGGCTTGCTGGTCTCCTCGGCGTAGACCGGGGACTGCTCGAAGCCGACGAAGGCGGCGATGCAGAAGCACAGGGCCGTGCCGAGACCGGGTCCGCTCAGGGTCGCGGGGTTGAAGGCCTGCAGCGAGAGGCCTTCGGCGGCGGGCTTGCCGAGGGCCGCGATGTCGAAGACGACGACGAGGACGACCTCGATGAGGAGGAGGACGCCGAGGACCTTGGCGTTGAGGTCGATCTTGAGCCAGCCGAGCGCGCCGGTGAGGGCGACGGCCGCCAGGGCCGGTATCCACCAGGCCACGTCGATCCGGAGGTAGGTGGCGAAGAGGCCCGACATCTCGAAGCCGAGGATGCCGTAGACGCCGACCTGCATGGCGCTGTAGGCGACGAGGGCCACGAGCGAGGCGCCGGCGCCCGCGGTGGGGCCGAGGCCGCGGGCGATGTACGCGTAGAAGGCGCCGGCGTTGTGGACGTGCCGGCTCATCTCGGCGTAGCCGATGCCGAAGAGGGCGAGCACGACCCCGAGGATCACGAAGAGCAGGGGCTGGCCGACGATGCCCATGACGCCGAAGGTGGTGGGCATCACGCCGGCGACCACCATCAGGGGCGCGCTGGCGGCGAGTACGGAGAGCAGCAGTCCGGCGGTGCCGAGGCGGTCGGCGCGCAGGGCGCGGTCCTGGCCCTTGTAGGTGCGGATCTCGGGCGCGGTGCTGAGCGTGGTGGATCTGCCCGTCGCCATGGCGGGGGTCCTTTCGGGGGAAGGTCCGGGGGAGGTCGTGCGGAGCGGGGGTGCGTCGTGCGGGGTGCGGTCGTGCGGGGTGCCGTGCGGCCCCGCCGCTCAGGCCGTGCCGAGCGCGGCGCTGCGGGCGGCGAGGAAGGCCTTGTGCGGGTCGAGGTCCGGATAGGACCAGGGGGCGGGCGTGGCGTGGCTGCCGATGCGGTGGAAGAGGGCCGCAGCCTCGGCCGGACGGCCCTCGCAGAGCTTGGCGTGGGCCAGGAAGTTGAGGTCGACCCGGTTGCGGGGGTGGTCCTCGCGCTCCCACTCCAGCCACCAGTCGAAGGCGGAGCGCAGCACCTGGCGGGCGCGGCGGCTCGACCAGTGGGCCACGGCTCCGGCGCTGCTGTCGGAGCCGTACTTGCCGGCCAGCACCCGGTAGCGCTCGGCGTGGGCGATGACCGGGAGGACGGCCAGCGGGGAGTCGGCCGGGGACTCCTCGGCGGCCCAGGCGGCGAAGTCGTAGACCTCGTGGAGGGGGTCGTGGCCGGACGAGGGGGTGTGTTCGGCCAGCCGGGCGACCATCAGGTGGTGGGCGTGGTGGTGTTCGCGGTGGCGGGCCCGGACCTGGTCGAAGTGGCGGCTGAACTCCTCCACGCTGCCGAAGGCCCGGGTGAGCATGAGCAGCCCGAGCCAGGGGGTGGGGTCGGCGGGGAGCAGCGCGGCGGCCCGGCGGCAGGCCTCCTCGGCGGCCTCGGGCGTGCCCTTGCGGCGCAGGGCGGTGAAGACGGCGGCGCAGGCGAGGAGGGTGGCGGCGTCGGGGCTCTCGGGTTCGGCGAGCAGCCATTCGCGGGCCCAGGCGGTGGCGGCGGGGGTCTCGGCGAGCACGACGAGGCGGTGGCCGCGGCGGTCCCAGTCGTCGCCGGTGGCGACGAGTAGGGAGCGGGCCTTGACCCACCGGCCCTGGGTGAACTGGGCCCGTACGTCGACCAGTTCGGTATCGCACAGGGCCGGGTCGAAGAGCTGGGCGTCCCGCTTGCGGGCGCGGCCGAGGGGCGGCGGAGGCGGGGACATCCGCGGAATTCCCTCCAGAACACGGGCGCGGGCGGACGGTTTGGCTGGATGATCACGCACAGCAAAGCGGTACGCACAGCTCCGAGTCAAGGTCCAGTCCACTGCGTGGCGTGTTTCAACTGGTGCCGGCATGGGGACAGTTGGGGCGGTTCAACTCGTTCGCGGCCGCCGCGGGGGCGACCGTAGGGTGGGTCCATGACGACGTACGAGGATCTCCCGCCCGCTCTGTTCGCCTTCCCCGGCCCGCTGCGCGACTCCCTGGTGGCGGCGGTGCTGAGCGGGGAGAAGACCTCGACGACGGGGTTGCTGACCGAGTACGAGGCCGTGGGCGACCCGCTGCCGGTGGTGGGCGAGCGGATGGCGGTCATGGACTCCGCCGAGCGTCCGGTGGCCGTCCTGGAGGTGACGGACGTACGGGTGCTGCCGCTCGCGGAGGTGGACCTCGCGCACGCGCTGGACGAGGGCGAGGGGTTCACGTCCGTGGCCGAATGGCGCGCCGTCCACGAGCGGTACTGGCACGGGCCGGAGATCCGGGAGGTGCTCGGCGACCCGGAGTTCGCCGTGTCCGACGACACGCTGGTCGTCGCGGAGCGCTTCCGGGTCGTCGAGATCCTTCCGGACACCCCCTAGGGGGTGTCCGCAAAGTAGCGCCGTGCGCCCGAAGGGCAGTCCCGCGGCGTCCGGTGCGTGCTCTCGGTGTGCCGGGCGGAAGCCGGTGTACTGGACGTACTCGGGATTTCGCCCGGTGCGCGGAGAGCGCGTGCCGGGCGCCGCGGGGCAGGCGGGACTTTGCGGACACCCCCAGGGTCTCAGCCGACCGCCTCGGCAGCCGCGCGGCCGGCCGCGCGGCCCGAGAAGATGCAGCCGCCCAGGAAGGTGCCCTCCAGGGCGCGGTAGCCGTGGACCCCGCCGCCGCCGAAGCCGGCCGCCTCGCCCGCCGCGTACAGGCCGGGCAGCGGCTCGCCGGAGCCGGTGAGGACCCGGGACGACAGGTCGGTCTCCAGCCCGCCCAGGGACTTGCGGGTCAGGATGGAGAGCCGTACGGCGATCAGCGGGCCCGCCTTCGGGTCGAGGATCCGGTGCGGGGCGGCGGTGCGGATCAGCTTGTCGCCGAGGTACTTGCGGGCGCCGTGGATGGCCGTCACCTGGAGGTCCTTGGTGAAGGGGTTGGCGATCTCGCGGTCCCGGGCCACGATCTCCCGGCGGACGGTCTCCTCGTCGAGCAGGTCCTCCTTGGTGACCGCGTTCATGCCGCGCACCAGCGAGGCGAGGTCGCGTTCGACGACGAAGTCCGCGCCCTTGTCCATGAAGGCCTTCACGGGCCCCGGTACGGCCTGGCGCGCCCGGTCGATGACGTCGCGGACCGACTTGCCGGTCAGGTCCGGGTTCTGCTCGGAGCCGGAGAGGCCGAACTCCTTGCCGATGATGCGCTGGTTGAGCACGAACCAGGTGTGGTCGTGGCCGGTCTTCATGATGTGGTCGAGCGTGCCGAGGGTGTCGAACCCGGGGAAGAGCGGTACGGGCAGCCGCTTGCCGGTGGCGTCCAGCCAGAGCGAGGACGGGCCGGGCAGGATGCGGATGCCGTGCCGGGTCCAGATCGGGTCCCAGTTCTCGATGCCCTCGGTGTAGTGCCACATCCGGTCCTTGTTGATGTGGCTGGCCCCGGCCTCCTCCGCGATGCCGAGCATCAGGCCGTCCACGTGCGCCGGTACCCCGGAGAGCATCCGCTGCGGCGGGGTGCCGAGCCGGGCCGGCCACTGCTTGCGCACGAGGTCGTGGTTGCCGCCGATGCCGCCGCTGGTGACGATCACCGCCTGGGCCCGGAGCGAGAAGGCCCCGGTGCTCTCGCGGCCGCTCGCGGTGCCCCGTACGGCGTCCGAGGGTTCCAGGACCTCGCCCGTCACGGTGTCCAGGACGCCGGCGGTCCGGGCGAGCCCGGTCACCCGGTGGCGGAAGCGGAGCTGCACCAGGCCGCGGGCCACCCCGGCGCGGACCCGCCGCTCGAACGGGGCGACGAGGCCCGGTCCGGTGCCCCAGGTGATGTGGAAGCGGGGGACGGAGTTGCCGTGGCCGTTCGCGTCGTAGCCGCCGCGTTCGGCCCAGCCGACCACCGGGAAGAAGCGGACGCCCTGGGCGTGCAGCCAGGGCCGCTTCTCGCCCGCCGCGAAGTCCACGTACGCCTCCGCCCAGCGGCGCGGCCAGGCGTCCTCCTCGCGGTCGAAGGCGGCGGTGCCGCGCCAGTCCTGGAGGGCGAGCTCGCGACTGTCCTTGATCCGCATCCGCCGCTGCTCGGGCGAGTCGACGAAGAACAGCCCGCCGAAGGACCAGTGCGCCTGGCCGCCGATCGACTGCTCGGGCTCCTGGTCGAGCAGGATGACCTTGCGGCCCGCGTCGACGAGCTCGGCGGTGGCCGCGAGGCCGGCGAGCCCCGCCCCGATCACGATCACGTCTGCGTCGTACGTCATGGCGAACCCGTCCTCCGGTCGGTGATGGGGCAGATCCTTTGCTACGGAGCGGTAACCAGTCAACAGCGGTGGTTGGATGAGCCCCGTGAGTGCTGCTGACGAAGTGCTGGACGTGGTGGACCGGGAAGACCGGGTGACGGGGCGGGCGCCGCGGGGCGAGGTGTACGCGCGAGGGCTGCTCCACCGGTGCGTGTTCGTCCAGGCCAGGGACGCGCTGGGGCGGATCTTCGTGCACCGGCGGACGGCTTCGAAGCTGGTCTTCCCGTCCGCCTACGACATGTTCGTGGGCGGAGTGGTGGGCGCCGGCGAGGGCTACGCCGGGGCCGCGCTGCGGGAGGCCGAGGAGGAACTGGGGGTGGCGGGGCTGGCGCAGCCGGTGCCGCTGTTCAAGTTCCTGTACGAGGGGCCGGGCGGGGCCTGGTGGTCGTACGTGCACGAGGTGCGCTGCGAGCTGCCGGTGCGGCCGCAGGAGTCGGAGGTGGCCTGGCACGCGTGGCTCTCCGAGGAGGAGCTGGCGGGGCGGGTCGCGGACGGGGCGTGGGAGTGGGTGCCGGACGGGCTGGAGGCGTACCGGCGGCTGCGCGCGCACCGGGGGTCCCACCAGTAGATTGGCCGGGTGATCGACTTCGTCAAGGACGTGCGCCTCTGGTTCGCGCCGCAGCGGGTGAGGGACGAGGGCGAGACCCCCGACTACCGGTTCTCGCTCGCCAACGAGCGGACCTTCCTGGCCTGGATCCGGACCGCCCTCGCCCTGGTGGGCGGCGGATTCGCGGTGGACCAGTTCCTGCCGGACCTGCGCTGGGGGGTGCGGATCGGGATGTCCCTCGCGCTGCTCGCGGTGGGCGCCGCCTGCGCCCTGCGGGCGGTGAACCACTGGGTCACCTGCGAGCGGGCGATGCGGCGGGGCGAGGACCTGCCGATCTCCCGGTTCCCGGTGGTGCTGAGCCTGGGGGTGGGGCTGGTCGCGGTGTCGATGGTGCTGGTGGTGCTGATGGGCTGGACGAGCCGGCCGTGACGGCCTCGCGTACGGCGGGCCGCGACGCGGGGCTGCAGCCCGAGCGGACCCGGCTCGCGTGGCGGCGTACGACGCTGGCGTGCTCGGTGACGGCGGTGCTGGCGCTGCGGACGGCGCTGCGCGGATCGGGCTCCGGGGTGGAGGTGCTCGCGGCGGCGGTGATCGTGCTGATCTGGCTCGCGTTCCTGGGGATCGCGCACCGGCGGGTGCGGCAGTTGGCGGCGGCCCGGCCGCCGGGGCTCGCGCCGCGGTCGGCTCTGGCGGTGGTGGGGTGCACGGTGGCGCTGTCGGTGTTCGCGGTGGCGGTCATCCTCTGAGCTGCCGATCGGATGATCAGGCTTATCCGTGCCGTTCGGTACAGAACAGGCGATAAGGGGCGTTCCGCATTAGCCTCGGCGCCATGACGACCATGCACCAGGAACACGCCACCCACGCGCACACCCACGGCCCCGACTGCGGCCACACCGAGGTCTCCCACGGGGACCACGTCGACTACGCCCACGACGGCCACCTGCACCGCGAGCACGCGGGGCACTGGGACGAGTGCGAGCCCGCGGGGCACGCGGCCCACGAGGGCCACGACCACGCCCACGGGCCGGCCTGCGGGCACGAGGCCGTGCAACACGGCGACCACGTGGACTACGTGCACGACGGGCACCGGCACGCCGAGCACGACGGCCACTACGACGACCACTGACCGCCCGCGGAAGCACCCCGATCGGCCGCCCGGCCGGCCGACCCCCGCCCTCCCCCGGCGCCGCCGCGACTGGCAGGATGCTGACCGCTTGTCAGAGCGACCCGGGGAGAGCACGCATGACCGCCGAAGAGCCGTACCTCGTCCAGCCCGCGACCGGGGTGTACGCCTACGTCCAGCCGGACGGCGGCTGGTGCCTGAACAACGCCGGCTTCGTGAGCGACGGGGGCCGGACCCTGCTCATCGACACCGCGGCCACCGAGCGGCGGGCCCTGGCCCTGCGCGAGGCGGTCGTTGCGGCCGGGGTGCCGCTGCCGCGCACGGTGGTCAACACCCACCACCACGGCGACCACACGTACGGCAACGCCGTCTTCGCCCCCGGGGCGCTGATCCTCGGGCACGACAACGCGCGCGCCGAGCAGATCGCGGCCGGGCACCAGCTGGAGCTGATCTGGCCGGACACCGACTTCGGTTCGGTCGAGATCACCGCGCCGGACCTCACCTACAGCGACCGGGCCACGTTCCACCTCGGCGAGACGGAGGTCCGGGTCATCCACCCGGGCGTCGCGCACACCACCGGGGACTCGATCGTCTTCCTGCCGCGCCAGGGCGTCGTCTTCACCGGCGACCTGGTCTTCGCCGAGGGCACGCCGTTCCTGGCGATGGGCTCGCTCGCCGGTTCGCTGCGGGCGCTGGACCTGCTGCGCTCGCTGGGCGCGGAGACGGTCGTACCGGGCCACGGGCCGCTGACGGACCCGTCCGCGTACGAGGCCACCGAGCGCTATCTGCGCCACGTCGCCGAGCTGGCCCGGGAGGGCCGGGCCAAGGGGCTGACCCCGCTGGAGGCGGCGCAAGGGGCCGATCTCGGCGAGTTCGCCGCCTGGCGCGAGAGCGAGCGGCTGGTGGCGAACCTGCACCGGGCCTACGCCGAGCTGGCCGGGGAGCCGGAGGGGGCGCCGCTGAACATACTGGCGGTGCTCCAGGACATGACGGTGATGAACGGCGGGAAGCCGATCCTCTGTCACGCATGAGACGGCGGTGCGGGCCGGAGGGGATCCCCCCTCCGGCCCGCACGCGTTCGTCCTGCGCACTGGACGACATACCGACTGGTCGGCATGATGTCACTCGTCCGATCCTTCCCGTTCACTCCGTACGGAGGTGCGCACCATGACCTCAGCGTCAGAGTCCGCTTCGGCCGGCCCCCGGGGCCTCGACCTGGAGCGGCTGCGCGGCCATCTCGACCGGGCGCGGCCCGGGCTCGTGGCCGGGGCGCTGCGCGGCCGGCTGATCGAAGGGGGCCGGTCGAACCTCACGTACGAGATCACCGACGGGGCCGGCCGCTGGGTGGTGCGCCGCCCCCCGCTCGGCCACGTCCTGGCCACGGCGCACGACATGAAGCGCGAGCACCGGGTCATCCGGGCGCTGCACGGCACGGCGGTGCCGGTGCCCGAGCCGGTGCTCCTGTGCGAGGACGAGTCGGTCCTCGGGGCCCCGTTCTACGTGATGGAGTACGTGGACGGGGTCCCGTACCGGAGCGCCGAGCAGCTCGCCGCGCTCGGGCCCGAGCGCACCCGGCGGGCGGTGCTGGGGCTGGTGGACACCCTGGTCGACTTGCACGCGGTGGATCCGCAGGCGGTGGGCCTGGGCGACTTCGGCCGGCCCGAGGGCTTCCTCGACCGGCAGCTGCGCCGCTGGGGCAAGCAGCTCGACTCCTCCCGGGGCCGCGAGCTCGCGGGCATCGACGAGCTGCACGCCGCGCTCGGCCGCTCCCTGCCCGACTCCCCCGCCCCGACCGTGGTGCACGGGGACTTCCGGCTGGACAACGTCCTGATCGGCGGTCCCGACGACACGATCCGGGCGGTGCTCGACTGGGAGATGTCCACGCTCGGGGATCCGCTGACCGACCTCGGGCTGCTGGTGATGTACAGCTCGGACCTGGGGCTGACCGACTCGCCCGTCAGCACGACGAGCGGGGCTCCGGGGCATCCCTCGCCCGCCGAGCTGATCGAGCGGTACGCCGCCCGCTCCGGCCGGGACACCGGCGCGATCGCCTGGTACACCGCCTTCGCCTGGTTCAAGCTCGCCGTGATCCTCGAAGGCATCCACTACCGCTACACGCTCGGGCAGACGGTGGGCGCGGGCTTCGACCGGATCGGCGATCTGGTCCCGGTGTTCATCGAGCACGGCCTGGCCACCCTCCAGGGCCTGCACCCCTCCGAAAACGGCCAGGAAGGCTGAGACACACCCATGGACTTCGCATTCGACGCCCGGACCGAGGAACTCCGCGAGCGGCTCCTCGCGTTCATGGACGCGTACGTGTACCCGGCGGAACCCGTCGCCGCCGAGCAGCGCGCGCGGCTGGCCTCGCCCTGGGACACCCCGGCCGTCTTCGGTGAACTGAAGGCCGAAGCGCGCCGCCAGGGCCTGTGGAACCTCTTCCTGCCGGATGCCGAGCACGGCGCCGGGCTGACCAACCTCCAGTACGCCCCGCTCGCCGAGATCACCGGCCGCAGCCCGCACCTGGCGCCGATGGCGACCAACTGCGCGGCCCCGGACACCGGGAACATGGAGGTGCTCGCGCAGTTCGGCAGCGAGGAGCAGAAGAAGCAGTGGCTGGAGCCGCTGCTGGCCGGGGAGATCCGGTCCGCCTTCGCGATGACCGAGCCGGAGGTGGCCTCCTCGGACGCGACGAACATCGAGACCCGCATCGAGCGTTCGGCGAGCGGTGGCGGGGCCGACGAGTACGTGGTCACCGGACGCAAGTGGTTCATCTCCGGGGCCATGAACCCGGACTGCAAGATCTTCATCGTCATGGGCAAGACCGACCCGGAAGGCGCCGATCCGCGCCGCCAGCAGTCGATGATCCTGGTCCCCCGCGACACTCCGGGCGTCGAGGTGCGCCGCGCGATGACCGTGTACGGGTACGAGGACCACGACCACGGCGGCCACGCCGAGGTGGTCTTCGACGGGGCCCGGGTGCCGGCCGCGAACCTGATCGGCGAGGAGGGCTCCGGCTTCGCGATCGCCCAGGCCCGGCTCGGCCCGGGCCGGATCCACCACTGCATGCGGCTGATCGGCATGGCGGAGCGGGCCATCGAGCTGATGTGCCGGCGCGCGGTGGGCCGTACGGCCTTCGGCAAGGAGCTGGCCGCGCAGGGGGTCGTGCAGAACTGGATCGCGGACGCCCGGGTCACCGTGGAGCAGCTGCGCCTGCTGGTGCTTAAGACGGCCTGGCTGATGGACACGGTCGGCAACCGGGGTGCGCACACCGAGATCCAGGCCATCAAGATCGCGACCCCGCGGGCGGTGGTGCGGATCCTGGACGACGCGGTGCAGCTGCACGGCGCGGGCGGGGTGAGCCAGGACTTCCCGCTGGCCGAACTGTGGGCGGCGGCGCGGACGCTGCGGCTGGCGGACGGGCCGGACGAGGTGCACCAGCGCTCGCTGGCGCACCGGGAGCTGAAGAAGTACGCGGGCCGCTCCTGAACGTGCGGGAATCGTGCAGGAGTTCGCGTGAACCCATGTACGACGTGAAGGCGGTGCGGGGGGCCTTTTAAGAAACCTTGTTGAACAACCCCGAACCGCCGGTACGTTCTTGATTTGCGCCTGTCAATCGGAACAGGGTTCTCCAGAAAGTTTGACGCCCCACACGTCAGCAAGAGGAGAACTCTCCAGATGGCAACTCACAAGCGCTCGCGCACCTTCCGGTACGCGGCGGTCGGCACGGGAGCCGCCGCGGCGGCCGCCGTGGCCCTGATCGCCAGCCCCTTAGCGGGGGCGGCGACACCGGCCGAGGGAACGGTCTACGGGCTGGGCGCACCCGGTGCGATCAGCGGTAGCTACGTCGTCATCCTCGACGCATCCGCGAACAAGGAAGAGCTGGCCAAGAAGTACGGCGGCGAGCTGAAGCGCACCTACAGCTCCGGGGTCAACGGCTTCTCGGCCGCCGGCCTGAGCGAGACGGAGGCCAAGCGGCTCGCCGCGGACCCGGCCGTCGGCAAGGTCGTGCAGAACAAGAAGTTCACCATCAAGGCCACCCAGGACAACCCGCCGTCATGGGGCCTGGACCGGATCGACCAGACGGCCAAGGCGGGCGACAAGAAGTACAACTACCCCGACAGCGCCGGCGAGGGCGTGACGGCGTACGTCATCGACACCGGGATACGGACGACCCACAAGGACTTCGGCGGCCGTGCGACGTCCGGGTTCGACGCGGTGGACAACGACGACAAGGCCGACGACGGCAACGGCCACGGCACGCACGTCGCGGGCACCATAGCCGGGTCCGCGCACGGCGTCGCCAAGAAGGCGAAGCTGGTCGCGGTGCGGGTGCTGGACGACAACGGCTCCGGCACCACCGAGCAGGTGGTCGCGGGGATCGACTGGGTGACCCAGCACCACTCGGGCCCCTCGGTGGCCAACATGAGCCTGGGCGGCGGCGCGGACGAGGCGCTCGACGAGGCGGTGCGCCGGGCCATCGCCTCGGGCGTCACCTTCGCGGTGGCGGCGGGCAACGAGTCGGCCGACGCCGGGCAGGGCTCCCCCTCGCGGGTCCCGGAGGCGATCACCGTGGCGTCGAGCACCATCGACGACGAGCAGTCCTCGTTCTCGAACTTCGGCTCCGTGGTGGACCTGTACGCGCCGGGTTCGGACATCACGTCCGACTGGAACGACAGCGACACCGGTACGAAGACCATCTCGGGCACCTCGATGGCCACCCCGCACGTGGTGGGCGCCGCGGCGGTCTACCTGGCCGGGCACCCGACCGCGACCCCGGCGCAGACGGCCGCGGCGCTGACGGCCGCGGCCACGAGCGGAGCCGTGACCAACCCCTCGGCGGGCACGGCGAACAAGCTCCTGAAGGTCGCCCCGTAGGGCATCAGGGGCGCAGGGCGCGCAGCAGCAGGTCGGCGAGGTGATCGGCGACCTGCTGCGGCGTGAGCGGACCGTCCGCCCGGTACCAGGTGGACAGGTGGTGGACCGAGCCGAAGTGGTAGTCCACCACCAGGTCCGCGGGGGTGGCGGTGGAGAACACCCCGGTACGCTGGCCTTCCTCGACCAGCGCCCGGAACCGCTCGTGGTAGCGCCGGCGCTCCGCCCGCACCTGCTTGAACTTCTCCGGACTGAGCTGGTGCATCGACCGGAAGAAGATCGCCGCGTCGTCGAGGTTCTCGATGGTGGTGACCACCACGTCGGCGGCCGCGGCGCGCAGCCGCTCCTCGACCGGGGCGCCGGAGTCGGCCACCGCGTCGAGGCGCTGCTGCTGGAGGCGCAGCATCCGCGCGTACACCTCGTGCAGCAGGTCGTCCTTGGATCCGAAGTAGTGGTAGAGCGCGCCCTTGGTGACACCGGCCGCCTCGACGATCTCCTGGACGGAGGTGCGGTCGTAGCCGCGCTCGGCGAAGAGCCGGGTGGCGACGGCCAGCAGCCGCTGCGGCACCGGGGTCTCGTGCGTGCCCTCGGGCTCCGTGGTCCTGGCAGCCATGGCGCTGACCTTCCCTTCCCTGTTCCCTGGTCCGTACGACCAGCTGTGCGAGCCGCTGTGCGACCGTACGGCTGTTTTCAGCCGCGGTCGCGCAGTTCCCGTCGCAGGATCTTGCCACTCGTCGTCTTCGGCAGGACAGGCAGGATCTCCACTTGGCGCGGGTACTTGTACGCGGCGATGCGGGCGGCGCAGTACGCGGACAGCTCCTCCGGCTCCGCCGAGGTGCCCGGACGCAGGCTCACGTACGCCTTCACGCTCTCGCCGCGGTACGGGTCCGGGACGCCGACCACGGCCGCCTCGCGCACGGCGGGGTGGGTGTAGAGCACGTCCTCGACCTCGCGCGGCCAGACCTTGAACCCGGAGGCGTTGATCATGTCCTTCTTGCGGTCGACGACGTAGAGCCAGCCGTCCGCGTCCATGAAACCGACGTCGCCGGTGCGCAGTTCGCCGTCCGGGAAGGCCTTGGCGGTGTCCGCCGGCAGCCCCCAGTAGCCGGGGACGACCTGCGGGCCGCGGACGGCGATCTCGCCGGTCTCCCCGAAGGGCACCTCGGCGCCGCGCTCGTCCAGGATCCGTACGAGGGTGTCGGCGCCGGGCAGGCCCACGGAGAGGGTGCCGGAGGCGGGGTCCACCGGGGCTTCGAGGTGTACGGGGACGGAGGCGCAGGGGGCGGTGCACTCCGTGAGGCCGTAGCCGTTGCGCAGGTAGAAGCCGTAGGCGGCGCGGAGGCGTTCGACGAGGGCGGGCGGGAGCGGGGCGCCGCCGGAGGAGAGCACCTGGAACGAGGAGAAGTGGTCCGCGGTGGCCTCGGGGTGTGCGGCGAGGGCCATGAAGGCGGTGGCCGGGCCGACGGCGTAGGCGGGGCGGTGCGCCAGGAAGGCGTCGAGGACGACGCCGGCGTCGAAGCGGTGGGCGAGGACCAGGGTGCCGGCGTTGGCGAAGCAGGCGCCGAGCTCGCAGACCATGCCGGTGATGTGGAAGAGGGGCGCGAGGGCGAAGTAGGTGGCGCCCTCGGGGAGGGGGTGCCCGGTGACCTGCCGGACGGCGTTGTGGCTGAGCGCTCCGTGCGGGTTCATGGCGCCCTTGGGGGTGCCGCTGGTGCCGGAGGTGTAGCTGATGAGCGCGGTGTCGGAGGCGGTGAGGCCGGGGTCCGGCGGGGCGGGGTGGCCCCCGCGGGCCGTGGCGGTGAGGTCGGCGGGGGTGACCGGGGCGGTGGCGTCCGCCTCCGCCGGCGCGGGCTCCGCCGGGACGGGCTCCGCCGGGACGGGCTCCGCCGCCGCGAAGACGCGCGGGTCGTCGCGGGTCTGGAAGTCCCGGTCCGAGGCGGTGAGGGCGACCCGCACGGCCGTACCGCGGAGCGCCTCGGCCGCGTACGCCGTCCACGCGCGGCCGTCGCAGACCAGCGCGGCGGCCCCGGAGTCGCGCAGGATGTGCCCGATCTCGCCCGCTTTGTACATGGGGTTGAGCGGAACGACCACCGCCCCGGCCTTCCAGGCGGCCAGGACGGCGAGCACGAAGTGCGGGGTGTTCTGGAGCATGACGGCGACCCGGTCGCCGCGCCCGATGCCCTGCGCGGCGAGGTGGCCGGCGAGGGAGTCGGAGAGCGCGTCGGTCTCCGCGTAGCCGACGCGGCCGTCGAAGTAGGCCAGCGCGGTGCGTTCGGGGGCCCGGGCGACGGCCTCGCGGAAGGCGTGCAGCAGGCTCGGCGGCGGGGAGACGGGGGCGCGCTGAGCCGGGCTGAGCAGGCCCAGCCACGGCTTGGCGGCGTAGCGGGAGGGCGGGGAGGGCGGGCCGGCCTGCGTCACCTGGTCTCCCACTTCTGCTGGATGTGGCTCATGCCGGTGAGCCAGCGGTCCGGTTCGGTGGCGCGGGCGGCGTAGTAGTCCGCGACCTCGGGGTGCGGGAGGATCAAGAACCGGCCCTTCTCCATGCCGTCGAACAGTGCGTCCGCAACCGCTTCCGGCTCGATCGCGGTCGGCGCGAGGACGAGTGCGCCCGCCGAGCCCGCTGCCGTCAGCATGTCGGTGCGTACCCCTTGCGGGCAGATGGCGTGGACCTGGAGGCCGCGGTGGCGGTAGGTCAGCGAGAGCCACTCCGCGAAGGCGAGCGCACCGTGCTTGGTGACACTGTACGGCGCCGCCCCGATCATGGTCAGCAGCCCTGCGGCCGAGACGGTGGAGACGAAGCGCCCGCTCCCGCGCTCCAGCCAGTCGGGCAGCAGCAGCCGGGCCGCGCGGACGTGCGCCATGACGTTGGTGTCCCAGGCCGCCTCCCACACGGCCTCGTCGGCGAACGCGTCGCCGCCCGAGCCGAGTCCGGCGTTCGCGCAGTAGACGTCCACCCGGCCGCCGAGTGCTTCGCGGGCCTGCGCGACGACGGTCGAGGCGTCGCCCGGGACCGCGATCGCCTTGGCGCCGATCTCCCCCGCCACGGCGGCGGCTTTGGCGGCGTCGAGGTCGTTGACGACCACCGTGGCCCCCTCGGCGGCGAAGCGGTGGGCGAGGGCGGCGCCGATGCCGCCGCCCGCGCCGGTGACGACGACTCGCTGGTCCTGGTACGCGCTCACGGGATCACCCTTCATGGCGTTCATGGCGTTCATGGCATAGATGGCGTTCATGGCGTTGATGGCCGGATGCCGGGCAGACTAACCGGTCGGTATGTCGGGGTGGAAGAGGGCGGGCCCCTAGCGTGGCCGGATGACGCTGTCGCGACGGGGGCTGCTGGGACTGGCGGGGACGACGGGGGCCTTGGGGACCCTGGGGGCGGTGGGCGCGGCCCCGGGCCGGGCCCCGGACCGGGCGGACGCGGCCGCCGAGCGGGTCCGCACCGGCTTCGAGCAGCTCGCCGCCGACGGGTACGAGGCACTCGCCGGCCAGCGGGTGGGGGTCGTCACCAACCCCACGGGGATCACCGCCGACGCCCGCCACCTGGTCGACGTACTGCACGCGGACGCGCGGGTGAAGCTGGTGGCGGTGTTCGGGCCGGAGCACGGATTCCGCGGCACCGCGCAGGCGGGCGATTCCGAGGCGGCCGGACGCGATCCGGCGACGGGGCTGCCGGTGTACGACACGTACGGCAAGAGCGGGCAGAAGCTCGCGGACGTGTTCACGGCGGCCGGGATCGACACGGTCGTCTTCGACATCCAGGACGTCGGGGCGCGCTTCTACACCTACATCTGGACCCTGTACGACTGCATGCGCGCGGCCGCGCTGGCCGGCAAGGCCGTGGTCGTACTGGACCGGCCGAACCCGGTGGGCGGCCGGCGGGCCACCGGGCCCGTACTGCAGAGCGCGTACGCGAGCGGCGTGGGCCGGGAGCCGATCGCGCTCGCGCACGGGATGACGGTGGCGGAGCTGGCCCTGCTGTTCAACGCGGAGTTCCTGGCGGCGAAGCCGGTCAGGCTGAGCACCGTCCGCATGACCGGGTGGCGGCGGGACTCCTTCTTCGGGGCGACCGGACTGCCCTGGGTGCCGCCGAGTCCGAACGTGCCGACGCCGGACACGGCGCTCGCGTACGCCGGCACCTGCCTGTTCGAGGGGACCAACCTGTCCGAGGGGCGCGGGACGACCACCCCCTTCGAGGTGGTCGGGGCGGAGGGCGTGGACCGGCGGTGGGCGGAGGCGGCGCAGGCGCTGGGGCTGCCCGGCGTGTGGTTCCGGGAGGCGTACTTCACGCCGACCTTCTCGAAGTTCGCCGGGAAGGTGTGCGGCGGGGTCCGGCTGATCGTGCACGACCGGGCGGCCTTCGATCCGGTCCGGGCGGGGATCGGGCTGCTGGTGACCGCGAAGCGGACCTGGAGCGGCTTCGCCTGGCGCACGGACCACTGGATCGACCAGCTGACCGGCTCGGACCGGGTCCGCACGATGGTGGACGCGGGAGCGGGGGTCGAGGAGATCGCGGACGACTGGGCCGCGGGGCTGGAGCGGTTCGCGGCGGTGCGGGGGCGGTACCTGCTCTATCCGTGAACCCGCGTGGATGCGTGTGAACCCGCGTGGACCCGCGTGGATGCGTGTGGACCCGCGTGGGTATGCGCGGGTGCGCGTGGGTCCTCGTGAATCCGCGTGAATCTGTGGGCTGCACGGGTCTGGCAGGGCAAGGGCGTCGGCAGGATGCTGGACGGCACCGGAGAGACGGCGCGGAGGGGGACCTCATGTCGGATGCAACGGCGGCGGCGAGCGGCGGGGTGGGGGTCGGCCCGTACGCGGAGCTGACCTTCGATGCCGATGGCGACGTGGACCCGGGCAGCCGGGACGCGGTGGCCTCGCTCCAGGCCACCGACCTGCTGGTGTTCGCGCACGGATGGAACAGCGACCGCTCCACCTCGACCCGGCTCTTCGACCGTTTCTACGCGCCCTTCCCGGGGCTGGTGGGGCCGGGGGTGCGGCTGGGTTACGTGGGAGTCGTCTGGCCCTCGATCCGGTTCTCGGACGAGCCGATACCGGACTTCGACCCCCACGGCGCGCTCGCCGAGCCGGGCCACGGGACGGCCCTGGACCCCGCCACCTTGCGGGCGCTCGGCGAGTTCTGGCCGGGGCGGGTGGCGGAGCTGGACCGGATCGCCGAGCTGCTGGAGGACCGGCCGGAGTCGGCGGCGGCGTTCACCGAGTTCGGGGCGCTGGTACGGGAGCTGGCGGGCGTGGACGTGGTCGATGTGGTGGACGCGGCGGATGCGGCGAGCGCGGTGGGCGCGGTGGGCGCGGTGCTTTCCGTCGGTCCGGCCGACGCGGCCGGTGCCGGCGTCGGGCCGGCCGTACGGGACGTGCCCGCCATCTTCACGCTGGACGTGCTGGAGGTGTGCCGCGCCTTCACCGAGGGGCTGGTCGAGGCGGGCGCGCCGGCCGGGGACGCCGCCGGGCCCGCCTTCTCCCCGGGCGGCGGCCTGCGCGCGCTGTGGAGCGGCGCCAAGGAGCTGCTGCGGCAGGCCACCTACTACCAGATGAAGAAGCGGGCCGGAGTCGTCGGCGAGCGCGGCCTCGGCCCGGTGCTGGCGGAACTGGCGGGCCGCCGCCCGGCCCTGCGGGTGCATCTGATCGGGCACAGCTTCGGGGCCCGGGTGGTGTCCTTCTCGCTGCGCGCGGTGCCGGACGGCGCCCGGTACGTGAAATCCGCGACCCTGTTCCAGGGGGCCTTCTCCCACTACGCCTTCACCGACCGGCTCCCCCACGACAAGGGCAGCGGCGGGGCCCTGCGCGGGATGCAGCGCAGGGTCGACGGCCCGGTGGTCGCCTGCCACTCCCCCTACGACTCGGCCCTGAAGGTCTTCTATCCGCTGGCCTCGCGGATGGCAGGGGATTCGGCCGGTCTCCTCGGCTTCGACGAGCGGTGGGGCGCGATCGGGCACGACGGGGTGCAGGCGGTGCCGGGCGCGCCGCGGCTCACCCTCGACGCGGCCCTGCGCGCGGGGGTCCCGGAGGCCGGTTGCGTCAGTGTGGACACCGGGTCCGTGGTGCGCCGCGGCGGTCCGCCGTCGGGGGCGCACAGCGACATCTGCCACGAGGAGCTGGCCCGGCTCGTGGTTGCCGCGGGGCGCATGGGGCGCTGACTTCCGGCCATGTGCCACCCGTACGCCTCGACCGCCCCCGCATGCGCCCGCAGTCGGCCGGGCATGTTGGGCACATCTCACGGTGCGTCGTCGTTCGACGTAGTACGACGCCCCCCGGTGCGGGCGTGGGCGCGACGGAGGTGAAGGTGTGATGGCGGGATTCCGAAGTCTGGCGTACCAGGTGCGGGACGCACGCAATGACCGTGCCCTGCGGCGCCATTCGCTGCGCCGCTGCCTGGAGCGGTTCGCTCCGTACGGGCACCGGGCGACGTGGTGGCATCTGTGCGACCGGCACGGCATCGCCCCCGAGGACCGGGGGGCCGATCCGCTGCGGCTGGTGGCGGCGCTGGAGGAGTTGGAGGAGGCGCGGGCCGTCTGGCTGGAGTACGAGCGGCAGTTCGCGGAGCGGCGCCGGCGGGAGAAGCACCACGGGCTGCGCCGGCCGGAGTGGGCGTGGGGCGGCAGCGGGGACGCGGTGGTGCGCTGCGCCGATCCGGGGGTGCGGCCGGACGGGACGCTGGGCGAGGTGCTGCGGCGGCTGGTCGCGGCGCTGGAGTCGGAGCCGGGGACGGGATGCCCGGTCTGCGGGGAGCAGGAGCTGCGCTGGCCCGCGCACGGGCCGGGGCAGAGACGGGGGCCCCGTGCGGGGCATCGCGCCTGGGAGGGTGCATGGGCCTGGGACGGCCCGGTGTGTGCGGGCTGCGGGATCGTCGTGCCGAGGCCGGCGCTGGCGGACGCGGTGTCGCTGACGGACCCGGCCTCGGCGGGGGCGGCATGAGCCGGCGGGGGCTCGGGGTGGCGGGGTGACGGGGGCGGGGCCCGATCCGGCTTCGGCTTCGGCTTCGGTCGTGGTGTCGCTGAACGGGGCGCGCGGCGCCGCCGAGGGCCGCGCCGTCCCCCTGTCCCCGCCGGACGTGGTGGAGTCGGCGCTGGCGGCGGTGGCCGCCGGGGCCGGGGAGGTGCTGGTCCATCCGAGGACCCCGTGCGGCCGGGAGAGCCTGTCGCCCCGGATCGTGGGGCCGCTGCTGGAGGCGATGCGGGGCGCGGGGGTCTCCGTACCGCTTTCGGTGTCCGCGGGGATCGGGGCCGAGCCGGATCCGGCGGGGCGGCTGGAGCGGGTCCGGTCGTGGACGGTGCTGCCGGACCGGGCGGTGGTGCGCTTCGCGGAGCCGGGGGCCGAGGAGTTGGCGCAGGCCCTGCTGGAGCGGGGCGTGGCGGTGGACGCGGTGGTCCCGCTGGGCGGGGAGGCCGGTGGCGGCCTTGCGGCGGAGCTGGGCGCAGCGCCGGGTACGGAGCCCGGGCCGCTGGCGCGGTTCCTGGCCTGGCCGGTACGGGATGCGGCGCGGATCCGGCTCGCGGTGGAGCTGGCCGCGGCCGATCCGGCGCTGGTGGCGGGGCTGCGGTGGCTGCCGCCGGTCCCGCTGCTGCTGTTCGGGCGGGAGGCGGCCGCCTGGCCGGTGCTGCGGCTGGCCGCGCGGTGCGGTGCGGGCGTGCGGATCGGTGTGGGCGACGTACTGCACCTGCCGGACGGCCGCCCGGCGCGGTCGAACGCCGAGCTGGTGGCGGCGGCCCGCGGGATCCTCGGCGCCTCGGCTACAGCCGGGAGCCGGTGAGCCGGTCGCCGAAGACGTCGTCCGGATTGGACAGCGCGCAGTTCTTCATCGAGAGGCAGCCGCAGCCGATGCAGTCGGAAAGGTGGTCGCGCAGCCGGGCCAGCCGGCTGATCCGCTCATCGAGCTCGGTGCGCCAGGCCTCCGAAAGCCGGGCCCAGTCCTCGCGGTTGGGGGTGCGCTCCTCGGGGAGCTGGGCGAGCGCGTCGCGGATGGCGGCGAGCGGGATCCCGACGCGCTGGGCGGCTCGTACGAAGGCCACCCGGCGCAGTGCGTCGCGGCTGTAGCGGCGCTGGTTGCCGGTGGTACGGCGGCTGCTGATCAGGCCCTTGGTCTCGTAGAAGTGCAGCGCGGAGACGGCCGCGCCGCTGCGGGCGGACAGCTGGCCGACGGTGAGCTCATGGACTTTTTCAGGAATCTGCGGCACGAGGCCGAGGGTAGTCGGCCGGTCCGACATTCGTTGACAGACCTGTCGTTGACAGATACATGCGGCCCCAGCATGCTGAGCAGCGCGCTGAGCAAGCGCTTATTCGCCTGACATCGCCAGGGAGAGGGAGACGCATGGCCGAGCCGAGGATCTTCACGTCCGCCGAGGAACTGCGCGCAGGGATCGGGGAACCGCTCGGTCCGAGCGGGTGGCTGGAGGTGGACCAGAAGCGGATCGACCTGTTCGCCGATGCCACCGGTGACCACCAGTGGATCCACGTGGACCCGGAGCGGGCCGCGGGCGGACCCTTCGGATCCACCATCGCGCACGGCTATCTGACGCTGTCGCTGCTGCCGAGCCTGGTCCCGCAGATCATGCGGGTCGAGGGCATGAAGATGGGCATCAACTACGGCACGAACAAGGTGCGTTTCCCGGCGCCGGTCCCGGTCGGCTCGCGACTGCGCGCCACCGCCGTGGTCACGGAGGTCGCGGAGGCGGGCGGCGGGGTCCAGGTCACGGCGACGGTCACGGTCGAGCGCGAGGACGGCGACAAGCCGGTGTGCGTCGCGGAGTCGGTGTCCCGCTACTACTTCTGAACTACTTCCGGGGCGCGCCGGGGCCGTCCGGTGCGGCCCCGACCATGCGCAGGACGAGGTCGGCGTAGAGCGCGCCGACCTCGTCGGGCGTGCGGCGGCCCGCGGCGTTGAACCAGCGGGCCACGTCGATGCAGAGGGACAGGACGGCGAGGGTGGTGCCGGGGACGTCCGGAACGTCGAACTCCCCCGCCGCGACCCCGTCGGCGAGGATGCGGCGCACGGCGGCGTCGCTCCGCCGGCGCAGTTCCACGATCTCGGAGCGGTGCTCCGGGGCGAGAGCGTCGAGCTCGTACTGGACCACGCGCGCGGTGGTGTGGTGCGCGGCGTGCCACAGCACGAAGGACCGTACGGCGGCGTCGAGCCGCTCGGCGGCCGAACCCGGGCCGTGAGCGGCGGTCTCCAGGATCTCCAGGGCCTTGTCGTGGCCGATCCGGCTGATCCGGTGGAGCAGCTCTTCCTTGGTCTTGTAGTGGATGTAGAGCGCGGCCGGACTCATCCCGGCCCGTCCCGCGATGTCGCGCGTGGTGGTGGCGTGGTACCCGCGCTCCGCGAACGCTTCGACGGCGGCGACGAGCAGCCGCCGCGCGGCGTCGGGGGTGACCTCCGACCACGGCCGGTAGCCGCCGGTCGTCTCCTCCACGCTGTCCATCGCTCGCTCACCTTCTTCGTCCCGTGAAAGGAACACCTTACCGGAGGGTGAGCAAGCGCTTAGCAGTCTTGCGGGACACGGCGGCCGCCGCTCAGACCTTCGGTTGGAAGGGGTCGTAGTCGGCCATGATCTTCTCCATCCGGGCCTGGTCGACCCGGGTGACGATCTGGGTGAGCTCCTGACGGTCCCGGATCACCTTGGCGAGCGTGAAGGCCGAGGTGGTGAGGTAGAGGACCGCGATGCCGAGGAAGGCGCGGACCCAGCCGTCCACCTGGAGGTGGTAGATCCCCACGGAGACGGCACAGATGGCGACGGCGAAGGAGGCGAGGGCCTGACCGTAATACGCCGCCGAATTGCGCTGCTTGACCGGTGTCTCGTTCATGGGCCCAGCATCGGGCGGCGCGGCGGCCGCCGCCTCCGTGCGCGTACTCAGGTCCGTACTCAGAACGGACGCGCACGTGGAACGGACGCCTACTCAGAAGGCGGACACCCCGGTGCGGGCGCGGCCGATCAACAGCTTCTGGATCTGGCTGGTGCCTTCGTACAGGGTCATCACGCGGGCGTCGCGCAGCAGTTTGCCGGCCGGGTACTCGTCGATGTAGCCGTACCCGCCGTGCACCTGGAGGGCGTTGCTCGCGGCCCGTACGGCGGCCTCGGAGGCGAAGAGCTTGGCGGTGGAGGACTCGGTGGCGAAGGGCTGCCCGCGGTCGATGAGGTCGGCGACGCGCCAGGTCAGCAGCCGGGCGGCGTCCACGTCGACCGAGATGTCGGCGATCAGCTCCTGGACCAGCTGGTGGTGGGCGATCGGCTTGCCGAACTGCTCGCGCTGGGCGGCGTACGAGACCGCCGCGTCCAGGGCCGCCTGGGCGATGCCGACGCAGCCGGCGGCGACCGACATCCGGCCCTTGGCGAGGGCCGACATGGCCACGGAGAAGCCCTTGCCCTCGGGGCCGAGCATCGCGGAGGCGGGGACGCGGACGGCGTCGAGGGCGAGCTCGGCGGTGGCCTGGCCGCGCAGGCCGAGCTTGCCGTGGATCTCGCGGCGGGTGAGTCCGGGGGCGTCGGCGGGGACGAGGAAGGCGGAGATCCCGCGGTGGCCGGGCTCGTCGCCGGTGCGGGCGAAGAGCAGGACCACGTCCGCCCAGGTGCCGTTGGTGATGAACACCTTGCTGCCGCTGATGACGTACGCGTCCCCCTCGCGTACGGCGCGGGTGGTGAGGCTGCCAGCGTCGGAACCGGTGCCGGGCTCGGTCAGGCCGAAGCAGCCGAGCGCCTCGCCGGAGCACAGGCGCGGCAGCCAGGCGCGCTTCTGCTCCTCGGTCCCCCAGGCGGCGAGGGTCTTGGCGACGAGGCCGAGGGAGACGGAGACGATGCCGCGCACGGCGGAGTCGCCGCGGCCGAGCTCCTCGGTGACCAGGACGTAGGCGAGGTGGTCGCCGCCGGAGCCGCCGTACTCCTCGGGGACGGTCAGGCCGAGGAAGCCGAGGTCGCCGAGCTTCTTGACGATGGCCCGGTCCACGCTCTCCGCGCGGTCCCACTCGGCCGCGTACGGCACGATCTCGCGCTCGGTGAACTCGCGGGCGAGCCGGCGTACGGCTTCCTGCTCCTCGCTCAGTTCCAGATTCACCGGGCACCTCCGGGCGGTCCGGTGCCGGGTCGACCAGCAGGTTAACTAGCACCGGTAGTTTATGGCGGGCAGGCCCTACTATGTGGCGCATGGCCAGACCGCGCAAGCCCCTCCTCAGCCGGGACCTCATCGTCGAGGCGGCGGGCGCGCTGGTGGACGCGGAGGGGCTGGGGGCGGTGTCGACGCGTCGGCTGGCAGCGGCGCTGGGGGTCAGCGGGCCCTCGCTCTACAACCACTTCCGCACGAAGGACGAGATCCTGGACGCGGTCGCGGACGCGGTGAGCGCGCGGGTCGACTTGTCGATGTTCGAGCCGGGGGCGGGGCGGGACTGGCGGAGCGCCCTGCACGACTGGGCGCACTCGTACCGGGACGCACTGTCCGACCATCCGAACATCGTGCCGGTGCTGGCGCGCGGCCCGGGCCGGCGTCCGGCGGGGCTGCGGGTGGCGGACGCGGTGTTCGGCGCGATGACGGAGGCCGGATGGCCGCCGGCGCAGGCGACCCGGATCGGTGCGCTGATGCGGTACTTCATCCTGGGCTCGGCGGTGGGCTCCTTCGCCGGGGGTTTCGTGGACGACGAAGCGGCGTACGACCCGTCGGACTACCCCCACCTGGGCCAGGCCCACCTGCTGGCGGAGCGCCGGCGCGAGGTGGACGAGGGCGCGTTCGAGACGGGCCTGGCCGCTCTGCTGGACGGACTGGCCCTCCAGCACGAGGCGTTGACGGGTCGGGCGACGGGCGGTTAGCGGGCTAGGGGGTGTCCGCAAAGTCCCGCCTGCCCCCCGGGCGCACGGCGCTACTTCGCGGACACCCCCTAGGTGTATTGACCCGCAGGGTTGTTGATTCGGCTGATGGGTGGGTGTCCGCCGAGTGCGGTGTGGCAGCGGTGGTGGTTGTAGGTGTGGAGGA
>NZ_JBIASZ010000029.1:0-84148 GCF_042891345.1 Streptomyces sp. NPDC001903
CGACCGCAGGGAGCGCCCTTGACGGACCGACCCGACACGGAAGGACAGTGGACTGACGGGACGCCCCCGGACACACCACCGACCCCGAGTCATCGGGTCCTGCTCCGGTGCCCCGCCGCACTCGCCCGGCCCCGCCCGTGCAGGCCCCGCCTCCCGAAGCCCCGCCGCACTTACCCGGCCCCGCCCCCGCAGGCCCCGCCCCCCGAAGCCCCGCCCCACTCACCCGACCCCGCCTACGCAGCCCCCGCCCCCTACCCCCGCCCCAGGATCAGCGTTCCCGATGAGCAGAACCAGCCTCCCGTGCCCGACGCCACCGCCAGCTGCGGGAGGCGGCCTCCGCGCTTCGTGACCTGGCGGTCGGGGCCCGCTTCGCCGCGGAGCTGGCGGACGGCCTCGACGATCAGGAACAGGCCGCGCATGCCCGGGTGGCAGGCCGACAGGCCGCCGCCGTCCGTGTTGACCGGCAGTTCGCCGTCGCGGAGCAGGCGGCCCTTCTCCACGAAGGCCCCGCCCTCGCCCTTCGCGCAGAAGCCGAGGTCCTCCAGGGTGACCAGGGTCATGTACGTGAACGCGTCGTAGATCTGCGCGATGTCGACGTCCGCCGGGGTCACCCCCGCCCGCTCGAACGCCGTGCGGCCCGAGACCGCCGCCGGGGAGACGGTGAAGTCCTCCCACTCCGACATCGTCGTGTGGGAGACCGACGTGCCCGAGCCCAGGATCCAGACCGGCTCCTTCGCCGTGTCCGGTACGTAGTCCTCCGCAGCCAGCAGCACCGCGCAGCCGCCGTCCGAGCGGATGCAGCAGTGCAGCTTCGTGAACGGGTCCGCGATCATCTCGCCGGACAGGACCTCGTCGACCGTGATCGGGTCGCGGAACATCGCGTCCGGGTTCGTCGCCGCGTTCGCCCGAGCCTGGACCGCCACCGAGGCGAGCTGCTCCAGCGTCGTCCCGTACTCGTGCATGTGGCGGCGGGCGGCCATGGCGTACTTCGAGACCAGCGTGTGTCCGTACGGCACCTCGAACTGCAGGGGGCCCCGCGCCCCGAAGGAGAGGTTCGAGGTGCGCCGCCGCGCCTTGATGTCGGCCCGGGCCGTCGAGCCGTAGACCAGCAGCACGGCGTTCGCGTGGCCCGCGGCTATCGCGTCCGCCGCGTGCGCCGCCATGACCTCCCAGGTCGAGCCGCCCACCGAGGTGGAGTCGACCCAGGTGGGGCGCAGCCCCAGGTACTCGGCCACCTCCACCGGCGCGAGGATGCCGAGGCCGGCCGAGGCGAAGCCGTCGATGACGGAGCGGTCCAGGCCGGAGTCGGCCAGGGCGCGGCGGGCGGCCTGCGCGTGCAGGGCGTACGGGGTGGGGCCGTCCACCCGGCCGCAGTCGGAGAGGGCGACGCCGACGACGGCGACCCGGCGGCGTCCGTTGCGGCGTCCGTTGCGAGCTTCGGTCGTGGGTCCGGACGCGGGTCCGGGCGTGGGTCCAGGCATGCATCAGAACGTACATCTGACGTAACGTCAGTTTCTAGCCCACCCCCTGTGCATCTGTCGCCGCCCGCCCTAACATGACGCCCCGTCAGAAGAGCCCCCAGCCACCGCTGGGAGGTGCCCCCAGGAGGAGCCAGACGATGGATGCCGCCTTCACCGCGGAGCAGGACGAGATGCGCCGCACCCTGCGCGAGATCCTGGGCAAACGCTGCGGCCCGGACGAGGTCAAGGCCGCCGTCCGCACCGCCGCCGGGCACGACCGCGAGCTCTGGCAGCAGCTCGCGCAACAGCTCGGCCTGCCCGGCATCGCCGTCGCCGAGGAGTACGGGGGCGTCGGCTGCACCCCCGCCGACCTGGCGCTGGCCTGCGAGGAGACCGGCCGGGCGCTGCTGCCCTCGCCGCTGCTGGCCACCGCCGCGCTCGCCGTACCGCTGATCACCGCCCTCGGCACCGCCGCCCAGCGCTCCGCACTGCTCCCGGCGCTCGCCGCCGGCGGGCTCACCGCGGCCCTCGCCGTCCCCGGCCCGGCGCTCTCCACCGCCCTCGCGCTGACCGGCGACAACACCCCCGGGGAGTGGGCCGGCGGGGGCCGCGCCGGCGGGGTGCAGGCCCGGCCCGGCGAAGGAGGCGGCTGGCGGCTGTACGGGGAGGCCGCCCAGGTGCTCGACGGGCACAGCGCCTCCCTCCTGCTGGTGGCCGCGCACACCGGCGGGTTCGCCCGGAGCCGCACCCTGCTGTTCCTCGTACGGGAGGACGCGCCCGGGCTGGCCAGGGCGCGGCAGGCCACCCTCGACGAGACCCGGCCGCAGGCCCGCGTCCAACTTCGAGACACTCCGGCCGAGTTGCTCGGCGAGGACGCCGACAACGCCACCGGCGACGCGGTCCTCGCCGCGCTCGCCGCCACCGGGCGCACCGCCGCCGCCGTACTCGCCGCCGAAGCGGTGGGCGCGGCCGGGCAGGCGCTGGCCCGGACGGTGGAGTACGTCCGCCAGCGCGAGCAGTTCGGGCGGCCGATCGGGTCCTTCCAGGCGGTCAAACACCGGCTCGCCGACCTCTACGTACACGTCCAGGCGGCCCGCTCGGCTGCCTACTACGCCGCCTGGGACCCGCGCCAGGGCGGCCTCGCCCTGGCCCAGGCCCTGGAGGCGCTGCGGATCACGGCGGGCGAGGCGATCCAGCTGCACGGCGGCATCGGCTTCACGTGGGAGCACGACGCGCACCTGTACTTCAAGCGGGCGGCGGCCGACGAGCTGCTGTTCGGCCCCGTCCACCGGCTGCGGGCGCACGCCGCCCACCGCTCGGGCCTGTTCACCACCCCACAAGAGAAGGTGGCCGTCTGATGGCACTGGCAGCAGGCGTCAAGCTGATGCAGAAGGTCTCCTCGACCATGCTGTTCGCCAAGCTCGCACCGCACTTCATCCCCGCCATGGACAAGGCGGTGCACAAGCTGACCCGCGGCAAGGTCATGCTCAGCGCCCAGATGCTCCCCGGCGTGATCCTGACCGCCAAGGGCGCCAAGACGGGCGAACCGCGCACCACGCCGCTCGCCTGCATGCCGGAGGAGGGGGGTGTCAGCTGGCTCCTGATCGGCTCCAACTTCGGCCGCCCCGGACACCCGGCGTGGACCGCGAACCTGCTCAAGAACCCGGAGGCGGACGTGAGTTGGAAGGGTCAGGACATCGCCGTGCGGGCCCGGCTGCTGGAGGGCGCGGAACGCGCGGCGGCGTGGCAGGCCGTACTGGGGTTCTGGCCGCCGTACGCGACGTACCAGGCGCGCATCGAGCGCGAGATCCGGCTGTTCCGCCTGGAGCGTCGCTGATCGCGGCGGGCGGCCGGCAGGGGAGGGAGAGGGGCGGAAGGGGCTGGGAGAGGGGGCGGCGGACCCGGGGAGGGTCCGCCGTTACTTGGTCGGCTTCTTCCCGGTGATGCCCAGGTGGACGAGCAGCGCCAGGTTCGGCTTGAGCTCGGCCTGCTTGACGCCCCAGGTCTGGAAGCCCTTCTGGTGCGAGGCGACCGCGGCCAGCATCGCGACCAGCGAGCCCGCCATCGCCGCCGGGCTGAGGTCCTTGTCGACCTTGCCCTTGGCCTGGAGCTCCTTCATCGACTCCGTCAGGGAGTTGGTGACGGAGTTCAGGATCTTCATGCGGATCTTGTAGAAGCGCTTGTCGCCCTCGGCCGCGCCGAGGTCGACGACCCGCAGGATCGCGTCGTTGCGCCGCCAGAAGTCCAGGAATCCCTCGACTAGTTCCTCGGCGGCCTGCCAGCCGGCCTTGCCGACCCAGTTGCGGCCCTCGACGAGCGCCGTCAACTGCGCGCCCTCCGTGGCCATTTGCTCGGCGATCTCCAGGACGGCGCCTTCGACGTCCGGGAAGTACTGGTAGAAGGTCGCGGGGGAGGTGCCGGCCTTGCGGGCGACGTCGATCACCTTGACGTCGCGGTACGGCGAGGAGCTGAGCATCTCGCTGAGGCAGTCGAGCAGCTTCTGCCGCGTCGCCTGACCGCGCCGGCCGGCAACGCGGCCGTCGACGGTGCGTACTTGTCCTGTCATGCCGTCAGCTTACCGAGGGGTGATCCGCGCGCGATTCGGCCGCCTGCAAATGGGGTTACGGGACGCCTGGCCTGGGTGAAGGCGGCGCCCGGGGCCGCTGCGGGTGGCGGTTTCCGGGCGGCGGACGTGCTGATTCCGGGCGCATCCCGCACAGATCCGGTGCGAAATCCGGGCGACCGAAGCCCTTCCCACCCCGCCCGCTTCCTCTAGAAATCCCCCGATTAGTCTTATCAACAGGCTGTGGACAAGTTTTCGGGCAGATCATGGCTGAGGGGCACAGAGGGGCACAACGGAAGGAACCGGGCCATGGCCGCATTCGCGGAGGGCACACCCTGCTGGGTGGACGCCTCGCTTCCGGACGTCGAGGCCGGCAAGCGCTTCTACGGTGAGCTCTTCGGGTGGACCTTCTCCGCCGGCGCCGGCCCCGAATACGGCGGATACACCCAGGCCTACAGCCGCGGCCGCAACGTCGCCGCCCTCGCCCCCAAACCCGACGGCCGCATGCCCACCGTCTGGGGGATCTACCTCTACACCGTCGACGCCTACGCGTGCGCCGCCCGCATCCGCGCCTCCGGCGGCCAGATGGTCATGGACCCGCAGCCCGTGGGCCCGTACGGCGGCGCCGCGCTGGCCGCCGACCCCGGCGGGGCCGTCTTCGGCCTCTGGCAGCCCGGCACCCACCACGGCTTCGAGGCCCAGCAGGAGCCGTACACGTACTGCTGGAGCGAGGTCTACACGCGCGCCCGCGACGCGGTCGACGTCTTCTACGCCAACGTCTTCGGCTACGTCCCCGAGGACCAGGACGACGCCGGGAGCGGCATCGAGTACCGCCTGTGGTCCCCGCCCGGCAGTCGGCCCGGGGCCGACACCGCGGTCCTGGGGCGCAGCCTGATCACCGACGCGTTCCCGGAGATCATGCCGGCGCACTTCCTGGTGTACTTCGCCGTCCCGGACGTCGACGAGTCCGTCGCGACGGTGAAGCGGCTCGGCGGCCGCGTCACCGCAGACCCCTTCGACACCCCGCACGGGCGGATCGCGGTCGTCGCCGACAACCAGGGCGCGGTCTTCGCCCTGCTCTCCGAGCCCCGTACGGGTCCGCTCGGGTAAGGGGTGCCCGGGGGCCGGCCGAGGGGACGGCCGAGGAGACAGGCGAGGGGACGGCCGACGGGACGTCCACGCCCGGCCGCGACTGTGACGACGCACCCCTCGCGCGGGCCTGACAGAATCGGGGTTGCGCGACCCCGGGCGGCGCCCGGGGTGAGACGCTGCACGGGGCCGACCGCCGTGCCGGCGCGCGTGCAGGTGGGAACGGGCCCGGCGAGGGCCCGTACGGGGATTGTGAGGCGAGTGGTGGAGCAGCTGACGCAGCACGACCCGAGACGGATCGGCCCCTTCGAGGTGCTGGGACGGCTCGGCGCCGGCGGCATGGGGCTGGTCTATCTCGCACGGTCGGCATCGGGACGCCGGGTGGCGATCAAGACGGTGCGGACCGAGCTCGCCGAGGACCAGCTCTTCCGGGTGCGCTTCACCCGTGAGGTGGAGGCGGCGCGCGCCGTGTCCGGCTTCTACACCGCGGCCGTCGTCGACGCCGACCCGCGGGCCGCCGTGCCGTGGCTGGCGACCGCGTACGTCCCGGCGCCCTCCCTGGAGGAGATCGTCAACGAGTGCGGGCCGATGCCCGCCCAGGCCGTACGGTGGCTCGCCGCCGGCATCGCCGAGGCCCTGCAGTCCATCCACGGCGCGGGCCTGGTCCACCGCGACCTGAAGCCGTCCAACGTGCTCGTCGTCGAGGACGGCCCGCGCGTGATCGACTTCGGCATCGCGAGCGGCGTCTCCAACACCCGCCTGACCATGACGAACGTCGCCGTCGGCACGCCCGCGTACATGTCGCCCGAGCAGGCGAAGGACTCGCGCAGCGTCAAGGGCGCCAGCGACGTCTTCTCGCTCGGCTCCACCCTCGTCTTCGCCGCGACCGGCCATCCGCCGTACCACGGGGCCAACCCGGTGGAGACGGTGTTCATGCTGCTGCGCGACGAGCCCAACCTGGAGGGGCTCCCGGACGAGCTGCGGCCGCTGATCGACTCCTGCATGCAGATGGACGCGACCCAGCGCCCGACCCCGGCCGACCTGCAGGCACAGCTCGCCCCGCACCTCTTCGACGGCGGAGACGACAGCGGTACCGCCTCGGCGTGGCTGCCGGGCCGGGCCGTCGCCATGATCGAGGCCCGGCGGGCCGGGCAGCGCACGGCCGCCGCGCCGGTCCCGGCGCCCGGCCGCGGCCCGGGGCGCGGCTCCGACGCCGCGACGCACCGCAGGGAGCCGCGCGGCGGCGCCGGCGGCGCCGGCGGAGCCGACCCCTGGGTCGACCCGCGCACCGGCCAGGCCGTGCCCCAGCGCCCGCAGCACCCGCCGCGGCCGGTCTCCCCGGCGCCGTCCGGCGAGCCGGTCCGGCTCGGCGGATCGCCGGTGCCGATCGGGCCCGGGCCGCGCGCGAGCGCGGCGGCGCCCGCCGCGCACGCGGCCGCCGCCGACTCGGCGACCGGCTGGGTGCGCCCGCCGGGCGGCTCGGCGGCCGCCGCCCCGGGCCGGGCCCCGGCGTCCTCCTCCGCCTCGGCCGTGGTGCCCTCGCCCGCCGCGGGCCCCGACAGCGGCCGCTGGCGGCCCTGGCGCTTCCGCATGTCGAACGAGGTCTGGGGCACCCCGACCGTCGCCGGAGACCTGCTGTACGTGACCTCCTTCGAGGTGCACGCGCTGGACGTGGCCAGCGGCCGCCGCCAGTTCAAGACCCGCGACGTCGCCTGGTCCATGGCCGTCGCCGACGGCCGCATCCACGCCTCCGACGGCCCCTCCCTCTACGCGCTCGACGCCTCGGACGGCTCCGAGCGGTGGCGGCTGAACACCGACGCCTGGGTGTACGCGCTGCGCGCCGACCGGGGCACCGTCGTCACCGCCACGCGCGGCGGCGGCGTACAGGGCTGGGAGGCGTCGAACGGCCAGAAGCTGTGGGAGCTGACCGGTGCCCAGAGCGACTTCGAGACCCCGGAGGCGGCCCCCGTCCTGCACGAGGGCACGGTGTACGTGTGGCAGGACGCGCGGCTGCGCGCCCTGGACGCCCGCAGCGGCCGCGAGGCCTGGTCGTACCCGGTCGGCGACGCCGCCTCCTGCGGCAACGTCCCCGTACGGGTCACCCCGGCCCCCGACGGCAACGTCTACATCGCCGCCGGCACCCGCGTGCTGTCCGTGGACCGGGCCTCGGGCCGGGTCCGCTGGCACTTCGAGGCCCCGGCGGTCTTCCTGGCCGCCCCGGCCTACGCGCCCGGCGCGGCGGTCACGGGCGGCGGGGTCTACCTCGCCGACTACCTGGGCACGGTCTACGCCCTGGACGCGGCCACCGGCCAGGACCGCTGGCGGATCGCGACGGAGGCACGGCAGTCCTCGGACCCGGTGGTGGTCGCGAACGGCAACGTCCACCTGGGTGCCGGCAGCGCCCTGTACACGCTCGACGCGGTCACCGGCACCCCGAAGTGGCGGTTCGCGGCGGGCGGCGAGATCACCGGCCTGCCGGCGGTCGCGGACGGCCGGGTGCACTTCGGCTCGGCCGACCACTGCCTGTACACGCTGGACGCGGCCGGCGGCCAGCTCCGCTGGAAGCTGGCCACGGGCGGGGAGATCACGGGCGCCCCGGTGGCCGAGGCGGGCGTGGTCTACGCATGCAGCAAGGACCGCTGCGTGTACGCCCTGGACGCCGCCAAGGGAACGGGGACCCGTACGGCCGGGTGAGGGTTTTCGGGCCCCTCCGAGTCGCGTGCGGCACCGGGAGTGACAGGATGGACCCCATGAGCAACGTTTACTTCGACATCAACATCGACGGCAAGCCCGCCGGCCGCATCGTCTTCAACCTCTTCGACGAGGTCGTCCCGAAGACGGCGCGCAACTTCCGCGAGCTGGCCACCGGCCAGAACGGCTTCGGCTACGCGGGCTCGGGCTTCCACCGCGTCATCCCCGAGTTCATGCTCCAGGGCGGTGACTTCACCAACCACAACGGCACCGGCGGCAAGTCCATCTACGGCGAGAAGTTCGAGGACGAGAACTTCACGCTGAAGCACGACCGCAAGTACCTGCTGTCGATGGCGAACGCCGGCCGCAACACCAACGGCTCGCAGTTCTTCATCACGACGGTCCTCACCCCGTGGCTCGACGGCAAGCACGTCGTCTTCGGCGAGGTCGTCGAGGGCTCCGAGATCGTCGACGCCATCGAGAAGCTCGGCACCCCCTCGGGCGCCACTCGCGGCAAGATCGAGATCGCCGCCTCGGGCACCGTCGAGGCCTGATCCACCCCGCACCACCCGCCGTACCGGCTGGTCGGCCCCGCCCCCCTCACCGGGGGCCGGGGCCGCCGCCATGCCGGGGGTACGAGGCCCCATGGCCACGGACACGGCCACGGACACCCGCCGGCCGTCAGAGCTTGCGGACCCCGTGCCAGGTCCAGCCCGCGCCGAGGACCGTCTTGCGCAGCGGGTCCTTCAGGTCGCGGGTGTCCAGGCTGAACGACTCGACCTTCCGGCGGCTGCCGTCGGGCCCCCGCTCGAAGGTCCACTCCTTCTGCCTGTGGCGGATCGGGCCGCGCCCGTGCTCGCGCTGCACGGTCCGGCCCGGCGGGCTGCCGGCCCGGGTCACCGCCCACTGCTCGTCCATGGCCCGTACCTCCCGCTCCGCGGGGAGCAGGCGCATCCACACCTTGAAGGTCCGCTCGACCTGCCGGCGGTTCAGGCCGGTTCCGGTGGGGGGTTCCGTCACCTTCCAGTCCGCGACCAGGTCGGCGTCCCCGCCGCCCGCCTCGCGGACGCTGAAGACCACACCGGTGCCGTTCAGCGCGAGCAGCGCGGCCCGCAGCTCCGTGGTGGGGATCGCGGAAGCGCCCGCGTCGGCCCGCACGGTGCCCATGTACTTGTCCCAGAGGCGGCCCATCAGCCGGTTCCTTCGCCCGTGTCCAGGCGCACCGTGCGCAGGAACGTCCGGAAGCCGGGCAGGACGCCGTCCTCCTGCGCCGCCGTCGAGGTCAGGACGAGGCGGATCACCGCGCGCCGGTGCGGGTTCCCGAGGTCCACGACGGTCAGGTAGACGTGGGACTGGACGAGGTCGCGGCGCACCCCGCCCGCGACGGCCGTCAGGGTCAGCCGCTGCGCCAGCCCGGGCGAGCCCTCGGAGCCGAGCTCGCGGCGGCTGGTCACCGTCACCGATTCGGCGTCGGCCCGGCGCAGCCGCTCCACCGACTCGTCGGCCATGTCGGTGAGTGTCGCCCCGTCCGGGCGGAAGTCGCCGTCGACGGTGATGTTGGCGGTGAACCCGGCGTCGGGGTGCGGGTACAGCGCGATGAACGCCACGCCGGGTGCGCCCACCTCGTCCGGAGGAGCCGCTTCCCAGCCTTCCGGCAAGCCGAACTCGATGGGCACCGGCAGGGTCGTGGGCATCTCAGGCCCTCCTTCCACGGGGGAGTACGGGGAGTACATCAGTCAGGCGTCCGGCGCGGTCAGTCGAACCAGCTCGTGACCTCGTCCTTGACGGAGCCGGCCGTGTCGCCCACCCAGTCGGCCGCGTCGCCCGCGGCGTCCTTGACCTTGCCCGGGTCGACCGTGAACTCGCCGCCCACGGCTCCGCCGAGGCCGAGCGCGAGGCCCACCTTGCCGCCGAAGTGGTACTTGCCGTCCTCGCCCTTGCCGAAGGTGACCTTGGCTTCCGCGCCCGCGCCGTACCAGCCCTCGGCGGTGGCGCCGGCGCCGAGTCCGGCGACCTCCGCGCCCGTGGCGACGCTGGCCTTCTCGCCTGCGAAGGCCTTCACGCCGGCGTTGAAGCCCTCCTTGCCCGCCCCGAGGCTGGCGGAGGCCTCGCCGCCCGCGAATCCCTCGAAGCGCCCGTAGCCGCCGACGACGCCGTAGTTGGCGTGTCCTTCGAGCATCGCCCGGACGCCGGCCGAGACCTCGGCCTTGCTGGTGAGGCCCTTGTCGTTGAATCCCCAGTTCGCGGTGGACCTGGCTCCGATGTAGATGTCGTCGACCCCGCCGAGGTTGAACCGGCCGTTGTTGTACTCGCCCTTGTAGTTCATGTGGAAGAGGTCGGCGTACGCCTTCATCGACCCTTCCTTGCCGTACTTGGTGCCGGTGAGCTTGAAGCCGGCGTCCGGCCCTGTGATCGTGAGCCCGTCGTCGGCCTTCGGCGGCCGGGGGAGCGACTCGTCGAGCTTCTTCGGGGCCTTGTCCAGGTCGCCCTCGGCGTAGCGGTTGAAGCCGGTGAGCGTTTCGTCGTTGCCCTTGCCGAAGGCGTCCTTGTTGCTGTCGATGACGGCGGCGCTGAGGGCGATCTTGACGTTGTGGTCGAGCTCGGAGACGGCCTTCACCCGGTCGTCGATGTGCTTCTGCCACTTGCCGACGGCGTCACTGACCGTCTTCTGGCCGTCAGGGTCGTGGTGGTACGCGCTGCGCTCGGAGGGCGTCAGCTTCGACCAGTCGAACGCGACGTGACCCTGCTCGGAGACCGTCATGCCGGCGGCTATCGCGTCGTCGCGCGCGCTCTCCAGCTTCTGCTTCAGGTCGGTGAACTTCTCGTGCGCGTCGCGCAGCAGGCTCCCGATCGCCTTCGCCTGGGCCTGCGCGGCGGTGTACTCGTAGCGGGTCGCCGCGAAATTGGTCCGGGCGGTCTGCTGGCTGACCCCGTTCCAGGTCTCCCCGCCCACCGTGATCTTTTGCACGGAATCGCCGTAGCGGGTCTCGACCTTCTTCAGCTCGCCCGCCATTTCCTCCCATTTGGCGGCTGCCGTCGTCAGTAGACCCAGGTCCGTGGTCATGACTTCGTAGTAGGTCAGCACCAGATCCCCTCACAGCTTTTACAGCGTCTTCACCGTCGACTGCGCCGCAAGGAACCGGACATGGTGCGCCTCCCCGTTGGCCGGCTTTGATCATATGCATGGCAACTGTGAACGGGGCAAGCGGTGATAGCGTGGCCCGCCGTTGTCCAGGGGAGGGGTTTCGAGCCATGGTGGCTGGACGTCGGATCAGGTTCACCGCGGTGCTGGTCGCGGTCGTGTTCGCGCTCACCGGGTTTTCGTCGAGCGGGCACGGGCACGGCTCGAAGAGCAGCGGCGGCGGCAGCGGCGGCGGTTGTTCCAGCTCCAAGAAGCGCAGCAGCTACAACGGCGGCAACAACAACAGCAGCAACGGCAGCGGCGGCGGGAAGTCGACCCCTTCGCCCACCAAGAGCGCCGGTGCGCCCGCACACGCCTCGGTCGTCACCTGCGCCGGTCCCGGCAAGCCGGAGGCCGTCCTCAAGGTGACCTCGGACGTGGACTCCACGCGCCTCGTCAACGTTCCGGTCGTCTTCCAGGGCGCGAGCGGCGTCGTGGAGCGGACCACCGTCCCGGTCTCGCTCAAGGCGCGCGAGACCCGGACCGTCACCGCCACGATGAGCCGGAAGGACAAGGCGGCCGACGTCGGCTCCTGCGCGGTCGGCACCGTCAACTAGGCCGTCTCTTTCTGCTAGCGGATCCGCGGCTCCGGCGCCGCCCGGCGCCCCGTGAACAGGTCCGCCTGCCGCTCCGGCGGGAGGTTCCCCAGCGAGATCAGCGCCGGGGCCTGCGCAAGCGCCTGCTGCAGCGCGGCCTGCTTCGCCGACCACAGGGCCCGTACGGTCCCCTGTACGGCCTCCGTCGGATGGCCGGCCAGCGTCCCGGCCGCCCGCAGCGCCGCCGGGAGCAGCTCCCCGGGCTCGGCCAGCTCCGAGACCAGGCCGATCTCGTACGCCCGGCGCGCGGAGAGCCGTTCCGCGGTCCCCATCAGGGACATCCGGGCGGCCTCCCCGAACGGCATCCGCTGCGCCATGTACACGGCCTCGTACGCGCTGACCATCCCGTACGTCGTGTGCGGGTCGAAGTAGGTCGCGGCCGAGGAGGAGACGATGAACTCCGATTCGCCCAGCAGGTAGAACGCCCCGCCGCACGCCATGCCGTTGACGGCGGCGACCACCGGCTTCCACAGGTCGTTCGCCTTCGGGCCGATCGCCACCAGCGGATCGTCCACGGAGTAGGGCGAGGGCGGCTGCGGGACCTCCGTCCCGCGGTCGATGCCGGTGCAGAAGGCCGCCTGCCCGGCGCCGGTCAGCACGATCGCCCGTACGTCGTCCGCGAACCGGAACTCCCGCCACACCGAGGCCAGTTCGGCGGCCGTCGCCAGGTCGATCGCATTGTGCTTGCGCTCCCGGTCCAAGGTGACGACCGCGACCCCGCTCGCCTTGTCCCGCTCCACCCGTACCGTCACTGCTTCTCCAGCACCCAGCGCGGCACCGTCATGCCGCCGGTTTGCGCGAACACCACCTGGACGCGCGCGCCGATGCGCAGCCGGGCCGGGTCCACCGAGTTCATAGGGGCTTCGGCCGAGGTGACCAGGTTCCCGGCGAGGCGGATGCGCGGGGCGTCGGCGAGCTCCACGAGGATCACGTTGTACGGGGCCTGCGCGGCGTACGCGGGCAGCAGCGGCGGGTGCGGCAGGACGTACGACCAGATCCGTCCGCGGCCCGACACCGGCCGCCACTCGGAGTCGAAGGACTGGCAGTGCGGGCAGCACGGCCGGGGCGGGAAGCGGAGCCTGCCGCACGCGGTGCAGGCCTGGACGCGGAGCTCGCCCCGGGCCGCGTACTCCCAGAAGGGGGCGCCGTCCTCGTCGGGGACGGGCAGGAGCAGCTCGTCCGCGGAAGCGGAGGTGGTGGTGGTCATCGGGTCAGCTCCTCAGCAGGATCGCGGACGTCGGGACACCCTCGCCCGCCGTCACCAGGCAGGTCGCGGCGTCCGGCACCTGGGCGGTGGAGATCCCCCGGAGCTGCTTGACGCCCTCGTTGATCAGGTTGAAGCCGTGCACGTAGGCCTCGGACAGTCCGCCGCCCCCGGTGTTGATCGGGAGCCGGCCGCCCATCTCCAGGGCCCCGCCCTCGGTGAACGCGGCGCCCTCGCCGCGCCCGCAGAAGCCGTAGCCCTCCAGGGACAGCGGGATGAGCGGGGTGAAGGCGTCGTAGATCTGGGCCACGTCCACGTCCTGGGGCCCGAAGTCGGCCTGCTTCCACAGGTGCCGGGCGGCGGTCCAGGCGGGCCCGGACAGCGGGTCGTCGTTCCAGTAGTTGACCATGCCGTGGTGTTGGGCGGGCAGGCCCTGGGCGACGGAGTGGACGTACACGGGCTTCCGGCGGCAGTCGCGGGCGCGCTCGGCGCTCACGATGACGCAGGCCAGTGCCCCGTCCGTCTCCAGGCAGTTGTCGAAGAGGCAGAGCGGGTCGCTGATCATGCGCGAGGTCATGTACATCTCGCGGGTCAGCGGGCGCTCGTACATCATCGCGGCCGGGTTCTCGTTGGCCCGGTTGCGGCAGGCCATGGCGACGTTGAAGAGGTGGTCGCGGGTGGCGCCGTACTCGTGCATGTAGCGCCGGGCCAGCATCCCGATCTCGTCGGCGGGGCGCAGCAGCCCGAAGGGGCGGGTCCACTGGCCGGGGGTGGGCAGCTGGACCGCGGTGTTCTTCCAGGGGCGCGGGCCGGAGCCGCGTTTGCGCGAGCGCCAGGCGACGCCCACGCTCGCCTGCCCGGTGGCGACGGCGGCCGCGAGGTGGCCGACGGTGGCGCAGGAACCGCCGCCGCCGTAGCCGATCTTGGAGAAGAAGGTGACGTCGCCGGCGCCGATGGCCTTGGCGACCTCGACCTCGTCGGTCTCCTCCATCGTGTAGGAGGAGAACGCGTCGACCTCGGAGGGCGCTATTCCGGCGTCCGCGAGCGCCGCGAGGATGGCGCGGCAGGCCAGTTCCTTCTCGGACTCGGGGAGACGTTTGGCAAAGGCGGTCTGGCCGATCCCCACTATCGCCGTAGCGTCCTTGAGTGTTGCCGCCATCGCCACCTCCGGGGCTGCACCAGTACTGACAGCCGCGAAGGCTACAGCTAATCTGACGGATAGTCAGCTACTGGGAGGGGTGTGCGATGACCGAAGACGCGCGGGGGGACCTTCGCTGGGGCTCCATCGCGGGACTGGTGCGCGCGGCGGCCGCGGAGTACGCCGAGCGCGAGGCCGTCGTCGACGGGCGCGTCCGCATCAGCTACGCGCAGCTCGGCGAGCGCGTGGAGCGGGCCGCGGCCGCCGCCATCGCCGCCGGGATCGAGCCGGGCGACCGGGTCGCCGTCTGGGCCCCCAACACCCTGGAGTGGATCGTCTCCGCGCTCGGCGCGGTCTCGGCGGGCGCCGCCCTCGTCCCGCTCAACACCCGTTTCAAGGGCTCCGAAGCCGCGTACGTCCTGCGGCGCAGCCGGGCCAGGCTCCTCTTCGTCACCGGCACCTTCCTCGGCACCTCGTACGTCGCCTCCCTGCGCCGCGCCGCCGCCGAGGGGGAGGGCCGCGGGCCGCTGCCCGGGCTGCCGCACCTCGAACAGGTCGTCGTCCTCGCCGAGGACGCCCCGGAGTCCTTCCTCACCTGGAAGGAGTTCCTGGCCGGCGGGGACGGGACCGGCGCCGACGCCGTGCGCGAGCGCGCCGAATCGATCCGCCCGGACTCCCCCTCCGACATCATCTTCACCTCGGGCACCACCGGCAGTCCCAAGGGCGCCGTCATCACCCACGCCCAGTCGCTGCGCTGCTACGACGTGTGGAGCGAGCTCGCCGGCCTGCGCGAGGGCGACCGCTACCTGATCGTGAACCCCTTCTTCCACACCTTCGGCTACAAGGCCGGCATCATCGCCTGCCTGATGCGCGGCGCCACGATGGTCCCGCAGCCGGTCTTCAACGTGGACACCGTCCTCGCCAACATCGCCGCCGAGCGGATCTCCGTACTCCCCGGCCCGCCCACCCTCCACCAGTCCCTCCTCGACCACCCCCAGCGCGACCAGCACGACCTGTCGGCGCTGCGCCTGGTCGTCACCGGCGCCGCGGTCGTCCCGCTCCGGCTCGTCGAACGGCTCCGCGGCGAACTGCACATCGCCACCGTGCTCACCGCGTACGGGCTCTCCGAGGCCAGCGGCATCGTCACCATGTGCCGCCGCGGGGATCCGGCCGAGGTCATCGCCTCGACCTCGGGACGGGCCATCCCGGACACCGAGGTGAGGGTCGCCGACGAGCACGGGCGCGCCCGGCCCGCCGGCACGGCGGGGGAGGTGTGGGTACGGGGCCACCACGTCATGCGGGGCTACTTCGAGGACCCGGCCGAGACCGCCGAGGCCGTCACCCCCGACGGCTGGCTGCGCACCGGCGACGTCGGGGTCCTCGACGCCGAGGGCAACCTGCGCATCACCGACCGGATCAAGGACATGTTCATCGTCGGCGGGTTCAACGCCTACCCCGCCGAGATAGAGCAACTCATCGGCCTGCACCCGGACATCGCCGACGTCGCCGTCGTCGGCGTCCCCGATCCGCGCCTCGGCGAGGTCGGCAGGGCGTACGCGGTCCGCCGCCCCGGCTCCACCCTCACCGCCGACGACCTGATCGCCTGGTCCCGCCGCGAGATGGCCAACTACAAGGTCCCGCGCGAGGTCGAGTTCGTCGCCGAACTCCCGCGCAACGCGAGCGGAAAGGTCCTCAAGCGCGAACTCCGCGCCCGCCTGGTCAGGGGGTGAGCGTGCCCAGGTTGAGGTCCACGGGGAACGGCACCGCCACCTTGAGCCGGTCACGGTGGATCCCGGTCGGGACGTACGTCCGGGTGACGGTGTCCAGCTCGTAGACGTGTACGACGGGCTCGCCCTGCTCGTCCTCGACCCGCCAGAAGTGGGGGATCGCAGCCTGGGCGTACTTGAAGGGCTTGATCGAACGGTCGCGGTCGGCCGACTCCTCGGACACCACTTCGATCACCAGGACCACCTCATCGGGGAGGTAGCGGGTGCGGTCGGGGTCGTAGGCGACCGTCGCTGCCAGGATGTCAGGCTCGGGACGGCTCCTCTTGTCGAGGCGGATGGTCATCTCCCGCTCGATGACCATGCCGTCGGGCGCTGCTTGCTCCAGCCTCGCGGTCAGCCTTCCCACGAGTCGGGAATGCCAGGACCGCTGCGGGGACAGCATGAAGATCAGCGCTCCGTCGATGAGCTCGGTGTGCCGAGGGGCCTGGGGCCAGTGGTCGAGGTCGTCCGCTTCCCAGCCGCTCGGGCGGGGCGGGAGCATCCATTCGGGGAGCTCGGCTGACATGGTGTCCTCCAGAGAGTGCGGAGCCAGCCTAGTGGGCCTGGCGTGCCGGTACCGGCGCTCTAGTCAGCCTTGCGGGCCAGGACCAGGCGCCAGCGCGGGGTTCCGTCGTCGCGGCGGCCGAAGTGCTCCAGGGGGGCGGTCTCCACCGTGAAGCCGGCCGCGCGCAGGTCGGCGCGGACGCCGCCCAGCGGGAAGGTCCGGTAGTACATGACGAACGGCGGCCGCCACACGGCGTTGCGCACGCGCATCGCCGCGTCGAAGCCCGCCACCGCCCACCACACGGGGGAGCTCGGCGGGATCGGCGCCCCGATCGGGAACGCGAAGAGGCCGCCCGGCCGCAGCGCGGCGTGCACGCCGGAGAACAGGGCGGGCCGCTCGGCCGGGAGGAAGTGGCCGAAGGCCCCGAAGCTGACGGCCAGGTCGTACGCGTGGGCCGGCCCGGACGGCAGCGCCCGCGCGTCGGCCCGTACGAGGTCGACGCGCTCGTCGGGGTGTGCCCGCGCGGCCTCGGCCAGCATGCCCGCGCTCAGGTCCACCCCGGTCACCCGGCCCCGGCACAGCCGCAGCAGCATGCCGAGCCCGGCGCCGGTCCCGCAGCACACGTCGAGCCCGGATCCGAAGGAGCCCTCCCGCTGCGCCAGCGTCTCCTCGACGGCGTCGAGCATGCGGTCGGGGGTGCGGAACGGGGTCTGGTCGAACTTGGGCGAGAGCAGGTCGTACCCGCGCTCGACGGACGAGAGGGCCTGCACGGCGAGCTCGCGGACGGTGGGTCCCTGTGAGGTGAACACGGGCCCAGCCTAGTGAGGGGAGGTCCGGGACCGGGGCGCTCCCGCGTGATCATCGGCATGGTGATAAAACGGTCTTCTCGTGACGTACAGTAGAAAACGTCCATTTTGCCAAAGCTTGGGGTTCTCGTGGTGAGCGCCGTACGGAGCTCGACGGCCGGCAGCAGCGCTCCGGAGAAGACCCTGCGGATCATCGAGGCGCTGAGCGCGCCCGGCGGGCCGCACCGGCTCGCGGAGGTCGCCGCCGCCTCCGGCGTGCCCAAGTCCAGCACCTACCGGATCCTGGCCTCGCTCGTCGAACAGGGCTACGCCGTCACCGACGGGGACGGCAGCTACGGCATGGGCCTGCGGCTGCGCTCGGTCGCCGCCGGGGTCTGCGCCGAGCGGCCCGAGGGCATCGTCGAACTGCTGGAGTTCCTGCACCGGGGGACCGGCCACGCCGTCCACCTGGCGCTGCGCCACGGCGCCGCGCTCACCTACATCCGGCAGACCGAGAGCGGCCGGCCCTTCCGCAGCCCCGCCCGCGTCGGCATGCGCGCCGCCCTGCACTCCACCGCCATCGGCCGATCCGTCCTGGCCCACCTCCCGGCGCAGGAGGCGCAGGCGGTGCTGCGGGCCGCCGGAGTGTCGGCGTGCACCGCCGCCGGGCTGGGTGTCGTACGCGACCGCGGCTACGCCCTCGACGACGCCGAGGACGAGCCCGGAACCGAAGCCGGGACCGGGGCCGTGACCGGGACCGGGGCCGTGACCGGGCCCCTGCACCTGCCCCGGACCCGGACCGGGACGCCGCCCGTACGCTGCCTGGCCGCGCCCGTCTTCGACCGCGACGGCGCCCCGGTCGGCGGCATCAGCCTCACCGCGGCCGCGGCCCTGACCACGCGGGCGGAGCTGGAGCGGCTGTCGCCGGCGCTGCTCGAAGCCGCCCGGGGCGTGGAACTGCTGCTCCAGCGCGGCTGACTTCCCCGCATCCGGACGCGGGCATGCGACGGCGGCCGCGGTGGCTCCCCCTCCGGGCCACCGCGGCCGCCGTCCTTGTGTTGCTCCCCCGTTGTCCGTACTCCCGGTGGTTCCCCCGTGACCCCACCGGGCCGTGCTCCCCCGTGACCACGTGGGGTTCCCCCGAATCCCCGCGTGGCCCCCCCGTTGGTCCGGTTCCTCACATCCCCCGTGGAACCGGCCCCCCGTCCCCCGTTATCCCCCGTGGGACGTCTTACGGACGCGGACCGGAGGCGTGGTTGTCCATCGCCACGATGTCCTCGCCCGAAGCCGGCTTCTTCTCCAGCGGCTTGATCTCGATGCCGGAGGCGTGATTGTCCATCGGCGTGATGTCGACGCCCGGTGCAAGGCTGTCGTCGAGCGGCTTGATCTCGATGCCGGACGCGTGATTGTCCATCGGCTTCATGTCGCCGTCGTTCGGCAGGATGTTCTCGTTCGTCGTCATCGGTTCTCCTGATGGATGGGTCGGGCCCGTTCGGCGATTCCCCCGCGGACCGCCGAACGGGTGGTCCTCCAGCCGACTCTCGCGCCCCCCGACGCGGTGAGTCGATGTACCCATCTTGGCGGGCGGCGATAAACGAACGATGAATGCCTCATTCATCAGCCGATCACCGGCCGGGCGGCCTGCGACCGGCCCACGACCGGCGGCCGATCGCCGCAGCTCAGGACGGTCAGGCAGCAATCTCCGCGGCCAGCAGGGCCTGCACTTCGGCCAGTTCCGCGGACTTCAGCTGCTTGAAGACGACCTCCGCGTCCCGCCAGCACACCCGCGCCCGGTCCCGCTGCCCCAGCCGCCGCAGCGCCTTGCCCAGCACCGTCAGCACGGTCGCCCGCCGCCACTCCCCGCCGATCCCGCGCAGCGCGATGGCCTGTTCGGCGTGCGCGGCCGCCAGCGTGGGCCGGTGCGCGGCCAGATGGGCCACGGCGAGCCGGAAGTGCGTCACACCCTCCCACAGCGGCTGGCGGTTGTCGTGGAACAGCGAGAGCGCCTCGGTGAGCTGGTCCTGCGCCTCGCCGAGCCGCCCGGCCTTGGTGAGGGCGATGCCCAGCGCGTAGCGGCCGTTGGCCAGGCGCAGCGTCAGGCCCATCCGGTCGTATATGGCGATGCCCTGCTCGGCGAGGTCGATGGCGCTGGTCAGCCGCCCCAGTTCGACGTGGATCCGGGACAGGTTGCACAGCGCGCTGGCCTCGCCGATGTGGTTGCCGTCGGCGCGGAAGTTCTCGATGGCCTCCAGCAGGTACCGCTCGCCGTCGGCGTGCCGGCCCTGGTAGAGGGCGATGATCCCGCGGTCGTTGGGCGCCCAGCAGCTGGGCAGCGGGTCGCCGGCCTCGCGGGCGAGGTCCATGGCCTGGCGGGCCTCCTCGTCGGCCTCGCCGAAGCGGCCCGCGACCAGGTGGACGTTGGTGAGGGTGGTGCGGGCCCGGCCCTCCGCGTGCGGGTCCTTCGCGGCGTGCGCGGCGTCGCGCAGGGCCACGGCGGCGGACTCGTACTGCTTGGAGTTGGCCCCCGACTCGGCGAGGTCCTTCGCCGCCCACAGCAGGTCGACGGCCCGACGCAGCACGTCCGCCCGCCCGGTCGAACGTACGGAGGCCTGCCGGACGCACGCCAGCAGCGGGTCCGCCTCGGCGTACAGCCAGTCGAGGGCGGCGCGCGGCTCGGCGAAGCGCAGGCCGGGGTAGTGGGTGGCCGACAGGTGGGCGGGCAGCCGGTCGCCGGGGCGCTCCACCGCGTACACCGCGGAGGCGGTGGCGAGGTAGAAGTCCAGCAGCCGGTCCAGGGCGGCGTCCCGGCCGCTCGGCGGCTGCTCGTCGCGTTCGGCGCAGGCACGCGCGTAGAGCCGTACGAGGTCGTGGAAGCGGTAGCGGCCGGGCGCGGCCGATTCGAGGAGGGAGCAGTCCACTAAGGCTTCGAGGAGGTCCTCGGTGTCGTACTCGGGCAGGTCGAGTACGGCGGCCGCGGCGGCCAGCGAGATGTCGGGCCCGTCGGCGAGGCCGAGGAGTCGGAACGCGCGCTGCTGCTCGGGCTCCAGCTGCCCGTAGCCGAGCTCGAAGGTGGCCTTGACGGCGAGGTCGCCGGCCTGGAGCTCGTCGAGGCGGCGGCGCTCGTCGGCGAGCTTCGCGGCGAGGACGGACACGGTCCAGGTGCGGCGGGCGGCCAGCCGGGAGGCGGCGATGCGGATGGCGAGCGGCAGGAACCCGCAGGCACCGACCACGTCGAGGGCGGCCTGGCGTTCGGCGCCGACGCGCTCCGCGCCCACGATCCGGGTGAACAGCTGGAGGGCCTCCTCGGGACTCATCACGTCGAGGTCGACGAGATGGGCCCCGGCGAGGCCCGCCATGCGGACCCGGCTGGTGACGAGCGCGGCGCAGCCCGCGGTGCCCGGCAGCAGCGGGCGGACCTGGGCGGCGTCGCGGGCGTTGTCGAGCAGGACCAGGACGCGGCGGCCGTCGAGCGTGGAGCGGTAGAGCGCGGCCCGCTCGGCGGCGCTGTCCGGGATGGCCGTGTCGGGGGTGCCGAGGGCGCGCAGGAAGGAGCCGAGGACGGCGACGGGCTCGGCGGGCCGCGGCTCGGTGCCCTGGAGGTCGACGTAGAGCTGGCCGTCGGGGAAGTGCGGGCGGGCGGCGTGCGCGACGTGCACGGCGAGGGTGGTCTTGCCGACGCCGCCGATGCCGGCGAGTGCCGAGACGGCCATGACCTGGCCGCCGACGCCGGACAGGATCTCGCCGAGTTCGTTGACGAAGGTGGTGCGACCGGTGAAGTCGGCGACGGTGGCGGGCAATTGGGCAGGCCTCACGAGAGCCGGCGCGGCGGCCGGTGCCGGGTCCTCGGCGCAGGCGAGCTCGGCGTCCGCGCGAAGGATGCGCTGCTGGAGCGCGGCGAGTTCGGGTCGGGGGTCCACGCCCAGTTCGTCGGCGAGGAGCCGGCGGGTGTCGGCGTACACGGCGAGTGCCTCGGCCTGCCGGCCGCTGCGGTACAGGGCGAGCATGAGCAGCTCGCGCAGCCTTTCGCGCAGCGGGTGGGCGGCGGTGAGGGCGGTGAGCTCGGAGACGGCCTCGGCGTGGTGGCCGACCTCCAGGTCGAGGTCGAGGCGGGTCTCCAGCAGCTGGAGGCGCCATTCCTGGAGCCTCGTGCGCTCGGTGTCCGCGTGCGGGCCGGGGACCCCGGCGAGCGGTTCGCCGTCCCAGAGGTCGAGCGCGCGGTCGAGGAGCGTACGGGCGAGGATGCGGTCCCCGGTGCCGCGGGCCTGTTCGGCGTCGGAGGCGAGGCTGCGCGCGACGTCGAGGTCGAGGGCGTCGGCGGGGGTGTGGATGGCGTAGCCGCCGGACTCGGTGACGAGCATGCCGGGCGCGAGGACCTTGCGCAGGCGGGAGGCGTACGTACGGATCGTGGCGAGGGCCTGCTGCGGCGGGTCCTCGCCCCAGATCGCGTCGATCAGCTCGGGCGCGGTGGCGGTGCGGCCGCCGCGCAGCAGCAGCGCGGCGAGCAGGGCACGCTGCTGGGGGGTGCCCGAGGGCAGCGCCTCGCCGCCGCGCCAGGCGCGGATGGGGCCGAGGACGGCGAAGCGGCAGGGGTCGGGGGACGGGGCCGGGTCGGCCGCGGGCGGGGTGGGCGTGCCGGTCGAGGCGGGTGTGCCTGCCGGGGTGGCCGCGCCTGCGGAGGGCGCGCCGGCGGAGGGCGTGCCGGCGGAGGGCGCGCCGACAGAGGGCGCGCCGGCGGGGGCGGACGTCCCGTCCGGGGCGGGCGCGCCGGTCCCGGTGTCCGTGGCGTGAGCGGTCGTGAAGTCAGGCCGAACCCCGGTCGTGGCGTCCGGCGCGGCAGCGGAATGGCGCCGGGCTGCCTCGGGGTGGTTCCGCTGGTGCGGGATGGCCGGTATGCCGTCCATCTGTCGTCCCCCCTGCCTTCCGTCGGTGTAAGGGCCAGTCTGCCCTGTCTTGCGCTTACCCGTCAGCCCGTGTCGGACCGATCACTCCCCAACTAGCTGACGGTTCGTCAGATCGACGCTACCGTAGTCCGCATGGAGACCTTCCCGAAGATCATCTCGGTGGACGACCACACGGTTGAACCTCCCCACGTCTGGCGGGACCGGCTCCCGTCCAAATACCAGGACACCGGCCCCCGCATCGTTCGCGCGCCCCTGAAGGAAATGACCTTCCTCGGCGGGAAGTTCGCACCCGTCATGGGGGCCAAGGGCGACGACGGCCCGATCGGCGACTGGTGGGTGTACGAGGACCTCCACCGCCCCCTCACCCGCCTCGACACCGCCGTCGGCTACGACCGCGACGAGATCAAGCTCGAAGTCATCACGTACGAGCAGATGCGCCCGGGCTCCTTCTCGGTTCCCGAACGCCTCGCGGACATGGACGTCAACCACGTCCAGTCGGCCCTCTGCTTCCCGACCTTCCCCCGCTTCTGCGGCCAGACCTTCACCGAGGCCAAGGACCGCGAGCTCGGGCTGCTCGGCGTACGGGCGTACAACGACTGGATGGTGGAGGAGTGGTGCGGCCCGGACGCCCGCGGCCGCCTGATCCCCCTCACCCTGATCCCGCTCTGGGACGCCCGGCTGGCGGCGGCCGAGGTCCGCCGCAACGCGGCGCGCGGCGTGCGCGCGGTCGCCTTCTCGGAGATACCGCCGCACCTGGGCCTCCCGTCCGTCCACACCGACGAGTGGGACCCCTTCCTGGAGGCGTGCGACGAGACCGGCACGGTCATCGCGATGCACATCGGCTCCTCGTCGCGCATGCCGTCGACCTCGGCGGACGCGCCGCCGGCCGTCGGATCCACCATCACCTTCGCCAACTGCTGCTTCTCGATGGTCGACTGGCTGATGAGCGGCAAGTTCGAGCGCTTCCCGAACCTGAAGATCATGTACGCGGAGGGCCAGATCGGCTGGATCCCGTACATCCTGGAGCGCGCGAACGTGGTGTGGGAGGAGAACCGCGCCTGGGGCGGCGTCGCGGACAAGGTGCACCGGCCGCCGTCGGAGCTCTTCGCGGAGCACGTCTTCGGCTGCTTCTTCGACGACCCGTTCGGCCTGAAGAACCTGGACTCGATCGGCGTCGCCAACGTCCTCTACGAGACCGACTACCCGCACTCGGACTCGACGTGGCCGAAGTCGCGCGAGGTGGGCGAGGCCCAGATGTCCCACCTCGCGCCGGACGTGGTGGACCGCATCGTGCGCGGCAACGCGATCGACCTGCTGGGCCTGACGCCCGAAGGGCTGTGGGCCGGGGCGTAGACGGGAGCGCGGGCCGGTGCACGGGCAGGCGCACGGTCCGGTGCACGGCCGGGAGTTCGGGGTCCCCTTGCGGCGAAGGCGAACATCAAGGCATGCTTCGCCGGAGCAAAGTGGGAGGGGCGGTGGCGGTGGACAAGCGGACCGTGGTGACCGGAGTGTTGTGCGCGGTGGCGGCGCTGGGCGCGTCCGCCGTCATGACGAAGGTGGTGCCGGCTGCGGAGGGCCGGCCGGAGGCGCACGTCAAGGCGGCTGCCCCGGCGAAGCCCTCTCCGAGCGCCTCTTCGCGATCGCAAGCAGCGAAGCAGCCGCAGCTGAACACCTCGGGAACACCCCGGCCGGGCAGCCCCGCCGCCTTCACCGGCGCCCTGTTCGAGGGGGGCGTGCAGGGTGACCACTTCTGCACCGCCACCGTGGTGCACAGCCCGGGCAAGAACCTGATCGTCACCGCCGGGCACTGCCTGCTCGCCGGGAAGCACGGCGACGCGGGCGCTGTCTTCGCACCCGCGTACGCGAACGGCGGAGCCCCGTACGGCGCCTGGACCATCGATGAGGTCTTCGAGGACCCGCGCTGGTCCGAGGACTCCGACGACGACTACGACCTCGCCTTCGCCCGCCTCGCCCCGGACGCCTCGGGCCGCAACATCGAGGACGTCACGGGCGCCGCGACCCTGGACACCACGGGCCGCTCGGGCGAGGAGATCACCGTCACCGGCTACCCGGCGGACCGCAAGGTCCCGCGCACGTGCACCGCGTCGGCGATCCGCGAGACCCCGACGGAGCAGCGCTTCGACTGCGCTGACTTCCCCGGCGGCACGAGCGGCAGCGCCTGGCTCGGGAAGGACGGCAAGATCATCGGGATCCTGACGGGCGGCGACACGGACGACGTCTCCACGAGCACGATCCTGGGGGAGTACGCGGCGACGCTGTACGCGAAGGCGACGGCGGCGACCCGCTGAGCGGTCCGCGCGGTCCGCGCGCCGCTCTTCCGTAGCCCGAGGGGCGGTTCGAGATCCGCGCCATCGGGGCCACGATCGGGCCTCCCCTTCGGAACTGACGGTCCGTCGGTGAGGGGGTTCCGGTTTGGGTACGATGGTGCATGGCCGTAAACAATCGGCCACTCGACCGCTCGAAGGACTGGATCGGTGTCACCTGGCACGACGCCCGCAGGGCGGCGGGAACGCGGCCGCGCTTGGGTCACGACGGGCGTCGCAGAGGCTGTGGGCGGACGGCGCCGGACGTCGGGCGGCGCCGGGCGCGGGGACGCCCGCCGTTGCGGGAGCCGGTCCGGGCGTAGCCCGTTGGGCCGGATAGGTGGTCTTCGCCATCCGGGTGTGCCCCTCGCCGCTTCGGGTAAGCAGAATGCTTTTGCCGGTTGCCGTGGGCCCTGCATCTCTGTGTGAGTTCGTGTAGTTGGAGGTAAAACCGCCCATGGCGGCGAACGGAAGCCCCACCGTCAGAAGGCTTCGCCTCGGCGCGGAACTTCGGCGGCTGCGTCGGGCCTCGGGCATGACGTCCCAGCAAGTGGCCGCTCTGCTCCTGGTGTCCCAGTCCAAGATCAGCCTTCTGGAGACGGGGCGTCGTGCCATCAACCCCCGCGACGTGCGCGATCTTTGCGAACTGTACGACGTCACCGACCAGTCGTTCGTCGCCTCGCTGATGCGGATGGCGAAGGAATCGGGCCGGCAGGGCTGGTGGGTCGCCTACGGCGACGTGCCCTACGGCGTGTTCGTCGGCATGGAGACGGAGGCCGTCTCCATTCACTCGTACGAGCCACTGGTGATGCCCGGTCTGCTGCAGACGCCGGCCTACGCCGAGGCGGTCATCGGGGAAACGAACCCTCACATCACGGCCGAACAGGCCGCCAACCGCCTTGAAGTGCGGCTGCGGCGCCAGCACCGCGCCCACCACCCCGCCCGCCCCTTCCGTTTATGGGTCGTCCTGGACGAATCGGCGTTACATCGCACCGTCGGCACCGCCGAGGTCATGCGCGAACAGCTCGAACATCTGGACCGCATCAGCGCCCAGCCGCACATCACCGTGCAGATCCTCCCGCACGCGGCAGGAGCCCACCCCGGTCTCTCGGGGCAGTTCTCCATCCTCACGTTCTCCGACAACGACGCGGGAGTCGTGTACTTGGAGCGTTTCACCAGCGATCTCTACCTGGAGAAGCCCGCGGACCGTCGGCCCTACCACTTCATGTACGACTACCTCCAAGCACAAGCACTCGCACCCGAACAGAGCCGCCAGTTCATCCGCGACACCATCCGGATCCACACGCGCACCTCGTGAGCGGGGAGCGGCGCCGACGCTCAGCCAGGGGTCCCGCCTTCCCACCCGGCCAGGGCTCCGCAGGCGGAACACGCCGCGCCGCCGACGGGTTCCCGCACCGGGGCGGCAGCCTCCGGGACTTCGTGCCGGAAGAGCCAGGGGGCATTCGCGTTCCGCTCCAAGACGTACCTGAAGTGCTGCTGGCGCCTCAGTTCGAGGGCGTCCCTGTGCCGCATTCGGCCCACCCCCGACGATGCCATTGCGCTCCAGAACGCACCTAGTACTGCACAGATCAGCACGAGCCTCACCAACATGTCTGCCACAGCGGGTCCCTTCCGGTGACGGATTCGCGCAACGGGGCCCGTGCTCGAGCCCTCGGCAACATCTCCACATAACGCAGCGGCATATGCACGGTAATGCCCCGCGCCCTCATTGCAGCCATGTGCAGCACCCTGTCCGGTTGTAGTAATTTCCTATTTCCTTCATGCGGACCGGTTCCGCGGCGGGGCGGGCGAAAGCGCGCCGTCTGGCAGCACGGTGGTCGCGCCACCCCCACACGGCCGATACCGAAACCCACGCCAGGGGGAGGCCGGCCGGCGCGATCCGGCCCTCCGGCCCACCCCGGTCCACCCCGGTCCAATCCTCGCCATCACCGCCCTGAGCTGCGGTGAACCCTGCTCCTGACGGTTCGCCGCGATGGCGGAAGCGGTGAAAGGAAACGGTCCACGGGTGTGGGCTGCGTCACCATCACCCGCATGGCTCACACCCTGCCCGGCGCCGGAAGCGTTGGTTGGACTATGACAACAGCAAACCGCAGTGCAATCTTCCATCGGCATTCGGAAGAAGAGGATGACCCCGTTCGCCCAGGGGTCTCCCGGATGGGTAAGTGGACATTCACACCGGCTTCATCGGGCCGAGCCCAGGACGAGGCCGCGACTCTCCACCATGAAGGTCTGAAAATCGAACTGAATTACTCGTCGTCGATCTTCGAGGATTTCCTGGAAGCGATGAGCTCGATCCGCCACGAGTTCAATCGACGGTCGCACGGCGCGGCCGCATCCGGGACGTGCGGCACTGACGGCCGAATGAGGCAGGGCTCCCTTGTATGAACCGTACGGTCATCACGACTGGACCGGCTTCCCCACCCAGCCCGATGCCCGCACGTTCCGGCCGGTGGTGGATCCCGAACAGCACACCGGCATGGGGTACTCGCCGCTCGGGACGGCCCAGGAGAACGGCGCGTGGGATCCGGCGGAGGAGCTCGCCTGTCTGCTTCAGGGAAGCATGGGCGACCAGACGCAGTCCTTCGACCGGGTCGTCTTCGATGAAGTGAACGACGCGATGAGCGCCACCGAGCGGGTGGCCGGAGCGCCGGGCATCAGGCCGGCGGAAGCATCCGCGGGGCACCGCCGCCGAACCGTACGGGCGAAGGCGCCGGCAGTGGCCCTCATGCGCACGGGCAGTCTGTGCACGTCCGTGTTGGTCGCTCTCATCGCCGCCGTGGTGAGCATCTTCAGCGGGCTCGCCATCTGCGACGCCCTACGGCACAGCGCCGCGCCCCACACCGGCCACGACGTGGTCAGCTGGTGGCCGCTGCTGATCTACGGCCCCTGGATGGTCGCTTCGTTGTCCATCCTCAGGGCGGCCCTGCACCAGCGCCGCGCCGTCCACTCCTGGTCCATCGTCCTGTTGTTCTCGACCCTGGCCACGCTTCTGTGCGTGGCCCAGGCGCCGAGGACGCTCCCCGCTCAGGCCGCGGCGACCCTGCCCGCCATCGCCGCACTCGCCTGTTTCCAGCAGCTCGTCCGCCAGATCACGCTCACGCGGCCGCCCCGCCAGCCGACGCCGCGACACCGCGGCTCCAGGCCCTCCCCGGCCCCCAGACTCCACTACGGGGCATGACGGTCACGTCCGGGAAGTCCCCGGCCGGCATCGGTCCGCGGCCACCCGCGCGAAGTTCCGCGCCCGGCAGCCGCTCGTCGGGCGCGGCCGAGGACGGTGAAGGCCGCGACGATGCCCCGGCGAAGCGCGGGGCCGCCGGGACGGACAGGGCCGCAGTCCGCCGAGCCGGTCGTGGCCGAGCCGGTCGTGGCCGAGCCGACAAGGAGGGGGACGGCGCCACCGCGTACGGCGCCGGGAGCGAAGGCACGACCTCTGACCGCATGGAGAACGTGGTCCTTCCCGGAGCCCGCCGTAGTGATCGTTTTCATCTGAGGAACGACAACCGAATCCGATAAGTCACGGGCGGTCCGCAATCCGGTCGCGACGGCCCCCGATGACTGCCCCGCACCCTCCCACCGTCCCACCCCCCCCGTACTCGCGCACCACCCACCGAGAGAGGACAGCAACCATGGCGTACGAGCCCTCATACGCTGAACGAATCCGGTACAAGCGGCTTCAGGACGCCGCCTACCAGGCAGGCCTGGACGCCGTCACCAATCTCCAGGCAGCGCTCGCGCTGGCGGGAATCGTGCTCCCCTCCCTCGCCAACGACGGGCCGGTGGGAGCCCGCGGGTTGGTCCGGCTCGGCGGATGCAGCGTCGCCGTCGCCAACCAGCTCGCCGAGGTGATCGCGGCGGGCGCCCACGCCCTGCAGGAGCAGGGGATGTGAGCGCCCGTCCCCCCGACGCGCCGGTACAGACCCCGCCGCAACTCCCCCACCGTCAGGCTGGCTCCAGGAGGTCCTCACATGAAGTGGCGCGATTCGCCGCGCGTACCGAAACCACGGGAGGGACTCGACCCCTACCGCTTCCCCGGCATACGGGACTTGGAGGACACGGGGGGTACGGGGGGTACGGAGGGCGCGGGGGACACGAACGGTGCGGGGGACGCGCGCTTCGCGAGCTCCGTGCCGATCCCGGACCCGCAGGAGCGGCCTGAAAGCCGAATTGAAGCAGCGCACCACCGGCGCCTTGAGTTGCACGCCGCGCTGACCGCGGCCGGCATCCCGCCGTTCGCCGGAGACCTTCACGCCATCGAAGCCGTCTCCGCCTTGGACGACATCACCAACGCGGCCGTCCGGCGATGGATCGCCGGCGCCCGATGACTCACGTCGCCGTACGGCCCTGGTCGCCCACCAGGCCGAGGTGGACGGGCTCGGCCGGTGCGTCGGCCAGCAGCTCCGCGAGCAGCGGCGGCCACAGGGGCTCCCCGAGCGAGGCCAGGGCCTGCTGCGACAGCCACCGCCAGTGCGCGTCGGGGGACTCGGGTACGGGATCACGGCGCGGGCCGGTGGTGACGTAGATGTGCTCGTGCTGGCGGACGGGGATCCCCTGGTGGGTGAAGTCGTGCTCCCAGGTGCAGAGCAGCCGCTGCGGCTCCAGGTCGGTCCACCCGGTCTCCTCGCGCAGCTCGCGCCGCACGCACTCCTCGGGGGTCTCCCCGGGATCGATGCCCCCGCCGGGCGGCAGCCAGTGGATGCCGACTTCGATGTTGTTCTCCCGGAAGAGGAGCACCGACCCGCTGGGGGAGAGGACGACAATCCGCGCTGCCTGCCGAGGAGTTCTCATCAGATCAGCGTACGACGGGGGTGGCCGCTTCGGGGTGGCGCTTGGGGGCGGGGGCTTCGGAGGCGGGGCCGCGCGAGTGCGGTGGGCCACCGGAGCAGGACTCGATGACTCGGGGTCGGGAGGGTGTCCGGGGGCGTCCCGTCAGTCCACTGTCCTTCCGTGTCGGGTCGGTCCGTCAAGGGCGCTCCCTGCGGTCGCGTCGCTTCGCGATGGCCTTCGGCCACCCTTGACTGCCCGCCCCGCCCCGGAATGCCATAAGACTGCCGGGAAGCCCCCGAAGGAATGGCCGGGAGGTTCACGTTCCAATAGAGGCCCCTGGAGATGCCGACCAGCACACCCTGCGGTCAGGACATCCCCTTCCCGGACCACCATCCCCGGCCATGACCGGGGGCGCGCCAGATCGCTACGCGCTCCACTCGGCATAGCGTCCGACGACCGCCTGGGGCTGGTCGACGGCCTAGACGGCGACGATGTGGACGCGGCCACCGCACAGCTTCGTCATGTCGTCGACATCCGACGTCAGGACGACAACGGGACGGCGTTGGCGGAGGGCGGCCTCCGCCACCGCCGCACCGATCGCGTACTTGTGGCCGTGGAGCCCCGCCTCCATGAGAAGCGCCGACGCTCGTCGGGCTTCTTCGTCCCCCACCGCGATGACGCGGACACCGGTGAGAATCCAGTTCAGCCTAGCTTTGTCGGTACGCCGATGGACGGCCTCGATGATCGTGAGTGCGGAGATCACGACCTCCATGCCCCGGCTCCTGGCTTCTGCGACGAGGGCCACGACGGTCTCGTCGTCGCTCACCAGCTTCGACAGGCCTTCGCTGTCCAGAAGCAGAGTGCCTTCGTGGCTCAGCTTGCGGCGGGCCATTCCCCACCCTGTGCGAACGCCTCGTCGAAGACCCTGCGGGCGGTCTGCTGAGACTCTGCCGAGAGGGGCCCCTGACGCTGCTCATAGTCGGCCAGGTACTCATCAAGAATCTGACCGCGCAGTTCACGTTCGACAGCTGCGGCGATGAAGGAGGAGAACTCTCGCTTGCCCACCCGTGAGCGGATGGCCTCAGCCGTTCCTTCAGGCAGCGAGAGGCTCACTCTGGCCGCCGGCCCTTCACCGATTCCGTACGTCGTCTCGGACACCCTTCCAGAGTATCAAACGAGTAGGAATCGGTCCGGCCCAAGGCGGTCGTCTGATGCTGAGATGTGAGGAGCGCGTAGCGATCTGACGCCCGTCCCGGTCGTGGGCGGCTTATGTCCAGCCACAGGCGGTCGTCGGACGCTAAGCCGTGAGGAGCGCGTAGCGATCGGACGCGCCCCCCTGGTCATGGCCGGGGATGGTGGTTCCGGGAGGGAGGTGTCCGGTCGCCGGGGCTTGGCCGCGTATCGCTGAGGGCCCGTCCCTGAACATGTTCCTCCCGGCCATTCCTTCGGGGGCTTCCCGGCAGTCTTATGGCATTCCGGGGCGGGGCGGTCAGTCAAGGGTGGCCGAAGGCCATCGCGAAGCGACGCGACCGCAGGGAGCGCCCTTGACGGACCGACCCGACACGGAAGGACAGTGGACTGACGGGACGCCCCCGGACACCCTCCCGACCCCGAGTCGACAGACCCCGCCCCGCGCAGCCCCCGCCCCACTCACCTCACCCCGCCCGCGCAGCCCCCGCCCCGCCCCTATTTGAGGATCGACTCGTCGAAGGGCCTTTCCGACCAGGCCATCGTGTTCAGGTCCATCACCCAGGCCCTGCGCTGGAGTCCCGTGGTGGCGGCAGTGTGGAAGTCCTTTCCGTCGATGCGGAACTCCGTGCTGTGCACCTTGCCGTCCTGCCCCCAGACGATCTCCGGGACCCAGACGCAGTCACACGCGCGGGTGCGGACCCTGAGGTCGATGTGGAGCGTTCTGCCGTCCGCCAGTTCCTGGGGCAGCGAACTGCCCTCCGTGACCCTCACGGTGGCGAAGTCTGCCGTCCCGTCGAGGTCGGCTGCGGCCTCCAAGGTCGCCGGGCCCTCGCCACACTGTCCGCTCTGCAAGCCGACCAGTGTCGCCGTGGCAGCGGCAGGCGCCGGGCTCCGCTTGAGGATCTTGATGCGCAGTTCCTTGACCAGCATCGGCCTGCTGTCGGCCGGCTGCACGTCGATGACCAGGTGCGTGATACCCGGATCCGCGGCGGTGTGCTCGTTGATGAGGGCGGGATCGGGCTGGTTGTCCTTCCCCACGGGAAGCGACCCGAAGGCGCTGGGCGGCTTGTTCACGACCCATGCCTTCCATGGGCACAGGTACTCCTGCTGATACGAGATGCCCTGCTTCTCCGCTTCCGCCTGCCCGGCCGACGGCACGGGCGAAGGGGCGCCCGCCGCGGGCGTCACGGTCGCGGGCGGCGAGGAGACGGCGGACGACTGAGGAGCCGGCGCGGTGGTGACGGCGGCCAGGGGCGAGCGGGTACCCGATACGTACAGGGGCGGCTTCTCTTCCTCGAACAGGTCGCCGATCCATCCGAAGCCGGCGGCTATCCCCAGTCCGATGGCCGCCACCAGCACCGGGGCGACGATGTACGTGGCGGTGAAGTTCCCGTCGCCCAGCGGCAGGAAGCGTCTCCACCGCGCGCTGTCGTCCGATGGCTGCACGGATTGCAGCTCTGCGGCGGGATCCCCCTCCGCCGGGGCGGGTGGGTCCGCCTGCCGGTCCGGACTCTCCGGCGCCCCTCCGGATGGTTCAGGTGGTTCGGATGGTTCCGGTGGCTCAGGTGATTCCGACGGCTCCGGTAAGCCCCGCGGCGGAGCAGAGTTCTCTGGCATACGCACCTCCTGGGTGGCCGAGATTACAACCGGAGACCGGTGCTTGGTGGCCGATCGGAGCCACGCGGCCGCACCGTCTACCGCGGCCAGAACTGGGACAGTGCCGCCTCCTTGTACGGGGTCGGGGTGACGCTCAGGTCGCCTGCGAAGGGGCGGTCCAGGGCCATCACCAGCAGCAGGCTGAAGCCGATCAGCCCGGCCACCGCCGAGACGAACAGCAGCTGCATCTTCAGGCTGCGCAGGCCGAAGAGGAAGGTGAGCGGGAGGATCACGAGGGCGCCCCCGTACACCAGCACCTGGAGCAGCACCGGCAGGGACGTTTCGGCCATCGTGATGCGGGCCCGGCGTTGCGCCGCGACGTCGTTGAGGCGGCTCGCGGCCTCCTCGTAGAAGGTCTCGCTGCGGGCGCCGGCGGGCTCGTACGCCTGGAGCGCCCGGTACAGCCCGTGCGTCTGCTCGGCGGTCGCGTCGTAGCTGGGGCGGCCGTCGCGCATCATCGGCCACTGGACCTCGACGACGGCGTGCACGTAGTCGCCCACCGCCCTCTCCACGCGGGCGCGTTCGGCCGGCGGGAAGGCCTCGGCGCTGCGGACGACGAGGGCCAGGTCGGTGGCCTCGGTGGCGACGACGGTCTGGGTGTTCTCCAGCTGGGTCCAGAGCGTGACGACGACGAACGCGAGGATGATGCCGTAGATCGCTCCGAACATGCCGAGGGCCACGCCGACCATCTCGTTGTGCTCGCCGCCCGCCAGGTGCGGGAAGCGGCGGCGGGCGGCGAGGCTGCCGCCGACGGCGAGGGCGACGAAGCCGCCGACCAGGAGGACGCCGAGGGTGAACGTGCTGAAGGTGTTGAGCAGCCACAGGATCATGGCCTGCTCAACGACCGACTCCTCCTGAGGGCCCGCCGCGACGGGCCGCGGTCAGCGCACCGACGGGGCCTTCGGGAGCCCGTCGACGGCGTTGCCCGCACCCGCGAGGGAGCTGTCGGTGGCGTGGGTGGCGGAGCCGGCGGCGGACGCGGTCACGGCGAGGGCCGTCTTCGTGTCGTCCACGACCTTGCCGGGGTGGTTGGCGATGTCCCCGATGCGCTTGGTGACGGGCTGTCCCTCGATGGTGGGGCCCGTGGTGTCGGCGTGGGCGGCGAGGGGGCTCAGGGCGAGGGCGGCGCCGCTGGTGAGGACCAGGGCGGCGAGGCGGCGCTTCATGGGGTTCATGCCCTGCCCAACGACCCGCCGCCGCCGCGGGTCACCGCCCGGCCCCCCTTGGGGTGACGTCCGGTGTTGGGTCCGCGGCCCGGATCGGGGGGATCGGTCCGGGCCGCGGGGGGACTCCTCAAGTGTGGGGCGGGGTCAGTCCTCGACCACCAGGGCCGGAGTGGACTTTGTCAGGATCTCCCCGCGGAAGAAGGCCGGGCTGCGGCGCTGCGTGACCAGCATGATCACCAGGCCGAGGGCCAGGAGGCCGACGCCGATGACGAAGACGCTGCCGACGCCGAGGACGGTGGAGCCGGAGCCGTAGGACGGGTTCCACATGTCGATCAGGGTCTTGAGGAAGACGGCGGCGAGCAGGAGTCCGCCGAGGACCGGGAAGACGCCCTTGAAGAACAGGTCCCGGGCGGAGCGGCGCAGTTCGCCGCGGAAGTACCAGGCGCAGGCGAAGGCCGTCAGCGAGTAGTAGAAGCAGATCATCAGGCCGAGCGCGAAGATCGTGTCGGTCAGGACGTTCTCGCTGACGAGCGTCATCACGGTGTAGAACGCGCCGGTCGCGACGCCCGCCATGACGGTGGCGCGGCCCGGGGTCTTGAAGCGCGGGTGGACCTTGGCGTAGGAGGCCGGGAGGGCCTCGTACGTGGACATGGCCAGGACCGTGCGGGCGACCGGGATGAAGGTGGTCTGCAGCGAGGCGGTCGCCGAGGCGAGGACGGCGACGAAGAGCAGGATGCCGAGCATCGGGCCCATGACCGGGCCGGCGAGGGCGGCGAAGACGTTGCCGGAGGTCTCCGGGTTGCCGAGGCCGAGGCCGGAGGTGCCGGAGCCGACGGCCATCTGGGCGGCGATGCCGGTGGCCAGGTACGAGCCGACCAGGACGACCATCGCGATGAGCGAGGCGCGGCCGGGGGTCTTGGCGGAGCCGGTGGTCTCCTCGTTGGTGGCCAGGCAGGCGTCCCAGCCCCAGTACATGAAGATCGAGAGGGAGAGTCCGGCGGTGAAGGCGCCCATGGACTCGACCGCGAAGGGGTTCATCCACTGCCAGGAGAAGTCCAGGCCGGTGTCGAAGGTGCCCGCCGAGGCCTTCTGGAAGGCCATCGCGACGAAGATGGCGAGGACGGCGAGCTGGAGCCCGACCAGGGTGTACTGGACGCCCTTGGTGGCGGTCATGCCGCGGTAGCTGATGGCGGTCGCCGCGGCGATCAGGGTGAGGCAGGTGGCGATGTGGACGAGCTTGTCGTCGTCCAGGGCCGCGATCGAGGGATTGCCGGTGATCTCTCCGGCGAGCAGCCAGAAGTACGAGGTGGCCACGCCCGCCAGGTTGGAGAGGACGATGATCGTGGCGATGACCAGGCCCCAGCCGCACATCCAGCCGATCCGCGGGCCGAAGGCCTTGACGGTCCAGGTGAAGGAGGTGCCGCAGTCCGGTACGGCCTTGTTGAGCTCGCGGTACGCGAAGGCGACCAGCAGCATCGGCAGGAAGCCGGCCAGGAAGACCGCCGGCATCTGGACGCCGACCTCACCGGCGGTGGAGCCGAGGGTCGAGGTCAGGCAGTAGACGGGGGCGACAGTGGAGATGCCGATGACGGCACTGCCCACCAGGCCCACGGAGCCCTTGCCGAGGCCCTTGCCGCGCACGTCGCCGTCGCCGTCGCCGCCCTCGCCGCCGGCGACGCCGCTCACCGTGTCTCCGACCCGAGGCCGAACGTCCAGCTGTGTCATGGGTCAGGACGTTAGAGGCTGCGTTTTCCATATCCGGAGGGATTGAGTCCGACCGGCTACCGGCGGGAACACCTTCGAATCCAGAGCTTGCGGCGGTTCATGAACCCGTAATGCAAGGTTCATGCGCGCGTCCGCCCCCTGCTCAACAGGGAGCGGACAGCCCGTTCCGGAATGCGGAAACCGCAGCAGTACCCCTTTTGTGCCGGTTTGAACTTTCCCGTGTGACCTGAGTCTCAGCTCGTCCAGACGATCGACTGCACCTCGCTGTACGCGTGCAGCGCGTACGAGCCCACGTCCCGGCCGACGCCCGAGCGCTTGAAGCCCCCGAACGGAGCCTCCATGTTCCGGCCGATCGTGTTCACGCCCACCCCGCCCGCCCGCAGCCGCCGCGCCACCCGGAAGGCGCGCGCCGCGTCCCCGGACCACACGTAGCTCAGCAGCCCGAAATCACTGTCGTTGGCCAGCCGGACCGCCTCGTCCTCGTCGCCGTCGAAGGGGACGACCACCACCACCGGGCCGAAGATCTCCTCCCGGACCACCCGCATGTCGTTCGTGCAGTCCACCAGCAGCGTCGGCGCCACGTAGAAGCCGCGGCCCTCCCCGACCACCGGCCGCTCGCCGCCGTACGCGATCCGCGCACCCTCCTTGCGGCCGAGCTCGACGTACGACTCCACCCGGTCCCGGTGCGCCGCCGAGATCACCGGGCCCACGACCGTGCCCGCCACCGCCGGGTCGCCGACCTTCATGAAGGCCAGGTAGCCGGTCAGCTTCTCCACCAGCCGCTCGTACACCGACCGGTGCACGATCACCCGGGTCGGAGCCGTGCAGATCTGGCCGGAGTAGAAGGAGAAGGTGGTGCCGATCCCCATCACCGCCGCGTCCAGGTCGGCGTCCTCGAAGACGACCGCCGCGCCCTTGCCGCCGAGCTCCATCAGCTGCCGCTTCATGGAGCGGCCGCAGACCTCCGCGATGCGCTGCCCGACGCCCGTGGAGCCGGTGAACGACACCATGTCCACGTACGGGGAGTCCACCGCGGCCTCGCCGACCTCGACCGACTCGCCGCAGACCACGTTCACCACGCCGGCCGGGGCGCCCGCCTCGTGCAGGGCCTCGGCCATCTTGAACACCGACAGCGGATCCTGCGGGGCCGGCTTCACCACCACCGTGTTGCCCATGGCCAGCGCCGGGGCCACCTTGCCCGCCGGGTTGGCCCACGGGTTGTTGTACGAGGTGATGCAGGTGACCACGCCGACCGGCTGGCGCACCTCCAGCGCCCCCAGGATGCTCGCCTTCCCCATCGGCCCGGCCTCGGTGACCTGCGGGGGCAGCCCGCGCTCCACCGGCTCCAGCGCGCCCTTCGCGTACCGCCGGAAGCGCGCGACCCCGACCCCGACCTGCATCCCGCGCGCGATCCCGGTCGGCGCGCCCGTCTCGGCCCGGGCGAGGTCCGACCAGGGCTCGTACTCGCGCTGCATGATGTCCGCGGCCCGGTCGAGGATGGCGGCCCGCTCCTCCGGCTTCGTACGGGACCAGCTCTCGAAGGCCTCGGCGGCGGCGCGCGCCGCGTCCTCGACCTGGCCGCGCGAGGCCTCCGGGGCGAGCCCGACCACGGACTCGTCCGCCGGATTGACCACGGCGTAGTGTCCGCCGGCCGGCTCGACCCACTCGCCGCCGATGTACAGCTTCCGGGGTGCGTCGGAGCTCATCGCGTGCTCACCGTCCTCGTGTCGCGGCCCGAGCGGAGCACGGTCCCGGGGATCGCCCCCGTGACCTGGTCGTCGCGGATGGTCTCCACGCCGTTGACGCGTACGGACACGATCCCGATCGCGCGGGCGTCCAGCCGCGGGCTGTCGCCGGGCAGGTCGTGGACGAGGGTCGCGGGCCCGGCCTCGATCCGCTCCGGGTCGAACAGCACCAAGTCCGCGTGGAAGCCCTCGGCGATCCGGCCGCGCTCGCGCAGCCCGAACAGCTGCGCAGGGTCGTCGGTGAGCATCTTCACCGCCTGCTCCAGCGGCACCAGCTTGCGACCGCGCAGGCAGTCCCCCAGGAAGCGGGTCGTGTACGGGGCCCCGCACATGCGGTCCAGGTGCGCGCCGGCGTCGGAGCCGCCGAGCATGACGTCCTCGTGCTGCCAGGTCTCGGCGCGCAGGGCCCAGCTCGCCGGGTCGTTGTCGGTGGGCATCGGCCAGAGCACCGTGCGCAGGTCGTCGTTGGCGCAGATCTCGACCAGGCAGTGGAAGGGGTCCTGGCCGCGTTCGGCGGCGATGTCGTTCACGACGCGGCCGGACAGGCCCTCGTTCTCCTTGCTGTACGTGTCGCCGATGACGTAGCGGCCGAAGTTGGCCAGGCGCCGGAAGACCCCGGCCTCCTTGCTGTCGGCGCGGCGCAGCATCTGTTCCCGCACGCCGGCGTCGCGCAGCTTCGCGATCCGCTCGGGCACGGGCAGGCCGAGGATCTCGCCCCAGCCGGGGATCAGGTTCAGCGCGCAGAAGGTGCCGAGCGACATGTTCATGGGGGTGAGGATCGGCATGGTCAGCGCGACGATGCGGCCGCCCGCCTTGCGGGCGCGCTCGCTCGGTATGAGCTGGCGCGGGACCCGTTCGGGGACGGAGGCGTCGATGGTGAGGACGTTCCAGTTCAGGGGGCGGCCGGCGGCGGCGCTCATCTCGACGAAGAGGTCGATCTCCTCGTCGGCGAACTGGTCGAGGCAGCCCGCGACGATCGCTTCGAGCTGGGTGCCCTCGTGTTCGGCGACGGCCTTCGACAGCGCGAGGAGCTCGGCGGGCTTGGCGTGCCGGGAGGCGACGGGGGCGCCGTCCCCGTCGGAGTGGGTCGAGGACTGGGTGGTGGACAGGCCCCAGGCGCCGGCGTTCATGGCGTCGTGGAAGAGGTCGAGCATCTGCCGCATCTGCTCCGGGGTGGGCTGTCCGCCGACCGCGTCGGCTCCCATGACGTGCCGGCGCAGCGCGCAGTGGCCGACCATGAAGCCGGCGTTGACGGCGATCCGGCCCTCCAGCGCGTCGAGGTACTCGCCGAAGCCGGACCAGGTCCAGTCGACGCCCTCCTCCAGGGCCTTGAGGGCCATGCCCTCGACCTTGCTCATCATGCGCCGGGTGTAGTCGGCGTCCTCGGGGCGGTCCGGGTGCAGCGGGGCCAGGGTGAACCCGCAGTTGCCGCCGGCGACGGTGGTGACGCCGTGGTTCATGGAGGGGGTCGCGTACGGGTCCCAGAAGAGCTGGGCGTCGTAGTGCGTGTGGGGGTCGACGAAACCGGGGCACAGGACGAGTCCGTGCGCGTCCTCGCCGGTCCGGGCCTCCTCCGCGACCGTGCCCGGCTCGGCGATGACGGCGATCCGCCCGTCGCGCAGGCCGACGTCCGCCACGCGGGCGGGGGAGCCGGTGCCGTCGACGACGGTGGCTCCCTTGATCAGGTGGTCGAGCATGACGTCCCCTCTGCCGGTGTTCGTGTCGCTGGCCGTCGTCCGTGGGCCGCGCCTCCGCGGGCGCCCCGCTCCCGGGTGCCGTCCCCGGATGCCGTCCCCAGGACGTCCGCGCGCCCCGGCCGGAGGCCGCCGGGCCGGCCGCGGCCTCGGCATGACCTCCGGCCGGGGCCGGTGCGGGGCGGCGGTCCGGGAAGACGCCGCCCCCGTAATGTCCGCCGGGTCAGGCGGCCTGGCGGAAGCGCGTGGTGCGGTGGACCGGGTCCGTGTCGATCTTCGGGATCACGTGCTCGCCGATGAGCTTGACGGTGTTCATCGTGTCCTCGTACGAGACCCCGGTCGGCAGGCCGAACGACAGCTGGTCCGCCCCCGCCTGCTCCCAGCGCTTGCACTGCGCGAGCACCTCGGACGGGTCCCCGCAGATCAGCAGCTCCTCGGCGATCAGCAGCTCGATGATCTCCGCGTTGTACTCGGGCAGCGTCTCGGGCCACTGCGGGATCGCCTCGGGCCGCGGGAAGGTGTCGTGGTAGCGGAAGACCAGCGACTGGAAGCGGTTCATGTTCGCGTTGACCGCGATCTCCACCGCCTTGTCGTGCGTCTCGGCGCAGATCGCGGTGGAGGTGACCATCACGTTGTCGTTGACGAACGCGCCGATGGCCTTGGCCTCCTGGATGGCCGTCTTGTACTGCTCCAGCACCCACTCCATGTCGGAGACCTTCTGGACGCTGAAGCCGAGCACGCCGAGGCCCTTCTTCGCGGCCATCGCGTACGAGGAGGGCGAGCCGGCGGCGTACCACATGGCAGGGTGGGCCTTGCCGTACGGCTTGGGGAAGACCTTGCGCGGCGGCAGCGACCAGTGCTTGCCCTGGAACCCCTCGTACTCCTCCTGGAGGAACATCTTGGGGAACTCGGCGATGGTCTCTTCCCAGATCTCCTTGGTGTGGTTCATGTCCGTGATGCCGGGCAGGAAACCGAGGATCTCGTGGCTGCCGGCGCCGCGCCCGGTGCCGAACTCGAAGCGGCCCTTGGAGAGGTGGTCGAGCATCGCGACCTTCTCGGCCACCTTGACGGGGTGGTTGACCGGCGCGAGCGGGTTGAAGATGCCGGAGCCGAGGTGGATGCGCTCGGTGGCGTGGGCGAGGTAGGCGAGGAAGACCTCGTTCGCCGACAGGTGCGAGTACTCCTCCAGGAAGTGGTGCTCGGAGGCCCAGGCGTACTTGAAGCCGGACTTGTCGGCCTGGATGACGTACTCGGTCTCCTCGATCAGCGCCTTGTGCTCTGCCTCGGGGTCGACCTTGGACCGCGCCTCAGGCACGTATCCCTGCACGAAGAGCCCGAATTCCAAGGGGGTTCACCGTCCTTTGATTTCTGACGTGTCGTCAGATTTGATGAGTCGACTGTTCCACCGGGGAAGCGGGAGCGTCAATACCTGACGCCTCATCAGATGGTGGTCGGACGGGAGTCACATGATGCTGACGCCCGCCATCCAGCCGCCGTCGATGACGAACGGCTGGCCGGTGATGTACGAGGAGTCCTCGCTGCTCAGGAACAGGGCCAGCCTGGCGATCTCGTCGGCCCGGCCCACCCGCCCCATCGGCACGACCCGCCCGTACAGCTCCGCCATCGCGTCCCGGGCCTCGTCGCTCATGTTCGCCGGGTCCAGCAGGCCCGGGTTGGCCATCGGGGTGTCCACCGCGCCGGGGCACATCGCGTTGACCCTGATGCCCTTGGCGGCCAGCTCCAGGGCGGCCACCCGGGTCAGGCCGACGATCGCCGCCTTGGTCGCCGCGTACGCGCCCACGTACGCCATGCCCGTCAGGCCCGTGTACGAGGAGGTGTTGACGATGGTGCCGCCGCCGGCCGCCTCGATCTCGGGGGCGAAGGCCTTGATGCCGAGGAAGGTGCCGACCTGGTTGACCCGGATCAGCTGCTCGAACTCCGCCAGCGGAGTCGAGACCAGCTCGTTGAAGCGCAGGATGCCGGCGTTGTTGACCAGTCCGTCCACCGGGCCGAAGGCCTCCTTCGCGGTGGCGACGGCGGCGGCCCAGTCCTCCTCCCGACCCACGTCGAGCCGTACGTACCGGGCGCGGTCCTCGCCCGCCTCCTCGGATATCTCCTTGGCGACGGCGGCGCCCTGCTCGTCCAGCACGTCGCAGAGGAGCACCTTGGCGCCCTCGGCCGCGAAGAGCCGGGCCTCCTGCTCGCCCTGGCCGCGCGCCGCGCCCGTGATGACGACGACACGCCCGTCCAGCTTGCCCATGCCCGTACTCCCAGTCGTCGAGGTGTTCAGTCGAGGCGTTCGGTCGAGGTTCAGTCGTTGAGAAGCGGGCCGACCTCGGCCCCGAACGCGGTGATCTGGTCGATCAGTTCGGCGCGGTCGCGGCTGCGGAAGCGGACCTGGATCTGGTCCACGCCGAGGGCCCCGTACGCGCGCAGGGACTCGGCGAGCGCCTCCGCCTTGCCGGTGAGGGTGCGCCGGCCGGTGTCCCAGCCGGGCTCGCCGACGTACAGCGCCTCGGTGATCGCGCCGAACTCGATGGGGTCCTCGACCCCGGCCGCCGCGCGGAGCTCCTTGATCCGGGCGATCTGCGCGGGGAGCTTGTCGCGGGGGTCGCCCTGCGGGAGCCAGCCGTCGCCGCGCACGGCGGCCCGGCGGACGGCGGCGGGCGAGGAGCCGCCGACCCAGACGGGGATGCGGGTCTGGGCGGGGCGGGGCAGCTGGCCGAGGTCCTTGAAGGAGAACAGCTCGCCCTCGAACTCCGGGTACTCCTCGGGCCCGAGGGCGGCGCGCAGCGCGTCCAGGGTCTCGTCGAGGACGGCCCCGCGGCCGGCGAAGTCGACGCCGAGGACCTCGAACTCCTCCTGCACGTGGCCCGCGCCGACGCCGAGGATGAGCCGGCCGCCGCAGAGGTGGTCGACGGTGGCGTACTGCTTGGCGCTGAGGAGGGGGTGGCGCAGGCCGAGGATCGCGACGTGGCTGAGCAGGCGTACGCGCTCGGTGATCCCGGCGAGGAAGGCGAGGGTGGCCACGGGGTCGTACCAGACGGTGCTCATGGGGCCGGCGAGGCGCCGCGGGATGGCCACGTGGTCGCAGGTGGCGAGGTACCCGAAGCCGGCCCGGTCGGCGGCCCTCGCCACCTCGGCGAGATCGGCGGCGGTCGCCGAGGCCTCCCAGGGCTCGGCGTAGATGGTGCTCTGCGACTGGATCGGGAGCTGCATCCCGTAGACCAGCCGGCCCTCCGCAAACACGCGTGCCATGCCGCCTCCGCTTCGTCTTCCGCCCCGGCCCGCCGACCGGGCCCCGGCCGCCGACCCGCATCCCGCCGGCGCCGTGGGCCATCGTCGTAGCTGACGGTCCGTCAGGCAAGGGGTTCGACCCGCCCGGCGGACGGGGCGGGCGCGCCCGGGGGGATGTGCGGGCGCGCCGCGTTGGCTAGGGTGCCGCGCGTGGATCTGTTTCTGACGCTGGTCAGCGGAGTGGCGTGGACCGTCGTGTACGTCGAGGCGATCCGGGTCGGGCTGCGGGACCGGACGTACGCGATGCCGGTGGCCGCGCTCGCGCTGAACTTCGCGTGGGAGGCGACCTACGCCGTGGGCGAGTTCCGCGCCGGGGTGTCCGCCCAGGGCGTGGTCAACGTGGTGTGGGCCCTCGCCGACGTCGTCATCATCTGGACCTACCTGCGCTTCGGCCGCTCCGAGCTGCCGGCCTTCGTGACGCGGCCGCTCTTCGCGGCGTGGAGCGTACTCGTCTTCGGCACCGGTTTCGCCGTGCAGTGGCTGTTCCTCGCGCACTTCGGGACGCACGACGCGACCCGGTACGCGGCGTTCCTGCAGAACCTGCTGATGTCCGGGCTGTTCATCGCCCTCTACGCCGACCGGCGCGGGGCGCGCGGGCAGTCCCTCGTCATCGCCGTCGCGAAGTGGCTCGGAACGCTCGCCCCGACGCTGCTCTTCGGGGTCGTCGAGGACTCGCCGTTCATCCTCGGGCTCGGGGTGCTGTGCAGCGTCTTCGACCTGGCGTACATCGGGCTGCTGGTGCGGGGGCGGCGGGCCGCCCCCGTGCCGGCCGGTCCGGAACCGGCCGGCGTGGCGGCCTGACCACCGGCGGGCGTGGCGGCCTGACCACCGGCGGGCGTGGCGGTCCGACCACCGGCCGGCCCCGCGCTCAGAAGCCCGCCGGACCCATCACGACGACCGGCTTCGCCGCCGGGTCCAGGGTGGTCAGGAGCTTCTTCATGGCCTCCTTCGAGATGCCGATGCAGCCCTGCGAGGGACCGTTGTGGTCGACGTGGAGCCAGATGCCGCCGCCCTTGTCCTCGCCCTCCGGCTTGACCAGGTCCAGCGGGGAGAAGCCCTTGCGGCGGTTGTAGTCGATCGCGATGACGTACTCGAAGGCGCCCGCGAGGGACTCGCCGTTCACGCCGCGGCCGGTGGGCACGAACAGCCGGTTGTGGTCGTACGGGAACTTCGTGCCCGGCGGCTTCTCCAGCAGGCCGCCGGCGTCGCCCAGGCTGAACACGCCCGCGGGGGTGGTGAGGTCCCCGTCCTCGCGTTCGCCGGAGTTCCAGCCGCTGGCACCGTTGTGCGCGGGCCAGCTCTCGGTGCTCCGGACCCAGTCGGCGCCGGCCGCCGGGCGGCTGTAGAGGGTCGCCGTGGACTCCGAGGAGTCCCTCGCCTTGCCGGAGACCAGGAGGAGCTGGCGCGCGTCGGCCGGGATCTTGGCCCGGGTCTCGTCGCTGACCTCGGACAGGCCGTCGTCGGGATCGGAGGCCGCCGGTGCTCCGGGCGCCCCGGCCGCTCCGGAGGCCGCCGGGGCACCGGGTGCTCCCGGGGCGCCGGGTGCCCCGGGGGCGCCGCGGGCCCCGCGGGTGGCGTGCGTGGCTCCGCCGGCCGGGGCGGAGTCGGAGGTGGCGGCGCCGGAGGACGGCGGACGGGCCGCGTCCCCCGGGCGGTCCCCGGTCCTGGCCGAGGCGGGGGCGACGGGGTCGTCGTCCTGGACCGTGTAGATCCAGCCGGCCCCGAAGGCCAGCAGGCCCACGGCGGCGGCGACGGCCACCCGCCGGGGCGAACGGAGGGCGCGGAGCGCGGGGAACGTACGGGGACTGCGGGAGCCGGCTCGGGGGTGCTTGCTCATGCCTCCGACGGTACACACGCGATCATCAGGATTCCTGAGGCGACGCCGTCCGGTGCGGCGCAGGTGTGACCGGAAGGCGCACCCGGACCGTCAAACCGCCGCCCGGTCCCCGATTGGCCCGCACCACCAGCCTCGCGCCGTGCGCCCGCGCGATCGAGGCGACGATCGAGAGCCCCAGCCCGGCGCCCTCTCCCGCGGTGTGCTGCCGCTCGGCGCGCCGCCGGAAGGGCTCCAGCAGCCGCGGCACGTCGGCGGGCTCGATCACCGGGCCGGTGTTGGACACCGTCAGCACCCCGTCGGCGGAGGTCTTCACGCCGATCCGCCCGCCGGGCCGGTTGTGCCGTACGGCATTGGCCAGCAGGTTCCGCACCAGGTGTCCCAACAGGGCCCGGTCGCCGACCACGCTGACCGGCTCGAGGCTCCGGACGACGGTCAGCCCTGCGCCCCCGGCCGACCCGGGCCCCGCCACCTGCCCCGCCGCCTGCCCCTCCGGCAGCCGCGCCTGCGACAGCTCCGTCTCCGACAGCTCCGCCTCCGCGAGCGCCGCGAGGTCCACCGCGGCCGTGGTCTCCAGGCCCTCTTCCGACACCGCGAGCAGCAGCAGCGACTCGACGAGGTGCTCGCTCGACTCGGCGACGCCGATCAGCTTGGACCGGATCCGGGCCACCTTCTCCGGCGGCGGGTCCCCGGCCAGCCCGATCTCGGCGGCCGCCCGCTGCACGGCCAGCGGGGTGCGCAGTTCGTGGGCGGCATTGGCGGCGAACCGGCGCTGCGCCCCGACCAGGCTCTCCATGCGGTCGAGCATGCCGTCGAAGGTGTCGGCCAGCCGCTTGAGTTCGCCGGGCGGGGCCTTGAGGCCGATCCGCTCGTGCAGGTTCTCCCCCGAAAGGCGGCGGGCCGTCTCGGTGATGACGCCGACCGGCCGCAGTACGCGGCCCGCCATCCACCAGGCCAGCCAGATCGACGGTACGGCGAAGACGGCGAGGGCGATGAGCGAGACGACCAGCAGCTCGTGGAGGGTGGCGGCCTCGACGGCGCTGGAGAGGTTGCGGGTGGCGGCCCACGTCCGGAGCTGCTCCTGGGTGGGGGTGGCGGCGCCGGGCGGGAGCCGCTGGGCGGGGACCGCCCTGAGCGGCCGGCCTTCGACGGCGGCGCGCTCGAAGGCCGTGCCGGGGACGGCGGTGGTGACGGCCCCGCTGATGCGGGTGTAGAGGCCGCCCCGCAGCAGGACGTTGATCAGCGCGATGAGGCCGCCGCCGGCGAGGACGAGCAGGGAGCCGTAGAGCGCGGTGAGACGGGCGCGCTCGGAATGGAGCACTGCTCTCATCGCGGATCGGTGCTCGGAGCGACGGCAGGACCGGCGGCCGGAGCGGCGGGCACGGCGGCGGCCGGACCGGCACCCGGGCCCGCGATCCGGTAGCCGGCCCCCGGCACCGTCTCGATCAGCTGCGGCTCGCCCAGCTTGGCGCGCAGCTTGCTGAGGGTCACCCGTACCGCATTGGTGCTGTACGAGGTGTCCTCCTCCCACACCTGCTCGATCAGGTCGTCGTTGCCGAGCACCGCCCCCTCCGCCCGCAGCAGCGCCTCCAGCACCGCGAACTCCTTGCGCGACAGCGCGAGCCGGTGCCCGTCGCGGCTCGCGCTGCGCCGGGCGGTGTCCACGGCGATCCCGCACCGCTCCAGGACCGGCGGCAGGGCGGGCCGGGTGCGCCGGCCCAGCGCCAGTACGCGGGCGAGGAGCTCGTCGTACGCGAAGGGCTTGGTGAGGTAGTCGTCGGCGCCGAGGCCGAGCCCCTCGACCCGGTCCCGTACGGTCCCGGAGGCGGTCAGCATCAGGACGCGGGTCAGCAGCCGCTCGCGCACCACCTGCCGGCAGACCTCGTCGCCGTGCAGGCCGGGCAGGTCGCGGTCGAGGACGAGGACGTCGTACTCGCCCAGGCGCAGGCGCCGCAGGGCCTCCAGGCCGTCCCCCGCCTCGTCGACGGCCAGCGCGTCGCGGCGCAGCCCGTCGGCGATCATCTCCCGGAGGAATTCCTCGTCCTCCACCACCAGAACTCGCATGCCGCCCTCTTTACCGGAATCTCGCATTTCCTCGTCGTAAGCAAGATCGGAGAGAGAAGCGAAACCCGCCCCGGGTGCAGGGTCTGGCGCATGAATCGATCCATGACCATGACCACGGCCGCGGCCCTCACCGGCCTGACCCTCTTCGTCACCGCGTGCACGGGCGGCGCCGGCTCGGACGCCAAGGACGCCAAAGACGGAAAGAAGGACGGCACGTCTTCGAACGCCTCGACCGGCGGCGGCACCGCCAGTGGCGCGGACGCCGACAAGGCGCTCAAGACGCGCAAGTGCCTGCGCGAGCACGGCATGGACGCCCCCGACCCGGAGCCCGGCCAGGACCCGCGCGGAATGACGCTGGGCTCGGGCAGCGAGGACCCGGAGGCGGTGAAGAAGGCCTTCGACGCGTGCGGGCTGCAGGCACCCGGGTCGGGCCAGGTCTCGCAGGCCGACAAGGACAAGGCCCTGAAATGGGCCAAGTGCATGCGGGACAACGGCGTGAACATCCCCGACCCCGAGTTCAACGGGAGCGCGATGAGCGCCACCAAGATCCCCGAGGGTCAGGAGCAGGCCTTCCAGGACGCCCAGAAGAAGTGCGACGCCGCGTGAGGCGGCGCGGTAAATGGCTGCTGGGCTCGCTGGCCGTCGTACTCGCCGTCTCGGGCGGCGGGTACGCGGTGACGGCCGCCCAGCCGCGGTCGGACTCCGACGGTTCGAAGGACCGGCGCGCGGACGGGCTGCCGCAGGCGACGGCCCCGGTCACGCGCGGGGACCTCGGCTCGGGCCTCACGGTCGAGGGCACGCTCGGCTACGCGCAGGAGCGCAAGCTGGCCGCCGGCGGCCCCGGGGTGCTGACCTGGGCCGCGGGCGCTGGTACGGCGATCGAGCGGGACGGGAAGCTGTACGAGGTCAACGGCAAGCCGGTGCGCCTCATGTACGGGAGCACCCCCGTGTACCGGCAGATGAAGACCGGGGACAAGGGCGAGGACGTCAAGCAGCTCAAACGCAACCTCCAGGCCCTCGGGTACGGGACCGGGCTCGACCCGGAGGACGGCACCTTCACGGCGGGTACGGCGACGGCGGTCAAGCGCTGGCAGAAGGCGCACAAGGCGCCGGAGACGGGCGAGGTCGGCAAGGAGGACATCGCGTTCGCGGCCGGACCGCAGCGGGTGCAGAAGAACGACACGGCGGTCGGCGACGAGCCGGCGCCGGGCAAGCCGGTGATGACCCTGACCGGGACCGAGCGGATGGTCCGCTTCCAGCTGGACGTGGCCAAGGCGGGCGCGGCGAAGACGGGCGACAAGGTGAACGTGAAGCTGCCGGGCGGCGCCGAGGCCACCGGGAAGATCGACTCGGTGGGCAGCACGGCGAACCCGGACGACCCGAACGGCGGCGGCCCCGGCGGGGGCGGAGGGGGCGGCGGCGGGAAGCCGAAGGTCGAGGTGAGCGTGTCCCTGGACAACGCCTCCGAGATCAAGGGCCCCGACCAGTCCCCGGTGTCGGTCCGGCTCACCGGCGAGACCCGCAAGGGCGTGCTCTCCGTACCGGTCAACGCGCTCCTCGCGCTGTCCGGCGGGGGCTTCGGCGTACAGGTCGTCGAGGGCGGCGCCGTCCGCGACGTACCCGTGGAGCTCGGCATGTTCGGCCAGGGCCGCGTCGAGGTCAAGGGGGACGCCCTCAAGGAGGGCATGCAGGTGGGGATCCCCAAGCCATGACGACGGCGACATCGAGTACGGCGCAGAACAGGCACGCGCGAGCCGTGGTGGAGCTCGCGGGCGTCACCAAGGAGTACCCCGGCGGGGTCAAGGCCCTGCGCGGGGTGGACCTCACCGTCCTGAACGGCGAACTCCTCGCCATCGTAGGCCCGTCCGGCTCCGGGAAGTCCACCCTGCTGCACATCGTCGGCACCCTCGACCGCCCGAGCGCCGGCGCGGTCGCCATCGCCGGGCACGACATCGCGACCCTGTCCGACCGCGCCCTGTCGGCGCTGCGCTCGCGCCATGTCGGCTTCGTCTTCCAGTCCTTCCACCTCGTACCGGGCATCAGCGCGCAGGCGAACGTCGCCGAGGGACTGCTGTACTCCGGCCTCTCGCGGGCCGAGCGCGGCCGCCGGGCGGCGCGGGCACTGGAGCGGGTGGGCCTCGGGGACCGGACGGAGCACCGGCCGCACGAGCTGTCCGGCGGGCAGAAGCAGCGCGTGGCGATCGCGCGGGCGGTGGCGGGGGAACCGGACCTGCTGCTCGCCGACGAGCCGACGGGCGCGCTGGACTCGGCGTCGGGGCGGTCGGTGATGGAGCTGCTGCACGAACTGAACGCGGAGGGTGCCACCATCGCCGTGATCACCCACGACCAGGAGATCGCGGCGAGCCTGCCGCGGCAGGTGCGGATCCGGGACGGGGAGATCGTGGCGGACGTGTGGAACACGGCGGGGGTGACGCAGCGGTGAGGGCCTCGCGAAGGCTGACCCCGGCCCGCCTCGGCCCCCGCGACGTCCTGCACGTCGGCTCGGCGGGGCTGCGCTCGCGCCCGATGCGGGTGTTCCTGTCCGCGCTCGGCATCGCGATCGGCATCGCCACGATGATCGCGGTCGTCGGGGTGTCCTCGTCCAGCCAGGCCAAGCTGCTGCGGGAGCTCGACAAGCTGGGCACGAACATGCTGGTGGCCACGCCCGGCCAGTCGATGTTCTCGGGTCAGGACACGAAGCTGCCGAAGGAGGCCCCGGGCATGATCTCCCGTATCGAGGGGGTCGAGTCGGTGGGTACGACGGGTGACGTCGCGCAGTCCGTACGGCGCTCGGAGAACATCCCGAAGGAGGAGACGGGCGGCATCGGCCTGAAGGCGGCGAAGGACGATCTGCTGGAGGTCCTGCGCGCACGGATGCAGAAGGGGACCTGGCTGAACGGGGCCACCGGACGCTACCCGTCGGTGGTGCTCGGGAACGTCTCGGCGGAACGGCTGGGCATCACCGAGCCGGGGCAGCAAGTGTTCATCGGCGGCCGGTACTTCACGGTCATCGGCATCCTGGACCCGATCCCGCTGGCCCCGGAGATCGAGCGCTCGGCGCTGATCGGCTGGGAGGCGGCGGAGCAGCTGCTCGGCTTCGACGGCCACCCGACGGCGATCTACGAGCGCTCCACGGACGACCGCGTCGGGGCGGTCCGCGGCCTGATCGCCCCGACGGCCAACCCCCAGTCGCCGAGCACGGTTTCGGTGACGGACCCGTCGGCGGCGCTGCAGGCGAAGGCGGCCACGGAGGGCGCCTTCAGCACCCTCCTCCTCGGCCTGGGCGGGATCGCCCTGCTGGTGGGCGGGGTCGGGGTGGCGAACACCATGATCATCTCGGTCCTGGAACGCCGCCACGAGATCGGCCTGCGCCGTTCGCTGGGCGCGACCAAGGGGCAGGTCCGCATCCAGTTCGTGACGGAGTCCCTGCTCCTGTCGGGCCTCGGCGGCCTGGCCGGCATCGCCCTCGGCGCGGCGGCCACGGCGGCCTACGCCCGCGCGGGCGACCTCCCCTGGGTGGTCCCCCTCTGGGCGGTGACGGGCGGCTTCGCCTCGACCCTGGCCATAGGCACCCTGGCCGGCCTCTACCCGGCGGTCCGCGCGGCCCGCCTGTCCCCGACACTGGCGCTACAGGCGGCGTAGGGGGCGGGGCGGGGGCTTCTGGGGCGGGGCCGGGGCGGCTGGTCGGGGGCTTCGGGAGGCGGGGCCTGCACGGGCGGGGCCGGGTGAGTGGGGTGGGTCACCGGAGCAGGACTCGATGACTCGGGGTCGGTGGTGTGTCCGGGGGCGTCCCGTCAGTCCACTGTCCTTCCGTGTCGGGTCGGTCCGTCAAGGGCGCTCCCTGCGGTCGCGTCGCTCCGCGATGTCGCTGCGCTCCACCCTTGACTGACCGCCCCGCCCCGGAATGCCATAAGACTGCCGGGAAGCCCCCGAAGGAATGGCCGGGAGGAACATGTTCAGGGCAGGGCCCTCAGCGATACGCGGCCAAGCCTCCCCGACCGAACACCTCCCTCCCGGAACCACCATCCCCGGCCATGACCAGGGGGGCGCGTCCGATCGCTACGCGCTCCTCACGTCTCAGCGTCCGACGGCCGTCTGGGGCTGGACATAAGCCGCCCAGACATCGTCCATGGACCACCATTTCGGCGTCTGCGGCCTGCCTGGGGCCGAGAAACGGAAGTTGGAGGCGACGAATGGGAGTTGGAGGGAGAGGAGCGGGCCTTGGGGTGACGAACGGGCGGCCTTGGGGCCAAGGACGGTCGAGAGGGAGCCTGATGCCGGACTTTCCAACCTCTCAGTCAGGCAAGGCCCTTAGAGGGTCCCGATCGGCCACCAAAAGGGACAAACAGGCCGCAGGCGCCAGACCGGAAGGGCTGGTGCAGGTCGTGGGCGGCTTATGTCCAGCCACAGGCGGTCGCCGGACGCTAAGCCGAGTGGAGCGCGTAGCGATCTGGGGCGTCCCCCGGCCCGGCCGGGGATGGTGGCTCTGGCGGGGCGGGATGTGGCTGAACCGGGTGGTGGGGTCGGCATCCCTGACGCACCTCTTGGCCTGGCCGTCCCCCCTGACCGTCCTTCGGGGGCTTCCCGACAGTCTTATGGCATTCCGGGGCGGGCCGGGCAGTCAAGGGTGGCCGAAGGCCATCGCGAAGCGACGCGACCGCAGGGAGCGCCCTTGACGGACCGGACCGACACGGAAGGACAGTGGACTGTCGGGAAACCCCCGGACTCCCTCTGACGCCGCCCGGCCGGAGCTCAGGCCCCGATGATGCCGCCCAGGAACGAGGCCCAGGCCGTGGGCGCGACCGCCAGCTCGGGCCCGGCCGTCACCTTCGAGTCCCGGATGTGGACGGCGTCGGCGCATGCGGCGACCTCGACGCAACTGTCGCCTTCGCTGCCGCTGTACGTCGACTTATGCCAGGAGAGGGCGACTTCGACGCAGTCGTCGCCCTCGCTGCCGCTGTAACTGCTCTTGAACCACCGCAACGGGGAGCTGTTCACAGGGACCCTCGCATTCGAATCAACAGGCCCACGCTGTCAGCAGGATTGAGGGCCTGGATGCGAAGTTTGGCATACCGTTGATGGAGCACGCTGATGGCTTTTGCGTCGGAGATGACGACGCCCGTCTTCTGTCCCTCGCTGTAGCCCAGCCACTCGTTGTCCTCGGTTTCCAGGAGGCGGAAGGGGCCATCGGTGCCCGCGTGAAGGGGCTGGACCGTGGGCATGATCTGGATGTCGACGTTGGGCAGCTTCCCGCACTCCAGCAGGTGGTCGATCTGCTCCCGCGTCACCTCGGGCCCTCCGGTTTGCCGCTCGATCACCGCCTGCTCGATGATGAAGCTGAACGAGATGTACGGGGTCCGCACCAGCAGCTTCTGCCGTTCGGCGCGAGCCGTGATGCGTGCCTCGGCCTCGCTCGCCGTGATGAGCGGAGGGACGTTGTCGATCTGGGCGCGCCCGTAGGCCTCCGTCTGTAACAGGCCCGGGATCGAGCGGCACTCGTACGTATTGAGTGCGACGGCGACGTCCTCCAGCTCCGCCCAGCGCCTGAACCACGACGCGAGCCCACGTTGTCGTTGCAGCCGCTTCGCGGCGATGCGCAGGACGCCGAAGGCGTCCAGGGCCTCTTCCGACCGGCTCACGAACTTCACCGACGGGTACCGTCGGCCCTGCTCCACCGAGCCGACGTATTGGACCGAGTACCGGACCCGTTCGGCCATCTGCTCCTGCGTGAGTTCTGCCCGTTTGCGGAAGGCCCGCACGGTCTCCCCGAAGTTCCGCAGGTCGCTGTCCGGCTCGACCTCGCCGTCGCCGCTCTCTTCGTGACTCACCATCGCGGTCACCTCCCGCGTTCAGGTTCACGGGCGGTGACCGCCACTGTCCAGAGCGTGAACTCGTACAGTTGAAAAGTAGCGGTCGACTTTCTGGGAACTGCCCTGCCCAACCGGCACGTTGCTGCCATGACCGCACCCTCTGGCTCCGCCCAGACCTCCGTACGCGTGTTCACTCAGCGTTTCAGCAGCACCCGGCGCGGGGCCCGCCTCGCGCGGTGTCTCGCCATGGTCGAGCTGCACGACTGGGGGATTCCGCACCGCAGCCCGCTGTCCGAGGACGCGGAGCGGATCGTCGCCGAGTTCACCGCCAACGCCGTCCTCCACGGGAATGCCGCCGGACGGGACTTCGAGCTCAAGCTGACGCTCCTCGGGGGCGTGCTGCGGATCGAGGTGTCCGACGCCCGCCGGGAGCGGCGGCCCGTGCTGCAGCCGCACGCGGACCAGGCCGAGGGCGGCCGCGGGCTGCGGATCGTCGACGCCGTCGCCGCGGACTGGGGCGTCACGGACCGCGTGATCGGCAAAACGGTCTGGGCCGAGCTCGGCCGACGGTGATATCTTCTTTGGGAATCGTATATACGCCCAGCCCGGAGGTCGCGATGTCCCGAACGGTGATCGACCTGGACGACGAAGCCCTGGCGGAGGCCGCCCGGCACCTCGGCACCACGACCAAGCGCGACACCGTGAACGCCGCTCTGCGGGAGATCGCCGATCGACGCCGCAGAGCAGCCGCGGTGGAGCGGATGCGGCAGATGGTCGTCGATGGCGAGATCGACTTCTCCGGCATCGAGGGTGGCGACGGCGCAGACGGAGTGGACGAGCCGGGAAGGCGATCGGCTGCGTGAGCGAGAGCTTCCTGATCGACACGAGCGCGCTCATCCGCTTCTACCGCCGGCAGGCCGCTCCCGCCTGGGACGAGGTGGTCACCTCGGGAGTCGTGGGGCTGTGCGAACCAGTTCGCCAGGAGTTCCTGCGTGCCGTCGGAGGCCGCCCGGCCTACTACGAGGCCGACGGCTTGCTCCGGGAGACCTTCCCGTACTTCGTGGCCCGCGACTCCGTATGGGAGGAGACCTCGGCGCTCCAGCAGAGGATGGCGGACGAGGGCTGCCACCAGTGCGCGAGTCCGGTCGACCTGTTCGTCGCCGTCACCGCGCAGCACCACAAACTGACCGTCCTCCACCAGGACGCGGATTTCGAGACCATCGCCCGCATCACGGGGCAGCCCGTGCGGCGCATCGCGAACTGAGAGCGGCGCCGTCCGCCCGCATGTGTGCCGCCGACTTCAGCGGCGCCAACGGGGGGCCGTGTCGTCCGGGCGGTCCGGGCTCGGGAAGTGGAAGTGGAAGGGGACTCCCAGGTGGTCGGCGAGGGCCGTGCCGGAGCGGGTGGCCACCTCGGCGGCCGTGCTCCGGTGGACGGTGGCCAGGTGGTGTTCCCCGGCCGGGGCGTCGGTGACGGCCAGCAGCTCCACGAACCAGTCGTGGACCGTGTCCCCGTCCCAGACGGCCTCGACCGCCACCACGCGCCCGGGGAACCCGGCGGCGCGGGCCGCCAGGGAGTCGAGGTCGACCGGGGAGTCGGGGGTGCGGGCCACGCGGTCGCCGAAGTGCGCGTAGCGGGCGCCGACCAGGTCCTGGGCCTCCCCGAGGCCGAGCCCCGAGACACGGCCGGCCTCCCAGACCGCCCGGACGGCGTACATGGAGCGGTCCTGGAGGACGTACGCGTCGGCCTGTTCGCGGACGCCGGCCGGGATGCTCTCCCATCGGAAGCTCACCCGGAACCCTCCGGGACGAAGACGCTCACCCGGTAGGTGGACGGGTGGGTGAGGCGGCCGCAGAACTGGTCGATCCGTACGCACTCGGGTGAGATCCCGCGCTCGGTGGCGAGGCGGCGGACGTACTCCTTCATCTCCGCCTGCTCCTGCGTGGAGAACAGCGGTTGCCAGTGGCCGCGTACGGCCGCAGCCCGGCGGTGGGCACGTTCCCGGCTTCGTTTGCGCTTCTGCTGGCCCGGCATGTGGATCAGCCCCCTTTCGGGGGCCATCGTCGGACCGGCCGTGCGCCCGCGTCGAACGAATTAGAGGTACTGCGCGAAGTCGTCCAGGGCGCGCAGGACCTCGGCCTCCTGCGCCGACGGGAGCTGGACGACGACCTCCTCGATGCCGAGGTCGGCGTAGTGGGCGAGCTTGCCCGGGTTCGGGTGGACCGCGTACGGGACCACCTGGAGGGTCTTCGGGTCGCGGCCCGCGGTCTCCCAGACCTCGCGCAGCACCGGCAGCGACTCGGTGAGCCCGCCCCCGCCGATGGGGAGCCAGCCGTCGGCGTGGTCGGCGATGGCCGCGAAGAGCTTCGGGCCGGCCGAGCCGCCGATAAGGGTGCGGGGGCCGTGGAGGAGGTGGCCGGGGCCGAGCTCGCGCGGCGGCAGGACCGGCTTGGGGTGGGCCATGCTGGCCTGGACGGAGGAGAACTGGCCCACGTACGCGGTGGGTTCCGGGGCCCACAGGGCGCGCATCAGGGCCATCCGGTCGCGGACCAGTTCGCGGCGGGTGCGCCACTCGACGCCGTGGTCGGCGGCCTCCTCGACGTTCCAGCCGTAGCCGATCCCGAGGGTGAAGCGGCCGCCGGAGAGGTGGTCGAGGGTGGCGACCTGCTTCGCGAGGGCGATCGGGTCGTGCTCGGTGACGAGGGTGATGCCGGTGCCGAGGGCGAGCCGCGCGGTCACGGCGGCGGCCTGGCCGAGGGCGACGAAGGGGTCGAGGGTGCGCCCGTACGCCTCGGGGAGGTCTCCGCCCATGGGTGCGGCGGTGTCGCGGGCGACGGGGATGTGGGTGTGCTCGGGGAGGTAGAGCCCGGCGAACCCGCGCTCCTCCAGAGCGCGGGCGAGGCGGACGGGGGAGACGGTGTGGTCGGTCAGGAAGATGGTCGTGGCGATCCGCATGGCTGGGGGCACCTCCGTGGCTCTTCGGTGGAGGGCCACGCTACGGCCTGCGCGCCGGATTGTTGAGGGGGCGTCAGCTCGCGCCGGTGGGATAGCGGGCCTGCCAGCCGGGGGAGGAGACGTGGGGGCCGTGCAGGGAGGGCCCCTGGGTCATTTCGAGGGCGAAGTCGTCGGCGATTTCGAGGAGGGCGGCCCGTCCTTCGAGGTCGGCCAGCCAGGCGCCCGGGAGGGCGGTCTCGCCGTGCAGGGCGCCGAGCAGGGCTCCGCAGAGGGCGCCGGCGGCGGTGGAGTCGCCGCCGTGGTTGACGGCGAGGCGCAGGCCGTGCGGGATGTCTTCGGCGACGAGTGCGCAGTAGACGGCGACGGCGAGGGCGTTCTCGGCTTCGCGGCCGTCGCCCGGGGTGAGGGCCGCGACGGCGTCCGCGGAGGGCGGGCCCTGCGGGACGGCCGCGAGCGCGCGCTGGAGGGCGTCGGTGACGGCCTGGTGGCCGGGGCGGGCGCCGAGCAGGCCGAGGGAGCGCTGGACGGCCGCGTCGAGGGAGTCGCCGCGGGTCAGGCCGTGGACGATGACGGCGAAGGCCCCGGCGGTGAGGTACGCGGCGGGGTGGCCGTGGCTCTGCGCCGCGCACTCGGTGGAGAGCTGGAGGACCAGTCCGGGCTCCCAGCCGACCAGCAGGCCGAAGGGGGCGGAGCGGGCGGCCGCGGCCGCGTCGCGGGCGGTGGGGTTCTTGGGCTGGTCGAGGGTGCCGAGGACGTCGTCGGCGAAGCCGGTGAGGCAGGCGCGGTCGGGGCCGCGGCGGGCGTAGAGCCATTCCTGCTGCGCGAGCCAGCCGTTGTCCTTGCGGCGCTCGTCGGGGCCCCAGTCGTGCTGGGTGGCGGCCCAGCGCAGGTGGGCCCGGTGGATGTCGGTGGGCGGGTGCCAGGCGCCGGTGTCCCGGCGTACGTGGGCGCGGATCAGCCCGTCGACGGTGAACAGGGTGAGCTGGGTGGCGGCGGTGACCGTGCCGCGGGGCCCGTACGGGCCGGGGGCGGGCCCGGTCAGGCCCTGCGGGCCGTGTGCTGCGCGGATGGCGTCGAGGGAGAGGCCGTTCGCGGGGGCGCCGAGGGCGTCGCCGACGGCGGTGCCGAGGAGCGCGCCGCGGACGCGGCTGCGGAAGTCCTGCTGTTCGGCCCGGCCCCAGAGTCCGGTGACGACCCGGGTCCGCCCGCCGAGCGTTCCGCCGGGTCGCGCGGCGCCGCCGCCCGCGGTCTCGGGGGCGCGCCCGACGCGGGCCGCTATCCCGGCGGCGGCCGCGGCCCCGCCCGCGATGCGGGGCGCGCCGGCGGCATCGGCCCGGACCCCGGGCTCGGTGCCGGCCGGTATGGAGTGTTCTCCGGTCGTCGTGTCGTCCATCGCGATCCCCCTGCCCCGCCCCGGCATGCTCTGGCGCGCACTGTAATGGACACGTCCGATCGAATCCGGAACCAGGGCGTCCAGGAAGCCCTGCGCATGCGCAGAACGGCTGGAATCCGTATGACGATCCCTCGACATCTCGTTCACATCCGGTCCGAAACGACGACCAGATACCCAGGTGGCGCGCCTTGATCAGTAGGTGGCACGTTTTGCCACTCGCCTTGGAGTCGGTCGTTTCAGGCCATGTCTCGTTCATGCAGAGTTCTCCGGCGGCCAACAGCCTCAAGGGCATGAAGAAGGCACTCCTCGCCGCGACCGTCGTCGCCTCCGCGCTCACCGCTTCCCTGGTCGCAGCCCCCGCCGCCACCGCCGCCTCGGCCTCCACCGGCTGGGACCTGCCCTGGGTCGGCCACCACCACGGCCGCACCTCCATCCCCTTCACCGAGGCCACCGTCACCGCCGGCGCGGACGGTCGGTTCACGCTGAAGTGGAACGCCCCGGGCACCAAGCGGGTCGAGATCAAGGCGAACGGCAAGGTCGTCGCCAAGGGCGGCGCCCAGGGCACGGCCGTGGTGTCGGGGCTGCCCGCCGCCGACCGCCAGTGGTTCGACTTCGAGCCCGACCGCGGTGAGGGCCTGCGCCTCGCCGACCGCCTCATCAAGCTCGAAGGGGCGGTCAACTTCCGTGACGCGGGCGGCTACCGCACCACCACCGGCCAGTGGGTCAAGATGGGCGAGATCTACCGCTCCGACGCCCTCGACAAGCTGACCGCCGCCGACCTGGCCAAGCTCCAGCGCCTGCGCGTCAAGAACGTCTTCGACCTCCGCATGGAGAGCGAGCGCACCACCGACCCCGACAAGGTCCCGGCCGGCGCCAAGTACACCGTCGCCGACGTCTTCGCGGGCTCCGGCTCCTTCCAGGCCCTGCCGAAGTCCCCCGACGAGGCCGTCAAGGCCATGGTCGACGCCGAGAAGGCGATGGTCAGCGGCGAGGGCGGCAAGAAGGCGTACAGCCAGGTCTTCGAGGGCATGGAACGCGACCGCGACCGCGCCGTCCTCTTCCACTGCACCGCGGGCAAGGACCGCACCGGCTGGGCGAACGCCACCCTGCTGACCGCCCTCGGCGTGCCGGGCGAGACCGTCATGGCCGACTACCTGGCCAGCAACGACTACCGCAAGGCCGCCAACGACGCCGTCCTGTCGCACCTGCCGGCCCCGCAGGCCGCCGTCTACAAGCCGATGCTCGACGTCCGCGCCGAGTACCTGAACTCGGGCTACGACGAGGTCAAGGCCAAGTACGGCACCTTCGACCACTACCTGAAGGACGGGCTCGGCATCGACGCCCGCGAGCTGAAGCAGCTCAAGAAGGACCTCCTCGTCGGCTGATCCCCCCCCGCCGCACGGCGAAGGGCCCGGCCGGGAGCGTTCCCCCGGCCGGGCCCTTCCCGTACTCCTAGTCGAGTACCGGCAGCAGCTCCGGCAGGTGCCCGTCCGAGGAGCGCGCCGCCTCCTGGCGCTCCCGCGGCACCTCCCCGTACAGCGTCGTACGGGCCTTCGCGGGCCGGCCCGCGGCCTCCGCCACCGCGATGAGGTCCCGTACGGACTTGTACGAGCCGTAACTCGACCCTGCCATCCGGGAGATGGTCTCCTCCATCAGCGTGCCGCCGAGGTCGTTCGCCCCCGACCGCAGCATCTCGGCCGCGCCCTCCGCACCCAGCTTCACCCAGCTCGTCTGGATGTTGGTGATGTGCGGGTGCAGCAGGATCCTGGCCATCGCCGTCACCGCGCGGTTGTCGCGGACCGTCGGGCCGGGCCGGGCGATGCCCGCCAGGTACACCGGCGCGTTGGTGTGGATGAACGGCAGCGTCACGAACTCCGTGAAGCCGCCCGTCCGCTCCTGGATCCGGGCCAGCGTGCGGAAGTGCCCCAGCCAGTGCCGCGGCTGGTCCACGTGCCCGTACATCATGGTCGAGGAGGAGCGGATCCCCAGTTCGTGCGCCGTCGTGACGACGTCGATCCAGTCCGCCGTCGGCAGCTTGCCCTTGGTCAGCACCCAGCGGACCTCGTCGTCCAGGATCTCCGCCGCCGTGCCCGGGATGGAGTCCAGACCGGCCTCCTTGGCGGCCGTCAGCCACTCCCGTACGGACATCCCCGTCCGCGTCGCGCCGTTGACGACCTCCATCGGCGAGAAGGCGTGCACGTGCATCCCCGGCACCCGCTCCTTCACCGCGCGCGCGATGTCGAAGTACGCCGTCCCCGGCAGGTCCGGGTGGATGCCGCCCTGCATGCACACCTCGACCGCGCCCACGTCCCAGGCCTGGGCGGCCCGGTCGGCGACCTGGTCCAGGGACAGCGTGTACGCGTCGGCGTCCGTGCGGCGCTGCGCGAAGGCGCAGAAGCGGCAGCCGGTGTAGCAGACGTTCGTGAAGTTGATGTTCCGCGTGACGATGTACGTGACCTCGTCGCCCACCACCGACTTGCGCAGGTCGTCCGCGATCCGGCACAGGGCGTCCAGCGCCGGCCCGTCCGCGTGCAGCAGCGCCAGCGCCTGGGCGTCGGTCAGCTTCGTCGGATCGTCGGCGGCCTGGGCGAGCGCCGCCCGTACGTCGGTGTCGATGCGCTCGGGGACCATGCCGGGGGCGGCCGCCTCGCGCAGCGCCTCCCAGTCCCCGTAGACGTGGTCGAAGTCCTCGCGCCGGTCCCCGGTGCGGCCCTCGGTGTCGATGGTGGCGTGCAGGTCGGTGCGCCCGTACGCGCCGAACCCCTCGTCCGGCTCCTGCCAGGGGTGCCCGACGACCTCGGCGTCCGGATCGGCGAGGCCGGTGGCCGGATCGGCCAGCGCCCGTACGTGCGGCAGCAGCCGGGGATCCAGCCACGGTTCGCCGCGCTGCACGAACTCCGGGTACACGCACAGCCGCTCGCGCAGCTCGAAGCCGGCCGCCGCGGACTGTTCGGCTAGTGCGTCGATCTGCGGCCAGGGTCGCTCCGGGTTCACGTGGTCGGGGGTCAGCGGCGAGACGCCGCCCCAGTCGTCGATGCCGGCGCCGATCAGCCGCGCGTACTCCCCGTCGACCAGGTTGGGCGGCGCCTGCAGGCAGCCGGAGGGGCCCATGATGTGCCGGGCGACGGCCACCGTGGCGACGAGGTCGTCCAGCTCGGCGTCGGGCATGCCGCGCATCGCCGTGTCCGGCTTGGCGCGGAAGTTCTGGATGATCAGCTCCTGAATGCCGTGGTACGAGCGTGCGACCCGGCGCAGTGCGAACAGGGACTCCGCGCGCTCCTCGTACGTCTCCCCGATCCCGATGAGCAGCCCGGACGTGAAGGGGACGGAGGACCGCCCGGCGTCCTCCAGCACCCGCAGCCGGACGGCCGGCTCCTTGTCGGGGGAGCCGAAGTGCGGGCCGCCGGGCTCGGACCACAGGCGCGTGGCCGTGGTCTCCAGCATCATGCCCATCGAGGGCGCGACGGGCTTGAGCCGCTGGAAGTCGGCCCACGACATCACGCCGGGGTTCAGGTGGGGGAGGAGCCCGGTCTCTTCCAGGATCATGATCGAGATGGCCCGTACGTAGGAGATCGTGTCGCTGTAGCCCTGGGCCTCCAGCCACTCCCGCGCCTCGGGCCAGCGGTCCTCGGGCTTGTCGCCCAGCGTGATGAGCGCTTCCTTGCAGCCCAGCGCGGCGCCGCGGCGGGCGATGTCGAGCACCTCGTCGCGGGACATGTACATCCCGTGGCCGGCCCGGCGGAGCTTGCCGGGGACGGTCGCGAAGGTGCAGTAGTGGCATTTGTCCCGGCACAGGCGCGTCAGCGGGATGAACACGCTCTTCGAGTACGTGATGACGCCGGGCCGTCCGGCGGCCGCGAGGCCGGCGTCGCGGACCCGGGCGGCGGAGGCGGCGAGGTCTTCGAGGTCCGCGCCGCGCGCCTGGAGGAGTACGGCCGCCTCGGTCGCGTCGAGCGCGACGCCGTCGCGGGCCCGCCGGAGCGCCCTGCGCATCGCGTTGTCGGTCGGAGTCATGCGGTGAGCATACGATCCGACGCCCGGCCGCCGAGGGGGCTGCGATCCGTCATCTCATCAGCTCACCGGCGTTGACCAGCAGGGATTGGCCGGTTATCGCCCGTGCCCGGTCGGAGGCGAGGAACACGGCGGCGTCGGCGACGTCCCCGTCGGTGGCCAGGTCGGGCAGCGCCATCCGCTCGGTCAGCCGCTGGTGCACCTCGGCCTCGGGAACCCCCTCGGTGTGCGCGGTGAAGGTGACGAACGCCTGCACCGGCGGCCCCCACATCCACCCGGGCAGCACCGTGTTGACGCGGATCCGGTGCGGGCCGAGTTCGCGGGCCATGGAGTACATGGCGGAGGTCAGCGCCCCCTTGGAGGCGGCGTAGGCCGCCTGCTGCACCTCGTTGGGCGCGGCCACGGCCGACTGCGTGCCGACGATGACCACGGACCCGCCGCGCTCCTTGAGGGCGGGCAGGCAGGCGCGGGTCATCCGCAGCGTCCCCAGCAGGTTGACGTCGATGATCTGCGACCAGGTCCCGAAGTCGGCGTCTTCGAGCCCGCCGAAGTACGAGTCCCAGGCGGCCACGTGCACGACGGCGTCGACGCCCCCGAACCGCTCCTGTGCGAGGGCGGCGAGCGCCGCGCACTGTCCCTCGTCGCGGATGTCGGTGGGCAGGTGGGCCGTGTGCGTCCCGTCGGGGTCGATCTCGGCGGCCGACTTGGCCAGATTGGCCTCGGTCCGGGCGCCGAGCACGGCGTTGCCGCCGTCCCGTACGACGGCGGCGGCGACCTGGTGGCCCAGCCCGGCCCCGACGCCGGAGACGATGACGGTCTTCCCTTGCAGCAGCATGTGCGTGCCTCCCGGCGAGGGATGTATCTGACGGCCCGTCAGGCTAGGGCTTCCGGCCCGCGGAGGGAAGCCCCCGGAGTCTCGGCGTCCCCGGCGTCCCCGGCGTCCCGGGCGCCCTCTGCGTCCCGCCGTCCGCTGCATCCCGGCGTCCGCCGCATCCCGGCGTCCCCGGCGTTCTTTGCGTCCCGGCGCCTCAGGCGCCGCCGGGGTCGACTCGGGCGACCGCCGCCGCCAGTCGTTCCAGGCCCGCCCCGATCTCCTTCGGAGTGTGCGTCGTGAACGACAGGCGCAGGGTGCGGGGATCCGGGGCGCCCGTGTAGAAGGGGGCGCCGGGGACGAACGCCACGTCGTGGGCGACCGCCGCCGTCAGCAGGTCCGCCGCGTCGTACCCCTGCGGCAGCCGGGCCCACACGAACATCCCGCCCTCCGGCCGGTTCCAGGTCGAGCCCTCCGGAAGGGCCGCGCCCAGCCCCGCGAGCAGGGCGTCGCGCCGCTCCCGGTAGGCCGCGCGCACCGCGCCGATGTGCGCGTCGAGGTCGGCGGTGCGCAGGTAGTGGGCCGCCGCCAACTGGTCCACGGTCGACGTGTGCAGGTCCGCCGCCTGCTTCGTCACCGCCGCCGCCCGCCGCAGCTCCCGCGGCGCGCGCAGCCATCCCAGCCGGAGCCCCGGGGCCATGACCTTCGAGAAGCTCCCCAGCAGTGCCGTACGGTCCTGCACCCCCGGGTGCGCCGCGAGCCACGGGACCTCGGCCCCCTCGAACCGGAGTTCCCCGTACGGGTCGTCCTCCACCAGCCACAGCCCGCGCCGTGCCGCGATCCGCGCCACCGCCGCCCGCCGGGCGCCCGGCAGGGTGCGCCCGGTGGGGTTCTGGAAGGTGGGCACCGAGTAGAGGGGCTTGGGCCGCTCGCGGGCCACGATCTCCTCCAGCGCGTCGGGCAGGATGCCCTCCCCGTCGCAGGGCACGGGTATGACCCGCGCCCCGGCCAGCCCGAAGCACTGGAGCGCCGCCAGGTACGTGGGGTTCTCGACGAGGACGACGTCGCCCGGTTCCACCAGCGCCGAGGTGATCAGGGTGAGGGCCTGCTGCGACCCCGTGGTGACCACCAGGTCCTCCGCGGAGGTCGCCAGCCCCCGGGAGCTCACCCGCGCCGCCACCGCCTCGCGCAGCTCCGGCGCGCCCTCGGTGGTCGAGTACTGGAGTGCCCGGACGGCCGACTCCGCGAACGCGGCGTCGTAGGCGGCCCGCAGTCCCTCCGTGTCGAAGAGCTCGGGCGCGGGCAGGCCGCCGGCGAAGGAGATCACCCCCGGGCGGGCGGTGAGCGCGAGGATCTCGCGGATCGGCGACCCGGCGACGGCGGTGGCGCGGGCGGCGAAAGGGGGCGGCGGCGACGCGGGCGCGGCGGCGGGGGAGGGCGTGGAAGACGGCACGGGGGGCTCCTAGGGGGAGGCGGGTGCGCGCATCCTAGCCACATCAAGATGTATGCGACACCTATATGTCGAGGGGTGGAACACCGCACACCCCCTCCCCTTCTGACGTGTCATCAGCTAGACCGTTCGGCATGACGACGGATCGCCAGAGCCAAGACACCCGCCCCGAGGCCTACGCCGAGCTGGCGGCGGTGGGCCCGTACGGGGTCCGCCCCGGCCACGCCCTGATCACCATGGTGGAGCCGCACCCGGGCCACGAGTACGCGTACAACCGCTGGTACGAGGACGACCACTACTACGCCGGGGCCATGGCCATGCCCTGGATGTACGCGGGCCGCCGCTGGGTCGCCACCCGCGAGCTCCAGGAACTGCGCTACCCGGAGAAATCGGCCGTCGCCCAGCCCGTCACCGCCGGGTGCTACATCTCCACGTACTGGGTCACCGAGGGCCGCTACGACGAGCACATGAAGTGGACGGTCGGGATCAACAAGCGGCTGAACCGGGACGGCCGCGTCTACCAGGACCGGACCCACGTCTTCACGGCCTTCCAGGACCACGAGGCCACGGTCTACCGCGACGGGGCCGCGGGCCCCCGGGACTTCCACGCCCTCGACCACCCGTACACCGGCCTGGTCCTCCAGGTCATCGACGCCGACGGCCCCGAACAGCGGGCGGAGCTGCTGGAATGGCTGCGCTCGCGCGCCCTGTCGAAGCGGCTGCACGGCTCGCCCGCGGCGATGGTGACGGTCTTCCGGCCGACCCCGCTGCCCGGTGACCGGATGACGTACGTCAAGCAGGTCGAGGGGGTCGACACCCGGTTGACGCTGCTGTGGTTCCTGGAAGCCGATCCGCGCACCTGCTGGGACCGGTTCCGGGGGCTGGACGCCGAGGTGGCGGAGGCGGGGCTCGGGCGGGTGGAGCTGGTGGCGCCGTTCATCCCGACGGTGCCGGGGACCGACCGGTACGTGGCGGAGCTCCGTTAGCCGGAGACGGCGGGGTCCGGTTCCGGACATGGCCGAGCCCCCTCGGCCGGGACGGCGGGCCAGTCGAGAGGGCTTCAGTCAGTGGTGCAAGTGGTGCAGTTGTTGCGCGTGATGCAGAGGAGGGGGCGGCGGGGCCGTGCGCCGTGACGTTCAGGCGAGGCGTCCCAGCCGGCCCTCGGTGACGTCGGCGACGAAGGAGGTCCAGGAACCCGGCGCGAAGGTGAGGGACGGACCGTCCTGCACCTTCGAGTCGCGGACCGCGATGGCCTCCACGACGGGGGACTTGACCTCGACGCAAGCGCCGTTTCCGCCGGAGTAGGAGGACTTGATCCAGTTGTCCGTGGCGCCCTGACGAATAGCCATGTTTCTCTCCGGTTCAGCGAGTTGTGCCAGTGAGGTGTCGGCCATTTCGCTTCTCTGACCGACGTGATCGACGCTACCGGCACCTCTCGACGGGTGAAGGGGTCATTCACCCGACCGAGTGGCATATTCCATTCAGGACTTCTGTGGCCGGGGATCGACGGTGTACCGTACCGGCCCCCCTCGCCACCTGCCCGGTTTCCTCCCCTTTTACCTACCTCCCCCTGCCCGCGTACTGATCGATGATCTCGGCGATGAACTGGCGCGTCTGTTCCACGTTGAGGGCCTGCGCCCGCAGGTGCTCGTACATCACGCTGTACTTCTGGACGTCGTTCGCCTTCTCCAGGTACAGGTCGCTCGTCACGCCCTCGATGTAGACCACCGTCGAGTCCGACGCGTCCGGGAACTCCAGGATCGCGTACTGGCCGTTCACGCCCGGGTGGGCGCCCATCGAGAACGGCATCACCTGAACGGTGATGTACGGCTGCTCGGACTGCTCTATCAAGTACTCGAGCTGTTTGATCATCAGCTGCGGGTCGCCCACGTGCCGGCGCAGCGCGGCCTCGTCGATGACCGCCCACAGCCGCAACGGCCCGACTTCCGGATTGTTGTTGTCCGTTTCGGAGAGCCGTTTCTGCCGGTGCATGCGCACTTGTACGCGCTTCTCGACGTCGGCCGGAGCGGTCTCGGGGAGCGCGCCGCGGATGAGGGCCTGGGCGTACTCCGGGGTCTGGAGCAGGCCGGGCACCATCTGGGGTTCGTAGGTGCGCAGGCTGGCGGCATCGGTCTCGAGGCCGATGTAGACGCTGTACGGGATGTCGCCGAAGGCGTGCCACCAGCCCTGCTGGCGGGAGTCCTTGGCCATCTGCATGAGGGAGTCGACGAGCCGGCGGTCCTCGACCTCGTACACGTCGCACAGGTCGCGGACGTCGCGCTGGCTGATGGAACGGCGGCCGTTCTCCAGCCTGCTGATCTTCGACTGGGAGACGAGCAGGCGTTCGGCGACCTGCTCGGCCGTCATGCCCTTGTCCTCGCGGAGCTTGCGCAACTCCATGCCCAGTCGGCGGCGTCGGACGGTGGGATTGACATTGGACGCCACTTGAACGGCACCTCCGCCTTCTTCTGGTTCTGTCTCTCTGCGTGTCTGATGGTGAGCAGACTGCCACCGAAGGGCGGGGCGGCGCCGGAGAACGGCCCGGAAATGCAGACGCGCGGGATGGCGGAGCCGGCGGACCGGCCCCGCCATCCCGCGCGCTGGCGGCTCCCGAACCGGGTCATCGGGGATGCCGGTTGCGGCGATGGCGGTTCGGTGGAACGGGTGGATCGGGTCGGATCGGGTCGTGTCAGTGCGCGGCCACACCGGCGCGGGCCATCGCGCCCGTCCGGCGCGCCTGCAGCGGAACGCCGTTCGCCGTGGCCCGGGCGGGCGGCGGCGCCGCCGGTGCGCGGTCACGGCGCGGCTGCGCAGCCACACCGTTCTGGACGTCCATGACGGCGTGCGCCACGAGACCGCCCATCGGGTCGTGCCGGATCAGATCCCGCAGCCGGGACCTGGACGACCGCCCCTCGTTGCCGGGGTACAGGTGCTTGCCGAGTCCGACCGCGTGGGCCAGTGCGGCGAGCGCCGCGGTCCGCGGGTCCGGCGGTACGCCGGTGCGGATCGCACTGTCGAGCCGGGCACGGATCTCCCGGCTGATCGCCGTGTCGGTCGCCTGGTAGCGAGTCGTCGGCAGCACTCCGCACATCTGGCCCGCGACGGCATGCACCATGCCGCAACGCTCCAGATGAGCGAGGTAAATCTGGCGGAGCCCCAGCCGGGGTCCGCCGATCCAGTGGACGGCCCGTACCGGGCTGCCGCGCCTGCGCAGCAGTTCCAGTGCGGAGTCCAGAGTCGGATCTCCTGTCGGCCGTGGCATCACCACGGCGATACGATCCCCGTCAGGGGCTATCCGTCCTGCCAGAGCCAGCTCTACTAGCTGTGCCCCGGCCAGGCCGAGGTCGAGCGACTGCGGCTGCGCCGTGGTACCCGTGGTCGGGTCCAAAGCGAGCAGCAGAAGCTCCTCCGGAATTGTTCTGCGGCTCCTGCCCATCCATGCCTCCCCGCGTGGATGAGTGACAGGGTGACGCCTCTCACATTCATCTGTCGAGAGCGCGTGGTCGCTTTGTGGGGGAACTGGCAACTATGTCGTTCTCGTCTAGCACGGGGGCGATGCCCCCTAGACGGGACACTGTTAGACATTCGGACAGCCGGACGTGGTGGCGATCGAGGAGGAACTGGTGGCGGGCGAGTCCCCCGACAAGTCGGTTGATGAAGGAGCGCCGGGGGCGGCGATGTCCTCCGCGGAGCGTGACCCGAGGCTGTCGGTGTTCCGGCCGCGGGAACCCGAGTCCGCGACCCCTGCCGCTCCTTCCGGGGAGAAGCGGGATCCGCTGCGCGACGCGGTGGCGGCGTGGGTTGCCACGACCGAGGACGAAGGCGAGGGCGGCGCCGGGACCGAGGACGGGGCCGAGGCCGAGTCCTCCGGACGGGTGGAGTCGGTCGCGGATCCGGCCACGGCGGATGCGGACGCCGCCGAAGCCGAAGCCGAAGCCGAAGCCGAAGTCGAAGCCGATGCTTCGCCCGAACCGACGGCGCACGACAGCGAGCGCACCGCGGTCTTCCGGGCCGTGCGGCCGGGGAGCGCTACGGGCGCCTCGGCGTCCGCCACCGCGAAGCCGGCCACCGGTGAGCGAACCCCCGCGGCGGATTCCGCTTCGGCCTCCGCCGATGTCCCGGCCGCAGGTTCCGGCGACGCCGGCAAGCCGTCCGCAACCGCCCGCCCGGACGCCGATTCGGCGTCGGGCGCGAACAAGCCGGCTGCTGCCGATGGCTCGGCCGGGAAGCCGGGTTCGGCTCCCGCGGGCAAGGATGTGGATTCCGCTTCGGTGTCCGGCGCGGACCGGCCGACCGCTGGGAAGGCGCCGGCGCACGACAGTGAGCGCACCGCGGTCTTCCGCGCCGTGCGCCCGGACGCGGCCCCGGCCCGGGGTGCTTCGGACTCCGCTGCCGCGGGTTCCGGTTCCGGTCCGGCACCGTCCCCTTCGAAGCCGGTTTCGGCCCCCGCGGCCGATGCTTCCGCGGACGACAGCGAGCGCACCGCCGTGTTCCGTGCGGTGAAGCCGGGAAGCGGTGCGGGTGCTTCGGCTCCCGCCGCCGGGAAGCCGGCCGACGGCGAGCGGAGCTCCGCCACCGGTTCCGGTTCGGGCGATGCCAAGGCGGCCGCCGCGGGCGGTTCCGGCGGGGCCAAGCCGGCCGACGCCAAGGCCCCCGACGCCAAGCCCGCCGACGCCAAGCCGGCCGACGCCAAGCCCGCCGACGCCAAGCCGGCCGACGCCAAGGACCCCGAGGGCGGGGACAGCGAGCGCACCGCCGTGTTCCGGGCCCCGAAGGTGGATGCCGGGGCCGGTGGCGCCGGCAAGCGCTCCGACGGCAAGCGCTCCGACGGCAAGCGCTCCGACGAGGCCGCGGACAGCGAGCGGACCGCGGTGTTCCGGGCCGTGAAGCCGGAGGCCAGGACGTCCGCCCCGGCCGCGGAGAAGCCCGCGGCCTCCCGGCCCGTGCCGCCGAAGGCGGTCGGCGGGGAGCGGGCCAGCACGTTCGTACCGCTGCGCAAGGACGACGCCCCGGCTCCGGCGAAGCCCGCGGCCGCGGCGGCGGGATCCGCCCCGGCGGCCCCCGCGGCACCCGCGCCGGCCCCGGCCCCCGTACCCGAGCGGACCGAGCGGACCACGCAGCAGCCGCTGCCGCCCAAGCCGCCGCTCGACATGCTCGCGGACCTCACCAACAACCCGCCCCCGCCGCCGAGCCCGATGCGCACGGCCGTGCGGCGGTTCAAGATCTACGCCCCGCTCGTCGCGCTCCTCGCGATCGTCCTGGCCGTCGTCCAGCTCGTGCGCCCCCTGCCCGAGCCGAAGCTCACGATGACCGCGAAGTCCTCGTACACCTTCGACGGCGGCAACCCGGTCCTGCCCTGGCCGAAGGAGGGCCAGGCCTACATGGCCGCCGCGGGCCTCGGCACCGTCGGCAGCTTCGGCGAGCAGAAGCCGGTCGCCATCGGCAGCGTCGCGAAGACGATGACGGCGTACGTGATCCTGAAGAACCACCCCCTCAAGAAGGGGGACAAGGGTCCGATGATCGACATCGACCAGACGGCGGTCGACGACGGCGCCAAGAGCTCCGAGGGCGAGTCCACGGTCGGCACCCTCAAGGCCGGCGACAAGATCTCGGAGTACGACGCCCTCGCCGCGATCATGATCCCCTCGGCCAACAACGTCGCGCGGCTGCTCGCGCGCTGGGACTCCGGCGGCGACCAGGAGGCGTTCGTCAAGAAGATGAACGAGGCCGCCAAGGAACTCGGCATGGCCAACACCACGTACACGGACCCCTCGGGCCTGGACGCGACGACGGTCAGCACCGCCGAGGACCAGGTCAAGCTCGGTCTCAAGGTCGTGGAGATGCCGGAGCTGATCGCGATCACCAAGCTGCCGGAATGGACCGACCAGTACGGCAAGAAGTGGCGCAACTACAACACCCTCATCCCGGGCAACGGCGCGCTCGGCATCAAGACCGGCTCCACCACCAAGGCCGGCGGCAACCTGCTCTTCGCCGCCGAGAAGCAGGTCGGCAAGACCAGGCAGCTGATCGTCGGCGCGGTGCTCGGCCAGTACGGCGTCCCGATCCTCGACACGGCGATCGCGGCCAGCAAGCAGGTCATGCTGGCCACGCAGAAGATGCTGGTGAACGCGCCCGTCGTGAAGAAGGGCGACGTCGTCGGGTACGTGGACGACGGTCTCGGCGGCCACACCCCGGTCGTCGCGACCGCCGACGTGGAGGCGGTCGGCTGGCCGTCGCTCACCGTCAACGTCAAGCTCGGAACCGGGGACGGAAAGCTGCCGCAGACGGCGAAGGCGGGCACCGAGATCGGTGTGCTGACCGTCGGTGAAGGGGCCAGCCAGGTGAAGGTGCCGGTGGCGCTGCAGAGCGACCTCGCCGCGCCGGGCATCGGCAGCAAACTGACCCGTGTCGGCTGATCGCCCTCGCCATACCGCGTGATTCCGGCGCCCCGGGCAACCCCGGGGCGCCGCCGCGCGTCTAGCGAGCCGGGAACGGCAAGCAGAAGTTCGATCGATGCTCCGGTGAACCCGGGGAGTCCGGGGAATCCGGGGAGTAGTGCAGTGACCACCGCTGAGCAGCAGAGCCAGGGCGACCGGAGTGCACCGGCGGCCGCCGGCGGATCCGGTGCGTCCGGCGCCGGTGACCTGCCCGAGGCGGCGCCCGGCGGCATAGGGGCCGCTCCGGCCGCCCCGGCCGCGACCGCCTCCCTGGCCTCCCGCTCCCTCGGCCTGCTCCGCCGCCACCCCGTGCTCGTCGCCACCGCCGTGGCCGGCCTCCTGCACGTCATCTGGTTCTTCAGCTTCGCCAACAGCGGCGGCGACCTCGCCGCGCAGGACGCCTGGGCCGAGTTCGTCGGCCGGCACCCGGACTCGGCGTACAACCTCGCCTGGTACGGCGGCATGCACCCCGTCTCGTACAGCGTGGTGTCCCCGTACGTGATGTACATGATCGGCGTGCGGACCACGATGATGGTCGCCGGCACGGTCTCGGCCGGCCTGCTCGCGCTGATCCTGACCCGCTGCCGGGGCACCGTCCGCGAGCCGCTGTGGCCGGCCCTGGCCGGGGTGTACGGGCTGCTCTGCAACGCCCTGTCCGGCCGGGTCACCTTCGGTCTCGGCGCGATGTTCGCGCTCGGTGCGGTCGCCGCCGTCTTCTGCTGGCCCCGCAAATGGGCGGAGCGGCGCTGGGCCAAGGCGGCCGTGGCGGCCCCGCTGGCCGGGCTCGCGACCGCCTCCAGCCCGGTCGCAGGGCTCTTCCTCGGAGTGATCGCGGCCGCGCTGTTCCTGAGCGGGCGGCGCCCGGGGGCGTACGCGCTGGGCCTCGCCCCGGTGGCGGTCGTCGGGCTGTCGGCCTGGCTGTTCCCGTTCTCCGGGACGCAGCCGATGAAGCTGGGCTCGGCCGCGCCGCCGTTCCTCTTCGGGCTGGCGATCCTGTTCCTCGTACCGAAGCGGTGGAAGACCGTCCGGATCGCCTCCGCCGTGTACGCCTTCGGGGTGTTGCTGACCTGGGCGATCGACTCGCAGGTCGGCTCGAACGTCACCCGGCTGGTCATGCTGTTCGGCGGGGCCGTGCTGCTCGCGGCCCTCCCGTACGCGGTCCCGCGCAGCCGGCACTGGTACGCGGTGCTGTTCGCGTTCGTCGGCATCAACGTGTGGATCACCGCCAACAGCATCACGGACATCGTCCGGACCACCCCGGTGGCCGCCTGGAACCGGGAGCTGGCTCCGCTGGTCGACCAGCTGAAGAAGGCGGGCGCCGAGCGCGGCCGGGTCGAGGTGGTCCCCGCCAGCAGCCACCGCGAGTCCTCCGCCTTCCCCGCGTACGTGAACCTCGCGCGCGGCTGGAACCGGCAGGCGGACCTGGAGCGGAACCCGCTCTTCTACGACGACACCCTCACGGCGGCGAGCTACCGGGAGTGGCTGGACCGCTGGGCCGTGCACTATGTGGTGCTGCCGGCCGACAAACCCGATTCGGGCGGCGAGGACGAGGCGAAGCTCGTGAGCGAGGGGCTGCCGTACCTCCGGCAGGTGTGGGGCGACCGGAACTGGCGGCTGTTCGAGGTGGACCGGCCGACGGACCTGGTGTCCGGGCCGGCCACGGTGGTGCGGGCGGGCGCGGACCAGCTGGTCGTGGACGTGAAGGCGGCCGGGCGGGTGCTGGTGCGGATCCCGCACTCGCCGTGGCTGGGGCTGGTGGACGGGGCCGGCAAGCCGGTGCCGCCGCCGCAGGAGACGTTCGCTTCGAAGGCGCGCGGCGGGGGCGCGGGCGGCGGCTCGGGCACGCTGGAGAAGGAGTACGCGAACACGGCGGGGTGTCTGTTCAAAGCGGCCCCGGACCCGGCGGGCGACGTGTGGACGGAGCTGCTGGCGCCGGGGCCCGGGGTGTACCGGGTGGCGGCGAAGTACCAGCTGCCGCGGGGGACGCCGTGCCCGGAGGAGCTGACCCGGTGGCTGGCGGGGCCGCTGGAGCGCCCGGCTCCGCCGCGTCCTTGATCGGGAGTTTTTACGGTCGGTCCGGGTGCGTTGCTCCGCATATCTGCATACCATCCCAATAGTCCGATTGGGTGCTTCCCGAGGGAGTTGACGACGGGATGAGCAAAGAGCAGCAGAGGCAGGATTTCCGAGAGGCCTTCCAGGCCCAGGAGCCGGATCGGCCGCCGCGTCCGGCAGGCCACGGCTTCGACGGTCTCGTGCGGAGCAAGGTCAAGGGCGGAGCGCACACGAAGGCGGCCCTGAAGCGGGCCGGCACCCCGCAGGGTGACCGCATCGGCGAGCGCAGCAGAGGCCTGAGCTGATCCCGCGACCCGTGACTCACGACGTATGACTCGCGACGTATGACTCGCGACGTATGACGCAGTCGCTTCACCGACAGCCCTCCCGGTTTCGGCCGGGAGGGCTGTCGCTTGCCTTCGTACGCCCCTCACCAGGGACTTTGGTCCTTCACGGGGCCGCGTCCAAGCGTCCGGACAACCGTTACATTGCCGACGGATGACCAAAACATGACCCTCGTAATGTCGGTTTTGTCGCCAGGCCGCACCACCACACCACCCACCACACCGAAGTGGGCGGCCGGACCGAGACCACAGGCGACTCCGACCTGAGGGGAACCACCATGCGCGCCACCTTCCGTACCACTGCCGTCGCCGCCGGTGCCATCACCGCACTGGCCCTCCCGACCGCCCATGCCTTCGCCGTCGACGCACCGGGCGCGCCTTCGGGGCCCGCCGCGTCCGCCAAGCAAGGGGTGAAGCCCTCCGCGGACGGGCCCGTGCTGATGGCGGGCGGCGCCGGCCTGGCCGCCGCGGGCGCCGCCGGCCTCGGCTTCTCGATGCTGCGCCGCCGCCGCACCGAGGGCTGATCCCCGCCCACACCCCGGCCGCCGGGCACCCGCCCGGCGGCCCTTCCCGGCCCGGAGAACACCATGCCCAGCACCCTCATGCCCCGCACGCGCCGCGTGATCGTGACGACGACCCTGGCGCTGTCCGTCACGGGCGCCCTGGCCGCCTGCGGCGCCGGCGCCGCCCAGCTCCCGCCGGACCCCAAGGTCGGCAACGCCTCCGCGGCGGCCCCCGTGGCCGCCGCGACGACGGCCCTTCCCCCGTCGAAGCCGACCGGCATGAAGATCGACGCGGCGGGCGTGAACGCGAAGAAGATGGTCGACCTCAAGGTGGACGCCGCAACCGGCGAGCTCGGCGTCCCCGACGCCGACACGGACGCGAACCACCCCGGCTGGTGGACCGGGGGCGCGACCCCGGGCGAGAAGGGCGTCTCCGTCCTCGTCGCCCACTTCGACACCAAGCACGGCCCGGCGCTGATGAAGGACGTGAAGAAGATCAGGCTCGGCGACCTGATCGAGGTCCCGCGCGAGGACGGCAGGCCCGCGAAGTTCAAGATCCGCGAGATCGAGGACGTCAACAAGAAGGACTTCCCGACCGACAAGGTCTACGGCGAGACCCCGCGCCCCGAGCTCCGCCTCCTCACCTGCGGCGGCGAGATCAAGGACGGCCACCGCACCAACAACGTCATCTTCTACGCCGACCTGGTCGCCTGACCCCCACCACCGCGGCCGGGCACGCAAAAGGGCACCTGCCCAACGGACAGGTGCCCTTTCCCATGTGCCCTCGGCAGGATTCGAACCTGCGACACCGGCTTTAGGAGAGCCGTGCTCTATCCCCTGAGCTACGAAGGCGTGACCGCTGACAGCCTAGCGGATCGCCTGGTGCGGGGTCGCCTCCATATCGACGCCCGCCCCGGACGCGCCGAGACCGGCCGCTCCCGCACCGGTCCGGCAGCGCGAGGACGCCTTCCCCGGCGGGGTGTTCGGCACGCCCCGAGCCGAATTCCCGCGCACCGAGGCCGCCTTGGCCGCGTGGCCGGGGGAATTCCGGCCGATTCGGTTTGAGGGCGAACGCGCCGGTCGATGGGACACCCATGGAATTCCTTCGCCCCGCCGGCTGGGAGGAGGCGCTCGCCGCCAAGGCCGAGCACCCCACCGCCGTGCCCATCGCCGGCGGCACCGACGTGATGGTCGAGATCAACTTCGACCACCGCCGGCCGGAGTACCTCATGGACCTGAACCGCATCGGGCTGCTGAGCGAATGGGAGACCGGCGAGGACGTCGTACGGCTCGGGGCGTCCGTCCCGTACACGCAGATCATGGAACACCTGCGGGTGCAGCTCCCGGGCCTGGCCCTCGCCTCGCACACCGTCGCCTCCCCGCAGATCCGCAACCGCGGCACCGTCGGTGGCAACCTCGGTACGGCCTCCCCGGCCGGTGACGCGCACCCGGCGCTGCTCGCCGCGGGCGCGCAGGTCGAGGCGGAGTCCGTACGGGGCTCCCGGCTGATCCCGATCGACGCGTTCTACACCGGGGTCAAGCGCAACGCCCTCGCGCCCGACGAGCTGATCAAGACCGTGCACGTCCGCGTGGCGGACGGGCCCCAGCAGTTCTCCAAGGTCGGCACCCGCAACGCCATGGTCATCGCCGTCTGCGCCTTCGGCCTCGCCCTGCACCCGCGGACCCGTAGTGTCCGTACGGGCATCGGCTCGGCGGCGCCCACGCCGGTCCGGGCGAAGACGGCCGAGGAGTTCCTCGCCGCGGCCCTGGACGAGGGCGGGTTCTGGGAGTCCCGCAAGGCCGTCACCCCGTCGATCGCCAAGCAGTTCGGGGATCTCGCGGCCGCCGCCTGCAACCCCATCGACGACGTCCGCGGCACCGCCGCGTACCGCCGCCACGCCGTCGGCGTGCTGGCCCGCCGCCAGCTCCTGTGGACCTGGGAGGAGTACCGCGGCGGCGCGGCCGCCTGACCGCGGGCCCGGCCCGGCCGTCCTCAGACGCCCATCGGGGTGTGCAGCTCCACGACGACCTCCACCTCGACCGGCGCGTCCAGCGGCAGTACCGCCACGCCCACCGCGCTCCGGACGTGGATGCCCGCGTCGCCGAAGGCGGTGCCGAACAGCTCGCTCGCCCCGTTGACCACGCCCGGCTGGCCGGTGAACCGCGGATCGCTCGCCACGAAGCCGACCACCTTGACCACCCGTTTGACGGCGGACAGGTCGCCGGCCACCGAGGCGATCGCGGCGAGCGCGTTCAGCGCGCACTGCCGGGCCAGCCCCTTGGCCTGCTCCTCCGTGACCTCGGCCCCGACCTTCCCGGTCAGCGGCAGGGCGCCGTCGACCATCGGGAGCTGGCCGGAGGTGTAGACGTGATGCCCGTTGACCAGCGCGGGCACGTACGCGCCCAGCGGGGCGAGGGTCTTCGGGAGGGTGAACCCGGCCGCCGCGAGCCGCTCTTCGGGGGTGCCGCTCGTCATCCTGTGTCTCCTCGGTCTCGTTGGTCCGGTCGGTCGGTCGGTCGGTCGGTCGGTCGGTCGTTCGGTCGGTCCGTCGGCCGGTCGGCCGGTCGATCGGTCGATCGGTCGCGTCGGCTCGTCGTCTCGTCGCGGGGCGGTCTCAGGGGCGGGTGACCCGGACCTGGAAGCTCCCGTTGCGCAGCTCTCCCACCACCGAGATGCTGACCCCGGCCTGATCGTCGGTGAAGGTCTCGCCCGGCCGGAACGGCGCGTCCGACAGCTCCCCGTGCACATTGGGCCGCCGGGTGCAGCCACCGCTGCCGATCGCGCTGTCGGAGACGGTGACGGGCCCGCGCCCGGTGTCCACCTGGGAGTCCACCTTGTAGATCAGTACGCCGGGCTTGCAGACGGCCTCGTCGTTCCCGGCCTGGGTGCGCACCTCCACCGCGTACCCGGCGGTCTCCGACAGCGGTACGAAGGCCAGCTTCGTGCCGCCCTCCACGGCCAGCGGGGTCAGGGTGTGGTCGCTGACGCCGGATTTCGCGGCGCAGCTGATCTGCGAGCTGTCCAGCCAGCCCAGCTTCCACTTGTGCCAGCCCAGCAGGTCGTTGTTGGCTCCCCAGTCCTCGCTCATGATGTCCCAGTGCCCGACGGTGCCCCCGCCGTCGGAGGTGTAGAGGTCGGGCAGCCCGAAGACGTGCCCGTTCTCGTGCGGGAGCACCCGGTAGCCGGTCTCCCGGTAGGTGCCCGAGCCGTCGTCCTGGCGGCTGTAGACGAAGGACGTGTTGGCGAGCGGTACGCCGTCGGCCATCGGGGCCTCGGCGTTGCCGGAGAAGGTCACCGAGAGCACCGTGTCCAGGGCGGACGGCCCGGCGTTCGGCGTGACCAGGATGTTGACCAGGTCGTAGCGGCTGAAGTCCACCTCGGCGTCGGCGGCCTTCGCGATGTGCTCGACGAGCTGCCGGTAGCCCGGCTCGTACGCGGATCCGCGCTCGATCCCGTACGCGGCGAACGGCATCGGCATCCGCAGCCAGGTCCTTATCGGCGCCTCGGCCCGGTACGTGAGCCGGCCGTAGGAGCTGGTGCGGAACCAGTCGGAGGTCTGGGGGAAGAACTCCGCCATCCGGTCCAGCGCGGTGCCCTCGCCCTTGGCGTCCGGGAAGTCGATCATCAGGTTCAGCGCGCGGACCTCGCCGGTCGAGCGGGAGTACCCGGGAGGGGTCGGCAGTCCCTCGGACATCTGCACGCCCATCGCGCCGGTGATCCGGCAGGGCGCCAGTACGGACTCGGCGCTGGTGGCCACGGGCCCGGACGCGGAGTGGCCGCGGCTGGATATCCCGGTGCTCGCGGTGGCGGTGATCCCGAGGGCCAGCACGGTCAGGCCGATGTACGCGCCGGCGCGGCGTGGTCTGCGTATCCGGTGGCGGGTCTGCGGCATGGAGATCGCCTTCGGGTCCGCGGCAGCCGGCCGGGCCCGGACTGCGCTCTGTGCGATCACCCTCCGTCGGCTGCGGCGCGCCCGCGCGTCGGGTGCGTCCGAACGGGAACCGGGATGTGACCCAGGTCACACAAGAGAGTGAAATAACCGGGGACGCATTCCCCGTTTGTACGGGAGTCCCGCAAAGCGGGGACCGACTCCCCGTTTGGGGGGCGGGTACGAGACCCAGGCCCAGGGAGGCCTCGCATGAAGCGCCCCACCACCCCGGCGGCGGACCTGTCCGCCCCGGAGGCGGCCGTGGACCTGTCGGCGGATGCGTCCGCGGGCGGCGTGGACCGGGCCCCGGCGTCGACCTCGGCGTCGGCCCCGTCATCGGCGTCGGCCCCGGCGGTCTCGGCGTCCGGCCCGGTCCCGCGGCCGCGCGCCGACGCCGTCCGCAACCGCGAGCGGATCCTGGTGGCGGCGCGCGAGGTGCTGGTGGAGCAGGGCTCGGCCGCGCCCTTCGACGAGATCGCCCGCCGGGCGGGCGTCGGCAACGCGACCCTCTACCGCCACTTCCCCGACCGGGCGGCCCTCGTCCACCACGTCGTGCTCTTCGTGATGGAGCGGGTCACCGTCCAGGCCGAGGACTCCCTCGCCGAGGAGCCGGACGCCTTCGCCGCGCTGTGCCGCTTCACGCACGCCGCGGCGGACGAGCGGATCGGCGCCCTGTGCCCCATGCTCGCCGGGGACTTCGACGGCGAGCACCCCGAACTCATCGCGGCCCGCGAGGCCTTGGCGGAAACCGTCGAGACCCTCGTGACCGCAGGTCAGAAAGCCGGGCTGGTCCGGACGGACATCGGCGTCGGCGACCTGATGATCGCCCTCTCCCAGCTCAGCCGGCCGTTGCCGGGCATCTCGTGCATGGCGGTGGACGGGTTCGTCCACCGTCATCTCCAGCTGTTCCTGGACGGGTTGCGGGCGCCGGCCCGCTCCGAACTGCCGGGTGAGGCGGCCACCCTCGAGGACCTGAGGCAGAAAACCATGTGACGCCCCGGGTCGCGCCCGCTAGCGTCGTAAACCCGCCTTAATCAGTCTTAAAGATCATATTTCAGTCATTCCACACAGTAAGTGGGTACCCCCATGTCAAAAACAGCCGCGCCCGCGCCGCTGGCTGCCGACCCCAGTCGCTGGAAGGCACTCGTCTTCATAGCCCTGGCCCAGCTGATGGTCGTCCTCGACGCGACGATCGTGAACATCGCCCTCCCGTCCGCCCAGACCGACCTCGGCATCTCCGACGGCAACCGCCAGTGGGTCATCACCGCGTACGCGCTGGCCTTCGGCGGACTGCTGCTCTTCGGCGGACGCATCGCCGACAAGTGGGGCCGTAAGAACGCCTTCATCGTCGGCCTCATCGGTTTCGCCCTGGCCTCCGCGCTCGGCGGCGCCGCCAACGGCGAGGCCATGATGCTGGGCGCCCGCGCCCTCCAGGGCGCCTTCGGCGCGCTGCTGGCCCCGGCCGCGCTCTCCCTGCTGGCCGTCATGTTCACCGACGCCAAGGAGCGCGCCAAGGCCTTCGGCATCTACGGTGCGATCGCCGGTGGCGGTGGCGCCGTCGGCCTGATCCTCGGCGGCTTCCTCACCGAGTACCTGAACTGGCGCTGGACCTTCTTCGTCAACATCCCGTTCGCGATCATCGCGGCCGTGGGTGCCTGGATGATCATTCGTGAGCCCGCCGGCGGCCGCAACCGCGCGCCGCTCGACATCCCCGGCGTGATCCTGTCGACCACCGGCCTCGTCGCGCTGGTCTACGGCTTCACCCGCGCCGAGTCGGCCGGCTGGTCGGACGCCCTCACCGTGACCATGTTCGTCGCCTCGGCGGTGCTGCTCGCCGCCTTCGTGCTCGTCGAGTCCCGCGTGAAGTCCCCGCTGCTGCCGCTGCGCGTCCTGCTGGAGCGCAACCGCGGCGGTGTCTACCTCTCGCTCGGCCTGGCCGTCATCGCGATGTTCGGCCTGTTCCTCTTCCTCACCTACTACCTGCAGGTCGTGAAGGGCTTCTCGCCCGTCAAGACCGGCTTCGCCTTCCTGCCGATGATCGCGGGCATGATCACGGGCTCCACCCAGATCGGTGCCCGTCTGATGACGCGGGTCCCGCCCCGGCTGCTGATGGGCCCGGGCTTCCTGCTCGCCGCCACCGGCATGCTGCTGCTGACCCAGCTCGAGGTCGGTTCCTCGTACCCGGCGCTGATCCTGCCGGCGCAGCTCCTGCTGGGCCTGGGCATGGGTACGGCGTTCATGCCGGCCATGTCGCTGGCCACGCACGGGGTGAACCCGGCCGACGCCGGTGTCGCCTCGGCCATGGTCAACACCTCGCAGCAGGTGGGCGGCGCCATCGGCACCGCGCTGCTGAACACGATCGCCGCCTCGGCGACCACCGCGTACCTGACCGACCACGCCGCGGAGGCCGCGGCGGGCGGCCCGGCGGCGAAGCTGATCCAGGCCCAGGCGATGGTCGAGGGCTACTCCTCCGCCATCTGGTGGGCGGTCGGCATCCTCGTCGCCAGCTCCGCCATCGCCCTGACGCTGATCAACACGGGCCGGCCCGGCGCCGGCGGTCCGGTCGCCTCCGGTGACGGCGCGGGTGCCGACGCCGACGTGAAGATCCCGGTGATCGCCCACTGACGCGGCGCGGGGAACCCCCGGAATGACTGATGGCCCCGTGCCGTTCGAACCCGAACGGCACGGGGCCGGTCTTGTTCCCGGCCTAGGCCGCCCCGCCCGGCCCGGTGATCTCCTCGCCGATGGTGAACCCCTTGGCGGGACCCGAGGGGATGGTGGCGCCGGTCCCGTAGGAGGCCCTGACCTCGTCCTCGTAGACGGCGCTCTCGGGGTCGGGGACGCTCAGCACGGTGACGGTGCCGCCCGCGTCGTAGTCGTCGATGAGCACATGGACCGGAATCCCCGCGCGTGCGTACTCCCGTCGCTTGCGGGTGCGGTCACGCGTGATGTTGTCGTGGCCGGGGGAGACGACCTCGACGATGAGCCGGACTGCGGTGGCCTCGATTCCGAGGCCGTCCTCGGTGACGTGTTCCTCCGCGTCATCCAGGGAGATGAACAGGTCGGGGATCCAAGCCTTGCGGTGGTGGACGACGTTCACGTCCTGGTACGCGGCGTACTCGCCACGTGGCAGGAACGCGCCCAAGGCGCGGCGAAGCCGGTTCGCGATCCGTCCGTGCGAGTAGCGACCCGTGGGTGACTCAGTCTGGGTGTCGCCGGCCGGGCGGCACAAGCGACTCTCCCGGTTTGGGGTGGATGGGCTGGTTGTCGGCTATGCAGCGATTCGCTGGCGGGCCAGGCAACCAGAAGCGGCCGCTGGTCGTCTTCAGGGGCGGAGTGAGCAGCCACGGGACGCGCCGCGGAGTGTGACGACGGTCACGTGAGCGCGGTGGCGGGGCAGGATACTGCAAGATCTCCAAAAAGAGGGACCGGCGTGGGAATTCTGTCCCGATTCCAGTCGTTGTTTCCTTCGGAAGCGGGCACTCGGGAGAGTGTCCAGGGACGCGGAGCCGCGTTCCAGCAGCCGCACCGCGACCTAACTCATTGCAAGGGAGCACGCATGGCAACCCGCGCCGTCGCCCGTCGTCAATCCAGGGGCAGCGCCCGCGCTGTGGGCGGGGAGATCGCCGACCGCGACCTGGTGGGCATGTACCTGGACGAGATCGCGCGTACCCCGCTGCTCGACGCGGCCAAGGAAGTGGAGCTCTCGCAGATCATCGAGGCGGGCGTGTACGCCCAGCAGATCCTCGACGGCGAGATAGAGCGCGAGGGCGAGACCCCGGCCCGCGAGGAACTGGAAGCACTGGCCGCGGAAGGCGAGCGGGCCAAGGAGATCTTCATCCGCTCCAACCTGCGCCTCGTCGTGGCGGTCGCCCGCCGCTACCCGCGCAGCGGTCTGCCCCTGCTCGACCTGATCCAGGAGGGCAACGCCGGCCTGGTGCGCGCCGTCGAGAAGTTCGACTACGCCAAGGGCTTCAAGTTCTCCACGTACGCCACGTGGTGGATCCGCCAGGCCATCACCCGCTCCATCGCCGACCAGTCCCGCACCATCCGCCTCCCCGTCCACCTGGTCGAGGAGCTCGGCCGGATCCGCCGCGTCCAGCGCGAGTTCAACCGCGAGAACGGCCGGGACCCGGAGCACGCCGAGATCGCCGCCGAGCTGGACTCGACGGAGAAGCGCGTGGGCGACGTACTGGACTGGGCGCGCGACCCGGTCAGCCTGAACATGTCGGTGGACGACGAGGGCGAGACGCAGTTCGGCGACCTCCTGGAGGACACCTCCGCGATCTCCCCCGAGCAGTCCGTCCTGTCCCTCCTGCGCAGCGAGGAGCTGGAGGACCTGCTGGGCAAGCTGGACCAGCGCACGGCGTCGATCATCAAGATGCGGTACGGAATCGACGACGGCCGCGAGCGGACCCTGACCGAGGTCGGCAAGCAGCACGGCCTGACCCGCGAGCGGATCCGCCAGATCGAGAAGCACGCGCTCCTGGAGCTGAAGCGGATGGCCCGCGACACGGGCTTCGACGCGGTGGCCTGACCCGCCCCCTGCCCGCACTGCTCCGCCCGCGCCGCCCTGCCGGCCCCCTGAACGAGCCCCCGGTGCCTACCCCCCCAGGCGCCGGGGGCTCCCCCTCGCCCGCACTCACCCCTGCGGGGACACGGCCGCCGTGAGCCGGGACGCGAGCGCGCCGGCCGCCGCGGCCAGGAAGTCCGGGGAGTGCACCGTGAAGGGCGCCGCGGTCAGCGCCAGCCGGGCCGCCACCCACTCCGGGGAGTCCCCGCTGGCGAACCGCACCCGGCAGCCCCCGCCCACGGGCTCGGCGTGCTGGCGCAGCCACCCCGGCAGCGCCTCGGCCGGGGCCGCGAACGACACGTCCACCGCGTACGTCTCCCCGCCCCGCAGCCCGCGCCGTACGAATTCCGCCGCGTCGACCGGCAGCTCCCGCGGCGCGAACCGGGCGCCCGTCGCGAACGGCTCCGCCACCCGGTCGACCCGGAACGTCCGCCAGTCCCCCCGGTCCAGGTCGTACGCCACCAGGTACCACCGGCTCCCCGTGCTGACCAGCCGGTACGGCTCCACCAGCCGCCGGGTGTCCGCCCCGTCCCGCGCCCGGTACGCGAACCGCAGCCGCTCGGGCCCCGCCACCGCCGCCGCGATCGTGGTCAGCGTGCGCGGGTCGATGCTCGGCCCGTCCCCCCGGGTCACCGCGACCGTCGCCGACTGCAGCGCGCCCACCCGGCGCCGCAGCCGCCCGGGCAGGACCTGTTCCAGCTTCGCGAGGGCCCGTACGGACGCCTCCTCCACCCCCTCGATCGCATGCCCGGCGCCCGCCCGCAGCCCCACCGCGATCGCCACCGCCTCCTCGTCGTCCAGCAGCAGCGGCGGCATCGCGGCGCCGGCCACCAGCCGGTACCCGCCCTCCGCGCCCAGCGTGGCCTCCACCGGGTAGCCCAGCTCCCGCAGCCGCTCGATGTCGCGCCGGATCGTGCGCGGGCTCACCCGCAGCCGCTCCGCCAGCTCGCTCCCGGGCCATTCGCGCGGGGTCTGGAGCAGGGAGAGCAGGGTCAGCAGCCGTGCCGGGGTGTCGGTCATGCCGTCCAGATTGCCTGGGAAATAGGACACTAACCGACCTAGATGCCCTCTAGGTTTCTCCTCATGACCACCGAGACCACCGAGACGTCCCAGCCACCCAGTGAGCCCACCGACCGCCGCCGCTGGCTGGCGCTCGCCATCGTGATGACCGCGTCCTTCATGGACCTGGTCGACGTCACGATCGTCAACATCGCGATACCCAGCATGCGCCAGGACTTCGGCGCCTCGACCAGCGCCATCCAGTGGATCACCGCCGGCTACGCGCTCGCCTTCGCCGCCGGCCTGATCACCGGCGGTCGTCTCGGTGACATCTTCGGCCGCAAGCGCCTCTTCCTCGTCGGCGTCGCCGGCTTCACCGCCGCCTCGCTGCTCTGCGGCATCGCGGCCGATCCCGCGATGCTCGTGGCCTCCCGCCTCCTTCAGGGAGGCATGGCGGCGATGATGGTCCCGCAGGTCCTGGCGATCATCCATGTCACCTTCCCGCCTCAGGAGCGCGGCAAGGTCTTCGGGATGTTCGGCGCGATCGTCGGCCTCGGCGCGGTCTCGGGACCGATGCTCGGCGCGCTGCTCACCGAGTGGAACCTCTTCGGCCTCGAATGGCGCACGATCTTCCTGATCAACCTGCCCGTCGGCATCGCGGCCGTCATCCTGGGCCGCAAGTTCATCTCCGAGTCCAAGGCCCCGCAGGCGCTGCGCCTGGACCTGGTCGGCGTCGTGCTCGCCACCACCGCCCTGGTCATGCTGATCTTCCCGCTCACCCAGGGCCGGGAGAACGGCTGGCCGCTGTGGGGCTTCGTCTGCATGATCGCGTCGCCGCTCGTCTTCGCCGCCTTCATCGCGTACGAGAAGTACAAGATCAAGAAGGACGGCTCCCCGCTCGTCGAGCTCTCCCTCTTCAAGGTCAAGAGCTTCGCCGGCGGCATCGCGGTCCAGCTGGCCTTCGGCCTGGCCACCGGCATCTTCTTCCTGGTCTGGACGCTCTACATGCAGATGGGCCTCGGCTGGACCCCCCTGCACGCGGGCAGCACGGGCATCCCCTTCTCCATCGCCGTCTCCGTCGCCGCCGGCCTCTCGGTCGAGAAGCTGGTCCCGCGCTTCGGCCGCAAGGTGCTCCAGGCCGGCGCGCTGGTCATGGCCGCGGGCCTGCTCCTCTACGTCTGGGAGTCGCAGCGCTACGGCATGGAGATCGTCTCCTGGCAGATGGCCGCCCCGCTGGTCGTCATGGGCATCGGCATGGGCCTGATCGTCGCCCCGCTGAACGACACCATCCTGTCCCAGGTGCCGCGCGAGCACGCCGGCTCGGCCTCCGGCCTGATCAACACCACCGGCCAGATGGGCAACGCGCTCGGTCTCGCGCTGACCTCGGTCGTCTTCTTCGGGTCGATCGAGGACGACAGGATCTTCGGCGTCCCGTACGTCGAAGCCTTCCGCGGCGCGCTGTGGTGGGTCGTGGCGGTGCTCGTCGTGATCTTCGCGGTGATGTTCGTGCTGCCGCGCAAGCAGATCCCGATGGACCAGCGCGAGGGCGGCGCGCAGGACGCCCCGGCCGCACCCGAGGCGGTCCCGGCCGGCTGACCGGCTCCCGCGCCTTCCTGACGGGCATGTCCGCTCCTGTGGGCGGACGTGCCCGTTTGGTTTTGTTTGGCCATGGATCGTCGTACAGTGGGGCGTAATCCGTCGAAACGGACGTGAATCCACATGTACGCACCGGAACGCCAGCAGGAGATCCTGCGGCTCGCCCGCGAGGCGGGCCGCATCGACGTCCTCTCCCTCGCCGACCGCTTCCAGGTCACGGCCGAGACCGTACGCCGCGACCTCAAGACCCTGGACCGGGCCGGCCTGGTCCGCCGCGTGCACGGCGGGGCCATCCCGGCCGGCCGCCTCGACTTCGAACCGGACCTCACCGAACGCGAGGCCACCCGCGCCGACGAGAAGGACCGCATCGCGGCCGCCGCCCTCGCCGAACTCCCCGAGGGCGGGAGCATCGTCCTCGACGCGGGCAGCACCGTCGCCCGCCTCGCCGCCGCGGTCCCCGTCGACTGCGCGCTCACCGTGGTCACCCACGCCCTGCCCGTCGCCGCCCGCCTCGCCGACCACGCCGGCATCGACCTCCACCTCGTCGGCGGCCGCGTCCGCCACCGCACCCGGGCCGCCGTCGACGCCTGGGCCCTGCGCGCCTACGCCGAGATCCGAGCCGACGTCGCCTTCCTCGCCGCCAACGGATTCTCGGCGCACGGCCTCTTCACCCCCGACCTCGCGGAAGCCGCCGTCAAGCGGGCCGCCATGGCGGCCGCCCGCCGGGTGGTGCTGCTCGCCGACTCCTCGAAGGCGGGCCGCGAGCACTTCGCCCGCTTCGGCTCCCTCGCGGACGTGGACCTCCTGATCACCGACCAGGGGCTCGCCCCTGCCCAGCAGGCGGCCATCGAAGCCGCCGGTACGGAAGTCGTGCTCGTATGATCCTCACCGTCACCCCGAACCCCTCCCTCGACCGGACGTACGAGGTCCCGTCGCTGGAGCGCGGCGCGGTGCTGCGCGCCACCGGCGACCGCGTCGACCCCGGCGGCAAGGGGGTCAACGTCTCCCGCGCGGTGGCCGCCGCAGGGGTCTTCACGACGGCGGTCCTGCCGCTCGGCGGCGCCCCGGGCGCGCTGATCGCCGAACTGCTCGGCCTACAGGGCGTGGACGTCACGGCGGTGACGGTCGCCGGGCAGACCCGATCCAACATCGCGCTCGTCGAACCGGACGGCACCCTGACCAAGATCAACGCACCCGGCCCCGAACTCACCGCGGAGGAATCCGCCCTCCTGCTGGAGACCGTCCGCACCGCCGACGGCCACCCCGACTGGATCGCGGCCTGCGGCAGCCTCCCGCGCGGCCTGGCGCCCGACTGGTACGCCGAACTGGTCGCCCGCGCCCGCGAGGCCGGCGCCCGGGTCGCCCTCGACACCTCGGGCCCGCCGCTGACCGCCGCCCTGCCGGCCCGCCCGGACCTGGTCAAGCCGAACGCGTCGGAGCTCGCCCAGGCGGTCGGCCGGCCGCTCGCCACCCTCGGCGATGCCATCCGGGCGGCCGAGGAGCTCCGCTCCCGGGGCGCGGGCGCGGTGCTGGCCTCGCTCGGCGCCGACGGCCAGCTCCTGGTGAGCGCCGAAGGCACCTTCCACGGCACGGCCCCCGTGGCCGCAGTCCGCAGCGACGTCGGCGCGGGCGACGCCTCCCTGGCCGGGTTCCTCATCGCGGGCGGGACCGGCTCCAAGGCCCTCGCCTCGGCCCTGGCCCACGGCGCGGCCGCGGTCCAGCTCCCCGGCAGCGCCATGCCGACCCCCGGGGACCTGCGCCCCGAGGCCGTCCGCATCACCGAGAACCCGCCCGCGGCCCTCGGCCTCTCCGCTCCCGTCGCTCCCTAGGTGTATTGATCACGAGCGTTGTTGACACTGGGCGGGTCTTGAACATGGCGAAGACCTCCGGTGTGGTGGGAGCTGTCTAGGAACTCACCGCACGGA
>NZ_JBIASZ010000030.1:0-77410 GCF_042891345.1 Streptomyces sp. NPDC001903
AAGAAGATCTCCTCGTGGGCCGCCATCCTCTTCGCCCCCACCCTGGTCGGCACCATCTACGGCATGAACTTCGAGACCATGCCCGAACTCCACTGAGCCGCGGGCTACCCCTTCGCCATCCTCCTGATGGCCGTCGTCTGCACAAGCCTCTACGTCATCTTCAAGAAGCGCGACTGGCTGTAGGGGCCGGGGTGGGGCCCGTGGTGTTGTGCCAGGTTGCGCGGTGTTCGCGGGCGGCCGATTCGGCGCGGCGGATCGCCGATGCCGGCAGGGGGACGCGGCACAGGGCGTCCAGGGTCTCCAGCATCCGGCCGGCGAAGCGGCGGCCGAGCGGGGTGAGGCGGCCGGAGTCCAGGATCACGGCCGTCGCCTCCCGGGCTCCCGAGCGCCAGCGGGCGAAGCGGGTGTGGGCGACGGCCCGCAGGGCCGGGTCCGGCTCCGTCTCCCCCCGCCTGCCCCAGAACTGGGCGACCGCCAGGTGCGCGTACGCCCCGTGGAAGAGGCCGAGCAGCGGGCGGGGGTCGGGGCGCCACGGCGCGTAGTACCGCTCCTCGGGGTGCTGCCGACCCTCCTCGAACAGGTCGAAGAGGTGCAGCAGGGCCGCGAACTTGTTGTGCTGCATCTCGTGCGCCAGCGTCACGGCGAGGACCGTGCCGCTCGGCGGCAGCGACAGGGCCATGGAGCCGAAGGTCTCCGCACTGCTGCCGCTGACGATGCCCCGGGCCGGGGCGCGCAGGGGCACCAGGAGCCAGGATCCGGCGGCCAGTTCCGCGTAGGCCTCCGGGTGGTCGGCGCGCAGCAGCCCGCAGGCCGCCTCCGCCTGCGTCGCCCAGCGGCGCGCCTCCTGGGCGTCGGGGTGGGACGCGCGCCCCGCGGCAGCCGGGAAGGAGGGCGGGTCGAGGGTGTCGAGTACGAGGGCGGCGCCCGGGCCGAGCGTGGCCAGCGGCCTCGCCCCCCGCCAGCGGTCGCCGCCGTGGTACGGATCCCCGGTCACCGGCACCGGGGCCTGCGGGACCGGGGCGTCCGGGATCGCGAGCGAGGCCCGGCCCGCGGTCCCCACGCGCAGCTCGACCTGGTCCCCGGGGCGGGCGCCGGGGAAGTGGGCCCGGCCGAGCGAGGGGAGCGGCACCCAGGGGCCCGGCGCCGTCAGCGGCCATCGCACGCGGGCGGGTACCCGGGCGCGTACCGCCGCCGCGGCGGCGAGCGCCGTGAGCCGGTGCACCGGGGCGCCGGCCCCCTCGGGCCGCCGCGTGAGGCGGGCGAGCAGGTCGACGAGCGCGGGGCCCGCCGCGGGGTGTGTCAGTACGGCCGTCGCGGCGCCGGGATCCGCCCGGTGGGCCCTGTCCAGCAACTCCCATGCACTCTCCGACCGTTCGGCCGGCTCACCCCCGGCCTCCAGGGCGGCGCTCTTGATCGCGTACAGGCAGGCGAGGCGCCGGCTGTGCTCGGCCCGGGCGAGCAGGCGCATCGCCTCCGCTCCGCCGCCGCCCGCGGCGAGCCCGTCGAGCAGTTCGCCCGGCAGACGGTGCGGCGACGGCGTCATACCGCCTCCGCCGGCGCCGGACGGGCGGAGGCCAGGCCCGTCACGTCCCCGGCCAGCCGCCCTCGTACCCGCCCGATCAGGGCCGTCAGGTCGGCGCAGTACACGCTCGGGTTGGCGAAACCGGTGTCGTGGCGATAGCGGTTCGCGTAGTGGCCGCCGCCGCACACGGGGTGCAGCGGGCAGGCGCGGCACGTGGCGCACAGCCCGTCGGCGCCCCACTGGCGGGCGGCGATCCCGGGGTGGCGCAGCAGTTCGTCCAGGGAGTGGCGCCACACGTCGAGCCCGGTGCGCGCCGCTCCCTGGTACACGGTGCGCAGGGTGTCGTCCTGGGCGAGGGAGCCGTCGGTCTCCACCACCGCGTAGCGCACCGGGGCGAGCCCGAGGGCCTCCGTCTGGGGGGCGGCTCCGAGCAGGAGGGCCATGAGGTCGTCGAGGAGGCGGACGTTGGTCTCGCGTACGGGGGCGCCGTACCAGCGCTCGAAGACGGTCCACAGCCAGTTCGCGTACGGGGTCCGCCGCCCGGCGGGATCCACGCCGGGCGGCGGCGTGTGCCAATTGCCCAGCGGCAGCAGGAAGTCGACGGTGGGCGGGCGGTGGACGAGCAGTTCCTCGTAGGTCCGCACGGGGTCGTTGCGCAGATCGATCGTGCACAGCAGCGCCGCGAACAGCGGCCGGTAGCGGTCGGTGTCGAGCAGGCGCAGTGCGGCCTGCACCCGGGCGTGGCTGCCGCGGCCGTCGGCGCTGCGGCGGTGCCGGTCGTGGGCGGCGCGCCCGCCGTCGGTACTCACCCCGATCCGCAGGTCCAACTCGCTGAAGAGGGCGAGCCGTTGCTCGGTCAGCCGCACTCCGTTGGTCTGCAGGGCCAGGTGGAGCCGGACCCCCGCGCCGACGGTCCGGCGCAGCACGGCGACGGTGCGGGCGAGCGCCTCGTCGCCGGCCAGGAGGGGTTCACCGCCGTGCAGGACGACGCCGGCCTCCGTCAGTCCGTGCGCGGCCAGGTGCTCGGCGATCCGCTCGGCCGTACGCGTGAGGGTGGCCGGCGCCATGGCGCGCGGCTGCGTACGCCAACTCTGGTCCTGCGAGCGGTACATGTAGCAGTAGTCACAGGCCAGGTCGCAGCGGCTGTGCACCTTGAGGACGAAGGAGTGGAGCGGGTACGGAACCCAGCCGGCCGCCTCGCGCGCCAGCACGTCGGCGGCGCCCGGCCAGGGCGGCCGGCCCGGGCGCAGTGACGGTCGACTCATCCGCTCCCCCCCGAAAGCGTGCGCCGATCGGTCGCGCATCGGTACGTGCGCACTCCGTTCGTCCAGTATTCGGTTGGGGTGCGCCGACCGTCAACATCACGAACGAGCCAACGGGGGGCACGGGGAGCAGAGTTGGCGCAGTTCCGGCGCGTTCGGCGGTTGCCCCGGGGGCGAGTGGCGGCGCTACCCTGGGAAGGACACCGGCGAGCCGGTCCGCAGCGACCTCCGGGAGTGGACGTCATGACCGATGCCGAGGGCGCCGCCCCGACCCCCGCGGACCGCGACGTGGAGTCCGTCGTCCTGGACATCGCCGGGCTCTCGCCCGAGGAGGTCGCCGCCCTCCCCGACTCGGCGCTGGGCGCGGTTCTGCGCCGGGTGCGCGACACGGCGGGCGACCCCTTCGTCACCGGGTTCTCGGAGAGCCTGTGACCGGTCGCCATGCGGTGCGGCCGGCCGCGTACCGGAGCGTGCGGATCCTCCGGACGCCACGGGCGTCCGACGGGGAACGAGGGGGCGCGGCCCCTATACTTGCACCCCTGCATGCCCGTTTTGTCCACCGTCATTCGCTGTCACCTCGCCGAGCGGAGAGGTCATGCCAGACGCCAACCCCCAGCGCCACGCGGGTTCGTTCGCCGTCTTCTACACCACGTCCGAGAACCTCGGGCTGAGCACCACCCTGCGCAACGCGGCGGACATCCTCGCCGAGGGCAACCGCAGCGTGCTGCTCGTCGACGGCCGCCCCGGTGCCTCGGGGGACGGGGCCGCGGTGCCCGAACCGGGGGCCGGGCAGGTCGCCGCAGTGGGGCGCTGCGCCCCGCGCGAACTCACCGCGCTCTTCGACGACCCCGTCGCGGCACGTTACGACCACGTCCTGATCGAGGCGCCCGTCCCGGCGGCTCCCGGCGACGAGGCTCCCGGCAGGCTGGTGGAGTTCGCCGACGCGCTCGTGGTCTGCTTCGCCCTCACGGCCTGGTCCATCGACGGCGCCGCCGCCCTCGCCGAGGAGCTGTCCGGCCGCCGCGCCGACCGGCCCGTACGGCTGCTCACCCTCGGCCTCAAGAGCGACATCGGGGTGCACGACCGGCTGCGCGAAGGGCGCGAGCGGGTGCGCCGCAAGTTCTCGGCGCTCGCCCTGGCCCGCGGCGCGGCTGAATACCCCTTCCTGGAGATCCCGTACAACCCCCTCTACCTGGACAGCCGAAGCCTCGCCGTCGAGACGGAGGACGCGGGCAGCGTCGTGGGCCTGCGCCCCGCCTACGAGCAACTCGCCGACTGGCTCCGCGCCCGCCGCGAGGCCCGGCTCACCGAAGCCACCGTCGTCCACTCCGGGCGGCACGTCGCCTGGGCGGCCTGGCTGCGCGACCGGCTCGGCGAGCGCGGGGTGCGCACCGAGCTGCGCAGGGTCGACACCTACACGGGAGAGCGTCCCGGGACCGGCACGGCCCTGCTCTTCCTGTCACCGGGCGACGCGGACGACGCCCTCCTCGCGCAGATCGGCGCCCTCTCCCACACCGACGTGCGGATCGTCCTGGTCGACGAGGCCTTCCCGAACGCCGAGGCCTCGCACCACGAGCGCATCGACCTGCGCGACACCACCGAGGACGAGGCGCTGCGAATCCTGTACTCCGGCCTCGGACTGGGCCCGGGGCGGCCCCGCGAGGGCGCCACCGGCGCGCGTTTCCCGCGGCTGCCCGAAATCACCAACATCACCTCGCGCCGCGGCGGCTTCACCGACCGCGACGACCTGCTCACCTCCCTCGAAGAGCAGTTGCGGGAGGCCGGCCGCGACGGCGCGGCCCTGGTGCTGCACGGTCCCAGCGGCTGGGGCAAGAGCGAGACCGCCCGCGAGCTGTGCCATCGCCACGGCCCCGGGTACGACGTGGTGTGGTGGGTGCGCTCCTGGGACCCGCAGCGCCTGCGCAGGAGCCTGATCCGGCTCGCGGGGCGCCTCGGCACGGCCGAGGACCGGCTCGGAGCCGTCGCCGCCGAAGGGGACATCTCCCCGCTCCTCAACCGCCTCTCGCGCCCCGACACCGAGAACAGCTGGCTGATCGTCTACGACGGGGCGACGGACCCCGCCGAACTGAACGGGCTGCTTCCGATCCCGCACGAGCGCGGCCATGTGCTGGTCACCAGCCGCGTCTCCCCGGCCCGGGACGAGCCCGACGACACGCGCCCGCCGTACCTGACGTCCTGCGCCATGCCGGCCATGACCCAGGCCGAGAGCTGCGACCTGCTGAGCGAACGGCTGCCGGAGCTCACCACCGACCATGCCCAACAGGTCGCCGGGATCGTCGACTTCGTCCCGCTCCCCCTGCAGCTGGCCGCCCGCTGCCTCGCCGAGCGGGCCGCCTCCCACCGGCGTGAGGACCACATGACGCCGGACGCGGCGGCCCGCGCGGCCGTCGCGGACCTCCTCGCCCAGTACCGGGCCGGCAAGACGGAACTCCTCGGCGAGAGCGCGACCGGGGCCGTGTCCTCCCTCGCCGTCATGGTGCACGTCGCCCGGCAGTTCGCCCGGTTCACCCCGGGCGCCGCCGCCTGGCGTACCGAGCGTCCCGCCGCCGACGCGCTGGACTGGCTGCTTCAGGCCGCCTCCCTGCTCACCGGGCGCGGCATGGGCCTGGAGCTGCTCCGCTCGCGCCGCCTCCTGTCCGAACTGGCCCGCGACGACTCCTCCGGACCCCTGCCCCCCGATGGCGACGGCGGCGTCCGCCACCCCGACCAGGTGCAGCTTCCCGACGAGCACATGGTGAGCGTCGCCCTCTGGGCGCTCGCCCAGGTCGGCCTGCTCGACGTCGAGTTCGACCGCCGGGACCAGCCCCTGACGCAGCACCACGCGCTGCGCGACCTGATCCGGGGCGGCATGGACGCGGAGGCCCGGGAGCGCATCGAGTCCGTCCTGCGCGGTGTCCTGGCCGAGTACGTGCGACAGGACGAGGACCTGCCTCCCGACTGGGCGCGCGAGGTGTACTCGCTCAGACTGTGGGAGGACGACCGGCCCCGCGTGCGCCGCTCGCTGCTCCGGCACCTGCAGGCGCTCGGCGCCCGCGCCGAGAGCACCGACCTCGCCCGCCTCCTCGACATCGCCGGACGGGCCCGCGAAGCGTGGTGGACCGACGGGGACGAGCCGACGCCCGAGTACCTGCGCCTGCTCAACCTCACCGCCCGCGCCCACCGCCTCGCCGGTGCGTACGACACGTCCCGCGCGCTCTCCCGGGAGGCCCTGCGCGGCCACCGCAGGCTCCTCGGCCTCGTCCACCCCCGCACCCTGCTCTCGGCCGACTCGCACGCCGCGACCCTGCGGGCCCTGGGCCGGTTCCAGGACGCCTTGATGGAGCTCCGGCCCTCCGTGGAGGGCCTGACCCTGCTGCTCGGACGCCAGCACCCCGCGACCGTCCAGGTCGAGCACAACCTGGCCCTCAACGAGGCGCTCACGGGACGCGTCGCCGCCGCCCTCGGCAGGGTCCAGGAGCGCTTCCGCTACCAGCAGGCCGTCAAGGGCAAGGACGACCCGGCCGCCTGGGCCGAGGCGGACCTGCTCGCCTACCTGTACCGGGCGATGGGGCGTGACGGCGAAGCCCGGGACCTGCTGCGCCAGCGGCTGCGCCGGCACGGCGACGTCTGGGACGGGGCGCGGCTGAGGACGGAGGTCGGCCTCGCCGTCAGCGAGCGCCGCCTCGCCGACGGCTTCCCCGCCGCCAAGGACCCCCGCTACGGGTACGAGATGGCCCACGAGCGCGATCTGCGCGCCTTGAAGCTGTACGTCAGCCGCTTCGGCGCCGACCGGATCGACACCCTGCGCTGCCAGTTCAGCTACGCGGCCGACCTGCACGCCCTCGGCAAGGCGGACGAGGCGGAGCTCCAGGCGCGGCTGTGCGGCAACTCGCTGGCCGAACGGTTCGGCGTGGCGCACCCCTACACCGCGCTCAGCGACGTCCGCCACGGCGTCTACCTGCGGGCGACGGGCGACCTGGCGTCCGCGGAGGCGACCGGCCGCCACTCCCTGACCCGGCTCGCCTTCAAGCTCGGCCAGGCGCACGCGTGGGTGGCCGCCGCCGAGAACTCCCTCGCCGCCACCCTCGCCGCGGCGGGCCAGACGGAGGAGGCCGCCGAGCTCGCCCGCAGCGCCCTGGACCGGCTCCGCGACCTGGGCATCGCCCACCGGCCCGACGGTCGGCGGGTGAAGGCGCACCACGCCCGCCTCACCGCGTCGGGCACCTCCCGCCCGGTCCCGCAGTCGGGCTTCGACATCGATCTGGAGCTGCCCGGACTGTAGGACTTCGAAGGGACCTGTAGGAACCTGAACACCCATAGGAACCCGAACCGAAAGGCGACGTGCACGTGGCAGCCCCCGCACCGCATGGCACCCAGACGCTGACGGAGCACCACTGGGCTCCCGAACGGCACGGCCGGATAACCTCGTTGTGCGAGGAGGCGGTCGCCTCGACCCCCGGGATCAGGTCGCTGTCCCACTTCGGCAACGGCATCCTCGACTTCGTGATCTGCCGCGCCGAACGGAGCCCCCTCGGCGCCATGATCGGCGACCCCGGCGACGAACGGGACGAGGAGTCGCTGTCCGGCAGCCGGCTGCTGCTCTCCGCCCAGGACGTCGGCGTTCTCCTGCAGCCGCTCGGCACCGGAGAGCTGATGCGCACCGTCGTCGCCAACAGGGGGGGCTCCCTGTGGGGCGGGCGCGTCAAGCCCGGCGAGTACCTGGCCGCGGTCGCCGACACGGCCGACAGCACCGACGCCATGGACACCGCCATGAACGCCCTGGTCACCCGGATCCGTACCGAGGTGCACCGGCTCTCCGACGAGCTGCCCGGCGGAGACCCGGCGGCCAAGCCCGGTCTCTCCTCCGTCGACGGCGGACGCACCCCGCTGCGCGTCGACTTCGGTACGGCCGCCACGCCCGAGCCCGCCTACGAGGAGCGGCTGCGCGCCCTGTGGCTCGGCCATGTGAACACCACCGACCTGCAGTACGCCGCCTACTACCGCGACTGGACCCTGGTGTGCGCGGGCGACGTCTTCGAATCGGACGACCTCGGACCGAAGTTCCTGAGCGTCAGCGTCCGCACCCGGCGCAGCGCCTACCGCGAGCTCTCCAGGAGCCTGCGCGGCCATCTGATACGCCTCGCCGACGCGCTGGGCCTGGTCGCCCCGGCTCAGGCGGGCCTTCCGGCCGTGGAGCGGCTGATCCTGGACGTGCAGGAGGGCGCGGTGTACCTCGTCTGGATCTCGCCCCGCGAGTTCCTCGTCGGTGTCACCCTCGACCAGACCCAGGTCGCCAACGCCGACGCGCAGCTGCAGCGGCTCGCGGGCGCGGTACGGGGGCTCACGACACCCCCGCCGCGCTGAGCGTGCCCCACACCTCCTCCGCGAGCACTTCGACGGTACGGGCCGCCGTCAGCGGGTGAGGGGGGCCCGGGCTGCCCAGCAGATGCACCGGAAGGACCTCGACCGCGCTCTCGTACTCCCGGCAGATCCTGCGCAGTTCGTTCCACTGGCGCTCGGTCGGCGCACCGGGCACGGCGGCGCGGTGCCAGGCCGCCACCGCGCCGCGGAAGTTCTCGGTCAGCGCACGGACCAGCGTGGCGCAGCCGAGCACGCCGAGCTCCGCCGAGGTCGCCGTCGTACGCCGTTTCACGGCCTTGCCGGCGACGCGCCGGGTGACGGTGTCGAGCACCGCGAGCGCCTCCTGGAACCGGCTCCGTACCGGTCCCGGCAGATCCAGGGCGGCCGGCTCCGGCTCGGGCGGGCCCTCGACGAGCAACGGCGCCGGCGCTCCCGGCGAGGACGCGGTCCGCTCGCCGGCGGCCGGCAGGGCACGCCGCCGGGGCTCCGGGGCCCACGAGGTCATCGCCCGGCGCAGCTCGGCGAGTTCGGCGGTCTGCTGCTCCAGGTCGCGGCGCATCCGCTCGCCGAGCTGGACCAGGCCCTCCTCGCGGCGCCCGTCCGCGAGCCGCCCGTCCAGCTTCCGCAGCGCCTTGTCCACGCTCTCCGCGAAGCCGCCCTGCCGGTACACCAGCGGCCGCGAGCCCAGCGAGCGCCCGAGGCGGTCCTGCATGGCCTGCGAGACGTGGCCGTTGACGACGAGCAGCACCTCGCACCGCCCCGGACGCACCGCACTGCGCAGGCCGTGCACCTGGGCGGCGATCCGCTCGGCGTCGTCGGCGACGAGGACGGAGCGGGTGAGGATCACCGCGAGGTAGGCGTTCGGCGCGGGAGAGAGCCAGTGCAGCACCTCCTCGCGGCTTCCCGGCGGGGACGACAGCCGGACCGGGACCGGATCGCGCGAGGCGATCCGCCACTGGCCGATGTCCAGGGCCTTGCGGACGTCCGCCTCGACCTGGCGCCGGGCGACCCCCTCGTGCAGATCGCGCACCGCCTGCAGCACCCTGGCGGCCGGCACCTCCCGTACCGCGCCCGGGCCGCCTTCGAGCCGGTCCTTGTCCTCGACGAGCTGCCAGGCCTGGCGGCAGGTCTTGAGGACCTCGCGGGGCACCCCTTCCGTCAGCTCGTACAGCAGCCGCAGGGCCTCCGCGTCGAACGGGCCGGCCGACCCGTCGGGCGACGCGCCGCGGGACCCCCCGCGGGACCCTCCGGGGGACGCGCTCCCGCCCCGGCCGGCGTGGACGTACGCGGCGACCAGTTCGCCGGTGAGCCGTTCGTCGAATCCGCTCGGCCACAGCTGCACCAGCCGCTCGTGCACGCTCTGCCGGAGCTCCCCCAGCCCGCTCGGAGAGACGCAGAAGACCAGCAGGCCGCCGCGGCTCGCGTAGATGTTGACGAGCCGTTCGAAGGCGTCCATGAACGTGCGCCGGTGCTCGTCGCGCCACTCGAGCACCTTTTCCAGGGAGTCGATCAGGAGGGCGTACGGCTTGCCGACCCGGCCGTGCAGGACGGCCTGCACCGCCAGCGTGTCGAACACCCGGTCGATGCCGGCGGGGTCCTCGTGTCCGCCCTGTCCCGCGGCGGGTCCGATGGCCTCGGTGATGCCGCGCTCACGCAGCGGCTCGGCGGGCTCGCCGCCGTTCAGCCACTCCCACACCATCCTGTTGAACGACGGGTCCTGGAGCAGCGCCAGTGCGGTGGCGAAGCGGCGGTGCTCGGTGACCTCGCCCAGCGTGCCGCGCAGATCCGCGTGGATCACCTCGGGGTCGTAGCGCAGTGCCGACACCACCTTGTCCGGGTCGAGACTGCCGCCCCGCAGCCCCGCCGCGATCTCGCCGAGCGCGCCCAGTCGCGCATCGCTGCCCTGGGTGTCGACGCGGTTGGCGGTCGCGTACGCGTAGTAGTTCCGGACCAGTTCCTCGAAGGCGCGCTTTCCCTGGGGCGTGTCGCCGGGGCCGCGTAACCGGTCCCGGTACATCCGCCCCATGTCCTGCACCGGCTCGTCCATGATCCACATGGCCAGTGGGTCCGGCAGCCCGCTCAGATCCGCGTACACCTTGCGCAGCGCATGGCTCTTGCCCAGACCGAACTCGCCCACCAGGGCGATCACCCTGCCGCGCCGGCCCCCGGTCGGCCGGCTGCCGAGGTAGTCGTCGACCAGAGCGGTGAGCTCGGCGGTGGTCGGCGTCCCGATCGTCGCGTTGCCCGAGTCCGCCGCCTCGACGGGCACGTTCCCGAGGTCGGCCGATGGGCCGAGGCGCACGACCGGACTGAGGGGGAAGGGGTTGCTGTGCCAGATGTCTCCACTGTCTGGGGCCACGGCGGGCACTCCTCGTGTTTCCGATGACGGCGATCCGAGCGGCGGGCGGGTGGGGACGCGGGGGCGGGTCAGGGGCTCGCCGGCGGGGCGGGACCGTCGGGCGGGGAGTCGTCGGCCGGCGCACCGAACAGGCTCTCCCTGGCCTCGCGTCTGAGCCGCTCGGCGTGGTGGCTCAGCTCGTGCGCCGTGATCCGGACCGGTTCGCCCGCGCGTATCTGGTGTTCGGCCGCGGCGTGGTAGACGAGCCGCAGCTCCCTCACGTCGACGGGCTCCCACTCGGTCAGGAGCGTCGCGTCCGGGTCGGGGTGGCCGGAGCGGGCGGCCTGGCTGAACGCCACCCTGTCCTCCCCCTTCAGGTGGCCGAGTTCGAGGTGCGTGACCGCGGGATGCCTCACCACCTCCTTGACCACCTCCTTGGCCCGGTAGGTCGCTCCGTGGCTGATCTCGACGAAGAGGACGATCCGGCTGCGCGCGTGCTTCAGGCACGTCAGGAGGAACTCGCTGCGCACGCCCGGGTCCTTCCAGGCGATGTGCGGCACGATGACGAAGAGGAGCGCGTCCTGCTGCTCCAGGAGCTCGCTGATCGCCTCGAACGCCTCGCCCGGGGGCCATTTGGAGATGCCCGTGTCGACGTGGGTGAGTTTCGCGCGCAGCTCGCCGACGACCTGCTTGACGATGCCGGCGTTGATGGCGGGAATGGTGGCGAACCGGCCGTTGTCGTCCAGGCTGATGACGTCGCCGATGTTGTCGTAGCCGGCCGTCATCGCGACGACCTGGTTCAGGGGCGGGTCCGGGTCCATCCGCTCGATGTGCTTCTGCGCCTCGTGGACGCACCGGTGGATGAGGGTGGTCTTGCCCATGCCGATCGGGCCCGTCACCACCACCAGGGAACCGTAGTTCACCCCGCTGTCGACCACGTCCGGGAGCCTCTCCAGCCACTTCCGGAAGACGTCCACCTGCGCCTTGGCGTGATCGACGTCCACCCACTGCTCGCAGTGGCTCGTTTCGCTCCAGGGCACCAGCGGGTAGTCGACCCGGGGCGGGGACTCGGCGTTGCGCAGGGCCTGCCTCTTCTTCGGTACGCGCACGCTGTACGGGTTGTGCTGCGGAGGCACCGTCATGCGGCCGCTCCCGGGGTCGTGCGAGCCAGCCGCTCGCGTGCGGTACGCCATCTCCAGTGGAACGCGCGTCTGTTGAGGTCCGACACGTCGCTCAGCTTACGGTCCACGGACTGCCGTTCCTCCTGCGCCCGCCGGGTACGCGCATCGGTTCCCAGCCGCCGGTCGCCGCTGAACTCGGGCAGCGGCGAGGCCAGCGGCAGTTCGTCCGCCAGCCGGCGGGCCTGCGCCCGCCGCGCGCCGGGCGCGCCGACCTGGGCGAGGGCTCCGCTCAGCGCCTCGCGCGCGGCCAGCACCGCCGTGTGGTCCGCCGCCGGATCGTCCTCGTAGTTCCTGAGGTATTCCCGGGCAGCCGACCGGAAGGAGGTCCTGCCGCTCTCCAACTGCTGCTTCAGCAGGCGGCGTTCGGTGGAGACGCGCTCCCAGGCCTGTCCGCCGAGGGGCAGCAGGGCGCCCACCGCGAGGAGGGGGAGCGAGGTCAGGAAGGTCTCGAGCCAGCCACCCTCCGCCTTCTTCTCCTCGGCTGCGGCCCCCGGGGTGTCGGAGGCGGCCCCCATCAGCGCCGAACAGGCCCGGGCGAAGTCGCCCTGGCGGTGCACGGACCACTCCTGCGGTGTCATGCGCCGGGAGGAGGCCGCGGGCAGGACGGATTCCGCGGCCATGGCGGAGCCGGGGGCCGACGCCCCGGGCTGGAGGAGGCCGAGGCGGGTGGCGGCCGTGACGAGATCCGCCCGGTGGGAGGCGTCGAGGCAGTACACGAGCTGGACGTCGCGCTCCTTGGACCCGGCGGGCGCGGCGAACGCCGGGGCGGCCGCCGCCAGCACGAGGACCACGGCGGCGATCCCGAGCCCCCTCCGTCCGTGACGCGTTCCCTGCCTCATGCGCACCCTCCCCGTCCGGCCGCTGCCCCGCGCCGCTCCTCGACTCTTCCCCTGGGCCCCGCATGGTCGCCGCCACCGCCCCGGCGGTGGTCAGGCGGGCGACCGCCCCTTGGCCAGCGGCTCCCGCTCCGCTCTCCCGGAGGGACGCTCCCCGCCCGCGCCGAGTTCCGGGCCGAGTTCCGGGCCGCCGCGCCGGCGCCACAGCCGTGGTGGATGGTCGAGCAGCACCTGCGAGGTGCCGTGGAGCAGGTTGACGACCAGCACGGCGGGGCCGACGACCGAGACCGTGCCGGGGAAGTCGCGTTCCAGGGCGAGGGCGATGAGAACGGCCGTGATGCCGTTCTGCTGGCCCAGTCCGAGTGCGATCCGGTCCCGGCGCTCCAGTCCCCGTACGAACAGGGGCATGACGCCCAGGGCGACCACCGCCTGCGCGCCGAACGCGGCCACGCCGAGGGCCAGTCCGGGCAGGAGCGCCACTCCCTGGGCCAGGAACAGGCCGAGCGCCAGGAACGCGGCCAGATAGGCTCCGGCGACGGCCCGGTCGACGATCTTGTCGAACGCCCCCGTACGGACGACCAGACCGGCCAGCGCCACCGCGAGCATCAGCATGCCGGCCGCGGCGAGCGCGAGCATCGCCACCACCAGTGCTCCGGTGAGGACGGCCTCGGTGCGCCGGCCCGGCGGCGTGCCCGCGAGCGCCGCGGCCGCCTCCCTCGAACCGGCGAGTGCCCGCAGCGCCCGGCGCCCCGCCCACCACAGCAGGAGCACCCCGGCGAGCAGCGCGGCGTTGAGGAGCAGGCCGCTCACATAGCCGCCGGCCCCGCCGCCCGCGACGGCCGGTGCGCCCTCGTGCCCCGCAGCCGTGTAGGCGTAGGCCGCGACGTACAGCGTCAGCAGCACCGTCATCGGGTCGTCGAACGAGGCCCATGCCGTGAGCAGCGACCGGGCGCGCGGCGACATGCGCTCGCCCTTGGCGAGGGCCGCGACGGACAGCGGATCGATCTGGGCCACCGCGATGCCGAGCACCAGGTACTCGGGCCGGTCGAACACCAGCACCATCACGCCCGCGATGAGGGAGGCCTTCAGCACGACGCCGAGCGTCACGGCCGCCACCACGCCGGACAGGTCCGAGCGCAGGGCCCCGAGATCGATCGAGTACGTGGATCCGTACAGGCCGACGGCGAGCAGGAGCCCCGTGCCGTAGAGATAGCCGCCGCCGGCGACCAGTGCCGCCGGCTGCGTGAACAGCCCGATCGTCACGCCGACCACCAGCGCGCCGAGCCCCCCGATCACGACTCCGGGGACCGCTTGCGGCAGCTGCCAGGAGCGGACACGTCCGAATCTCGCCACAGCCTCTCTCCCCCCTCGCGGCCCACGAACGTCGCTCTCCACCCCCACGCGTCGGCGCCGCGGAGCCAGGTAAATCGTAGGGGGCGCGGGCACCGGATCGATAGCCGGACTCCCGCCTTCTGTACGGGAGTTGACTCTTCGAGCCGAACGGACGACACAAGATGGCGCACCCCGACCGATTCCGCGCGCTCTTGCCAGGAAGATGCCCGGTCCGGGGCGTCGCCGAACGCCGGCCCGAAGGCCGTCTCGGCGCCGGCGCCGGCGTCTACGGGAACGGGGGACGGCGCAGGGCGTCCACCTTTTCCTCCAGGATGGCCAGGGCCGCTTTCAGGGCGGCGATGTCGGACTTGTCCGCCGACTGTTCGGGTTCCGCCAGTTGGACCACCAGGGCGCCGCCCGGCTCCAGGGTGACCTCCTTGGTTTCCGTGACGTCGTCGCCGCCCTGGTGGCGGACCGCCGCGTCCAGGTCCGCGCGGCGCAGGCCGTTGCGGCGGATCACCGCGGTGAGCCAGTGGCCGTCACGGGCCAGGGTGGTGGGGGTGCCCTCCAGGAGGCGGCCCAGCCACTCGTAGCGGGCGGCCGCCCTGACCACCACGTTGTTGGCCGCGAGCAGTACGGCCGCGCCGAAGGCCGCCCCGAGGACCGAGTCGTCCGGGCCGATCACGGCGTTCTGCACGACGTTGGCCAGCAGCAGCATGACCACCAGGTCGAAGGTGCTGAGTTGGGCGAGCTGGCGTTTGCCGACGATCCGGAGCAGCACCAGGATCAGTACGTAGACCCCGATGGTGCGCAGCGCCTTCTCCAGGTACGGGATGTCGCCGTGCAGGAAGGGCGTGAGGGCGTCGTGGGCGGCGTGCACCCCGCCCACGCTGGCACATCCGGCACGGCCGCTGCGTCAGCGACCCGCCGTGGCCGAACGGACCAGGACCTCGGCCGCGGTCAGCCCGCTCTCCCCGCCCCAGGTGAAGGTGAGGCCGCGCTCCTGCGCGGCCTCGGTCAGCCGCCTGCCCAGCACGTCCGTGGCCAGGGCCAGGGCCTGGATCCCGTCCACCCCGTGGATCTCGTACGTGCTCTCGTACAGGCCATCGAGCCGGCAGGGGCAGATCCAGTCGCCGGCCGGGTCCGGATCGGGGTACGGGGCGCCCAGCCGGAGGGTGACGGGGAAGGTTTCGCCGTCCGGCGTGACCGCTTCGAGGGGGCGGGTCGCGATGGTCGCGTGGTTCTTCATGCGTTCGGCCTTCGGTCGACGGGTCGGCTGATCGACTGGGTGGGGCCAGTTTCCCTCGGTCTCCGTCGGTTGCGCGTATGGCCGGCCGCCCGCCCCGGCGAGGAGGCGGGCGGCCACGCGGCCCTCCCGCCTTACGGCTTCGGCAGGGTGCAGCCCGCGCGGGTCAGGTCGATCTTGTTGCCCGCGCCGACGCACGCGGCGATGATGTAGGTCTCCTGGGCGTAGTTGATGCCCTGCCGGACGGTGACCTTGCCGGTCTCGTCCACCTCGCACGGGTTGTTGTCCGTGCAGCGCTGCCCGTCCTCATTGCCCGTGTTGTTGACCGCGACGACCTTGCCCGTCGCCGTGTCGATCACCGGGGAGCCCGAGGTTCCGCCGATCGTGTTGCAGGACGAGGTGTAGCGGACCGAGTCCTTCCAGGTCCACTCGCCCTCCTTGAGGCGGTACGCGAAGCCGTCCACGTTGCAGCTGTAGGTCCGCTTCCAGTACCCCGACACGACCTTGATCGCCGTGCCCTGCACCGGGTGGGCGTCGTTCAGGGTGAGCGCGGCGATGCCGTACTGGCTCTGGATCTGCGCGTACGTCTTGGTCAGCTGGTAGATCGAGATGTCCGTGTCGGTCATCGTCGCGTACGCGATCTTGCTGGCCCGCAGCGTGGCCACGCGCGATCCCGACGCGTTCAGCAGCGAGAACGAGCGGCTGGACGACTGGTCCTTGATGACCTCGCCCGGCCCCGGGAAGCCGGACTCGATGCAGTGCCCGTTGGACAGGACGAGCGCGGGGTCGTTCGGCTGGGAGCCGGGGACGCGGACGACGGAGCCGGAGCAGTTGCTGAGCGCGACGGTGCCCGCGTAGTTCACGGCGACGGCCGCCGCCGCCTTGTCCTGGGGTGTTGACGCCACGGCCGGTGCTGCCGCCGCTCCTATCAGGAGCAGCGAGAGCACGGCGCCGACGAGAGGCTTGCGCATGTGGGGGTTCCCCTCTGATGACGATGCAACCGAAGATCCTCCGGTTGTCATGTGCATTGTTGGGACACGCGCATCAACAGGCAAGGATGTGGCCAGAGTTGGCGGGTTTCAGGCTTCGCAGGACGCCCGTCAGCGCAGGAGGCGGTCCCGGAGCAGGGCCGCCGTCGCCGGGGTGATCCCGACGCGCGTCGTGAGGTACTCGGCCGGGGAGCCGTAGCGCGTGGTCAGGTCGGCGAGGACGAGGGACAGGATCCGCGCCGGGGCGCGGCCGTACGAGGGCCAGCGCATGGTGCGGCCCGGGTTGGCGGCGTGCCAGTCGGCCGTGAGGCGGGCGGTCGCCAGCTCGGTGAGCGCGAAATCGGCCAGGATCTCCTCCTCGGACACGTCGAGGAGGGTCAGGACGAACGCGGCGATCAGACCGGTGCGGTCCTTGCCGGAGGTGCAGTGGAAGACCGTCGGGCCGGGACCGGCGGCGATGAGCTCGAGGGCCCGGCGGATCTCGTCGGCGCCGTCCTCGGTCACCTCGGCGAACCGGTCGGCCAGGTACCGCCAGGGGTCGATGTCCGGGTCGATCGCGGCCTGGTCGTACGGGCGGTGCTCGATGCTGAGGTTGGCGTACGTGAACCGCTCGGGCTCGGGGATCCGACCCTTGGCCTCGATCTCCCAGGGGTAGCGCAGGTCGATGACCGTGCCTATGCCGAGGCCGAGGAAGCGGTCCCAGTCGGCCCGGGCCTCGGCCCCCGCCAGTTTGCCCAGGGAGTCGGACCGGTAGAGCGCGCCCCAGGCGACCGTACGGCCGTCGGCGGAGCGGTAGCCGCCCAGGTCGCGGAAGTTGTGCAGGCGTTCGAAGTCGATGTGGCGGCGGTGCGGGGGCGTGCGCGTACCGGTGTTCGGGTCGGACAACTGGGGCTCCTCCGTGTGCGGTTGAACCCCAGGATGCCCGATCGCCCCTCAGTGCTTGCGCGCGAGCGTGAGGCCGTCCGCGATCGGGAGCATCACCGACTCCATGCGCTCGTCGGCGCGCACGTGCGCGTTGAACTCCCGGATGGCCAGGGCGTTGCCCTCGGCGCCGGCGTCCACCGCCTCTCCCCCGTACAGGACGTTGTCGGCGAGGATCAGCCCGCCGGGCCGCAGGCGCGGCACGAGCTCGTCCCAGTACGCGCGGTAGCCGGGCTTGTCGGCGTCCAGGAACACCAGGTCGATCACCGGCTCCTGCGGGAGCGCGCGGAGCGTCCGAAGCGCCGGGGCGATCACGAGCTCGATCCGGTCGCCGACCCCCGCCGCCTTCCAGGCCTCCTGGGCGATCGACGTCCACTCCTCGGAGACGTCGCAGGTCAGCACCCGCCCGCCCGGAACCAGGCCCGCGGCCAGGGCCAGCGTGGAGTAGCCGGTGAAGGTGCCGACCTCGACGATCCGGCGGGCGCCGATCATCTTGCCCAGCAGGGTGAGGAGGACGGCCTGCTCGTGCGGGACCTGCATCTGCGCCTCGCGGCCGAGCTCGCGGGTCCGCTCGATCAGCTCCTCCTGGACGGGGCTGCGCGGCTCGGCCTGCGCGATCAGGTACGCGTACACCTCGGGGGTGAGGTGCACCGTCTTCACTTCGTCGACGTCCCTGTCCATGCCGTACGTCCCTTCACGAGTCCCGTGTGCAGGCCTTCGGGACTGCCCAACGACACCGCACCCGCCCGGCAACGGCCCGTCCTCCCGGGCAGCCGCCCTGCCGGCCGGCCGTCAGGCCACCGGGTGGAGGGCCGCGTACTCCAGGGGGGCCGACGGGTCGATCGTGACCGTGAGCGGGGCCGGCCGCGCGTCCGCGCGGACCAGGAGGTCGCCGATCGCCGCGATCATCGCCCCGTTGTCCGTGCACAGCGTCATCGGCGGCACCCGCAGTTCGATCCCCGCCGAGGCGCAGCGCCGCTGCGCCAGGGCCCGGACGCGCGAGTTGGCCGCCACCCCGCCGACCACCACCAGCGTCTTCACCCCGTACGCCGTGCAGGCCTCGACCGCCTTGCGGGTCAGCACGTCGGCCACCGCCTCCTGCAGCGAGGCCGCCCCGTCGGCGACCGGCAGCCGCTCCCCGCGCTGGCGGTGGCCCTCGGCCCAGCGGGCCGCGGCCGTCTTCAGCCCCGAGAAGGAGAAGGAGTACGCGTACGGGTCCTGCCCGCGCGGCCCGCCCGTCAGCGGACGCGGGAACGGGACCGCCTTCGGGTCGCCGCCCCGCGCCGCCCGGTCGATGGCCGGCCCGCCCGGGTACGGCAGGCCGAACACCCGGGCCACCTTGTCGAAGCACTCCCCGGCCGCGTCGTCCAGGGTGTCCCCGAGGTGCAGGATCGGCTCGCGCACGAGGTCCCGCACGAGCAGCAGCGAGGTGTGGCCGCCCGAGACGATCAGCACCACGCAGGGTTCGGGCAGCGGCCCGTGCTCCAGGGTGTCGGCGGCGACGTGCCCGGCCAGGTGGTGCACCCCGTACAGCGGCACGCCCAGCGCGTAGGCGAGGGTCTTGGCCCCGGCCAGTCCGACCTGGAGCGCGCCGGAGAGGCCGGGGCCGGTGGTGACGGCCACCGCGTCGAGCTGATCGGCCCGCAGCCCGGCCTGCTCCAGGGCCCGTCGCACCACCGGGCCGAAGGCGTGCAGATGGGCGCGGGCCGCGATCTCGGGGACCACCCCGCCGAAGCGGGCGTGCTCGTCCATGCTCGACGCGACGGCGTGCGCGAGGAGCCGGCCGCCCCGCACGATGCCCGCGCCCGTCTCGTCGCAGGAGGACTCGATGCCGAGCACCACCGGAGAACCCGCCATCACACCTGCACCCGACCCTTATTGCGAATAGTTCGCAATAAGGGTACTAGCCGCGCGGGACCACCGTGGCCAGTACGGACGGCAGCGGGTACCAGTCCGCCGAGGCGATGGACGCGTGGTGCGCGGCCATCAGGTCGACCCGGTCCCGGGCCTGCGCCTCGGTCGGGTGCACCCCGTCGATGGCGGGCGCCACGCCGGCGGCGTCGGTGGCGATCAGCAGGTAGTGGTTGCGGTCGTACCAGGCGGTGTCGATCGAGCCGCCCGCGTACGCGCTCGCGTCCCCGTCGAAGACCACGAACCAGGGGCGCAGCGCCGCGTCCGCGTACCGGGCCCGCGGGTCGCCGGCCTCGGCCCGGTGCACGGCGGGGAAGGCGGCCGCCTGGTCGAGCCGGCCCGCGGCGGCGAGGGAGCGCAGGTACTGGGCGTACTCCCGGTCGGTCCACAGGGTGTCGTTCGCGTTGCCCTCCTCCAGCGTGCCGGGGATCAGCTCCACCAGGAACTTCCCGGCCATCGCGGCGCGGGTCGGCCAGGCGCCGGCCCGGGCGGCGGTGTCCAGGTCGGGGTGGCCGGCGGCGAGCCGGCCCGGGCGGTAGAGGGCGTCGCCGAGCTTCGAGTTCAGCAGCGCGTCGAGCTCGGCCGGGCCGCGCCCGAGGTTGGCGGCGAAGCCGTCCTTGAGCTCCAGCTTGAGGACGACCGGGCGGTGGCCGGGGTGGGCGTCGTGCCAGCTGCGGATGTCGGAGAGGCAGCCCGCGAGGTTCTGGTTGCGGGACTTGGTGCGCAGCTGGCCGGGGCTGGTGGCGTTCTCGCAGTTGTTGTCGTTGCCGAAGGGGTTGTCGTGGGAGACCCGAAAGGAGCTGCCGAAGAAGTTGGTCCACACGTCGAGCTCCAGCATCGCCGCGCCCGAGTCCAGCGCGTCCGCGAAGTACGGGTACTTGGCCTTCTCGTACGCGTTGTGCACACCGACGCCGGTCGATCCCGCGTACGGGAGGTCGGCGGCGGTCCCTGCCGGCCCGGCCCCGGCGGCCCCTGCCGGGGCCGTACCGAGTACGAGGGCCAGGGCCGCCAGGCCCGCCGTCACCGCGCCCGCCATCCGGTTCCGCAATCCCATGTTTTCGGCTCCTGTCCGCCCGGTGGATGCACTGCGTCGCAACTCGCCGCGAGGGTAGGCCAGTTGGGTGACGGGCGGAAGGACGGCGGATGACCGGGAAAGGCCGGGGGCCGCGGCTGTGAGGACGGACACGTTCCGGCCCGGAACTGCCGTCGTCGCGCCGTCCGTCGAACAGGGGGCCGATCGGGACGCGATCGGCGTTTGCGGGCGGGAGCGGCACATGTTCACCAGGGTTCGCGGGCGGGCCGTACGGGTCTGCCTGCTCGTCGGCGTGGGCTGCGCCGTGCTGATGGGGTGCGCCGGGCTCCTGTGGAAGCTGCACGGCGTGACGGCCCACCTGGCGGACGGGGATCCCGCGGAGGGCAGCTACGTGCAGAACCCGCAGGAGGCCGACCGCACGGCGGCGGCCGTACGGGAGGGCCCGGCGCGGGAGGCGCCCCCGCAGGCCCCGCAGGCCCCCCAAACCCCGCAGGCGCCCGGGGCCGCTGCAGGGCGGGACCCGGCCCGGGATCCCGCCGCACCCGCCCCGGCCGCGCAGGGCACGGGCGGCCCCCCGGCCGGCGTGCACTGGCGGTCGGGCGGCTGGCGGCCCTCCGACCCGCTGGTCGCGCGGCCCGCCGCGGCGGAACCGGCGATCGGGGCGCTGTTCTCCCCCGGCGAGGACGCGGACCAGGACCACCACTGTTCGGCGAGCGTGGTCCACTCCCCCGGCGGCGACCTCGTCGCCACCGCCGCCCACTGCGTCTACCGCGGGATCCTCGGCTTCCGCACCAACCTCGCCTTCGTCCCCGGCTACCGGGACGGCCTGGCCCCGTACGGGGTGTGGGTGCCCACGCGGATCGACGTGGACCCCCGCTGGATCGAGGACCAGGACCCCGACTACGACGTGGCCTTCCTCCGGGTGCGCCGGCCGGGCCACCCCGGTGAGCGGCTGGAGGACGCCACCGGGGCCCAGACGATCCGGTTCGGGCCCGAACTGCCCGCGCCCGCCCGGGTCGTGGGCTATCCGAACGACACCGAGCACCCGGTGGAGTGCTTCAACACCGCCCGTGCCGAGGGGCCCGCGCAGTTGCGGCTGGACTGCGCGGACGTTCCCGACGGCACGAGCGGTGGTCCGGTGCTGACCGACGCGCACACCCTGATCGGGGTGGTCGGCGGCCGCGACGGGGGCGGCGACGAGCTGACCTCGTACAGCAGCCTGTTCGGCGACGGGGTGCGCGCCGTGTACGAGCGCGCCGTGGCGGCCCGCTAGACGGGACGCCCTACGCCCCCGAGTCCACCGGGGCCTTGTGGTGCGGCGGGTAGTCCGCGGTCTCCGGGGCCGTCGGCAGCCGCCACTTCGACAGGACCCGTATCACCGTGCCCGGGCTCAGCAGGACGTTCGGCGAGAGCGCCAGCGACAGCACCCCGAAGAAGGGCCGGGAGATCTCCGGGTCGGCGTTGGCGCCCACGATCACCCGGGACATGTATGCCTGCAGGACCTTCGTCGCCCGGTCGGGCGGCGGCCCCTCGGTCTCCGGGTAGCGCATGTCCTCGCTGGTGGCGATCTGCCAGGCCACGTCGGAGGCGGCCGCGGTGCGCCGCTGGATGCGCCGGGCGGCCGCGGCGATCTCCCGGGGCGCCAGGCCCCGGATGGCCCCGGCCAGCGCGTCCGCGGCGAGGGCCGCCACCGTCATCCCCTGCCCGTACACGGGGTTGACCCGGCAGAGGGCGTCGCCGAGGACGAGGAATCCGGCCGGCCAGCGGTCGAGCCGCTCGAAGTGGCGCCACTCGTTGGCGGTGTTGCGGTAGCTCGTCGGTGTGGACAGCGGTTTGGCGTCGCGCAGGGCGTCGTACAGCACCGGGGTGCGCAGGGTCCGGGTGAATTCGAGGAACTCCTCGTCCCCGGTCGGCGGGGCGTGTTCGCCGTTGCCCGTCAGCGTCACGAGCCAGCGGCCGTCGTCGAGGGGCACCAGCACTCCGCCGCGCGGGTTCTCGGGGCGGCCCTGGACGTAGATCCCCTGCCAGCGGCGGGCCGGGTCCGGCGGGATCTCGTAGTAGCGGCTGGAGTAGCCGAGGTGGGAGTCGTAGCGGGTGGTCGCCGGGGCCGGGTGGCCGAGGGCGGCCAGCCAGGCCGGGGCGCGGGAGGTCCGGCCGGTCGCGTCGACCACGAAGCGGGCGGGCAGCGGGTCGCCCTCGCGCAGCCGTACGCCGGTGACCGAGCGGCCGTCGGGTCCGGCGAGGAGCCCGGTGGCCATCGATCCGGAGCGGACCCGGATGCGCTCGTCCCTCAGCACCTCCCGGCGGACCGTCCAGTCGATCAGCTCCCGGCTGCCGATCAGGATCCGGGACCCGGGAACCGGCTGGAACCAGTCGGCCGGGCTCAGCCACAGGAAGTCCCGCGGCGTCTCCATCAGGGCCGCCCCGGCGGCCAGCAGCTCGCGGGTGACCCCGGGCAGCAGCCCCTCCATCAGGTCCAGGCCACGCGACCACAGCACGTGCACGTGCCGGGACTGCGGCACACCGGACCGGAAGGCCGGCCCGGTGTCCGGCAGTTCGTCCCGTTCCACCACGGTCACGCGCGCGAACCGCTGGGCGAGCGCCCGCGCCGCCAGCATCCCCGCCAGGCCTGCGCCGAGGACCACCGCGTGATCGTGGGCTTCGTGGGCTTCTGGGTGGTTGTCCGTGTCGTCGTCCATGGCGCCGAGTCTCCCGTGCCGGCCGGCCGGCGGATCAGGTCCCGCCCGGGGCGCCCCGAGGCACCCCGGGGGCGGACGGGGGGCTCACGGAGGGGCGCCCGTACGGCGGCCCGTACGGCGGCCCGGATCCGGACCGCCGCCCGCTCAGCGCGCGAGGAAGCCGTACGGGACGGAGGTCAGCTTCTCCGAGGCCGCCCAGAGCCGCTCGCCGGACGCGTCGTCCAGGGTCCACTTCGCCCGCCAGGAGCGCACCGGCGCCCCGCGCCAGCCGAGCCGCGGTCCGTAGAACGCGTCGGGGCGCACCCCGGGGGCGGTGGCCGCGTACAGCGTGGGCAGCGCGCCGGAGGCGGCGGACTGGGCGAGGACGGCGGCGCCGAGGCCCATCAGGCGCGACATGGGCCGGTGGCCCTCCTGCCGCGAGGCACCGGCGTGCAGGTTGGTGGAGGCGTAGCCGGGGTGCGCGGCCGCCGCGACGATCCCGGAGCCGGCGGCTTCCAGCCGCCGGGCAAGCTCGTGCGTGAAGAGGAGGTTCGCGGTCTTGGAACGGCCGTACGCGATCCAGCGCCGGTAGCCGTGCTCGCCGTTCAGATCGTCGAGGTCGACGTCGCCGAGCGCGTGGAACCCGCTGGAGACCGTGACGATCCGGGCCCCGGGGGCCGCGGCCAGCAGCTGGGGCAGGAGCAGGCCGGTCAGCGCGAAGTGGCCGAGGTGGTTGACCCCGAACTGGGTCTCGAACCCGTCGGCGGTCCGCCCGTACGGCAGCGCCATCACACCCGCGTTGTTCACGAGCAGGTCGAGGGAGCGGCGGCGCTGCCCGTGGACGTGGGCGAATTCCCGTACGGAGGCCAGGTCGGCCAGGTCCAGCGGGATGAACTCCACCTCGGCGCCCGGGACTTCGGCGCGCAGCCGGACCACCGCGGCCCGCCCGCGCGCCGAGCTGCGGCAGGCCAGCACCACGTCGGCGCCGCGCCGGGCGAGCTCGCGGGCGGCGACGTAGCCGATACCGCTGTTGGCTCCCGTGACGACGGCGGTGCGGCCGCTCTGGTCGGGGATGTTCTCGGCGTTCCAGCCAGGCATGTGAGCTCCCTCGCGACGGTGGGTTGCACGGTGCGGTGACCATGGGGTTACCGAGGGTAGACCTCGCCCTTCGCGGGGGTGGAGCCGGGGGCCGGTACCCCGGCCAGTAGGCTGCGGGTCCACCCGCCCGCTCCCCTTCCCGTTCCCGAGGTACCGCGCAGTGAGCTCCGCACCGCCGTCCCCCCTGCCCGTGTCGGTCGTCGGCCTCGGCGCCGACGGCTGGGCCGGGCTCACCGCCGCCGCGCGGTCCGCGCTGACCGGGGCCGAGGTGCTGATCGGCGGGCCGCGCCAGCTGGACCTGCTGCCGGCCGAGGACTGCCCGGGCGAGCGGGTGGCCTGGCCGAGCCCGCTGCGGCCCGCCGTGCCGAAGCTGATGGCCGAGCACGCGGGCCGCCGGATCGCCGTGCTGGCCAGTGGCGACCCCATGTTCTACGGGATCGGCCGGGCCCTGGCCGAGGAGCTCGGGGCGCAGCGCCTGCGGGTCCACCCGCACCCCTCCTCGGTCTCGTACGCCTGCGCCCGCCTGGGCTGGCCGGTGGAGGACACCGAGGTGGTCACGGTGGTCGGCCGCCCGGTGGCCCGGCTCGCGGCCGCGCTGTACGAGGGACGGCGGGTGCTGGTGCTCAGCGCCGGAGCGGCGAGCCCCGACGAGATCGCCGCCCTGCTCCGGGAGCGGGGCTTCGGCCCGAGCCGGATGCGGGTACTGGAGCAGCTCGGCTCCGAGCGCGAGGACACGTACGAGGGCCGGGCCGAGAGCTGGGACCGCGCGCCGGGCGACCCCCTCAACGTGGTGGCCGTGGAGTGCCGCCGGGACCGGCGCGGCCCCGTCCCCCGGCTCGGCGCGACCCCCGGCCTGCCCGACGCCGCGTACGAGCACGACGGCCAGCTCACCAAGCGCCACGTCCGGGCGGCCACGCTGTGCGCCCTCGCCCCGGCCCCCGGCGAACTGCTGTGGGACATCGGCGGCGGATCCGGCTCCATCGGCATCGAGTGGATGCGGACGCACCCCACCTGCCGGGCGGTGGCCGTGGAGCGCGTCCCGGAGCGGGCCGCCCGCATCACCCGCAACGCGGCCGCGCTCGGCGTCCCCGGGCTGCGCGTGGTCACCGGCGCCGCGCCCGAGGCGCTGGCCGGGCTGCCCGCTCCCGACGCCGTGTTCATCGGCGGCGGGCTGACCGCGCCGGGCCTGCTGGACGCGGCCTGGGCGGCGCTGGCCCCCGGTGGCCGGCTGGTGGTCAACACCGTGACCCTGGAGTCGGAGGCGGTCCTCACCGAGCGCTACCGGCGCCACGGTGGCGACCTGGTGAAGCTGGCCGTCGCGCACGCGGTGGCGGTCGGCGGTTTCACGGGCTGGCGGCAGGCGATGCCGGTCACCCAGTGGTCCGTGACGAAGCCCTGGCCGGACCATCCCACGACGCAGGACCAGAACGAGGAAGAGGACCAGACGACATGACCGTGTACTTCATCGGCGCGGGCCCCGGCGCCGCCGACCTGATCACGGTGCGCGGTGCACGGACGCTCGCCGCCGCCCCCGTCTGCCTGTACGCGGGCAGCCTGGTCCCGCGCGAACTGCTGGCCGAGTGCCCGGCGGACGCCCGCCTGGTCGACACCTCGCAGCTGAACCTCGACGAGATCATCGCCGAGTGCGTACGGGCCCACGCGGCGGGCGAGGACGTGGCGCGGCTGCACTCCGGCGACCCGTCGATCTTCAGCGCGGTGGCGGAGCAGATGCGGCGCCTCGACGCCGCCGGCATCCCCTACGAGGTGGTGCCCGGCGTACCGGCGTTCGCCGCGGCGGCGGCCGCGCTGAAGCGGGAGCTGACGGTGCCCACCGTCGGCCAGACGGTGATCCTGACCCGGATCGCCCAGCAGGCCACGCCGATGCCGCCCGGCGAGGACCTGGCCACGCTCGGCCGCAGCGGGGCGCTGCTGGTGCTGCACCTGGCCACCCGTTATGTGGACCGGGTCGTCGCCGAGCTGCTGCCGCACTACGGGGCCGAGTGCCCGGTGGCGGTGGTGGCCATGGCCAGCCGCCCCGACGAGCTGATCCTGCGCGGCACGCTGGCCGACATCGCGGCCCAGGTGAAGGAGGCCGGCCTGGTCCGCACCGCGGTCATCGTGGTGGGCCGTACGCTCGGCGCCGAGCAGTTCCGCGACAGCCACCTGTACTCCCCCGAGCGCGACCGGCATGTCTGCTGACGCAGCCCCGGCCCACGTCCTGGTCCTGGGCGGCACGACGGAGGCCCGGCGCCTCGCGCAGGCGCTGGCCGCGGATCCCTCGTACCGCGTGACCACCTCGCTCGCCGGCCGGGTGTCCGCGCCCGTGCTGCCGCCGGGCGAGGTGCGGATCGGCGGTTTCGGCGGCCCCGGGGGCCTGGCCGCCTGGATCACCGCCCACCGGGTCACGCACCTGGTCGACGCCACGCATCCCTTCGCGCAGCGGATGAGCTTCAACGCGGCTGCGGGCGCGGCGCTTTCGGGCGTTCCCCTGCTGGCGCTGCGCCGCCCCGGCTGGTCCCCCGGCCCCGGGGACGACTGGCACTTCGCCGGCTCACTCGCCGAGGCGGCGGCGCTGCTGCCGGAACTCGGCGGCCGGGCCTTCCTGACCACCGGGCGCATGGGCCTGCACGCGTTCGCGCACCTGGCCGACACCTGGTTCCTGGTGCGCTCGGTGGACCCGCCGGACACGCCGGTCCCGCCGCGGCTCGAAGTCCTGCTCGACCGGGGTCCGTTCACCTTGGACGGCGAGCGGGAGCTGCTCGCCCGGCACCGGATCGACGTGCTGGTCACCAAGGACAGCGGCGGCTCCGCCACCGCCCCCAAGCTGACCGCGGCCCGTGAGGCCGGCATCCCGGTCCTGGTGGTCCGCCGTCCCCCGGTCCCGGAGGGAGTCACGGCGGCGGAGTCCGTGTCGGCGGCCCTGGAGTGGCTCGCGGCGGCCCCGGCCTGACCCGCCCGACGGTTGTCAGTGGGTGGTCCTACCCTCACCGGTATGAGCCCCACCACCTTGCTGATCCACGACGGCTCCGCCGCACCCCATGCCCCGGTCACCCGTATCGGAGGCCTGCCGCTGGCTCCCGCCGGCAGCGAGTGGCCCACGTGCACGGCCTGTTCCGGGCCGCTCGGGTTCATCGCGCAGCTGGTCCTCGACGGCGGGCGCGGGGTCCTCGCCGTCTTCATGTGCGCGAACGCCCCGGGCACGTGCGCGGAGTGGAGTGCGACGGCCGGCGGCAACAGGGCGTACCTCTTCCCGCCGGACGGGCTGGTTCCCGTACCGCTGCCCGCGCTCCCCGCCGCCGAGGCCGACGGGAGCGACGAGGACGACGGGGACGACGGGGACGACGACAGCGACGAGGACGACGAGGACGTCCGGCAGCTCGGGGCGGTCCGCACCGTCGAGCGCGTCACGGTGGACGAGCCGGAGTACCGGCTCGCCGCCAAGGCCTGGTCAGAGCGGAGCGGGCGCCCCGCGAACGAGGCGCTCGGCCGGCTCGGCGGCACCCCCGACTGGCTCCAGTACGACGAGACGCCCGACTGCACGGGCTGCGGCGCCCCGATGGAGTTCATCGCCCAGCTGGAGGAGGGTCCCGACCCCCTCACCGCTCCCAACTTCGGCTCCGGCAGAGCCTATGCGCACGTCTGCGCACCTTGCGGGCGGGCGGCGTTCCTCTGGCAGTGCTGAGAACGCCGCCCGGCCCGGCGGTCAGGCCTCCGGATAGCGGCGCGGGGTCCACGTCACGCGGGAGCCGTCCGGGCGCTCGGTGACCTGGGTCTGCGAGGAGCCGATCAGCAGGATCGTGCGCATGTCCACCTCGGAGGGCTCCAGTTCGCCGAGCGCGAGGACGCGGACCGACTGCTCCGGGCCGCCCACGTCCCGGGCGACGACCACCGGGGTCTGCTCCGAACGCAGCTCCAGCAGCAGCTCCTTGGCCTGGGCGACCTGCCAGGTCCGGCTGCGCGAGCCCGGGTTGTACAGGGCGAGCACCAGGTCCGCCGCCGCGGCGGCGCGCAGCCGCTCCGCGATGACCTCCCACGGCTTGAGCCGGTCCGAGAGGGAGATGGTGGCGTAGTCGTGGCCGAGCGGGGCCCCGGCCGCGGCGGCTGCCGCGTTGGCGGCGGTCACCCCCGGCAGGACCCGTACGGGCACGTCCTTGTACTCGGGCTGCCCGGCGACCTCCAGGACGGCGGTGGCCATGGCGAAGACGCCCGGGTCGCCGCCGGAGACCACGGCCACGCGCTTGCCGCGGCGGGCCAGGTCGAGCGCGAACTCGGCGCGCTCCGACTCCACCTTGTTGTCGGAGCCGTGCCGGACCTGCCCCGGCTTGGCGGGGACCCGGTCCAGGTACGTGGTGTACCCGACGAGCACCTCGGCGTCGGCCAGCGCCCGCCGCGTCTCGGGGGTGAGCCAGAGCGGCCCGGCCGGGCCGGTGCCGACGACCACGACCTCGCCGGGGCCGGACGGCACGCTGCCCGGATTGCCGATGCGGCTGGGCACGACGGCGACGGCGAAGTACGGGACGCTGTCGGGGTCGGTGTCGGCGAGGACGCCGGTCCGCTCCCCCTCCATGGTGGCGCGCTCCACGTACCGGGCCTCCGCGAGGCGGCCGCTGCCCTCCATGGCCCGGCGCACGGCGGGGAAGGTGCGGCCGAGCTTCATCACGACGGCGGAGTCGGTGGCGGCGAGGCGGGCGGTGAGCTCCTCCTCGGGCAGGGTGCCGGGCAGGATCGTCAGCACCTCCTCGCCCTCGACGAGCGGGGTGCCCAGGCGGGCCGCGGCGGCGCTGACCGAGGTCACGCCGGGGATCACCTCGGCCTCGTAGCGGTCGGCGAGCCGCTTGTGCATGTGCATGTACGAGCCGTAGAAGAGCGGGTCGCCCTCGGCGAGCACGGCGACGGTCCGCCCGGCGTCCAGGTGCGCGGCCAGCCGGGCGGCGGAGGCCTCGTAGAACTCCTCCATCGCGCCCTGGTAGCCGCCGGGGTGGTCGGTGGTCTCGGTGGTGACCGGGTAGACCAGCGGCTCCTCGACGTGGTCGGCGCGCAGGTGCTTCGCGGCGATCGAGCGGGCGATCGAGCGGCCGTGGCGGGCGCTGTGGTACGCGACGACATCGGCCTCGGCGATGACCTCGACGGCCCGCAGGGTCATGAGGGAAGGGTCGCCGGGGCCGAGCCCGACGCCGTACAGCTTTCCGGTACCGGTGCCGGCTGCGGTGCTCATTCTTCCTCGCTCGCGATCGCGTTGACGGCGGCGGCCGCGATGGCGCTGCCGCCGCGCCGGCCGCGCACGATCAGGTGGTCGAGCCCGGAGGCGTGGGCGGCGAGCGCGTCCTTGGACTCGGCGGCGCCGATGAAGCCGACCGGGACGCCGATGACGGCGGCGGGGCGCGGGGCGCCCTCCTCGATCATCTCCAACAGCCGGAACAGGGCGGTCGGCGCGTTGCCGACGGCGATCACGGAGCCTTCCAGCAGGCCGCGGTCGCGCCAGACCTCGAGGGCGGCGGCGCTGCGCGTGGTGCCCATCTTGGCGGCGAGGGCCGGGACGGCCGGGTCGGACAGGGTGCAGATCACCTCGTTGTCCACGGGCAGCCGCTTGCGGGTGACACCGCTGGCGACCATCTGCACGTCGCAGAGGATCGGCGCGCCGGCGTGCAGCGCGGCCCGCGCGCGGAGCACGACGTCCGGGGTGTAGCCGAGGTCCTGGGGCAGGTCGGTCATTCCGCAGGCGTGGATCATGCGCACCGCGACCTGGGCGACGGAGGCGGGCAGCCCGGAGAGGTCCGCCTCGGCGCGGATCGTGGCAAAGGACTGGCGGTAGATCGCCGCGCCGTCCTTCTCGTACTCGAACACTGTGTACTCGCTCATTTCTTCGCTGCGTCGTGGGAGGTGGTACGGCGTACGGCCGCGAGGGCCGCGGGAAGTTCGGAGGCCGGGACGCCCCGGAGCGGGGCGCGGCCGGTCGCGGTCAGGTCGTACCCGTCGGCGGTGGCGACCACGTCGGCCCAGGCGGTGCCGCGGGGGTGCCCGCACCGGCGTTCGCAGCCGGACCAGTGCACGGGCAGCGGGCGGGTGCCCGGTGCCGCCTGCACCACGACGGCGCGCGCGTCGGCGCGTACGTCCGCGCGGGATTTCGCGCAACCCGGCTTCCCGGTACAGGCGGTGACGGACCGCCAGGGATCGCCGGGAGCGGTCACGAGCCCGGCCGCGGCGAGCTCGGCGAGCGCGCCCGCGGCGGCTCCGGCGGGCAGGCCGGGGACGACGATCCCGCGCCAAGGGGTCAGGCGGAGCCGGCCCGTGAGCCCGGCCAGCCGGCGCCACTGGGCGGTGGTGAGGCGGCCCAGCGGCGCGAACACGCTGAGCGCGGCGGCGCCTTCGGGGCCCTCGACCACACCCGGCTCGGGGGGCGGTCCGCTCGGGGCGGCGCGGTCCCGTACGACGGCGGCCGGGATACCGGAGGCGGCGAGTCGTGCAGCCAACTCCTCGGAAAGCATGGCCTGTTCGGCAGGAAGCTCCGACACCCGCCAGGCCCGGGTACCGGCCCGGCGGACGGCGTCCAGGAAGTACCCGGCGGCCGCGAGCGCGGCCCGCGGACCGTCGGCGGCGGCCACCAGCAGGGCGTCCGCCGGGTCGGCCGTCCACAGCAGGGCCCGGTCCCCGTCCCCGGCGGCGGCCAGGTTCACATCGGCGTCGAGCGAGGTGACGTCCCCGCGGCCGTCGTCGAGGGCGAACAGGAAGCGCCCGGACAGCCCGGCCGCCGGCGCGCTCGCGCACAGCAGCCGGTCCAGCTCCGCCACCCAGGGCGCGACGTCGGGCAGCGCCCGCCGGTCCAGGCCCGTCAGCGGCGAGGCGACGATGTTGCGGACCCGCTCGTGGGTGGGCGCGGGCAGCAGCCCGGCCCGTACGAGCACGCCCTGCAGCTCGCCCCCGCAGCTCGCACCGAGCCCGCGCAGCTGCGCGTTGCCCCGCGAGGTGAGGTCGATGTGCCCGTCGCCGAGCCGGTCCGCCGCATCGGCCAGGAGCAGGGCCGCGCCCGCGTCGAGCATCCCGCCGGGTATCCGGATCCGGGCCAGGTGCCCGTCGTCCGCCGCGTGCAGCCGCAGCGCACCGGGGCAGGCGTCACCGCGGTCACGTATGACCGGTTCGTCCCGCGATGCGGCGGAAGGGGGCTGGGGCGGCATGGCGGCGAGCATACCCACGATTGCCCGACCCCGGCCTGTGTCCGTCACCACCCGCCCCCGCGCCCCACCCTCCGCCCGACCTGCCCCGATCCGCTCCGCGGGCGTCGGACACCCCCACTCCCGGCCAGGGAGAACGCCACCTAAGATGACCACCGGCGGAGCCACGTGGCCCGCTGGGAGGAAGCCCGGTGCGAATCCGGCGCGGTCCCGCCACTGTGAACCCGCGGAGCGATCCGCCGGGTGAGTCAGGAACTCCCGCTGTCCTCACTGCCCGGGGCGCGGAAACCCCGAGGAAGGCATGCCGCCGCATGATCCTGCTGCTGTCGACGTCCGACACCGATCTGCTCAGCGCCCGCGCCGCGGACGGCCCCGTGCCGTACCGGTTCGCGAACCCCTCCCGCCTTCCCCTCGAAGACCTCCCCGCCCTGCTCGACGGCGTCGACCTGGTCGTCGTACGCCTCCTCGGCGGGCTGCGCGCCTGGCAGGACGGGCTCGACCTGCTCCTGGCGCCGACCCAGACCCGCCCGGTGGTCGTCCTCACCGGCGAACAGGCCCCGGACGCCCAGCTGATGGAGGCCTCGACGGTCCCGATCGGCATCGCCGCCGAGGCGCACGGCTACCTCGCCCACGGCGGCCCCGCCAACCTCGACCAGCTGGCCCGCTTCCTGTCCGACACCGTGCTGCTCACCGGCCACGGCTTCGAGCCGCCCGCCGCGGCGCCCACCTGGGGCCCGCTGGAGCGCACCCCGGTGCGCCCGTACGGCCCGCGCATCGCCGTGCTGTACTACCGCGCCCACCAGATGAGCGGCAACACCGCCTTCGTGCACGCGCTGTGCGACGCCATCGTGGAGACCGGCGGGACGCCCGTACCGCTGTACGTGTCCTCCCTGCGCAGCCCGGAGCCGGAGCTGATCGCCGAACTGGAGTCGGCGGACGCGATCGTCACCACGGTGCTCGCGGCCGGCGGCACCAAGCCCGCCACCGCCTCGGCCGGCGGGGACGACGAGTCCTGGGACGCGGGCGCGCTCGCCGCCCTCGGCGTGCCGATCCTGCAGGCCCTGTGCCTGACCGGCTCGCGCAGCGCCTGGGAGGAGAACGACGAGGGCCTGTCCCCGCTCGACGCCGCGACGCAGGTCGCCGTGCCCGAGTTCGACGGCCGCCTGATCACGGTCCCGTTCTCCTTCAAGGAGCTCGACGAGGACGGACTGCCCTCGTACGTGGCCGATCCCGAGCGCGCCGCCCGCGTCGCCGGCATCGCCGTGCGGCACGCCCGGCTGCGGCACATCGAGCGCCGCGACAAGAAGATCGCGCTCGTCCTGTCCGCGTACCCGACCAAGCACTCCCGCATCGGCAACGCGGTCGGCCTCGACACCCCGGCCAGCGCCGTGGAGCTGCTGCGCACGCTCATCGCGGGCGGTTACGACTTCGGCCCCGTCGAGGAGATCCCGGGCCTGGTCTCGGGCGACGGCGACGAGCTGATCCGCGCCCTGATCGAGGCCGGCGGCCACGACCAGGACTGGCTGACCGAGGAGCAGCTGGCCCGCAACCCGGTCCGGATCCCCGCGGCCGACTACAAGCGGTGGTTCGCCGAGCTCCCCGCCGAGCTGCGGGGCAGCGTCGAGGAGCACTGGGGCGAGGCCCCGGGCAACATGTTCGTGGACCGCTCGGCCAACCCGGAGGGCGACATCGTCCTCGCGGCGCTGCGCCGCGGGAACCTGCTCATCCTGATCCAGCCGCCGCGCGGCTTCGGCGAGAACCCGATCGCGATCTACCACGACCCGGACCTGCCGCCCTCGCACCACTACCTGGCCGCGTACCGCTGGATCCAGGCGAGCGCGCAGGACGGCGGCTTCGGCGCCGACGCGATGATCCACCTGGGCAAGCACGGCAACCTGGAGTGGCTGCCGGGCAAGAACGCCGGCCTGTCGGCGGCCTGCGCGCCCGACGCGGCGCTCGGCGACCTGCCGCTGATCTACCCGTTCCTGGTCAACGACCCGGGCGAGGGCACCCAGGCCAAGCGCCGCGTGCACGCGACGCTGGTCGACCACCTGGTGCCCCCGATGGCGCGCGCGGAGTCGTACGGCGACATCGCACGCCTGGAGCAGCACCTGGACGAGTACGCGCAGATCTCCGCGATGGACCCGGCGAAGCTTCCGGCGATCCGCGCACAGATCTGGACGCTGATCCAGGCCGCGAAGCTCCACCACGACCTGGGGCTGGAGGAGCGTCCGGACGACGACGGATTCGACGACTTCCTGCTGCACGTCGACGGCTGGCTGTGCGAGGTCAAGGACGCCCAGATCCGCGACGGTCTGCACGTCCTGGGCGGCGCTCCGACCGGCGACGCCCGGGTCAACCTGGTCCTCGCGATCCTGCGCGCCCGCCAGATCTGGGGCGGCACGACGGCCCTGCCCGGCCTGCGCGAGGCGCTCGGCCTGGACGAGTCCGCGGCCACCCGGACGACCGCCGACGAGGCGGAGGAGGCGGCCCGCGCGCTGGTCCAGGCGATGGAGGACGCCGACTGGGCGCCGGAGGCGGTGGCCACGGTCGCCGCGGACCACTCCGCGGACGTCGCGGCGGTCCTGGACTTCGCGGCCCGCGAGGTCGTCCCGCGCCTGGCCGGCACGACGGACGAGATCGCGCACGTGGTGAGCGCGCTGGACGGCGCCTTCGTCCCGGCGGGTCCCTCGGGCTCCCCCCTCCGCGGCCTGGTCAACGTCCTGCCCACGGGCCGGAACTTCTACTCCGTCGACCCGAAGGCCGTCCCCTCCCGCCTCGCGTGGGAGACGGGCCAGGCACTGGCCGACTCGCTCCTCACCCGCTACCGCACGGACAACGGCGAGTGGCCGGCCTCCGTCGGCCTGTCGCTGTGGGGCACGAGCGCGATGCGCACCTCCGGCGACGACGTCGCCGAGGCCCTCGCCCTGCTGGGCGTCCGCCCGGTCTGGGACGAGGCCTCGCGCCGCGTCACCGGCCTGGAGCCGATCCCGCTCGACGAGCTGGGCCGCCCCCGCATCGACGTGACCCTGCGCATCTCGGGCTTCTTCCGCGACGCCTTCCCGCACGTCATCGGCCTGCTGGACGACGCGGTACGACTGGCGGCGGGGCTGGACGAGCCCGCGCAGGAGAACTTCGTCCGGGCCCACGCGCAGGCCGACCTGGCCGTCCACGGTGACGAGCGCCGCGCGACCACCCGTATCTTCGGCTCGCGCCCGGGCACGTACGGCGCCGGCATCCTCCAGCTGATCGACTCCCGCGACTGGCGTACGGACGCCGACCTCGCGGAGGTCTACACGGTCTGGGGCGGCTACGCGTACGGCCGCGGCCTGGAGGGCCGGGCGGCGCGCGAGGAGATGGAGACGGCGTACAAGCGGATCACGGTGGCCGCGAAGAACACGGACACCCGCGAGCACGACATCGCCGACTCGGACGACTACTTCCAGTACCACGGCGGCATGGTGGCCACGGTCCGCGCGCTGCGGGGCACGGCCCCGGAGGCGTACATCGGCGACTCGACCCGCCCGGAGACGGTCAAGACCCGCACGCTGGTGGAGGAGACGTCCCGCGTCTTCCGCGCCCGCGTGGTGAACCCGAAGTGGATCGAGGCGATGCGCCGCCACGGCTACAAGGGCGCCTTCGAGCTGGCCGCGACGGTGGACTACCTCTTCGGCTACGACGCCACGACGGGCGTGGTGGCGGACTGGATGTACGACAAGCTGACGGAGACGTACGTCCTGGACCCGACCAACCGCGCCTTCCTGGAGGAGGCCAACCCCTGGGCCCTGCACGGCATCGCGGAACGCCTCCTGGAGGCCGAGTCCCGCGGCATGTGGGAGAAGCCGGACCCCCGGATCCTCGAATCCCTGCGCCAGGTCTACCTGGACACGGAAGGCAACCTCGAGGCCGATTCGGAGTAGTCCGCTCCGCGGCGCCCGCACCTGCCGAGCCGTCCTCCTCGCCCCCGCCGTGGGCGAGGAGGACGGCTTTTGCCGTGCGCGTATCCCCCACGAGGCACCTGCGGCCCAAAACGGCTCGCGCGTCACCTGAAGCGGTGAACTCCTCCTTGTCCCGGCGGCGAAAGGGGTAGGGCCCTGCTGATCTCGTGCGGGGGGCCGCAGGCAAGGGCCCCCGCGCCCCGGACGAAAGGTCCAGCCCGCCGTGACACAGCCGTTTCAACTGCCGGATTTCTACGTGCCGTATCCGGCGCGCCTCAATCCCCACCTGGAGACCGCGCGAGCGCACACCAAGCGGTGGGCCCGCGGCTTCGGGATGCTGGAGGGGTCCGGCGTCTGGGACGAGCGGGACCTCGACTCGCACGACTACGCGCTGCTGTGCTCCTACACCCACCCCGACTGCGGCGCCGACGCGCTCGATCTGGTCACCGACTGGTACGTGTGGGTCTTCTTCTTCGACGATCACTTCCTGGAGGTCTACAAGCGCACCCAGGACCGCGAGGGCGCCAAGAAGTACCTCGACGGGCTGGCCGCCTTCATGCCGATGGACCTCGCCGACGGGTTCCCCGAACCGACGAACCCGGTCGAGGCGGGCCTGAAGGACCTGTGGTCGCGGACCGTGCCCGCGATGTCCATGGACTGGAGGGAACGGTTCTCCGAGTCCACGCGGAACCTCCTCGACGAGTCGATGTGGGAGCTCCACAACATCAACATCGGCCGGGTGGCCAACCCGCTCGAATACATCGAGATGCGCCGCAAGGTCGGCGGCGCCCCCTGGTCCGCCGGGCTGGTCGAGTACGTCTGCGCCGAGGTGCCGGCGCGCGTCGCGCACGCGCGCCCGCTCGAAGTGCTCCGCGACGCCTTCTCCGACGCGGTGCACATCCGCAACGACATCTTCAGCTACCAGCGCGAGGTGGAGCAGGAGGGCGAACTCTCCAACGCCGTCCTGGTCCTGGAGACCTTCCTGGACTGCACCACCCAGGAGGCCGCCGACCTGTCGAACGACCTGCTGACCTCGCGGCTCCAGCAGTTCGAGTACACGGCCCTCGCCGAGGTCCCCGCGCTCGCCGCCCGGCACGGCCTCGACCCCGTCGAGATGGCGTCCGTACTCGCCTACGCGAAGGGCCTGCAGGACTGGCAGTCCGGCGGCCACGAATGGCACATGGTCTCCAGCCGCTACATGAACCAGGAGGCCGGGGGCGGCGCGGCGGCCGCCCCGCTCACGCTGCCCTTCCTGCCCACCGGACCGGGCACCGCCGCCCTCGACCTGCGCTCGCTCCTCGTCCCCCGGGCCATGGAGCTGCGCCGGCGCAGCTTCACGCACGTGCCGTTCCGCAAGGTGGGCCCCTCGCTGCTGCCCGACTTCTCCCTGCCCTTCCCGCTCACCCTCAGCCCGCACCTGGACCTGGCCCGCCGCGACGTCGTGCGCTGGTCCCGGGAGATGGGCCTGCTGGAGCCGCAGCCCGGCGACCCCGGCTCCGACATCTGGGACGAGGACAAGCTGGTCGGCATGGACTTCGCCCTGTGCGCGGCGGGCATCGACCCCGACGCGACGGCGGAGGCCCTGTGCCTGAGCTCGCAGTGGCTGACCTGGGGCACGTACGCGGACGACTACTACCCCAGGGTGTTCGCCGGCTCGAAGTCCCCGGGAGCCGCGCGGGCGGCGACCGACCGGCTGATCTCCATGATCCCGGTCGATCCGGCCGAGGCCCCGGAGCCGGTCACCGCGATGGAGCGGAGCCTGAAGGACCTGTGGGCGCGGACCGTCGACGGGATGGACCCCGCGATGCGCGCCGCGTTCCGCGGGCACGTGACAGGGATGCTGGACAGCTGGGTGTGGGAGATCGGCAACTCCGTCGTGAACCGGATCCCGGACCCGGTCGACTACGCCGAGATGCGCCGCTTCACCTTCGGCTCGTACATGACGATGTTCCTCGCCAAACTCGGCCATGAGGGCGACGGGGTGCCGCCCGAGGTCTACCGGGACGGGGTGATGCGCTCGCTGGAGAGCGCGGCGGCGGACGTCGGGTGCATCACCAACGACCTGTTCTCGTACCAGAAGGAGATCGAGGTGGAGGGCGAGGTGCACAACCACGTCCTCGTCACCCAGAACTTCTTCGACATCGACTACCCGAGGGCGTTCGCGATCGTCGCCGACCTGATGGTGCAGCGCACCGAGGAGTTCGAGCACATCCGCGACCACCAGCTGCCGGTGCTCTACGAGGACCACGGCCTCGGCGCGCGGGAGCGGGCCTCGCTCGACGCGTACGTGCGGGAGTTGGAGGACTGGATGGCCGCCGTCCTCAACTGGCACCGGAACGTGCGCCGTTACCGCGACGAGGACCTGCACCCGAGGGCCGGCGGCGGGAGCTCGGGGGCGCGGCTCGGGCAGAGCTCCCCGTTCGGGATGGCGGCGGCCCGGATCTCGCTGCCCGCCTGACCGCGGCCGGGCCCGGCACGCCTCGCCGCGCCTCGCCTCGCGGCGCCCCGCCTCAGAACTCGTCCGCCGTGTGCGGCAGCAGGGGGGTGTGCAGGGCCGCGTCCAGGGCCGCCGCGGCGCCGGGGGTCCGCTCCGCCACCAGCCCGGCGGCGACCAGCTCGGCGACCCGGGTCCCGCCCAGGTAGCAGGCCGCGAGGTCCCGTACCTCCAGCTCCAGGTCGGCGGGGGCCCCGGCGGGGTCGTACGTCGCCCCGCCCGGCCCCGCCTTCAGCCGGAACCGCCCCGCGTTGGCGGGCAGCCGCACGTCGGCCAGCTCCAGCACCACCTCCACCGGCGCGGCCCAGGACCGCCGGGTCAGCGCCGCCCGTACGTCGACCAGGCGCAGCCAGAGCGCCGGGAACTGGGCGGTGATCCTGACCTGGTCCCGGTCGGCGGCGAACCGGAGCAGGGGGTCGTCCAGCGGCCGGCCCCACGCGGAGACCTTCCCGGTCAGGTCGAGGCCGGCCAGGCAGTCCCACAGGGCGGCGGCCACCGCCGGGGTGTCCGCCTCCAGTTCGTCCACGCGGACCAGGCCGGGGCTGCGGGCGGGGCCGCCGTCGGACTCGTGCTTCGTGCGGTAGAGCACGTACCCCGCGATCGGCTGTCCGGGATCGCCGAGGACGATGATCCGAGGAGGGCTCAACTCCTCGTCCTCCTCGTCCTGTTCGCTGAGCCAGGACTCGTTCCAGCGCTCCGCGTCGCGGGTCGGGCGGCCGGCCCGCCCGGCGCGGGCGGCCTCGTGGTACGGCCCGATCACCGCGAGTGCCTCCCGCGGGTCGAGCAGCCTCAGCGGGCGCGGGTCCGGGTCGATGCGCAGGGCCAGCGGGCGCGTGGAGTCGATCTCGATGGTGGCGCCCTGGGTGGCCGAACCGTAGCCGAAGCGGCCGTAGATGGCGGATTCGGAGGCCCACAGGGCGGCGACCGGGCTGCCCTCGGCCCCCGTGCGCCGCAGCTGCTCGTCCATCAATGCGGTGAGCACGCCGCGGCGGCGATGGGTGGGGGCGACGCTGACGAAGGTGAGCCCGGGGCAGGGCAGGTCCGCCCCGGGCACCGAGAGCCGGAAGTCGTGCGCGGCCATGAACCCGACCAGCGCGCCCCCGTCGTAGGCGCCGAGCCGTGCGCAGTGGCGCAGGAGGGTGTGGTGGCGTGCGCGGCCCTCCTCGTCGGGGCGGTCGTGGAAGACCAGGTACGCGAGCTCCAGAGCGCGGTCGATGTCGGCTTCGGGTACCTCGCGGATGTCCACCATGATCGGGAGACTAATCGGTCATCGCGGACCGGTCACCTCATATGGGCCGGGGTGGCCGGCGGGCGCCGCTACCGCGGACCCGTCCAGCCCGCCGGGACGTGGCCCAGGCGGACGCGCTGCGGGTGGTCGCCGACGGGGACGGACACCCGCTTGGTCCCGGTCGCGAAGTCGATGGCGGTGACCTGGTCCGCGCCGCTCTCGGAGATCACGCAGGCCGTGCCGTCCCCGTCGACGGTGGCCCAGTACGGCTTGTTCGCGGGCACCAGCGGCCCCTCGGTGAGGGAGGCGCGGTCCATGACGGTGGCGTAGTCGTCCATGGTGCCCGCGACGCAGAGCCTGGTCCCGTCCGGGCTCATGGACATCCCGTGGTGGCGGGAGTCGTTGACCCAGGTGGTGCGGTCGGGGTTGGTGGCGGGGTTGCGGGGAAGCTCCCTGATCCGGGTGATCCGGTCGGCGGCGACGTCGTACTCGACGACCCCGTTGAAGAAGGACACCTGGAAGTAGAGCTTCGACTCGTCGGGGCTGAAGGACATCGGGCGGACGGCGTCGGAGAGGTCCGGGCGGCCGAAGGCGTCGAGCCGCTGGCGCATGTCGATCACCCGGACGGTGCGGAAGGTCTGCGCGTCGACGACGGTGATCTTCCGGTCGCCCTTCGTCCAGTCCAGCCAGGGCGCGTCGAGGGCGGAGGTCACGTCCCCGATGGAGCTGTTCCACAGGAAGCGGCCGTCGCGGCTGAAGGTGTTCTCGTGCGGTTTGTCGCCGGTCGGGAAGGAGCCGAGTTGGCGGCCGGTGGCGATGTCGAGGACGTGCACGGTGTTGGCGGTGGAGGCGGAGACCGCGACCCGGGTGCCGTCCGGGGAGACCGCCATGTGGTCGGAGCGGAAGCCCGCGACGGGGAAGCGCCAGTTGATCCGGCCCGTGCGCACGTCGATCGAGACGACGTCGGCGAAGCTGGGGCGGGAGGCGACCACGGCGGTGCCGTCGGGGGTGGTGTACATGTCGTCGACGAACTGGTCGTGGCCCTCGCCCGCGCCGGCCCGGATGCCGAGGAAGAAGGCGAGCTTGACCGGGTTGAGGTGGATCTCGCGCAGCCGCTCCTCCTTGTCGGGGATCATGTCGAGCCGGCCGATCTTGGCGAGGTCGCCGGTGGAGGCGAGCACGTCGGCGGTGCCCTCCCAGTTGTTGCCGACGAACAGCACCTCGCGGACGCCGGGGCCGTCGGCCGCCGCGGGCCCCGCCACGAGCGCGGCAGCGGCCAGCACGGAGCCGGCGAGGAGCGTACGTGCGAGGGTGCGGGCGGTGCGGGGGGTGCGTGCGGTCCGGGACATCCGCTCAACTCCGTTAAAGGAAGGCGCTGTTACCGGCCGGTAAAATAGGCGGGACGGCGAAAGGGCGCAACCCCCGCGGGGTCGCGCCCTGAGTCGTTCTCCGGCGCCTTTCCGGCGCCGCCTTCAGGCGACCGAGCCGATCCGGCCGATCACCGTCTTCGAGGCGTCCGGGTGGATCGGTATGTGCGCCCCGGTGAGCGCCGCGCCCGATCCGCCGCGGCGGTTGGCGACGATCTCGGCGGCGATGGACAGCGCGGTCTCCTCCGGGGAGCGGGCGCCGAGGTCCAGGCCGATCGGGGAGCGCAGCCGGGCCAGCTCCAGCTCGCTCACGCCGACGTCCCGGAGCCGCTTGTTGCGATCCTCGTGCGTACGGCGGGAGCCCATGGCGCCCACGTAGGCGACGGGCAGCTTGAGGGCCAGTTCGAGGAGCGGGACGTCGAACTTGGCGTCGTGGGTGAGCACGCACAGGACGGTCCGCCCGTCCACCGCGCCCGCCGAGGACTGGGCCTCGAGGTAGCGGTGCGGCCATTCGACGACGATCTCGTCCGCCTCGGGGAAACGGTTCTTCGTCGCGAACACGGGCCGGGCGTCACACAGGGTGACGTGGTAGCCCAGGAACTTGCCGATCCGCACCAGGGCGGAGGCGAAGTCGATCGCACCGAAGACGATCATCCGCGGCGGCGGGACGCTGGACTCAACAAGCACCTTCAGCGGCTCTCCGCAGAGCCGCCCGTCGGCGCCGATCCCCAGTACGCCGGTCCGGCCCGCGTCGAGCATGGCGCGGGCCTCCTCGGCGATGGTGCGGTCCAGCTCGGGGTGTCCCCCGAAACCGCCCTCGAAGCCGCCCTCGCCCCGGACGAGCACGGCGCGTCCCAGGAGCTCGGCCGGCCCTTCCGCGATCCGGGCGACCGCCGCGGCCTCCCCGCGGGAGGCCGCCGCCAGCGCGGCCGCGAAGACCTCGCGCGCCGCGGATCCCACCGGCACCGGGGTGATGAGGATGTCGATGATCCCGCCGCAGGTCAGACCCACGGCGAAGGCATCGTCGTCGCTGTACCCGAAGCGCTCCGTGACGGTCTCGCCGTCCTCCAGCGCCTGCTGGCACAGCTCGTACACCGCGCCCTCCACGCATCCGCCGGAGACCGATCCGATGGCCGTGCCCTCGCTGTCGACGGCGAGTGCGGCTCCGGGCTGCCGGGGCGCACTCCCGCCGACCGCCACCACGGTGGCGACGGCGAAGTCACGTCCCTGCTCGACCCACCGGTTGAGTTCTTCGGCGATGTCCAGCATTGCGGCCTCCTCGGAGGGGTTCGGTTACCAGTATCGGATGCGTGGAGGGTCAGGGCCGGATCACCGGCTCCGCCTTACTTCACCCCGAGCCATGCCTCGATGGGGTGCTCCGCGAAGAAGACCACGAAGATCACGGTCAGCGCCCACATGAAGGCACCGATCTCACGGGCCTTGCCCTGTGCGACCTTGATCGCCACGTACGAGATCACGCCCGCGGCGACACCCGCGGTGATCGAGTACGTGAAGGGCATGAGCGCCACGGTCAGGAAGACCGGGATGGCGGTGGCGCTGTCGGCCCAGTCCACGTGGCGGGCGTTCTGCATCATCATCGCGCCGATGACCACCAGGGCCGCGGAGGCGACCTCACCCGGGACGATCTGGGTGATCGGGGTGAAGAAGAGGCAGGCCGCGAAGAAGAGGCCGGTGACCACCGAGGCGAGGCCCGTGCGGGCACCCTCGCCGACGCCGGTGGCGGACTCGACGAACACGGTCTGGCCGGAACCGCCGGTCAGGCCGCCGATGGCGCCGCCGGCGCCGTCGATGAACAGCGCCTTCGACAGGCCCGGCATGCGGCCCTTGTCGTCGGCCAGCTTGGCCTCGGTGCCGACGCCGATGATGGTGGCCATCGCGTCGAAGAAGCCGGCGAGCACCAGGGTGAAGACGATCATGCCGATCGTCATGGCGCCGACGTCGCCCCAGCCGCCGAAGGAGACCTGGCCGAAGAGCGAGAAGTCCGGCATCGAGATGGCCGACCCGTCCAGGGTGGGCGCACCGTTCTTCCATGCCTTCGGGTCGACGTCGGCGACGGCGTTGACGATCGCGGCGACCACGGTGCCGCCGACGATGCCGATCAGGATCGCACCGGGGATCTTGCGGGCCTGCAGCATGAAGATGGCGAGCAGGGTGATGCAGAAGATCAGGACGGGCCACCCGGCGAGCTGGCCGACCGGACCGAGCTGGACCGGAGGGGCGAACTCCCCGCCGTTGCCGACGAAGCCGGCCTTCACGAGGCCGATCAGGGCGACGAACATGCCGATGCCCATGGTGATGGCGTGCTTGAGCGCGAGGGGGATCGCGTTCATGATCATCTCTCGGAGGCCGGTGACGACCAGGAGACAGATCACGACGCCGTACATCACGCACATGCCCATGGCCTGCGGCCAGGTCATCTGGGGCGCGACCTGCGAGGAGAGCACGCCGGAGACCGACAGGCCCGCGGCCAGGGCCAGCGGGACCTTGCCGACGAAGCCCATGAGGAGCGTGGTGAGGGCCGCGGCGAAGGCCGTGGCGGTGATGAGAGCCTTCTGGCTCATGGTGTCTCCGGCGACGTCCTTGCCGGAGAGGATCAGCGGGTTGAGCAGGAGGATGTACGCCATGGCCATGAAGGTCGTGACGCCGCCACGAATCTCATTTCCGACGTTGGACCCTCTATGGGTGATGTGAAAGTACCGGTCGAGCCAAGAACGCCCGGCGGGGGTGCGAGAGCCGTCGCCGGCCTCTTCCGCGGTGGTCTTGGGCTCCACAGACGACTGGGTCATGGTGCCTAACTCCCAAGGTTCAAAGGGGCACCCGCATGGAGATTGAAGACGCGGGATTTGGGAAACTCCGTTTGGCTGCACGACCCGGGGTGACGGCCCGAGGCGACGCGAAATGCACTGCGTGTACTGCGGGTACTGCGGGGGTTCTGCGGTACTGGGGTGGTGCGGCGGCGGCTCCGGGGTGCCGGGGCCACCGGGTGTTGCGGTGGGGGTACTGCCGGTGAAACGACCGCGAGCGGTGCGGTTTTCCGTACTCCGGACTTCTGGCTCCGGGCGGTGGACAGGAAGTGTGACGTTCCCGGTGTCACACCGCCCGGAGAGTCTGTGGGGGTCCGGGGGCCTCGCGGCCCCCGGACCAGGCCGTCCTAGAGGGTGCCGGTGAGGGCTTCCGGACGGATCGGCGTCTTGTTGAGCTCCAGACCGGTCGCCGCCCGGATCGCCGCGAGGACGGCCGGGGTGGACGACAGGGTGGGGGCCTCGCCCATGCCGCGCAGGCCGTAGGGCGCGTTCGGGTCGGCGAGCTCCAGGACGTCGACCGGAATGGTCGGGGTGTCGAGGATGGTCGGGATCAGGTAGTCCGTGAAGGAGGGGTTGCGCACCTTCGCGGTCTTCGGGTCCACGATGATCTCCTCCATGATCGCGACGCCCAGGCCCTGGGTGGTGCCACCCTGGATCTGGCCGACCACGGAGAGCATGTTCAGGGCCTTGCCGACGTCCTGCGCGGTCGCCAGCTCGACGACCTTGACCAGGCCGAGCTCGGTGTCCACCTCGACCACCGCGCGGTGGGCGGCGAAGGTGTACTGGACGTGGCCGTCGCCCTGGCCGGTCTTGAGGTCGAAGGCGACGGTCGGCCGGTGCCGGAACTCCAGCTCCAGGTCGATCGCGTCCTCGCCCTCCAGGATGTCGGCGAGGTCCGCGAGGACCTCACCGCCGTCGGTGACGACCTTGCCGCCTTCGAGCAGCAGCTCGGCGGTCGCCCAGGCCGGGTGGTAGGACCCGTTCTTGCGGCGGCCGATCTCCAGGACGGCCTCGCGGACGGCCTCGCAGGTGTTCTTCACGGCGCCACCGGTCATGTACGTCTGCCGCGAGGCGGACGTGGAACCGGCGGAGCCGACCTGCGTGTCGGCCGGGTGGATGGTCACCTGCGTGACGCCCAGCTCCGTACGGGCGATCTGCGCGTGGACGGTGACACCGCCCTGGCCGACCTCCGCCATGGCCGTGTGGACCATCGCGACGGGCTCGCCGTTGATGACCTCCAGGCGCACGCGGGCGGTGGAGTAGTCGTCGAAGCCCTCGGAGAAGCCGACGTTCTTGATGCCGACCGCGTAGCCGACGCCGCGCACGACGCCCTCGCCGTGGGTGGTGTTCGAGAGGCCGCCGGGCAGTGCGCGGACGTCCGCGCCCTCGCCGGCGGTCTCCCACTGGCGCTCCGGCGGCAGCGGGCGGGCCTTGACCCGGCGCAGCAGCTCGGCGACGGGCGCCGGGGAGTCCACGACCTGGCCGGTGGGCATGATCGTGCCCATCTCCATGGCGTTCAGCTGGCGGAACTCGACCGGGTCCATGCCCAGCTTCGCCGCGAGCTTGTCCATCTGAGCCTCGTACGCGAAGCAGGCCTGGACGGCGCCGAAGCCGCGCATCGCGCCGCAGGGCGGGTTGTTCGTGTAGAGCGCGATCGCCTCGATGTCCACGTCCTCCAGGACGTACGGACCGACCGAGAGCGAAGAGGCGTTGCCCACGACCGCCGGGGAGGCCGACGCGTACGCGCCGCCGTCCAGGACGATCTTGCACTTCATGTGCGTGAGCTTGCCGTCCTTGGTGGCGCCGTGCTCGTAGTACAGCTTCGCCGGGTGGCGGTGCACGTGGCCGAAGAAGGACTCGAACCGGTTGTAGACGATCTTGACCGGCTTGTTCGTGGCCAGGGCCAGGAGGCAGGCGTGGATCTGCATCGAGATGTCCTCGCGGCCGCCGAAGGCACCGCCGACGCCCGAGAGCGTCATGCGGACCTTCTCCTCGGGGAGACCGAGGACCGGGGCGATCTGCTTGAGGTCCGAGTGCAGCCACTGGGTGGCGACGTAGAGGTCGACACCGCCGTCCTCGGAGGGTACGGCGAGGCCGGACTCCGGGCCGAGGAAGGCCTGGTCCTGCATGCCGAAGGTGTACTCGCCCTCGACGATGACGTCGGCGCGCTTGCGGGCCTCTTCCACGTTGCCGCGGATGATCGGCTGGCGGTGCACGATGTTCGGGTGCGGGACGTGACCGGAGTGGTGGTCGTCGCGGCCCGGGTGGATCAGCGGGGCGTCCGCGGCGAGCGCCGAGGCCTCGTCCGTGACGACCGGCAGCTCCCGGTAGTCGATCTTGATCTTGGCGGCCGCGCGGCGGGCGGTCTCCGGGTGGTCGGCGGCCACGAGGGCGACCGGCTCACCGTGGTGGCGCACCCGGCCGTTGGCGAGCACCGGGGTGTCCTGGATCTCCAGGCCGTAGTTCTTCATCTCGGCCGGCAGGTCGTCGTACGTGAGCACCGAGTAGACGCCCGGCATCGCGAGCGCCTCGGAGATGTCGATCGAGGCGATCTCGGCGTGGGCGACGGTGCTGCGCAGGGTCTGGCCCCAGAGCATGTCCTCGTGCCACATGTCCGAGGAGTACGCGAACTCGCCGGTCACCTTGAGGGTGCCGTCCGGGCGGAGCGTGGACTCGCCGATGCCGCCCTTGTTGTGCTTCTGGGTGACGTTGGTCGGCGTGCCGGCCGGTACCGTGCGGGTGTTCTGAGCCATGGTCAGACCGCCTCTCCCTGACGTGCGGCCGCCAGGCGGACCGCGTCGAGGATCTTCTCGTAGCCCGTGCAGCGGCAGAGGTTGCCGGACAGGGCCTCACGGATGTCCTGGTCGGACGGGGAGCTGTTCTGTTCGAGCAGCGCGTCGGCCTGCACCAGCAGACCGGGGGTGCAGAAACCGCACTGCACGGCGCCGGCGTCGATGAACGCCTGCTGGATGTTGGAGAGCTCCACGCCCTCGCCGGTCTGGGAGTCGCCGGCCCGCGAGCGGAGCTCGCTGTTGGGCCCGTGCGCCTGCCACTGCTTGGCCGCGTCCAGGGTGACGCCCGCCTTCGAGCCGCAGCCGCCGCCGGTGCCGCAGGCACCGCCGTGGCCGTGCTCCTCGCGCTGCTTGGCGAACTCCGCCAGGCCCTCGACGGTCACGACGTCGCGGCCCTCGACCTGGCCGGCGGCCACCAGACAGGAACAGACCGGCACGCCGTCGAGACGGACGGTGCAGGAACCGCACTCGCCCTGCTCGCAGGCGTTCTTCGAGCCCGGCAGGCCCAGGCGCTCGCGGAGCACGTAGAGGAGGGACTCGCCCTCCCAGACGTCGTCCGCTTCCTGCTGACGGCCGTTGACGGTGAAATTGACGCGCATGATTACGCAGCCCCTTCGAGCGAGCGGCCGTGGCCGGTTCCGCGGTACTGCTCCCAGGTCCAGACGAGCTGGCGGCGAGCCATGATGCCGACCGCGTGACGGCGGTACTTCGCCGTGCCGCGGACGTCGTCGATCGGGTTGGCCGCGCCGGTGGCGAGGTCACCGAACTGCTTGGCGATCGACGGGGTGATGACCTTGCCGGACTCCCAGAAGCCGCCCTCTTCGAGCGCGGCGTTCAGGAACTCCTCGGCGGCCTTCGCACGGATCGGGGTCGGCGCGGCCGATCCGATGCCCGTGCGGACCGTGCGGGTCTCGGGGTGCAGCGCCAGGCCGAACGCGCAGACGGCGATGACCATCGCGTTGCGGGAGCCGACCTTGGAGTACTGCTGGGGACCGTCCGCCTTCTTCACGTGGATGGTCTTGATGAGCTCGTCGGCGGCGAGCGCGTTGCGCTTCACGCCGGTGTAGAACTCGTCGATCGGGATCAGGCGCGAGCCCCGTACGGACTCCACCTCGACCTCGGCACCCGCCGCGAGCAGCGCGGGGTGGGAGTCGCCGGCCGGCGAGGCGCAACCGAGGTTGCCGCCGACGCCGCCGCGGTTGCGGATCTGCGGGGACGCGACCGTGTGCGAGGCGAGCGCGAGACCCGGGAGCTCCGTCCGGAGGTTCTCCATGATCTGCGTGTACGGGACGGAGGCGCCCAGACGGACCACGTCCTCGCCGACCTCCCACTCCCGCAGCAGACCGATGCGGTTCAGGTCCAGGAGGTACTCCGGCCGACGGTGGTCGAAGTTGATCTCGACCATGATGTCGGTGCCACCCGCAATCGGCACAGCTGTGGGGTACTCGGCCTTAGCGGCGAGCGCCTCCTCCCAGCTGGCGGGGCGAAGGAAGTCCATGTGCGGCTCTCTTCTTCTTCATCGTGTCGTTCACTTCAAGCCAGGAGGCCCTCGGGCCCTCGACTGGTCGTTCACGTGCTGTTAACGCGGTGTGGAGTCAGTACACAAGCCGTGCGTCCTTCGGGTGCAGTCACCGAAACCATGAAGGAGTTGGCTGGCGGCCTCCCTCGTCTTGTAGATTCGTATGAAAGGCAGGATGCAACGACCTGCCCGATTTCCAACGGCAACATTCGAGACAGATCGGCGGCGACACCATGCGGCTGCGCGCACTGCTGGAAACCGAGGCGCTGGGGCTGCGGCTGCTGGGCGGCGAGGACGAACTCGACCGGACGGTCCGCGGCGTCATGACGACCGACCTACGGGATCCCAGCCGATACCTCACCGGGGGCGAACTCGTCCTCACCGGCCTGGCCTGGCGAAGAAATTCGGCCGACTCCGAGCCGTTCGTACGAATCCTCGCGAGCGCGGGAGTCGCGGGCCTCGCGGCCGGCGAGGCGGAGCTGGGGGACATCCCCGACGATCTCGTTTCAGCCTGTCGGCGCAACCGGCTGCCGCTGTTCGCGGTGAACGAAAACGTTGCATTCGCCACGATCACGGAGTACGTGGTGCGGCAGGTCTCCGGTGAGCGCGCGGGCGACCTCGCGGCCGTCGTGGACCGGCATCGCCGCCTGATGACGTCGGGCCCCGCGGGCGGTGGACCCGACGTGGTGCTCGATCTGCTCACCACCGACCTCGATCTGCGCGCCTGGGTGCTGTCCCCCACGGGCCGGCAGATCGCCGGAGCGGGCGAACCCCTGGCACCGGGCGTCTGTGCGGCCCTGGCCGGCGAGCACCTGGCGGCGGTCCGCACCGGGCGCAGGGGCCCGCACCGGATCTCCATCCAGGGTATTACGTACTCCCTCTTCCCGATCAGGGGAGCGGGCCGCGGCCCGGGCGCTCCCGGCGCCCGTGACGTGCGCGAAAGCGTGCTCTCGGACTGGTTGCTCGCCGTCGAGGCGGACGCCGGGGACTGGCCCGCCGAGCGGCTCGACCTGCTCCAGGGCGTGACCCAGCTGATCGCCGTCGAGCGGGACCGGCGCGACGCGGCCCGCACGGTGCGCCGCCGGCTCGCCCAGGAGGTGCTGGAACTGGTCCAGACGGGCGCGGCGCCCGCCGAGATCGCCGCCCGCCTGCGGGTCGCGGCCCCGGTGCTGCTGCCCGGGCTGGGCAGCGCCCCGCACTGGCAGGTCGTCGTGGCGCGGGTCGACTGGGACGGCGGGGACATCCCCGGCGGCCCGGTGGCCCAGTCGCTGCTGGAGGAGATCCTGGTCGACCCGTCCGTCTCGGGGCCCGAGCCCTCGGACCGTATCGCCGTGGCCCACGCGGGCGACGAGGCGATCGCCCTCGTGCCGCTGCCCGCGCTCCCCGCGGAGCCCGGCGAGGAGAAGGGCCCGGACCGCGCCCTCCACGCCGACGAGCTGCTTTCGGCCGTACGGGAACCCCTGCAGGCGGGCCTGGCCGACGACGGCCGGCTCACCCTGGGCGTCAGTGCGGCCGTGCACTCCGCGGAGGGGCTGCGCGGGGCGCTGGAGGAGGCCCGGCACGCCCGCCGGGTCGCCGCGGCCCGCCCCGGCCGGGTCTGCGCGGCCGGCCACCACGAGCTGGCCTCGCACGTCCTGCTGCTGCCCTTCGTCCCGGACGACGTGCGCCGCGCCTTCACGGCCCGCCTGCTGGACCCGCTGCGGGACTACGACCGCCGCCACCGCGCGGAGCTCATCCCGACGCTGGAGGCCTTCCTGGACTGCGACGGTTCGTGGACGCGCTGCGCGACGCGGCTGCACCTGCACGTCAACACGCTGCGGTACCGGGTCGGGCGAATCGAGCAGTTGACGGGGCGTGACCTCTCGCGGCTGGAGGACAAGCTCGACTTCTTCCTGGCACTGCGGATGAGCTGAGCGGATCCGGCCGGCGGGCCGCCCCGCGCGGCCGGGAGCCGGCGCGAGGCGGCGAGGGGCGCCTGACACGTCGTCCGGACTTTGTGAAAGAGTTCACCCGACCCCTTGGCCGAAGGCTCCGATCCGTGCTCTCATTTCGCCCCAGGGCTCAACGACGTGCTGCTTGGTTGCTTTGGGGAGGGCAATGTGGCGGATACCGCCATGTCCGGTGCCGGATCTACCGGGGGAGACGACCCCCTCCAGCGGGCGATATGGCGGCTGCGCTCGCGCGGCTGTTGGACCGACGCGGCAGCCCTGCTGACCCCCCACCTGCACGACGCCGGGGCGGCCGTGCAGCGGACGGCTCTGCTGGTCGAGCGGTGCCTGTTCACCGGTCAGGGGTGGGCGGAGGCGGAGGACGCGCTGCGGGTCGCGGAGGCGGTGGCCCACGACGACGACGAGCGGGGCGCGGCGGCGTGCGAGCGGGGGCAGCTGGCGTACGCGGCGACCGTGCTCGGGGTCCGCGACCGCTCGGACGAGGCCCGTTCCGCGCTGGGCCGGGCGGCGGCGCTGCTGTCCCCCGGGTCCCGGACGCGCCCGCTGCTGGACTTCCGGCGGGGGCTGGTGGCGGAACACCTCGCGGACGCCCCGCAGTCGGCCCGGCCGGCCTACCGCCGGGCCCACGCCGGGGCGCTGGCGCACGGGGACACGCTGCTGCTGTCCTTCACCTGGCGCCACCTCGCCGCGCTGTCCCTGCGGGACGGGGAGGTGGCGGAGGCCCGCAAGGGCTTCGCGGAGTCCCTGCGCATCCGGGAGGACCTGGGCTTCCTGATCGGCACCGCCCCCGCACTGGCGGCCCTGGCCGAGGCCGAACCGGAGCCGGAGGCGGCCCGCCTGCGCGCGGAGGCCCGCCGCCTGTTCCACCTCCTGGGCGGCATCCCCACCTGGCTGGCCGACCAGCTGCACCCGGACAAACCCAGCCCGGCCGGCGTCTGAGGCCGGGGAGGCCGCGGCGAAGCCGCGGGGAACGCGGAAGAGCCGGCCGGGCCGGCCCCCCGGCCCCGGCCCCGGCTCAGCGGGCGGTGAAGTGGCCGCGCAGCAGGGGTTCCACCAGCGGGAGGTCGCCCGCGATCAGGGCCTCCAGCAGGGCCGTGTGCTCGGCCGCGTCCACCACGAGCTCCGCCCGCCGGGCCCGCGGAACCCCCGGGAGCGGCCACTGGGACCGGCGGTGGAGGTCCTGCGCCACGGAGACCAGCTGCTCGTTCCCGCCCAGGGAGAGCACCTCCCGGTGGAAGGCCCGGTCCGCTTCGGCGTACCCCGCCGGGTCGCCGTCCGCCGCGGCCGCCGCGGCCCTGGCCGCGGCCGGCCGCAGCGCCGCCCAGGCCTGCGACGGGACCGTGCGGGCCAGGCCCAGCACCACCGGCACCTCCAGCAGCGCCCGTACCTCCGCCAGCTCCGCCAGGGCCCGCGGCGTACGCGACAGCACCCGGAAGCCCCGGTTCGGGAGGCATTCCACCGCCCCCTCCAGCGCCAGCTGCTGCATCGCCTCGCGCACGGGCGTCGCGGAGACGCCGAAGCGCTCCCCCAGGGCCGGCCCGGAGTAGATCTCCCCCGGCACCAGCTCCCCGTCGACGAGCGCGGCGCGCAGCGCGTCGAGCACCTGTCCGCGCACGGAATGCCGCAGTACCTTCTGCGGCAGCACCTTCTGCGCCGGGATCAGAGCCGCCACCCTGCCGTGGGCCGCTTCGTGCACTCGGTCCTCCTCGGGGTCTCGACCTGGTACGAGCATCCCGAGGATAGGCGAATCGGCCCGGCAGGCGCTGGCACGACCGCCCTAGATCAGATAAGGTAAGGCTTACCTTTGTCTCTTTCGGCCGCGTGAATCGGTGGTCCCGCCATGTCCGACAGCACCGTCGTCGCCCCGCCCCCGACCGGCTCTCCGGTGGCGGACGCGTACGCACGCCTGTCGAAGGCGTACCCCCGCCTCCAGGTCGTCGAGCGCGCGGCGCACGAGCCCGCCCCTCGCGGTGTGGGGTGGATCGGCGCGGACGCGCTCGCGGCCGGCGGGGCCGAGGTGGACGGCTACCTCGCCTGGGACGACGCCCAGGTGCTGCGGGACTACGGACGCCAGGCCCGCCCCGACGTGGTGGCCACCTTCGGGCTGCACCGGTACGCGTGGCCCGCGTGCCTGCTCATCACGGCCCCCTGGTTCCTCGACCGCCGGGTGCCCCGGCTGTCGGCGCGGGACGTGGCGTTCCACCGGACCCGGGGGCGCATGAGCGTGCGCGTCGAGTCCTTCTCCTGCCTGCCGGACGATCCGGCGGCCGCTCTCCCCGGGGCCCGTGTCGTGCCCGACGAGGAGGCGCTGCGCGCCGAGGTGCGGGCTGCGGTGGCCCACCACCTCGAACCGCTGCTGGAGGGCTTCGGCACGCGCATGCGGCGCGGCCGCCGCGCCCTGTGGGGCATGGTGACCGACGAGATCGTCTCGGGCGTCTGGCACCTCGGCAAGCTCGTGGACGAGGAGCACCGGGCCATGGCCGAGCTGGAGGCGCTGCTGCCCGGCCGCACGGCCCCGTACACGGCCGGCGCGGCGTTCCGCACGCTCTCCGGCCCGCGCGGCGAGCAGCTGCCCACCCGGGACCGGGCCAGCTGCTGCCTCTTCTACACGATCCGGCCCGAGGACACCTGCACCACCTGTCCCCGCACCTGCGACGCGGACCGCATCGTCCGCCTCACGGCTGCCGCCTGACCTCTGAACCCACTCGTACGACTGACCGTAATCGAACTCAACTCCGGCCAGACGAGCGGTAGTTCGAACTACAACACCCTATCCGGCGGGCCCCGCCCCCCGATGGCGTCCACTTGCCCCGAAACCCGCATGCCGGGCCGATCTCCTGCGTCACCATGGCTCCCGGAAGGCCGCACACGCGAGGCAGAGGCAAGGGACACCCGCATGAGACTGACCGACATATCGCTGGACTGGCTGCTGCCCGGCAGCCTGCTGATCCTGGGCGTACTTGCGGCAGTTGCGGTACTGGCCCGGGGCAAGCGGGAAGGCGACAAGGCCGCGGCCGAAGACACCTGGGAGCGCAGCGAAGAGCGGCGGCGGCGCAAGGAAGCCGTCTACGGAACCGCCTCCTACGTCCTGCTGTTCTGCTGCGCGGCCGTGGCCGCCGCGCTCTCCTTCCACGGACTGGTCGGCTTCGGCCGGCAGAACCTGAACCTTTCCGGGGGCTGGGAGTACCTGGTCCCCTTCGGTCTCGACGGCGCCGCCATGTTCTGCTCGGTGCTCGCCGTGCGCGAGGCGAGCCACGGCGACGCGGCCCTCGGTTCCCGCATGCTGGTCTGGCTGTTCGCGGGCGCGGCCGCCTGGTTCAACTGGGTGCACGCGCCGCGCGGAATGGGCCACGACGGCGCCCCGCAGTTCTTCGCCGGGATGTCGCTCTCGGCGGCCGTCCTCTTCGACCGCGCGCTCAAGCAGACCCGCCGGGCCGCGCTGCGCGAACAGGGCCTGATCCCGCGGCCGTTGCCGCAGATCCGGATGGTCCGCTGGCTGCGGGCCCCCCGGGAGACCTTCGGCGCCTGGTCCCTCATGCTGCTGGAGGGGGTCCGTACCCTCGACGAGGCCGTCGACGAGGTGCGCGAGGACAAGCGCGAGCGGGAGCAGGACCGCCACCGCCGGCGCGATCAGAACCGGCTGGACCGGGCCCGCATCAAGGCCCTGGGCCGGCAGAACCGGGCGTTCGGACGCTCCCGCGCCCGTCAGGTCGACGTACCGGGGCTGGCCCCCGGATCGGGCTCCGCGCCGGTCGGCGCGGAGCCGGCCATAGCGGAAACGGGACAGCTGCCCGCCCCGCGCCGCCGGCCCTCCCTGCAGGCCGTGCAGGGACCCGAGACCGTTGAGGTGACCGGCACCCGGACGGTGGACCTCACCGCCGAGGACGACACCCAGACGATCCCGCGCCTCGACTCCCTCGAACGCAAGCTCAAGGACCTGGAGCAGCAGTTCGGCTGAGACCGTGCGCAGGAAGGACCCCGGAGGGCCCGCCGGTCAGGCGGGCCCTCCCTCGTACCCCGGGCCGTACGTCCCCTCGTAGGCCAGGCCGCCGAGGGCGCCGGCCAGTTCGAACCAGACCACCTTGCCCCCGGCCTGCACGGGCGCGTCCACGCCCCAGGCGTCGGCGAGGGACTGCACCAGCATCAGCCCCCGGCCGTGCGTACCGTCGTCGGCGGTCGGTACGTACGGCCGGGGCCGGCGAGAGGCGTAGTCCCGGACCTCCACCCTCAGCCGGTCCGCGGCGAGCCGCGCGGACACCTCCGCGCCCTGGTCGGTGTGGACGAGGGCGTTGGTGACGAGCTCGGTGATCAGCAGCTCCGCCACCTCGGCGGTGTCGGCCGGGCACCGGTGGCGCATCAACTCCCGTAAGGCCCGGCGCACTTCGCCCACGGCCTTGAGATCCGCCCGGCGTATGCTTCGGGTGATCTCCAGCTCGTCCACCGCTCTCCCGTCCTCGACGGACGGTTCACGCGGTTCTGGCCGCCCTCTCCTCCACTGCTTCCCGGTCTTCGCCCCCACCCGCACGGCGATGCCCCTCCCCCGCAAGTTCCCGTGGATCTCGAACTGGTCTACGGGGATGCATGCCCGCCGGGGCAATCCGCACTCCTGCGGGCTCAGGGGCGCGGCACGTTGCGCAGGTTGGATCGAGCCATCTGGATCATCCTTCCCACGCCACCGTCCAACACGATCTTGCTGGCGGAAAGTGCGAAACCGGTCACCATCTCGGCACTGATCCTGGGGGGAATGGACAAGGCGTTGGGGTCGGTCACCACGTCCACCAAGGCGGGTCCCTTGTGCCGGAACGCGTCCTTCAAAGCCCCCGCGAGCTGCTTGGGCTTCTCGACCCGGACCCCGAACGCGCCCGCCGCGCGGGCGATCGCCGAGAAATCCGGGTTGTGGTTGGTCGTTCCGTACGAAGGAAGGCCGGAAACCAGCATCTCCAGCTCGACCATCCCGAGGGATGAGTTGTTGAAGAGGACCACTTTGACGGGCAGGTCGTACTGCACCAGGGTGAGGAAATCTCCCATCAGCATCGAGAAACCGCCGTCGCCCGACATCGACACCACTTGACGGGCGCGGTCGGTGAACTGTGCGCCGATGGCCTGCGGGAGGGCGTTGGCCATGGATCCGTGGCTGAAGGAGCCGATGATGCGCCGCTTGCCGTTCGGGGAAAGATAGCGCGCCGCCCACACGTTGCACATGCCCGTGTCGACGGTGAACACGGCGTCCTCGTCGGCGAGTTCGTCGAGGACGGAAGCCACGTACTCCGGGTGGATCGGGGTGTGCTTCTCCACCTTGCGGGTGTAGGCCCTCACCACGCCTTCCAGCGCGTCCGCGTGCTTCTTCAGCATCCGGTCCAGGAAGCGGCGGTCCGTCTTGGCCTTGACCCGGCTGTTCAGGGCGCGCAGGGTCTCCCGCGCGTCACCCCAGACGGCCAGGTCCAACTGCGAGCGGCGGCCGAGGTGTTCGGGGCGGATGTCCACTTGGACGATCTTCACGTCGTCGGGCAGGAAGGCGTTGTACGGGAAGTCCGTGCCGAGCAGGATCAGCAGGTCGCACTCCTGCGTGGCCTCGTAGGCGGCGCCGTAGCCGAGCAGGCCGCTCATGCCGACGTCGTAGGGATTGTCGTACTGGATCCACTCCTTGCCGCGCAGGGCGTGCCCGACGGGCGCCTTGACCCGGCCCGCGAACTCCATGACCTCGGCGTGCGCCCCGGCGGTGCCGCTGCCGCAGAACAGGGTGACCTTCTCGGCCTCGTCGATCAGCCGGACCAGCTTCTCGATCTCCCCGTCGCCGGGGCGTACGGTCGGCCGCGCGGTCACGAGCGCGTGCTCGATGCTCTTCTCCGGGGCCGGGAGCGAGGCGATGTCGCCGGGCAGCGCGACCACGCCCACGCCGCTGCGGCCGATGGCGTGCTGGATGGCGCTCTGGAGCACGCGGGGCATCTGCTGCGGGTTGGAGATCAGCTCGCAGTAGTGGCTGCACTCGGTGAACAGCCGGTCGGGGTGGGTCTCCTGGAAGTAGCCGAGGCCGATCTCGCCGGAGGGGATGTGGGAGGCGAGCGCGAGGACCGGGGCCATCGAGCGGTGGGCGTCGTAGAGGCCGTTGATCAGGTGCAGGTTGCCGGGGCCGCAGGAGCCCGCGCAGGCGGCGAGCCGGCCGGTGATCTGGGCCTCGGCCCCGGCGGCGAAGGCGGCGGTCTCCTCGTGCCGGACCTGGATCCACTCGATGCCGCCGGTCCGGCGGATGGCGTCGACGACGGGGTTCAGGCTGTCGCCCACGACCCCGTACATCCGGCGCACACCGGCGCGTACGAGGATGTCGACGAACTGCTCGGCCACGTTCTGCTTGCCCATGGAAAGGCGCCCTTTCGTTGCCTGCCGGGTACGCCCGTCCATCCATGCACACTCCGCGCGGTCACGCCTCCCATACGGCGGCGGCCGTCCGGTCGTCGGCGTACCCCTTGAGGCGCAGCTGGGTGTCGGCGAGGAAGGACGCGAGGCCCGGGGGCTCCCGGTCGGCCCAGCGGGCCGCGAGTTCGGCCGGAAGGAGGCCCTCCTCGCGCATGGGGTCGGCGAGCCCGCCGGAGCACAGGAGCAGGGTGTCGCGGGGCCGGGCCACGGCGGCGCGGAACCGGAACCCGTCGGCGCCGCTCTCGGCCGGCTCCGCCTGCTGCGGCTCCAGGTCCTCCCAGGCCCCGCCGCGCAGCCGGAACAGGCCTCCGGCGCCCGAGCCGAAGCAGACCCGCGTCTTGCACTCGGGATCGATGGGGAGCAGCAGGACGCGCAGGCCGGCGGTGTAGGCCTCCTCCGGGAGCCCGAGTTCGGCGGCGTGGGCGCGCAGGCGCCCGTAGCCGCGGTCGGTGAGGCGCTGCAGCCCCGAGCGCAGGGCGTCGCGCCGGCCAGAGCGGATGTCGTCGGCCAGGCGCTCGCGGCTCCGGCCGACGGCCGAGGCGATCCACCGGCACAGCTCGGCGGCGGCCTCGGCGGCTCCGGGGGCGGCGCGGTCGCCTCCGGCGAGGGCGACCAGGACGAGGGCGTCGTCGCCGGTGCCGAAGCGGGCGGTCAGCAGGAAGTCCCGCCGGGTCTCGCCGCGGAACCGGGCGGAGTCCCCGCGGACGGAGGTGGCGCGCAGGGTGTACGCCCCGTGGCGGGCCCCTTCGAGGACGGTGTCGGGCACGAGCTCCTCGAGCGCCGCCGGATCGGCGAGCGGCAGGGCCCCGGGCTCCGCGGCATAGGTGGGGGCCCGGTCCCCGAGGAACCCCGTCACGGGCCGCTGACCGCCTCCCGGCCCCGCGTCGGATCCGGACCCCGCGCCGGACCAGGGCTCACCCGCGACGGGGGCACCGACCAGGGGCTGGGAGGCGGCCGGCGGCTGGGGGCCAACCCGGGGCTGGGGGCCAACCCGGGGCTGGGAGTCGGCCAGGGGCTGGGAGTCGGCCAGGGGCTGGGGGCCGGCCACGGGCCGGGGGTCGGCCTCGGCGGCCGCACCGGCCCCGCCGCCGGGGACCTCCCACGGAGCCGGGGGCTCGGCGCCGGAGCGGGTCCCGCGGTCCCCGCTCGTCCCGGTGACGGGGGTATCCCACGGAGCCGGGGGCTCCTGGCCGGAGCGCGGATCCCGCGCGGGGTCGGAGCCGGGCGGGGGCTCGTGGCCGGGCCCCGCGGCCGCCTCGGAATTCGTGCCGGTGCCGGGGCCCGGGTCCCGCCCGGGGAGGGGCCAGGTCCGCGTGCCGGAGTCCCCGTCGGGGCTCTGGCCGGGCGGGGCGCCCCAGCGCCACACCGGCAGGTCGGGCGGTTCCTCCGGAAGCACCGGAGGCACGGTGACGCTGCCCAGGCCGTATCCCGTCGTCCCGGGTTCCCGGGGGTCCCGCGGCGGCGCCGGCTCCGGGCCGGCCTCCCGGCGCGGCCCGGGCAGCACGGCGTACGGGGGCGGCACGGGTGCGCTCGGCGGCGGAACGGGCGGCGGAACGGGCCCCGGTGCCGAATGCGGCGGCCCGGGCGGCACCGGCGCAACCGCGCCCGCGCCCCACTCGGGCGGTACGGCCGGCGGCGTGGATCCGTGCGGCCCCGGCGCGCCCTGCGGCGGCCCGGGCGGCACCGCAGGGACGTGGCCCGGCCCCGCGGGCCCCTGGGGCGGGACCCGCGTGGTGAGGGACGACACCGAGTGGAAGCGGGAATCCAGGGTGTCGGCCGGGTCCGGGGTGGCGGCCGGGTCCGGGTCCGGGGTTTCGTACAGCTTCTGCCACCAGTCGTCCGCGCCCTGCTGACTCATGGGCTCATTCTTGGCCCCCTACAGCGGCAGAAAACGCCGAATACGCGAAAAGGGGTCCACCGGGCCGCCGCCCGGTGGACCCCTTTTCGTATCTCTCGTACGACCTAACGGATGTCGTACGCCCGCACGACCGTCTGGGTGACGGCCGCGCCGTTCGCGTCGGTGAGCTCCACCTTCAGCGAAACCTGTCGGCCGGCCCCGGCCCCGGCGTGGTCCACGACCGCCGACCACCGTCCGTCCCGCTCGCTGACGGGCGCCTGCGTCCAGTGCTCACCGTCGTAGGAGTACGCCAGCTTCACCGACTTCAGTGCCCCCGGCACGTACCCCGCGTGCCCGGTGGCCCCCAGCCCGATCCGCTGCCCGTCGGCCGCGGGCAGCGTCTTCATGCCGTCCGCCGGGATCGAGACCGAGGGGAACAGGATCGGGATGGACTGGGAGTACTGCGCCGGGTCCTGGTGCGAGCGGAAGGTCCACGTCGTCGCCACCGCCTGAGAGCGCTGCCACGTGCGCGCGGGCTGGCCGAACTTCTCGATCTGCTGGGTCAGTTCGTAGGTGGCCTCCTCCGCCGGGACCTCGAAGACCCCCGACGGGTACCAGCTGTCCCCGATCTGCTCGCCGTTCCGCTTCAGGACCAGCCCGCCGACGTCCCCGAAGGAGCCCGGCTGCGCGTAGTGCCCGGTGTCCCCCCACATCGCGGAGGCGAAGCCGATCAGGTTGCCCTGCCGCTCGGCGGCCAGCTGCGGCCGGCCCGCGAGGTCGCGACCGGCGACCGGGCCGATGACCCCGTCGTACCAGCTCTCGGTGCGCTTGCCGCCCTTGGCGTGGGTGCGCTGCTGGTCGGTCATGAACTCGCCCCACGGGAAGCTGCTGGAGACCATGTGGTCCCACGCCGTGTCCCCCGCGGAGTAGAACTCGGTGCGCTTGCCCGGCACGGCCACGGTGTCCAGGCCGCCGAAGTACACGGCGTTGCCCAGCGGCCGGTACGCCCCGGTCAGGTCGGTGAAGTCGGCTGCCACGCCCATCGCGTGGTAGGTGGACTCGACGGAGCCGAGATCGCGGTCGCGCACCCGGTAGGTCCGGTCCCCCTGCACCGCGCCCTTCTCCACCTGCGCCAGGTTGTAGACGTACGGGCTCTTCGCGCTGCCCTTCCAGTCCAGCGTGACCTTGCCCGCCGCGAGCCGCGCCAGCAGTGCCTTCGCCTCCGGCTGCTCGATGGTCAGCGCGGGGAGCGAGCCGCCCGCGTAGCCGGTGAAGCCGGTCCAGCGGCCGGGGGCCTCGCGGTGGGCGAGCACGGCCTTGGCCCCGGCAGCCTTCGCATTGCCCGCGACCTCGTACAGCGATGCGTCCACCGCCTCGACCAGGACGATCGCGCCCTGCACGCCCGCGGCGGCGAGCTCCTCGGGGGTGCCGGAGCCGGCGTTCACCAGTGGCGCGCTGCCGGTCCCGTCGAGGTTGTCACTGCCCGTGGAGGCGGTGATCGGGTGCAGCGCCGGGCCACCCGCCACCTTCAGCTCGGAGATCAGCGGGGCGGCCGCCCGCCAGTAGCTGCCGAACTCGAACTCCCCCTCGTGTGCCCGGCCTTCGACCGAGGCGTAGTAGCCGCGGATCGTCCGTCCGCCCATCGCCGTGCCGGCGTGCAGCCAGGACTCGTCCCAGTACCGGGAGAAGGCGAGGGTGGTGTTGCGGGCCTCGGTGGGCCGGTCGGTCGCGATCGAGAGCCGGGCCGCCTTGCGGGCGTCCAGCACGACCACCGTGTCCTTCTTCACCTCGACCTGGGGGCGGCCCAGGTAGGTGAGGGAGTCGTACAGCGTGGCCCCCTCCCCGGCGTCGGGCGTGCCGACGAAGGCGGAGAGGAAGTACGAGCCCGGGCGCACCCGGTAGACCTGGTCCGCGGCGCCGTCGTTGAAGCGGCGCTCCCCGCTGGCGTCGTCGGTGCCGATGACGTCGAGGGAGGAGGGTCCGGCGGCGGGCCTGCCCGCACGGTCGATCAGTGTACGGGATCTCGACGCTCGTCCGGTCGCCGCGGTCCTGCGGCCAGTGGTACGAACCGCCCTGCACGGCGGGGGCGCTCGTCACGGCGGCGTCGACGGCCGCCTTGACGTCGAGGCGGCCGCCGCCGGTCTGGCGCACGTCCCCGGGGACACCGGAGTTCGCGGAGCCGACGAGGGCGGCCTTGACCTGCTGCGCGGTCCAGTCGGGGTGGCGCTGCTTGACGATGGCGGCGGCGCCCGCGACGTGCGGGGTGGCCATCGAGGTACCGGACATCGACTGGTACGCGTACACCCCTCGCCCGCTCGCCGCGGCGGCGGAGATCCCGACGCCGGGGGCGGCGATCTCGGGCTTGAGGGTGTGCCGGAGTCCGGCGGGGCCGCGGCTGGAGAAGGAGGCCGTGGTGTCGTCGCGGTCGACGGCGCCGACCGTGAGCACGCTGGGCGCGCAACCGGGCGAGGAGACCGTGTTGTTGCCGGGGCCGGCGTTGCCGGCGGCGATCACGAAGAGGGTGCCGCTGCTCTGCGCGAGCCGCTCGGCGGCCGCCGCCATGGGGTCGTCGCAGCTGGTCTGGGACGGGTCGCCGAGGCTCATGGAGACCACGTCGGCCTTGCTCTCGACGGCCCACTCCATACCGGCGATGATCCACGAATCGAGGCCGTAGCCCTCGTCGCCCAGGACCTTGCCGCTGAGCAGTTCGGTGCCCGGCGCGACGCCCTTCTTGGCGCCGCCGCTCTCGGCTCCTGAGCCGCCGACCGTGGAGATGGTGTGGGTGCCGTGGCCCTGGCGGTCCGCGTCGGTGTCGGAGTCGGTGAAGTTCTTCGAGGCGGCGACGCGGCCCTTGAGGTCGGGGTGCTCCAGGTCGGTGCCGGTGTCGAGGACGGCGACCTTGGTGCCCTTGCCGTCGTACCCGGCCGCCCAGGCGGCGGTGGCGTTCACCTGCTTCGTCGAACGCTCCAGGTTCGCCCGGACCTTGCCGTCGAGCCACAGCTTCTTCAGCCCGCCGGCCGCGCGGGAGCGGGTGTCGGTGACGTCCGCCCAGAAGACGGCGGCCTGCTGCTTGTCGGCGGCGAGGGCGACGGCGCCGATGGAGGAGAGGACGAGGGAGCGCTCCGCGCCGCGCGGGGCGGGCGGCGCGCTGCGCGCCAGGTCCCGGGAGCCGTCGTAGACCGCGATGAGCGGGAGCTTCTTGGCGCGGGTGTCGTCGTAGCCCTGCCGGATCAGGCCGGTGACGTTGAAGAGCTCCTGGTCGACCGTGCCGGCGGCGAGGGCCTTGACCGCGCTCTCGGGGTAGACGTAGAGGTCCTTGCCGTTCTGCCGGGTCTGCACGAGCGGCTGCGAGCCGTCCTCGCGCGGCATCGCGGTGGCGGCACTGCGCCCGGCCGGGTCGGTGGAGACCAGGATCCGGTCGCCGGTGACCAGGGTCACGGTGACGGGGGCCGTGGGCTGCTTTCCGGCCGCTTCGCTCCCCGCGATCGGTCTCTTCCCCGCCCCTCCGGGCGCTCCGTCGACCGGCTGTGCCGCCGACGGGCCGATGGCGGTGGCTGCCAGGACGGCCGCGGCGGCCGCTCCCACCGCCGTACGCGATATCGGGCGCATCGCTCTCCCCAGGTGAATTCCGGCCAACTGCTGCATTGCACGGCAAAGCTGCCCGCAAGTGGCTTCTGACCGGCGGATGTTGGTGCTGCGGTGGCGTCACCCTGGCAGAGAGGCGGGAGGTGCGGCGATGATGTCGGCGGCGGGTTTGCGCCGTGGCCGCTTCCCGCCACGAACGGTGCGGAGAGGGTGGGTGGACCGGTTGCTGAACGCGATAGGCCTGGACGAGGGCCAGGAGTCGGCGTACCGCGCGCTGGTGGCGCTGGGGGCGGCGGAGGTGCCCGACCTCGCGCACCGGCTGACGCTGCCGGTGCCGCAGACCGAGCGGGCCCTGCGGCACCTGGAGCGGCACGGGCTGGCCGCGCAGTCCTCGACCCGGCCGGGGCGCTGGGTGGCGGCCCCGCCGGGGGTGGCGCTGGGGGCACTGCTGACGCAGCAGCGGCACGAGCTGGAGCAGGCGGAGCTGGCGGCGGCGCTGCTGGCGCAGGAGTACCGGGCGGAGGCCGCCGAGCCGGCGGTGCACGACCTGGTGGAGGTGGTGACGGGCGCGAGCGCGGTGGCGCACCGCTTCCACCAGCTCCAGCTGGGCGCGGCCGAGGAGGTGTGCGCCCTGGTCAGCGGCCGGCCGCAGGTGGTCACCGGGATGGAGAACGAGGCGGAGGAGCGGGCCGCCGTACGGGGCGTGGCGTACCGGGTCGTGATCGAGCGGGAGGTGCTGACCCTGCCGACGGGGATCAGGGAGGCGTCGACGGCGCTCGCCCGCGGCGAACGGGTCCGGGTGACGGGTGAGGTGCCGACCAAGCTGGTGATCGCGGACCGGTCCCTGGCGATGGTCCCCCTGACGGCGCGCGGGGCGGAGCCCGCGGCTTTGGTGGTGCACGCGTCGGGGCTGCTGGAATCCCTGATGGGGCTCTTCGAGGCGGTGTGGCGGGAGGCGCTGCCGCTGCGGCTGGGCGCGACGGGCACCGCGGAGGAGTCGGGGGGCGTGCCGGACACCACCGACCTGGAGATCCTGACGCTGCTGTTGGCCGGGATGACGGACGCGAGCGTGGCGAAGCACCTGGAGCTGGGGCTGCGGACGGTGCAGCGGCGGGTCAAGGGCCTGATGGAGCTGTCCGGGGTCACGACACGGCTCCAGCTGGGCTGGCACGCGTACGAAAAGGGCTGGGTCGCCCGGTAGGTGGCCCGGGTCGCCCGGTGGGAGGCCCGGGCGGGCTGGGTGGCCCGATGGGCCCCGGTCGGTCAGGCTGAGCGCATGGATCTGCCTCAGCTGCTCCTGGTGGGGCTGGTGCTCCTGCTCGGGGTGCTCGGGGTGCTGGTCCCGGGTGTTCCGGGGACCTGGCTGGTCTGGGCCGGGGTGCTGTGGTGGGCGCTGCACGAGCGGTCGGCGCTGGCGTGGTCCCTGCTGGTCTCGGCGACGGCACTGCTGCTGGTGGTCCAGGTCATCGAGTGGCAGCTGCCGCCGCGCCGGCTGCGCGGGGTGGGGGTCACCCGCCGGATGGCGGTGTACGCGGGCGCGGGCGCTCTGATCGGCTTCGTGGTCGTGCCGGTGCTGGGGGCGGTTCCGGGGTTCGTGGGGGGCGTCTACCTGTGCGAGCGGCTGCGGCTGGGCACGCACGGCGAGGCCTGGGCCTCGGTCCGGGCGGTGATGCGGGCGGTGGGCACGAGCGTGCTGGTGGAACTGCTCGCGTGCCTGATGGTGGTGGGCGCCTGGCTCGGCGCGGTGGTGGCCGCCTGACCGGCCCGGTCCACGGGACACGGCCTGGACGACACGGCCTGGACACGGCCTGGACACGGCCTAGGGCGATGGGTCTACGTCCGCTCGGCCCGGGGCCCGATGCGGGTGGTGCGGGGCGCTGCGAGGCTGGGGCGCATGACGGAGTTCAAGGGTTTCAGCGAGGCGCAGCTGACGTACCTGCGGTCGCAGCGGCTGGGGCGGCTGGCGACGGTGGACCCGGCCGGGCAGCCGCAGGCGAACCCGGTCGGGTTCTTCCCGCAGGAGGACGGAACGGTCCTGGTGGGCGGCATGGCCATGGGATCGACGAAGAAGTGGCGCAACCTCGGGAACAACCCGAGGCTCGCGCTGGTCGTCGACGACCTTGCGAGCACCCGGCCGTGGAAGGTGCGCGGCGTCGAGATCCGCGGGCGCGCCACGCTGGAGGTGGGCCCGCACGCGCTGGGCCCGCACTTCAGCCCGGAGGTGATCCGCATCCACCCGGAGCGGGTGTTCGCGTGGGGCCTGGACGACGCCTGACCCGGGCGGGATCCGGACCCCGGGGCGGAGCCCCCGGGCGCCTGCCCTCCTCGGGGGAGGGGGCAGCCGCCCGGGGCCGGCCGTCAGTAGCGGCCGGTGCGCTTCGCCGCGTAATTGGCCCGGCCTTCCGCCGACTTGATCCGCCAGTCACGGCGGATCTCGTTGCGGAGCCGGGCATCCGTCTTGGCGACGATCCGCTGGTTCTCCCTCAGCAGCTTGCGGTAGCTCTCCAGGCGGCGCTCCGGAAGCTCGCCGCTCTCGAGCGCCGCGAGCACGGCGCACCCCGGCTCGGCCTCGTGCGCGCAGTCGTGGAAGCGGCAGTCGGCCGCGTACTCCTCGATCTCCGAGAAGACCTGGCCGACCCCGGTCCCGGCGTCCCACAGGCCGACGCCCCGCAGTCCGGGCGTGTCGATGAGGACGCCGCCGCCGGGCAGCGCCAGCAGGTTGCGGGTGGTCGTCGTGTGCCGGCCCTTGCCGTCCGCGTCGCGCGTGGCCTGCACCTCCATGACGTCGGCGCCGAGCAGCGCGTTCGCCAGCGTGGACTTGCCCGCGCCCGAGATGCCGAGCAGCACGCTCGTACCGCCGGCGACGATCGCCGCCAGCACGTCCGTGCCCTCCCCGGTGTGGGAGGAGACGGTGAGGACGTCGACGCCCGGCGCCGTCGTCTCCACGTCCTGGACCAGGTGCGCGAGCGTCACCGGGTCCGGTACGAGGTCGGCCTTGGTCAGGACGACCAGCGGCTGCGCCCCGGACTCCCAGGCGAGGGCCAGGAAGCGTTCGATGCGGCCGAGGTCCAGCTCGACGGCGAGGGAGACCGCGATGATCGCGTGGTCGACGTTGGCGGCGAGGATCTGCCCCTCGGACCGCTTCGAGGAGGTGGAGCGTACGAAGGCGGTCCGGCGCGGCAGGTACGTCTTGACGTACCTGGGGTTGCCGGAGGCCTCGACGGCGGCCCAGTCACCGGTGCAGATGACGCGGAGCGGGTCGTGCGGGGTGACGAAGGCGGTGTCGGCGTGGACGATGCCGTCGGCGGTCATGACGTCGCACTGGCCGCGATCCACCCGCACCACGCGGCCGGGCACCAGTCCCTGCCCGGCGTGCGGGGCGAACGCGGCCTCCCAGGCCTCGTCCCAGCCGAAGGGAGCGAGGGCGTGTGCGTACGCAGAAGAGGTGGAGGAAGACGGACGAGAAGAAGAGAAAGACAAGGGGAACCCTTCACAGGGTGGCCCCGGCAGCGCGCGCTCAGCGGCGCGCGAAGAGGTGTGAGGTCAGCCGGAGACCACGGAAGTGACATTGATGGTCTTCTGAGTGCGGGCAGCGCCCTGCGCGACGACAGTCATCAATGAACTCACCTCCGGGTCATGCACGTGCTGGCAGTTCCGCGCGGATCGGCGGGAACTGGATCACCGTAGCAAGTGCGCTCCGGCGCACGCCAACTCTTTTTCCGGCTTCTTTTCCCGCTGTCTTCCGGCCATCCGGGCCGGGTGCGTGTCCGATTCGTTCAAGACCGGCGGGCGGGGTCCCTCCTAGCCTGGCCGCATGACTTCCCGAACGACCCCTCGGACCGCTCCGAGGCTCGACATGATCGGACTCGTCGTCTCCGACATGGCCGCCTCGCTCGCCTTCTACCGCCGTCTGGGCCTGGACCTCCCGGCCGGGGCGGAGGACCAGCCGCACGTGGAGGCCGTCCTCCCCGGCGGGCTCCGGATCGGCTGGGACACGGAGGAGGTGATCCGCTCCTTCGACCCGTCCTGGACCCGCCCCGCCGGGGGCGACCGGCTGGGGCTCGCATTCCTGTGCGGGTCCCCCGCCGAGGTGGACGCGGTGTACGCCGAGCTGACGGAGGCCGGATACGAGGGCCACCTCGAGCCCTGGGACGCCTTCTGGGGGCAGCGCTACGCCGTCGTGCTCGACCCGGACGGCTGCGGGGTCTCCCTGTTCGCGGCCGCCGAGCCGTCGGCCGAACCCTCGGCGGAACCCTCGGCCGGTGCCTCGGACGGGGCTCCGGACCGGGCGTAGGCCGCCGCGTAGGCCCCCGGAGTGGTCCCGGCCAGCGCCCGCACCTCGCGGGCGAGGTGGGCCTGGTCGGCGTACCCGGCCCGGTGGGCCACCTCGGCCTGCGGCAGCCCCCGTCGGGACAGCTCCAGCGCCCGCTGGAGCCGCAGCACCCGTCCGAGCGTGCGGGGTCCGTAGCCGAAGGCGTCGAGGGAGCGCCGGTGGAGCTGGCGCGGCCCGAGGCCCACCGCCTGGGCCAGGGCGGCGACGGACTCCCCCGCGCGGAGCCCCGCCGCCACCCGTGCGGCGAGGGGGTCGGGCGGGGCGCTCCGCGCCGCGCGGCCGCGGGCGAGGCGCTCCAGCCCCGCGCCGGGGTCCTCGTACGCGCTCATGCGCGCGGCGAGGGTGCGCACCTGCGGCCCCGGCCAGAGGTCGGCGAGCTCGACCCGGCGGTCGCGCAGCTCGTGGGCCGGTACGCCGAGCAGCGCGGGGGCCGTTCCGGGGGCGAACCGCAGCCCGGCAAAGACCCCGCCCGGCACCTCCCCGGCGGGGTGCGGGCCGGTGTCGGGGCCGGCCACCAGCAGCCGCCCGCCGACCCACAGCAGGTCCATGCAGCCGTCGGGCAGCACGGGCCCGCCGGGGGCTCCGGTGCGCCGCCAGACGATCGCGCCGGGCACCAGCGGGGACGGCCGCTCCTCGTACACGGCAGCCACGTTACGCCGCACGGCCCGTCCCGTGCGGGTGGGTCAGTGCTTGCGCAGCCGGGCCGAGTAGTCCTCGGGCGGCAGGAACTTCGACCAGCGCTCCGGGAACTCGGAGGGCATCGCGCCGTCCCCCTCGTCGTCGTCCTCCGACTCGCCCTCGGCCAGGGCCCGCCAGGCGGCGGCGCGCGCGATCAGGCGCGCGGCCTCCGCCTCGCGGGCCCGCTCGTTGGCCTCGCGGGCCGCGGCGGTGGCCACGGACGGCCAGACGCGGTCGATGGCGGCGTTCACGGCCGCGCCGACGAGCACGGCGAAGGCGGACACGCCGATCCACAGCAGGACGGCGACGGGCGCGGCCAGCGAGCCGTAGATGGTCGGCCCCTCGACGGTGTTCGTGAGGTAGATCCGCAGCAGGAAGGAGCCGAGCACCCACATGGCGAGCGCCACGAGCGCGCCCGGCACGTCCTCGATCCACGGGGAGCGCACGGGCACGGACACGTGGTAGAGCGTGGTGAGGAAGGCGATCGACAGCAGCGTGACGATCGGCCAGTAGAGGACGGCGATCACCTCGGTGCTCCAGGGCACCCAGCGGACGACCGCGTCCGGCCCGGCCACCATCAGGGGCAGTACGACGGCGCCGATCACCAGGGCGACCACGTACAGCAGGAAGGACAGCAGCCGGGTCTTGACGATGCCGCGCTGGCCGTCGAGGCCGTACATCACGGTGATGGTGTCGATGAAGACGTTGACGGCCCGCGAGCCCGACCAGAGGGCGAAGGCGAAGCCGAGGGAGATCAGGTCCGGGCGGCCGGCTTTGGTGACGTCGTCGAGCATCGGTTTCGCGATGTCGTTGACGCCCCGGTCGGAGAGGACGGTGCCGACCGCATTGAGGATGTTCTCCTCGATGGAGGCCACGAAGGTGCCGCCCGTCCAGCCGTCCACGTATCCGAGCAGGCCGAGGAGGCCGAGGAAGAGCGGCGGCAGCGAGAGCAGCGTGAAGAACGCCGCCTCGGCGGCCAGGCCGAGGATCCGGTACTCGATGCACGAATTGACGGTGTCTTTCAGCAGCAGCCACGCCATCTTGCGCTTGGAGACGTTGCGGTACAGGGCACGGGCCCGGTGGAGTCGCCCGGGGACCCGCTCGTGGACCCGCTCGGGTGTTTCTTTTGCTGGCTGCACGTCCTTACGGTAGCCGCATGGCAGCCACCACCCACACAGTCACCAACCAGGCCCCTCCCCTGGTGGGCTACGACGTCTACGGCACCGACCGGGCGCTGCGCGAGGGCGTGGAGCGGCATCTGTCCGCCGCGGCGCCCGAACTCCTCGGCGAGGTGGGGGAGGAACTCCACGAACTCGGGCGGGCTGCGGGGTCGGCGCAGGCCCAGCGGTGGGGCGAGCAGGCGAACGGGAACCCTCCGCGACTGCGGACGCACGACCGGTACGGCAACCGGATCGACGAGGTGGAGTTCCACCCGGCCTGGCACCGGCTGCTGGGGCACGCGGTGGGCGCCGGACTGACCGACGCGTGGGGGCGCCCGGCCGGGCATCTGCGCCGCGCGGCCGGGTTCTTCGTCTGGTCGCAGGCGGAGGCGGGGCACGGCTGCCCGGTGTCGATGACCCATGCGGCCGTACCGGCGCTGCGGACGGATCCGCAGCTGGCGGCCGAGTGGGAGCCGCGGCTGACCTCGCACGCGTACGAGGAGGGGCTGCGGCCGGCCGGCCGGAAGGCCGGGGTGCTGTTCGGCATGGCGATGACGGAGAAGCAGGGCGGCAGTGACGTACGGGCGAACACGACGGCGGCCGTGCCGCTGGACGCGGCGGGCGAGTATCTGCTGACGGGGCACAAGTGGTTCTGCTCGGCGCCGATGTCGGACGGGTTCCTGGTGCTGGCGCAGGCCTCCCCCTCGGGGAGGGAGAGCCTGACCTGCTTCCTGGTGCCCCGCGTGCTGCCGGACGGGACGCGGAACGTGTTCGCGATCCAGCGGCTGAAGGACAAGCTGGGCAACCGGTCGAACGCGTCGGCCGAGGTCGAGTTCGACGGGACGTGGGCGCGGCGGGTCGGCGAGGAGGGGCGGGGGGTGCGGACCATCATCGGGATGGTCGCGGCGACCCGGCTGGACTGCGTGCTGGGCGCGGCGGCGCAGATGCGGCAGGCGCTGACGCAGGCCGTCCACCACGCGGAGCACCGCTCTGCTTTCGGAGCACGGCTCATCGAGCAGCCGCTGATGCGCAACGTGCTGGCGGACCTCGCACTGGAGTCGGAGGCGGCGACGACGCTGGGGCTGCGCCTCGCGGCCGCGTACGACGCCGGGACGGAGCAGGAGCGGGCGTTCCTGCGCATCGCGGTGCCCGCCGCGAAGTACTGGGTGACCAAGCGGTGTACGCCGATGGTGGCGGAGGCCCTGGAGTGTCTGGGCGGCAACGGCTACGTCGAGGAGTCCGGGCTGCCGAGGCTGCTGCGCGAGTCCCCGCTGAACTCCATCTGGGAGGGTTCGGGCAACGTACAGGCCCTGGACGTGCTGCGGGCGCTGCAGCGTGAGCCGGCGGCGCTGAACGCCTTCCTCCAGGAGGTGGGGCAGGCGCGCGGCGCCGACCACCGGCTGGATTCGGCCATCAAGGGGCTGCTGACGGAGCTCGCGGACCTGGAGGGCATCGAGGCGCGGGCGCGGCGGGTGGTGGAGCGGATGGCCCTGGTGCTGCAGGGATCGCTGCTGGTGCGCTGGGCGCCGCCGGAGGTGGCGGACGCGTTCTGCGCCTCGCGCCTGGGCGGCGACTGGGGAGCGGCCTTCGGCACGCTGCCGCACAGCCTGCATCTGGGTGCGCTGGTCGAACGGGCGCGGATCGCGGGCTAGGTTCCGGGTCCTGTCCCCAAACAGGTCCGAGCCGGGATCCGGGCCCGTTGACCGGGAGCAGAGGTGGCGCCGCGCCGACTCGGCACCACCCCTGATCCGAAAGCCCCGAGGAGGAGCTGTCACGCCGCGAGGCGACGTCCGGACAGTTTCGGTCGGGTGCCCGGGACTTGGCGAGAGTTGCATACCGTTGCAACCCTCTGAGTCCTCTGAGTTCTCGGCGTTCTCTGCGTTCTCGGTGTTCTCTGCGTTCTCTGCGTTCTCTGCGTTTCGTTCCGCACGGGGAGGTTCCGGTGGCCCACACCGCAGGCAGCACGGTCGATGTGGCACGCATCTCGGCCATGGACGCGCGGGAGGCCGCGCGTCTGCTCAAGGGGGTGCGGGCGGCCGCGCTGGCCGGGGACCAGCCGCCGGCGGAGCCCCGCCCGGAGATCGCCGAGTCCTGGCGCCGGATGCTGGCGGGCGGGGTGCACCCGGACCGGGACGCGCGCTCGCGGATGCTGTCGGCGGCCGAGACGGAGGAGCGGCGGCAGGTCTCGCCGCTGCGGGAGATCCTGCCGGTGCTGCGCGAGGGGCTGCTGCCCGCGCTGGACGCGGCGCTGCACATCATGGTCGTCGCCGACGCCGAGGGACGGCTGCTGTGGCGGGAGGGAGCCTCCTCGATCCTGCGCAAGGCCGACCGGCTCGGGTTCGCGGTGGGCGCCGACTGGGACGAGGCGGTGGTCGGCACGAACGGGGTGGGGACGGCGCTGGTGGCCCGCCAGCCGGTCCAGGTGTTCTCGGCGGAGCACTTCGTCTCCAGCCACCACGACTGGACCTGTGCGGGGGCCCCGGTGCGGGACCCGCGGGACGGGCGGCTGCTGGGCGTGGTGGACGTCAGCGGGCCGCTGGCCACCATGCACCCGGCCACGCTGGCCTGGGTGAGCTCGGTGGCCCGCCTGGCGGAGCGGGAGCTGCGGATCCGGCACCTGGAATCGCTGGAGCGGCTGCGGGCGGTCGCGTCGCCGCTGCTGGCCCGGCTGCCGGGGCAGGCCCTGGCCGTGGACCCGCACGGCTGGACGGCGGCGGTGACGGGGCTGGCCCCGGCGGACCGGATCGCACTGCCGAAGGGGTTCGGGCCGGGCCGGGTGTGGGTGGCCCAGCTCGGGGACTGCGTGGTGGAGCCGCTGCCGGGCGGCTGGCTGCTGCGCGTCGCGGAGGCTCCGGGCACGGGCGCGGCGGCGAGCCGGGTCGTGCTGGACCTGAGCCGGCCGCGCGTGTGGTCGGCCACGGTGTACGGGGCCGCCGGGAGCTGGTCCCAGGAGCTGAGCCCGCGCCACGCGGAGCTGCTGTTCCTGCTGGCGGAGGGTCCGCGGGGGCGGTCGGCCGCGGAACTGGCGGCGGAGCTGTTCGGGGACCCGACGCGGACGGTGACGGTGCGGGCGGAGCTGTCCCGGGTACGGCGGCACCTGGGCGGGGTGCTGACCCACCGCCCGTACCGCTTCGCGGACGACGTGGAGGTGGAGCTGATCCGCCCCGAGGACCCGGCGGCGCTGCTGCCGCACTCGACGGCGCCGGCGGTGGTCAGGGCCCGGCGGGGCCGTACGGGGGCCCGGGGGGCCGCCGAGCGCCGGCCGGGGGTGTGATTCCCTGACCTGCATGAGCACCATCGCACTCACCACGTGGTCCCTGGAAATGGCCTCGCCGCAGGATCTGGTCCGGGCGGCCGTCCCAGGGCCTGAGATCACTGTCCGGCGGGCGGAAGTCCCCTCGCCGGAGTTCAGCCGCTTCCTCTACGCCTCGGTGGGCGGTGACATCCACTGGACGGACCGGCTGTCGCTGACCCGGGCGCAGTGGGTGGAGCAGCTGGGCCGTCCCGGCGTGGAGACGTGGGTGGCGTACGAGCGCGGGACGCCGGCGGGGTACGTGGAGCTCGACCCGCAGGAGGACGGCGTGGTGGAGATCATGTACTTCGGGCTGCTCCCGGACTTCCGGGGCCGCCGCATCGGCGGCCACCTGCTGACGCTGGGCGTCGACGCGGCCTGGTCCCTGGCCGAGCGCTGGCCGGGACGCGAGGCGACGACCCGGGTCTGGCTCCACACGTGCAGCCAGGACGGCCCGACGGCGATGGACAACTACCTGCGTCGCGGCTTCAGGCTCTTCAAGACCGAGACGGAGCAGAAGGAGGACGGCCCCACCCCCGGCCCCTGGCCGGGCGCCTAGGGCCCGGGGGGACGGAGGACGGGGAAACGGGGCCGCGGCCGCGGCGCGGGCGCGATGGAGGGACTTCTTCCGGCCGCGCCCCGCGGCCCTCAGGGCGTGACCGGCGTCACGTCGTCTCGGAATGCGGGACTACATCGTCCGAATAATGGACAGTAGTGGACTCCTCCAATCGGCACATGACACGCTTCCGCCATGAATGGAGCTGGAATTGCCTTGGTGAGTCGGCGGCACGTCGACCTCGGCCGCATGTCCAGCGCCATCTGTTCGGCGCGCTGACGGAACCAGCCACCGCCGCGCAGCCCCGGCCCAGCGCCCCGCACACCGTCGTGGCGGGGGCGCCGCAGCCCGCAGTCCCCTGAAGGCAGAACACCGCCCTGACCACCGGCACAACCGGAGAATCGGGCGGCGATCGGCCGCACCTGCTCAGCGGCAGGGCTGATCCCAGGGGCACTCGCCGCCCCTCCCCCCGCCCTTGCAACGAGCCGCCGAAGAAGGACGTACCGCCATGGCCGCCACCCCCGAAACGACCGCAGCCGCAGCTCCCGCAGCCGCCGCGCGCCGCAAGACCGGCCGTCACCGCGGTGAGGGTCAGTGGGCCGTTGGACACCACACGCCCCTCAACGGCAACGAGCAGTTCAAGAAGGACGACGACGGTCTCAACGTGCGGACACGCATTGAGACGATCTACTCCAAGACGGGCTTCGACTCGATCGACCCCAACGACCTGCGCGGCCGCATGCGCTGGTGGGGGCTCTACACCCAGCGCAAGCCCGGGATCGACGGCGGCAAGACCGCGATCCTGGAGCCGGAGGAGCTGGACGACAAGTACTTCATGCTGCGCGTCCGCATCGACGGCGGCCGGCTGACCACCGAGCAGCTGCGCGTCATCGGCGAGATCTCGCAGGAGTTCGCGCGCGGCACCGCCGACCTCACCGACCGGCAGAACGTGCAGTACCACTGGATCCGGATCGAGGACGTCCCGGAGATCTGGCGCCGGCTGGAGGCCGTCGGCCTGTCCACCACCGAGGCCTGCGGTGACACGCCCCGCGTCATCCTCGGCTCGCCCGTCGCCGGCATCGCCCGGGACGAGATCATCGACGGCACGCCCGCCATCGAGGAGATCCACCGCCGCATCGTGGGCAACAAGGACTTCTCCAACCTGCCCCGCAAGTTCAAGTCCGCGGTCTCGGGCTCGCCGCTGCTCGACGTGGCGCACGAGATCAACGACATCGCCTTCGTCGGCGTGGAGCACCCCGAGCACGGCCCCGGCTTCGACGTCTGGGTCGGCGGCGGCCTCTCCACCAACCCCAAGCTGGGCGTGCGCCTGGGCACCTGGGTCTCGCTCGACGAGGTCCCGGACGTCTACGAGGGCGTCATCTCGATCTTCCGCGACTACGGCTACCGCCGCCTGCGCACCCGCGCCCGGCTGAAGTTCCTCGTCGCCGACTGGGGCCCGGCCAAGTTCCGCCAGGTCCTGGAGGACGAGTACCTGAAGCGCAAGCTGACCGACGGTCCCGCGCCCGCGCAGCCCAGCGGCCAGTGGCGCGACCACGTCGGCGTGCACCAGCAGCAGGACGGCAGGTTCTACGTCGGCTTCGCCCCGCGCGTCGGCCGCGTGGACGGCGCCACCCTGACCAAGATCGCGGACGTCGCCGAGCAGCACGGCTCCGGCCGCCTGCGCACCACCGCCGAGCAGAAGATGATCGTCCTCGACATCGAGGCCGACAAGGTCGACTCCGTCGTCGCCGCGCTGGAGGCGCTGGACCTGCGGGTCAAGCCGTCCCCGTTCCGCCGCGGCACGATGGCCTGCACCGGCATCGAGTTCTGCAAGCTGGCCATCGTCGAGACGAAGGCGCGCGGCGCCTCGCTGATCGACGAGCTCGAGCGCCGGCTGCCGGAGTTCGCGGAGCCGCTGACGATCAACATCAACGGCTGCCCGAACGCCTGCGCCCGTATCCAGGTGGCGGACATCGGTCTCAAGGGCCAGCTGGTCCTCGACGACGACGGCAACCAGGTCGAGGGCTACCAGGTCCACCTGGGCGGCGCGCTCGGCCTGGAGGCCGGCTTCGGCCGCAAGGTCCGCGGCCTCAAGGTCACCTCGGCCGGTCTGCCCGACTACGTCGAGCGGGTCGTCACGCGCTTCGAGGAGCAGCGCGAGGACGGCGAGCGCTTCGCCGCCTGGGTGACCCGTGCGAAGGACGAGGACCTCTCGTGAGCGAGCGCGCGGCCCCGTTCTACTGCCCGTACTGCGGCGACGAGGACCTGTTTCCGAACGAGACGGGTCACGGCGCCTGGGAGTGCAGGTCCTGCAACCGGGCCTTCCAGCTGAAGTACCTCGGGCTGCTGTCCCGGGGCGTCCGGTCCGACACCGCTGGAGGGGACGAGATATGACCACTGCTCAAGACGTGAGTCTCAAAGCCCTCGCCGAGCAGGCCGGACGCGACCTCGAGGACGCCTCCCCGCTGGACATCCTGCGCTGGGCGGCCGACACCTTCGGCAAGAAGTTCTGCGTCACCTCCTCCATGGAGGACGCGGTCGTCGCACACCTGGCCGCCCGTGCCTTCCCCGGCGTGGACGTGGTCTTCCTCGACACCGGCTACCACTTCGAGGAGACCATCGGCACCCGCGACGCGGTCGAGGCGGTGATGGACGTCAACGTCATCACCCTCACCCCGCGGCAGTCGGTGGCCGAACAGGACGCGGAGTACGGCCCGAGGCTGCACGACCGCGACCCCGACCTGTGCTGCGCGCTGCGCAAGGTCAAGCCGCTGGAAGAGGGCCTGACCGCGTACGACGCATGGGCGACGGGCCTGCGCCGCGACGAGTCCCCGACCCGGGCGAACACCCCGGTGGTCGGCTGGGACGAGAAGCGGCAGAAGGTCAAGATCTCCCCGATCGCCCGCTGGACCCAGGACGACGTGGACGCCTACGTGGCCGAGCACGGGGTCCTGACCAACCCGCTGCTGATGGACGGCTACGCCTCCGTCGGCTGCGCCCCCTGCACCCGCCGCGTGGCGGAGGGCGAGGACGCGCGGGCCGGCCGCTGGGCCGGACGGGGCAAGACCGAGTGCGGACTGCACGGCTGATGACCGACCTCATTTCTCTTATGAACGCGACGGAGAGCAAGCAGATGAGCGTGAGCGACCAGGGCGCCACCGTGTGGCTGACCGGGCTGCCGAGCGCGGGCAAGACCACGATCGCCTACGCGCTGGCCGAGCGGCTGCGCGCCGAGGGCCACCGCGTGGAGGTACTCGACGGGGACGAGATCCGCGAGTTCCTCTCCGCCGGGCTGGGCTTCTCCCGGGAGGACCGCCACACCAACGTGCAGCGGATCGGGTTCGTCGCCGAACTCCTCGCGAGCAACGGCGTCAAGGCGCTCGTGCCGGTGATCGCGCCGTTCGCGGACAGCCGCGAGGCCGTCCGCAAGCGGCACGCCGCCGAGGGCACCTCGTACCTGGAGGTCCATGTGGCCACCCCGGTCGAGGTCTGCTCCGAGCGTGACGTGAAGGGCCTGTACGCCAAGCAGGCGGCGGGCGAGATCTCCGGTCTGACCGGCGTCGACGACCCGTACGAGGCTCCGGACTCCCCGGACCTGCGCATCGAGTCGCACACGCAGACCGTGCAGGAGTCGGCTTCGGCCCTGCACGCGCTGCTCACCGAGAGGGGTCTGGCATGACGGCCACCGTCGCACACGTCCACGGGGCTGCGGACGATTCCCTGGGGTCCGCGCCCTACGCGCTCTCGCACCTCGACGCACTCGAGTCGGAGGCCGTGCACATCTTCCGCGAGGTCGCGGGCGAGTTCGAGAAGCCGGTGATCCTCTTCTCCGGCGGCAAGGACTCCATCGTGATGCTGCACCTGGCGCTCAAGGCGTTCGCGCCCGCGCCGGTGCCGTTCACGCTGCTGCACGTCGACACCGGGCACAACTTCCCCGAGGTGCTCGACTACCGCGACCGCGCGGTGGCCAGGCACAACCTGCGCCTGCACGTGGCCTCCGTCCAGGAGTACATCGACGCCGGCAAGCTGCGCGAACGCCCCGACGGGGTCCGCAACCCGCTGCAGACCGTCCCGCTCACGGAGGCGATCCAGCACCTCAAGTTCGACGCCGTGTTCGGCGGCGGGCGCCGCGACGAGGAGAAGGCCCGCGCCAAGGAGCGCGTCTTCTCCCTCCGGGACGAGTTCTCCCAGTGGGACCCGCGCCGCCAGCGCCCCGAGCTGTGGCAGCTCTACAACGGCCGCCACGCCCCGGGCGAACACGTCCGCGTCTTCCCGCTCTCCAACTGGACCGAGCTGGACGTGTGGCAGTACATCGCCCGCGAGAACATCGAACTGCCCGAGATCTACTTCGCCCACGAGCGCGAGGTCTTCCAGCGCAACGGCATGTGGCTGACGGCCGGCGAATGGGGCGGCCCGAAGGAGGGTGAGACGCCCGAGACGCGGCTCGTCCGCTACCGGACCGTCGGTGACATGTCCTGCACCGGCGCCGTCGACTCCGACGCCACCACGCTGGACGCCGTGATCACCGAGATCGCCGCCTCCCGGCTCACCGAGCGGGGCGCGACCCGCGCCGACGACAAGATGTCCGAGGCCGCGATGGAAGACCGCAAGCGCGAAGGGTACTTCTAGCCATGACCTCCACCACCGATCAGGTCGCCAACTTGGCCGACCTGGCTACGACCACTCTGCTGCGCTTCGCGACCGCCGGTTCCGTCGACGACGGCAAGTCCACCCTGGTCGGACGCCTCCTCCACGACTCCAAGTCGGTCCTCACCGACCAGCTGGAGGCCGTCGAGCGGGTCTCCGCGAGCCGCGGGCAGGACGCCCCGGACCTCGCGCTGCTCACCGACGGCCTGCGGGCCGAACGCGAGCAGGGCATCACCATCGACGTGGCCTACCGCTACTTCGCCACCGCCCGGCGCCGGTTCATCCTCGCCGACACCCCCGGCCACGTGCAGTACACCCGCAACATGGTCACCGGCGCCTCCACCGCCGACCTGGCCGTGGTCCTGGTCGACGCCCGCAACGGCGTCATCGAGCAGACCCGCCGGCACGCCGCCGTCGCGGCCCTGCTGCGCGTGCCGCACGTGGTCCTGGCCGTCAACAAGATGGACCTGGTCGGCTGCGAAGAGTCCGTCTTCGCCAAGATCGCCGAGGAGTTCACGGCCTACGCCTCCGACCTGGGCGTCCCCGAGATCACCGCGATCCCGATCTCGGCGCTCGCCGGGGACAACGTGGTCGAGCCGTCCGCGAACATGGACTGGTACGGCGGCCCGACCGTGCTGGAGCACCTGGAGACCGTCCCGGTCAGCCACGACCTCACCGCCTGCCCGGCTCGTTTCCCGGTGCAGTACGTGATCCGCCCGCAGAGCGCCGAGCACCCCGACTACCGCGGCTACGCGGGCCAGATCGCCTCCGGCGTGCTGCGCGTCGGCGAGGCCGTCACCGTCCTGCCGTCGGGCCGTACGTCGGTCATCGACGGGATCGACGCGCTCGGCGAGAGCGTGGACATCGCCTGGGCCCCGCAGTCGGTGACGGTCCGCCTGAAGGACGACATCGACATCTCGCGCGGCGACCTGATCGCGCCGTCCGCGAACCCGCCCGCCACCACGCAGGACGTCATCGCGACGGTCTGCCACGTCGCGGACCAGCCCCTCTCCGTCGGCGCGCGGGTGCTGCTCAAGCACACCACGCGCACGGTCAAGGCCATCGTGAAGGAGATCCCCTCGCGGCTGACCCTGGACGACCTGTCCCAGCACCCGGACCCCGGGCAGCTGGTGGCCAACGACATCGGCCGCGTCGTCGTACGGACCGCGGAGCCGCTCGCGCTCGACGCGTACGCCGACTCGCGCCGTACCGGGTCCTTCCTGCTCATCGACCCGGCGGACGGCACGACCCTGGCGGCGGGCATGGCCGGCGAGTCCTTCGCCTCCCAGGCCCGGACGACCGTCCAGGCGGACGACGAGGGTTGGGACTTCTAGCCCATGCTCCCCGACATCTACTCCACGTTCGCCAAGGAAGGCGGCCGCGTGGGCAGCGGCCAACTGGGCAGCGGCCAGGGAGGAGTGGCGCGATGTGCGCGATGACGTACGCGCACCGCCTGCGCGCCCTCACCCCCCAGCAGCTATACCTGTCCTTGCTCCACAGACGAAGACGTGCGTCATGAGCTGACGCTACGAGAGGAAGACCTCCCGTGCCTGCCACCGGTAACACCCGTACCCCGCTGTCCCGTTCCGCCGCCCGCCGCGGCGTCGCCGCCGCTGCCGCCCTGCCGCTGCTGATCGGCGTGCTCGCCTCCTGCGGCTACGGCTCCCAGGCCGACAAGCCCGAGGACAAGAAGGCGAACGCCGCGGCGACCGGCGACAAGAAGCTCTCCGCGTCCGAGGTGCGTATCGGGTACTTCCCGAATCTGACGCATGCCACGGCTCTGGTCGGTCTTCAGGAGGGGCTGATCGCCAAGGAGCTGGGTGGCACCGCGATCAAGCCGCAGTCCTTCAACGCGGGCCCCTCCGAGATCGAAGCCCTCAACGGCGGCTCCCTCGACATCGGTTTCATCGGCCCCTCGC
>NZ_JBIASZ010000031.1:0-76903 GCF_042891345.1 Streptomyces sp. NPDC001903
AAGGCCGGCCCTTCGGGCCGGTGTCCTGCGCTTCGCTCCGGACTGTTCGGGGTTTCGCTTCGCTCCACCCCGAACGGCCTGCTCCGCAGGCCAGGGTGACCCCGTTTCACGGGGTCCGGGCCTCCGGCCCGTTGGGCGGGTCCGCTGCGCTCCCCCGCCCTGGTCCTTCCGGCTCCGCCTCCAGGGCTGAAGCCCGCTTCGCGGGCCTGGCTGGCAGCAAGGTGGGGTGTGGGCATCTGCTGTATCGCGGCTCCCGGTCAGGGTGCGAAGTACCAGCAGTACAGAGGCTGACGAGAGCCCTCAGCCCTGCGGGCTAGATCTGCCAGCTCCATCAGGATCTCGGCCGCTGTCTCGGCTCGCACGCCCTCGTCCTTGACTGCGGCTAGTTCAGCCCATGCACCCGCAACCTCAACGAGCCGGCCACTGCTCGCCTGGACCAGAGCGGAGCACAGCCGGGAAGGAAGCTCGAACACCGTGAAGCCGTCATTCTTCATCGGCACCACATCACGCGAGCCTGTAGCTACACCCCCTGCCAGCAGGACCTCCCAGTCCTCCACCGCATCGTCGGGGTAGAAATCCGCGCACGTGAACGCGGGAAACCCATGTCGGCGCTGCCGCGGCCCGACCTGAGCAGCCACCTCATCATCCGGTGCCACGAAGAACTCGATAGTGATAGGCATGACCCGATCATGCCAGCTCACCCCCGCCGAGATGATTCATTCTGTTCTCCAGATTGAAACTGGGCTAGGGGGTATGCCGCGCTGAGGCCCAGCTCGCAGAGTGGGCTCGCCGAGTGGGTTCCTGGTCGCGGTGCCCGAGCGGCTCCAAATCTCAGCGTGGGGGCTGGAGTTCGGGCAGGCCGTAGTCCGGTGGCAGCCACCCGTTCTTCTTCCTGGCGATGGTCTTCCGGGTGTGAGGGGGCAGGTACGGACAGCCGCGCATCAGGTCAGGTTCACGCTCGGCCCAGGCCAGTCCGTAGTGGACGGTGCACACCGGCCAGACGGTCTTCTCCTGCGGCTTCGGCCGCGGCGCTGTCGCGGTTTTTCTCTTGCATGGTGCGGGCCTGGGCGGCTGGGGAGGCCGGAGCTTGCAGCTCTCGGCGAAGGCGGTCAGGGACGGCAGGCCGGTACTGCCCAGTGGATCGGTGAGAAGGGGTCCGCTGGTACCAGTGACGATGTCCCAGACGCGGCGGGCCGCCATCAGCAACGGACGTGCCCACAGCGGGACCTCGTGGGTCAAGCAGCCTCGGCGGAGCCCGTCGTCGTGGAGGGTAATGGTGGCGGCAGCCGGGCCCAGGTCGTGGACATGGGCGGTGCGCAGCTGAGTGGTGGACGCAGCGGTGAACACTGCGGTAGCCAGTTGGGCGGCCAGATGAGGATGGGCCGTGGCCCGGTGCAGGCGCCAGGCGACCTCGGCCTCGGTGGTCTGCGGGATCACTGGCGGGAAGAAGTCGCGGTCGGGCGCCAGCGGTGCGCTGCAGCGGCAGGGGCGGGTCGGTTCGTCGAAGGCCAGCAGGGTGGTCAGGGCCGGCAGGGCGATCCAGCGGTTGGCCAGAGGGCGCGGCAGCGGGCAGTCGGCGGCGGAAGGGCCGTCGTCGGCGGCGGGCAGGAGGGCCGTGGCATCGGCGAAGTGGTGGCGGACGCCGGACAGGATCCGGTCCACGCCGGCGGGCAGGCGCGAGGTGTGGACGACAAGGGTCAGCCGCAGGCCGGTGCGGCGGCGCAGGAGCAGCAGAGCGTCCAGGCGGGGCTGGGTGAGGAAGTGTGCCCGCAGGAGCAGCAGGTGCGTCGTGCCCGTCGCGAGGATCCAGGCCGCGGCGAGGGCCCAGACCGGGCCGGTGTCGTGCCCGCGGTACCCGGCCACCGGGACGGGCTTGCCCAGAGCTGCCAGGACGTCGTGGGCGAGTGCCAGCGTGGAATCGGTACCCGGCGTGGGGTGGACGGTGATCCTCCCCGCCAGCAGGTCGTGTGCGGCCAGAGCAGCGCGGGTGTGCACCAGGTCATCGCCCGGGGCGCCGATCACGATCACCGGGGGCGGATCGGGGCAGGTCAGCACGATCAGGCCGCCTGCCGGGAGCTGAGCTTGCTGTAGGCCCAGCGCAACAACTCCTCGTCCACACGGCTGCGACCGGCCTGCTGCAAACCGACGCCGACATCGGCATCACCGCCGAAATGGTTCGCACGGCCCGGAAACACGCACGTACGGTTCTCAAAGCACCGGCTGCCGTCCCGGCTCCGGGAACGGAAGACAAGACCAGCAGAGCCGGAAGGGCTGCGGATCCTGCAACTACCACCGGCCCGCGTCGCGCACGGCGTGCCACTGAGCCGAAGCGTCCCCGTGAGCCCCGCAGCCGCCTCGGGCACCGCCCCGATCTGGGGCCAGGCGAAACAGCCCCGGCACACGCCCGAGCGTGGCACGCCGAACACGGCCACCTCGCAGTCCCCCGCGATACCCGGCACGTCGGCTACCCCCTGGGCATGTGGCTGTTCAGCCAACGCAACCGCGCCGAACAACGCGCCCGAGCCGGTATGCCGCCCTCGCCCCACCTGGCCGAACTCGCCGCGATCGACCCGTGGTGGAACCCGCCCTGGGACCTGCACTGGCAGCGCAACTACTACCGCGCCCCCGACCACGTCCAAGCGGGCCGCCCCTTCGACCCCGCCGCGCTGACCCCCTCCCCCAGCACCATCCTGGGAAGCTGGGTCAGCCGGGCCTGCCCGCAGTACCACCAGCTCCACCCAGACCAACAGCACCTCCTGACGCTGATCGGCATCACGCCTGAGGTCGCCCACGCACGCACGCACCCGGCGCGCGTACCCCTGGCGCACCGCCATCGAACACGCCAAGGCCTTCGCCGAGACCCACGGCCACCTGGCCGAGACCCACGACACCCTCCACGAGGGCTTCTGTCTGGGCCGATGGCTGATCAAACAGCGCTACCGCGCCAACAAGACCGGCCACTCCTTCCCTGCAGCCCGCGCCCTGACCGCCATCGACCCCTGGTGGAACTCGCCCTGGGGCATGGCCTGGCAACGCGCCTACCACCATGCCCAGACTCACCCCCGCCACCCGGCAGCCCGCCGCTGGGCCCAGAAACAGCAACGCGGCTGGCTACTCCTCCACCCCCACCAACAACACCTCTTCACCACAGCCAGCCTCGTTGCGATCTGAACAGCGCGAACTCCCTTACCTGGATTCCGGCCTGTCCCGACAATGGGCAGATGGCCGACTCGCACTTCTTCAACGACGAACCCTTCCTCGACCACGAGGGAGGACCTGACCTGCTCGGACACGGGCAATACGCTCACCATGTCATCAGCCTGCTGGACCGGGTACGAGCCCAGACCGAAACCGGAGTCCTCGCGCTGATCGGCCCCTGGGGGTCAGGGAAGTCCAGCGTCCTGGGCAAGGTGACACGTCGCCTACGGGACGCCGCGGCCAACGATGACGGGTGGCTGGTCGCGGAACTCAACCCGTGGCTGTACTCCGATCTGGAGTCGCTCACGCTGGCACTGTTCAGCGAGATCCGCGAAGCCCTCCCGAAGAACGAGCGATGGTCCGAGGCGCGGGAGAAGATCGGCGGATTCGGCAAGGCCATCAGTCCTCTGGGGAAGGTCACCGCTCTCTTCGGCCTGGACTCCGAGGGGCTGATCCAGGAGGTCAGCAACCGCATCAGCGGCGACACGAGCGCATCCGCCGCCAAACACAAAGCCGAGGAAGCCCTGCGCGAAGCAGATCACCCGGTCCTCGTCGTCATGGACGACCTCGACCGCCTCACCCCCGAAGAGCTCCTCGTCGTCTTCAAGCTGGTACGCCTCGTAGGCCATCTTCCCAATGTGTACTACCTGATCAGCTTCGACGAACGGACTCTGCTGGACGTCCTGCAACGCAGTGAGCTCGTCGGCAACAGCGAGCCCCGCGCACGCGACTTCCTGGAAAAGATCATCCAGGTCCGGCTGGACCTTCCCGCTTTCCGCGAGCGCGACGCCGACATTCTGGTCAACCGCTCCCTCGCCGCAGTCCTCGCCTCGCACAACCTGACCCTGACAGCCAGCGAGCAGGAAAGGCTCTCCGAGGCCTACTACCGCTACCTGCAGGACCGGCTGCGTACCCCGCGGGCCATCAAGCGGTTCTTCGGCCAGGTGGACGCCACTCTCGGCCAGCTCACCGGCAACGTCGACATCGTCGACTTCCTCATCGTCACCTTCCTGCGCACCAGTGAGCCCCGCGCCTACCAATTGCTGTGGCACCACCGGGCCGAACTCACCGGCACCAGCATGGACCTGCCCTCGCGCCGCGTCGAGCGGCCCGAACAGGACATCGACCGCTGGCACACCAGGCTGCAGGGTGCCGGCGTCGCCGAACAGCACCTGGACGGCGTGGTCGGCCTGATGGGCATGCTGTTCGCACCAGTCCGGCAGGCTCTCGGCCATGGCATCAACTTTCAGGCCATCGCGCGGCGGCGCGGCATCGGCAGCATCGACTACTTCGACCGGTACATGGTCTTCGGCATCCCCGACGACGACCTTCCCGAGGACACCTTCGACACCGCCCTGCAGCAACTGGCCGACGACACCCCGGGCACCGAAGCAGACGAACTCCTCCTGCGCCTGCGCGACGACACCCAGCGCATTACCCGGCGCATCCAGTACAAACGCGCCGCCGGCACACCCCTACCGGCAGCCGCGCTCCTCAAAGCCGCAGCCTCGCATTGCGGCCACCTCACTGCCTCTCCTCAAGGGGCCCTCGGCCTCTTCACTGCGGACCGCGCCATGGACTTCCTCGCGAAAGACCTCCTGACCGACCTAGCCGAGCCCGACCGGCCGGCAGTCCTCAAAACCATGGCTGAGACCCCAAACGGAGCCGTCTTGGCTGCTCGCACTCTCCAACGCGTCACTGCCCGCAACGGCTCCGAGAACCCGGAAAGCACACAAGCGGCAGTCACCCCCGACTGGATCAGCCAGGCCCGCTCACTGATCAGCCACGAGATCGCACGGCACCTCGCCCCCTCCGCGAGCCGGGCCGTCAACGAACTCACCGAGCCGGAGATCACCCTCCTCTGGGCATGGCGCCACACCGCATCCGAAGCCACCCGGGCCTGGATCAACCAGCAGCTCGAGGAGACATGGACCCTGCTTGACCTCCTTGCCGTGCTCCTCCCGCCCGACCGGGCGCCCTTCCCTCTCATCGACGACGACACCCTGCAGAGCCTCGACGCGCTCATCGGCCTCGACGCGCTGTACAGCCGCCTCGGCTCACTCCTCGACGCCCCCGCAGCAGACCCCGACAACTCCCAGGACGAACACCCGGCTCGCATCCTCCAAGCACTCCGGGAACACCGCGGCACCCCCCCAGTCAGCGGCTGACCACCCCCTGCCTCATCCCTCCGGACAAGACGGAGCAACAAGCCGTGACAGACCAACCGCTCACCCCCGCACCCGAACAATGGCAGCGCCTCGCCGCCGCCCGCCAGGCCTACACCGACACCGTCGGCCCGTACTACGACGAGACCCTGCAAGAAGTGACACGACGTGCATGCACCAGCGGAAGCATCGGCAAAGCCGACATCGGAGCACTGCTGATGTGGAAACAGCTCAGAGCCGACACACCCTGGGCGGCCGAACTCATGGCGCTCGCAGACACCGACGTACGCCGCGCAACCGCCGCAGCCACGACCGCCGCCCGGGACACCACTCTCAGCCTCTGCGCAGGAGCACAAGCTGGCCGCGCCGCTCTCGCCCACCTACCGGGCTTCCGCACCGGTGACGCCCTCGCCTCCGCCGTCCTCACGGCAGCCGCACCAGACCGCATGGCCATCTACGACCGGCGGGCACACAGCGGACTACACACTCTCGGCATCGCCCTCAGCCACGCACCCGGCCGCTACAGCCGCTACATAGAAGCGATCGACCAACTCCTCGCCACCGCCCCAGCCCCGATCCACACCTGGGCTCCACGCGACGTGGACACCGCCCTGTACTGGATGACCGCATAGCAGCACTCAACGAATCTGATCAACACACCCGGAGCATGACCACACCTGACCAACACCCGCTCCACCTGACAAAACAGCAGCTCAACGCAGAGACCTGGAACCCCGGCCCCCCATCACCAAGCCGTGATAGCTCGGCCCAGAGCCCTATCACCCCCCACACCAAACTGATCAGCCAAGGCCAACCCACCACCCACTGATCAGAAAAGCCGCCCCTGGACAGACGTACTCACGGAACTCGGAGTGATCTAAAGGAACACGGCCGCAGCCGGCGCCCTTCGGCGCCGCCTGCGGCCGTTCGGTCCACTGCCCTCTGACCCGGTGTGGTCGCTCGGCGAGGCGGTCGGCATAAGCGTCGCGGAGCTCTCTGAGAGGTAGCGGGGGTCGCGCCCTGGTGTGCTCGTTCCACGCGCAGAACCAGTCCACGCCGGCTCCTCCAGGGGCCCCCTTCTACAGAACAGACCTACCGGAACCGTTTCAGACCCTGGCCTAAGCGCTGTCCCGTAAATGATCTTCGGATGCCTCGGGCGTGTCTGGCCGCCGTGCGGCCCGCTGACCTATCCGGCGAGGGCGAGGTTGTGCATCCGTGCGATGCCGAGCATGGCGTGGTGGACGCCGTCGCCTCTGAGGCGGCAGTCGCGGAGGATCTTCCAGGTCTTCATACGGGCGAAGACGTGCTCGACGCGGGCACGGACCTGCTTGTGGGACCTGTTGTGGTCCTCTTTCCAGGCAGGGAGTTCGGCCTGGCCCCGCTCGCGGCGATGTGGGATCACCAGCCCGGTGCCCGGATAGCCGCCGTCGGCGATCGTGAGTGTTCTGCCGACGGCGGCCTTGGCGCCGGACTCTTCCCACGCCTTGCAGTTGTTGCGGTTCCCGGCGAGCGGCCGGCCGACCACGACGACCAGGCAGGTGTCGGCGTCGATGACGACCTGGTGGTTGGTGGAGTACCGGTAGTTCTTCGACCGCTCGGCGATGGTGTGGTCGCGGGTGGGGACCAGGGTGCCGTCCACGATGAGCACGGTGTCCTTCGCGAACCCTTTGCGGGGCTGGAGGGCAAGCATCGGCCCGAGGTGGTCGATGATCCGGTCCGCCGCCGACTTCGACACCCCGAACAGCGGGGCGAGCTGGCGCAGGGTCAGGTTCGTGCGCCAGTAGGCCGTGACCAGCAGGGTCCTGTCCTCCAGTGAAAGGCTCCAGGGTCGGCCCCTGCGGACCACGTCCGCACCCTCGCGTCGCAGTACCGTCACCAGCTTCCCGAAGGCATGCGGGCTCAGCCCGGAGAACGGGGCTATCCAGGACGGCTCTGAGGCCGTGATCACGCCAGACACGACAGAGATCATCTGTGCCCGGCAGCAGCCGTGGGCAATCTCAGCCGAGGAAGTCCTTCCAGAACGGCACGGATGCCTGCGGAGCCCAAGGCGCATCCTCGTCGACCTCGCCGAACTCGCGGTCGACGTAGTCGGCCAGATCGTGGCCGTAGCAGATGATGTCGGTTCCCCACACTGACAGGACCGGATGTCTCAGAGGGTGGTTCGTGAGCTGATGTCTGCTTCCGGGTGAGGCTGGGCGGAGCTGCTCGTCGCGAAACTCGGCCGGCTACTGCTTCTTGGTGAAGTTGCCGGTGTCGGCCTCGGTGAGGATGTCGAGCTTGACCAGGCGTTTCAGCTTGGCGCGGATGCCTTCGATGTTCTTCGGCAGCAGTTCGTGGTCGAGGGCTTCGCAGATGTCGCGGGCCCGGAGGGGGCCGGTGGTCTCGTTGAAGACGGCGAGGATGCGGGGGTAGTCCGGGTGCTCGGGCAGGTCCGGCGAGGCGGCCGGGAGCCGGTCCGCGAGTGTGGTGACGGTCTTCCGCGTGATCGCGAGGTGTTCGAGGTGGGTCTCGGCCTCCCGCAGGTGGTCTTGCAGTTCGCCGATCCGGGTGCGGAGGTCGTTGGTCAGGGCCCGGGCGGCTTCCTCCTGGATGCCGAGCGCATCCAGCAGGGGCTGGATGTTCACACGGCCACCGCCTGTGGTTCACGCCAGGTGGGGGTGTTCGCGCCGGTGAGGCGGCGGGCCATGACGTGGGTCATCGCCCAGTAGAGGCGGGAGGCGGAGGAGGCCGGGCGGTGCTCGTAGTCGCGGACCAGACGCCGGTGCAGTATCAGGATCCCGTAGGTCTGCTCGACCCTCCACCGCTTCGGCTGCGGAACGAACCCCGTCTCCTGCGGATTGCGCACGACGATCTCGACGTCGATGCCCAGGCCGGCCCCATGAACGACGACCTGGTTCTTGAAGCCCTGATCGACCAGCGCCTTCTCGACGGTTCCGCCGGTGTGCTCGGCTACCTGGTCCAGCAAAGCGACGCCCGCGGCGTTGTCGTGCGCGCTCGCGGCGAGAACGACCACCGCGATGACCAGGCCTAGCACGTCCACGGCCAGCCCCCGCTTGCGGCCCGGGACCCTCTTCGCCGGATCCCGGCCGGTCGTGGAGGCAGGGACCCCGGCGGCAGTGTGGATACTCTGGGTGTCCAGGACCACCAGGGTCGGGTCCTCTAATCGACGGGCCTTCTCACGTACCTGGCAGCGCAGGAGCTCGTGGACGACCTGGTCCGTTCCGTCGTCCCGCCAGGCCGCAAAGTAGTAGTACGTCGCGCTCTTCGGCGGCAGGTCGTGCGGGAGGTAGGCCCACTGGCAGCCGGTCCGGCCCTGATAGAGGATCGCGTTTACGATCTCCCGCATCGCGTAGGCCCCCTGATGACCGCTGACCGAGCGGTGCCGGTCCTTCCACGCCGTGATCACCGGCTCGATCAGAGCCCACTGCGCCTGGGATAAGTCGCTGGGGTAGGGCATGCGTTCACTCACATCATCACACCAGCAGACGAGCGCCTGCGGACCGGCGGGTTCCGCCCTGCACCCACACCATCAGGCGACGTCAGAGTCGCTCAAAAGTCACGAACCGCCCGCTGAGAAGCTCTGGAGACAGTGTCCTACTCCGGTGCCCTGACCTGTCAGCCGGTGGTGAACTCCGCGCTACCCTTTCCGTACAGACGCGTCAGCCCTGTCGGGTTCCCGTCGAATTCTCCAGTGAGGAGCTGCAGCAGGAATTCCGTCATGGTGCAGTCGTAGACCGTCCACTCACCTCCGTGCGTATAGACAGCCACAGGCCAGGTGCCGGGTTCGTGGCTGCTCGTGATCCAGAGCAGTACGTCCGCTTCGGCTGTCTCCCCCCAGACCATGATGTCCGCCGGGCCGTAGAGCTCGGCGTGCAGCGGGTCGTTCCACTCGTTGACCTCCGGCAGGTCGAGAACATCCGCCGGAAGCCTTGAGGTGTGACGGGAAGGAGCATGAGGATCCATGCTCGGAGCGAAGACGGCCAGCATTCCGTCGATTTCACCGCTGCCGTAGACGGACAGGAAGTTCCTGTAATCGGACGGGAATCGAGTGCCGTACGCCACCGCGATGTCGTCCCAGTCGATGAAGGTCCCCATACTCGACGGCTGCATGAGGTGCCGAAGTCGCTCAAGGGCGGCCATGGTTTCTCTCATCTTTCGTAGTCCAGCCAGTCGTGGCCTCGCTTGGGAACCGGTTCTCCACCTTCGGCGACTCGTCCGAGGTCATGCCGCTGGCGTGTCGAAGGCCCGTAGGTCTTGGGAACATCATCACACCAGCAGGCGAGCGCCTGCGGACCGGCGGGTCCGCCGCGCACCCACACCATCAGGCGATGGCAGAGCCGCTCAAAGACTCACGAACCGCCCTCTCAGACCCTGCCTTTGGAGTGCGGCGGGATGGGGCCGGTTCCGAGGCCGCCAGCACTGGAGAACGGCAGCCTCCCTGGTCTGCACGGGGGTGGTTTCGGCCCAACCGGCATCCAGGCATCGTCGAGGGCCACGAGTGCAGCCTGACAGCCCGGCCCCATCCCACCTGTTCGCGATCACTGCCAACTCGCCATGACTGGTGCACTTATCTCCGTACTCTACGGTGCACTTTAAGAAGTACGCCGACACGCAGTCGCGAACGGCGCCCCCTCCATCCCGGTGCTGGCCGATCCCCCGCCGGAGGCATCGTTCTGACCGGGCCCTGCATGATCGGGTGTCTACTCAGGACCGTGACTTGCTTGCGGCCCCAGGGGCACGGCCCCGGCGCCGTAGGCGGAGGGGTCGGGCCCAAGGGGCCAGCCCGCGCTTGCGCGGGCCCTTGAACCAGTAGAGAAGTTGTAACTCAGTTGGTCAGGTGAGGCTTTGTGCCACTGCCGAAGATCGACTACGCCTGGGCCGTGGACTTCTCCAGCCACCGGCGAGGTGTCCTGCAGCCAGGGCAGTCCTGCGACGAGGTGGCGGGTCAGTGGCAGAGCGTCGGGGGCATCGTGGCGTTCTCTCGTCCGAGGCGTCGGTTCGGGCCGGCTGTCCGGCGGCCCGGCGTCACCGAACGTCCTTCGCCATGGCCAACTGGGGCCTGGCGGGTGAACGTCGCCGCTGTGGTGGCGGCGATCGGGTGACTTCGGGATCGCAGCCGTGATCGTGGCGTTCCTGTGGCGTTCCTACGCAAGCAGGCATCCTCTATTCGACAGGGAGAAAACACCGTGACGAATCGCACGTTGAGGCGGAACATCGCTGCCCTCGGCACCACCCTGGGCCTGGGCGTCGCACTGCCGTTCGCTGTCTGGGTCACCCCCGCGTACGCGCAAGCACAGCTCGAGATCACAAAGACCACGGTGGGGGCGTTTGTTCGAGGCGGGCAGGGGGTGTACCGCATCCATGTCGACAATACGGGCGGGGATCCGACTACTGGGGGAACCCGCGTGGATGACCACTTCCCCACAGGAATCACTGTTGAACACGTGAGCGTCAACGGCGACGTGGGCTGTTTGATCCCCGTGGATCGTCGAGAGATCACCTGCGGTACCACCAACCCGTTGGCTGCAAATGATGACTATTCCATCGACGTAACCGTCAACGTCGCCGCCGACGCTCCTTGCAGCGTAACCAACACGGCCAGCGTGATCGACGTCGATGGCATTGCTTCTGACACGTCGTCCGTCACCACCAACATCCCGGGCGGCGGCTGCAGCGACGCCGGCGCTGGTGGTGGCGGATCCATCCTCCCCGTCAACCTCAACGGAGTGATCCCGATGTTCAACAACATCACCACGAACAACAACATCCAAAGCCCCGGCGCCCACAACGCCAGCAACGAGGTGTTTGGGCTGAACACCCCCTGAAGCACGTACCAGCCGTGCCAGGGCGCGAGTCTGACCTGGTGACCTGCGTCAGAGATTCGGTGGCAGTAGGCGGCGACTTTGTCGAGGATCTCGTCGGCGGTCTTCGTCCAGACGAAGGGCCTGGGTTGGTCGTTCCAGTCGCCCATCCAGGTCCGGATGTCGCGTTCGAGGGCCTGGACGGAGCGGAGGACTCCCCGCTTGAGCTTCTTCTGGGTCAGCTCGGCGAACCACCGCTCCACCAGGTTCAGCCAGGACGCACTCGTGGGTGTGAAGTGCAGGTGGAACCGCGGGTGCATCAGCAGCCACTTCTTGATGCCCGGCGTCTTGTAGGTCGCGTAGTTGTCGAGGATCAGGTAGATCTGGAGATCCGCGGGAACCGGACCACTTCCAATCGGAGGGACATCCTCTGTGGTCACGTCCAGGCGCAGCCGCTGGAACCGGAGGTGTGGCGGTAGACGCCGCGGTCGATGGCCCGGTCAGCGCTGACCTCGGCGACCAGACGGGGGTGGAGGAGGGTGATGTCGAGGACGTCGCGGCTCCCCCACGTGGACGAGAAGCGCCCACCCTCCCACAATGCCCGGGCGTGGCGCGGTGAGGTGCTCGGCGACCTGCTGGGCGGCGTCCGGGCGCAGCGGTAGGTCCGCCCGACCGCGCGCAACCGGCCGTTCTGGTCGTGGCGGCCCAGGACGCAGAGCTGCGGGCGCCGGTGATCGCGCCGACGATCGTCTCCGTGGTATCCCGCCTTCGGACCTTGGTCCAGCCCCGGGTATCTGGGAGGTATTTGCTGGTCATGGGCTTAATGACAATCCCTTGTGCACAGTCGGTCACTGACCATATACTTAAAGTCATGATCGTAAACGCGTGGCGAGTACGGGCCACGGCGGAGGACTTCGGCCTCCCTCCAGACGGACTTCCCTTCGATGTACGGCTGCTGACGGCGAACCGGGCGGAGTGGCCGCGCGAGGCGGGCCTGGAGGCAGGCACGCCGTTCCTCGTCTCGCCGGTGTTCGAAGACGACGTCGTCCTGAACCGCTTCTTGCAATCGCCGGGGATGCGGATGCACGCGGTGAACACCCAGTTCGGCTACGCCCGGGACCTGGCGGCGTTCCTGATCAGGAAGCAGACGTCATGCGATTACGCCGAAGAGATCCATCAGACGAGGCCGCCAGCGGCCGCGATCGTCTGACCGGTGACCCAGCGCGCGTCGTCACCCACGAGAAAGGAGACGACGTCGGCGATGTCCTCGGAGCGCCCGAGCCGACCCAGAGGTGTCTGAGCGATGAATGTGTCGGCGTTTGCCCGAAACTCCGGCGATAAGCCGTCGGTGTCGGTCAGGCCCGGAAGAACCGCGTTGACCGTGATCTGCCGGCTGCCCAATTCCTTGGCCAGCACGTGTCCGAAATACTCAACTGCCGCCTTGGTGCCGACATATGCGGCGACGTGGGGCCCCGGCCGCTTGGTGTGCCCGGTGGAGATGTTGACGATACGGCCCCCGTCGCGAACAAGGTTCGCCGCCTGTTGCAGGGCGAGGAAGGTCCCCTTGACGTTGATGGCCAGCAGCCGGTCGAGGTCCTCGACCGGAAAGGCGGCGATAGACCCGAAGGCCCGCATACCGGCGTTATTCACGACGATGTCAAGACCGCCGAACGTGGCCACCGCTTCTTCGAAAAGACGGGTGACATCGTGCGGCGCGGCGAGGTCAGCCTGAACGGCCAAGGCCTTGCTGCCAAGCTGCTCGATCTCGCTGACGACATCTCGCGCGGCAGCCTCATTCGAGTGGTAGTTGACCACCACATTCGCGCCGTGCCGACTCAAACGCAACGCGACGGCGCGGCCGATCCCCCGCGAGGAAGCCGTGACGAGTGCCACCTTTCCATTCAAACCCATATTCCCTCTCCCAAGGCCCGCCACCTCGCAGGCCCGCTGAGCGGCGAGCACCGCCACGGCACGCTGGACGTCGGGATCCGCGGCGCCGAGGTCGTGGACCAGGTCACTGTCGAAGTCGAGCAGCCCCAAGACATTGCTCTCGCGGACACGGCGCAGCGACTCACTCGGCAGTCTTCCGCCCCACCGCCACCTCTGACACGCCCGGGACACGGGCCGGGGTGACGCGGCCGAGCGGTCGTTCATGTCCGGCTGCCGTGGCTCTCGCGTACGGTAACCGCCGCCCATCTGCTGGCGCCGACTGGCTACGACGCCGTTCAGATCGGCTCGCCTTGACTACTGAACTTGATTGGGTGATGTCGGAGCCGTTCGCCTGACAGTTGGCCGTCGGCACCGGTAGCCGTGGGGTGTGAGGTACGCGCAGGGCGGCGGGCTGACCAACGCCGAGAGGACGACGCGGGAGCGGTTGCGGCTCCAGGCCGTGGGGCGTTTCGAGGGCGGGCAGAAGAACGCGGAGATTGCCGCTGCCCTGCGGATCAGCGTGCGGTCCGTCGAGCGGTGGCGCCGGGCCTGGCGCGAGAGCGGAGAGGCGGGAGTCCTGTCGAAGGGGTCGCCGGGAAGACCTCGACTCAGTGTAGCCCAGATCGCCAGGCTGGAGCGGGAGTTGGAGCGTGGTCCACTGGCTCATGGCTGGGCGGACCAGCGGTGGACCCTGGCACGGATCAAGACGCTGATCGGCCGACTGTTCCACGTCTCCTACACGCTCGAGGGTACCTGGCGGCTGCTGAGGCGCCACGGCTGGAGCTGGCAGCAGCCCACCAGACGTGCGATCGAGCGCGATGACGACGCAGTCCAGGTCTGGAAGAAGGAGACCTGGCCGCGGGTAAGAGCACCGCGGCGGAGCGCAACGCCTGGATCGTCTTCGAGGACGAGGCCGGGCAGTCGATGGCTCCGCCGCACGCCAAGACCTGGGGCCGGATCGGCCAGACCCCGGTCGTGAGGGTGAGGGGTCGGGGCTCGGGGCGCGTGTCGATGGCGGGTATGGCCTGCTACAAGCCGGGCCAGCGGTCCCGGCTGATCTACGCGACCCGCGAATACCGAGGCCGCAAGGACGAGCCGAAGGGCTTCGGCTGGCGCGACTTCCGCGACCTGATCGTCCGCGCCCGCATCCAGCTCGGCGGACCGATCGTGCTGGTCTGGGACAACGTCCGCCTGCACCTGACGGTCGGCATGCGCGAGTTCATCGACGCGAACGCTGAGTGGCTCACCGTGTTCCAGCTGCCCACTTATGCCCCGGACCTCAACCCGACCGAGGGCGTTTGGTCGCTGGTCAAGCGTGACATCGGCAACCTCGCCGCGGCAGACCTCGGCCAGATCACCAGCGCCGTGAAGCGCAGACTGAAGATGCTGCAGTACCGACCGGAGATCATCAACGGCTGCCTCGCAGGCACCGACCTGGCCCTGGACCTGTGAGCGTCGGGTCGACGGACCCGAGAATGTTCGAAGCCCAAAGCTGCTGGTCAGCTACGGTGACGGTATGACTGCCAGCCTGCCCGAGGACATAGCCGACGTGCTTGACCTCGTCCTGAACCCGGACGAGCCCGTTCACGTCGCTCTCCGGCGGCAGGTGCCCCAACTCAGGGTGCAATCCCGCTGTAAGTGCGGGTGCGGCACTGCCTACTTCGAACTCGACGCCGACGAAGTGGAGCCCGCGCCAACGGGCCCTGGAACCGTCGTGGCTGCCGACGTACAGCTGATCACCGAAACCGGCGAGTGTCCCGGCGAGGTCCTGGTCTTCACCCAAGGCGGCTACCTCTCATGGCTGGAGGTCTGCTCTTGGAGCGATGACGTCAAGGTGAATCTCGCCGTGGCCCGGCGCTGGCTGCAGCCACCGTCCTGAACCGTAACCGGCAACAGCCGGCGCTCTCAGACCCTGGCGCCGCCACCACGAGCCGTCCGACATCACGAGTTCAAGTTCAGCAGTCGCTCGGCAATGACCGCGACTTGGCCACAGGAGCCCTCGCAGGCCTCGCCGACGGCCTCACCTTTGCCTGTCAAGGATTTAAAGTCTTCGGTGAGGTCGAATGCGCCGGAGACGGGGTAACGAAGGAGGCAGTCAAAGAATACGGGGTAAATCCCAACACTGCAGCATTCGAAGCGGTCCAGGATGTTCTACTCGGTCCGCGAGTACCGGGGCCGCAAAGGCGAACCGAAGGGTATCGGTTGGCGCGACCTGCGCGATCTGCTGGTCAGAGCGCACATCCAGCTCGGCGGCCCGATCGTGCTGGTTTGGGACAACCTGCGCATGCACGTGGTCGAGGCGATGCGTCGATTCATCGCCGACCACGCGGACTGGCTCACCGTCTTCCAACTTCCGAGTTACTCACCGCACCTGAACCCGCAAGAGGGCATCTGGTCGCTGGTCAAGCGCGACATCGGCAACCTCGCCGCAGCCGACCTCGGCCAGATCACTCGCGCCGTCAAGCGCAGGCTCAAGCAGATCCAGTACCGTCCGGACCTGGTCGACGGCTGCTTGACCAGCACCGGCCTGAGAATGGACGACTGACCAACATCACGCATTCGGAGTCAGCACTGCCCACCGCATGGCCGTCGGAACATGATCACTACACCGCTCCTGGGGGGCATGACCATACCCCCACCCTGTCGGCACGCCTTCACTTTCTGGACACCGGAGCCCCGAAGCCGCCGAAACCGGATGGCCGATAGCCTCCCGCCCCGTCATCCTGGCCCAATGGGAGACAGAGCCAACATCATCGTGGTCCGCGAGAACGGGACCCATGAGCTGTACCGGACCGGCTGGGCGGTCGGAATCGACCTCGACCTGCTGGAAGGGCCGACGCCGGTTCTCGCCATGCTTCCCGGACTCCGCCAAGACGGCTGGTGGTTGGATGACACCATGGCCCAGGGCGGGATACTGCTCGACCTCGGTCGGAAGGTGCTCCTGTTCTTCGCCTGGGAAGGGCCCAGTACTGAGCTCCGCCACCGCGCGGCCATACTCGAGCTGATCCGAGCAGCGTGGCCCGGCTGGGAGGTCCGCTGGCTATACGACGGCTCGGCCGAACTGCGTGAGTACGTCGGGCTGGACCCGGAATACGTCCGCTGCCGCGATTCGGAACCCTCCTTGGCCCCGCTCCTCGCCCCCGACGACGCGGACTTGGTCGGGCCCGACCCAGGCGGTGTGGTGATCACCGTCAGCACCGGCCGCTGCCACGTCGCCTCAGACGCCTTCGACCACCCTGTCCGCGAGGGCGCCGCCCTGCTCGGCCGCCTGGCAGACGCCCCCGGGCACGGAGTCTGCCGCCTGCACGTCAACGCCGGCATCCACCTCGACCGGGAACGCCGTCATCTGGGCTGGTGGTCCCTCTACTCCTCGCCACAGGCTTACCAAGCACCAGAGTTGTGGCCGGGCTGGACGGTGGAGTTCTGGCAGGACGACTGGGAACGGCACGTCAGAGCCAGCGACCACTTCACTCCGGCGGCGTTCGATGCCGGAGAGGAAGCCAGAGCCGCGGTGCTCGTCGAGGCCGGGGAGCGTCGGGCCGTCCGGGCCCGCAACCGCGCCCAGGTCACCCGTCTACGGACCGCACCGGCTCGATCTCAGGCGGGATGACCAACCGGTTTGATCATGGACGACTGGCCGACATCACGCATTCAAGCTCAGTAGCTGAGCGTCTGAGCGCCGGAGCTTCCCTCAGCCTTGATCTTGGGCACTGAAACGGTCTACCGTCGGCGGACCTACCGTCTTCCTATCTGGAAGTGTTCATGCCTCGCCGGTCACCGGGCGAGATCAGGGCTCAGCTCCCACGCCGGGCCAATCGAGTCAAGCATCGCCGGGCCCCCGTGATCCGAGGGCTGTCCGCATCTGCGAACAGGCAGATCGCACACTTCGAGCGCATCCATGGGCTCCCGGCCGGCGAGGTTGCACACGCGTTTCGCCGATGGAGTTCCATTGCGCGGAGGCCACGAAGGAACGTCACTCCCTTCTACGGATGCGACAACACCGACCTGCGGAGCGGCTACTACCACGTCCGCACCCTGCTGGATCTCACACTCAGGCTCCTCCGCACGAAGGCACGACGCGAACTGCGTGCAGTCATCGCACCCGTGGACGACCAGATTCTCCGGCGCACGGTCAACAACCCCTTCGAGTCCCCCGACCTTCCATGGTGGAAGCGCCGAATCGAGCTCTGACCCACGCGGCCGACGGCTCCACCGCTGCCGTGTGCTGCTACTTCTCACCGACATTCCGAGGCCTCCTTAGGGCGAACCGATGCCAGGACTCACCGACATTCGCTCTCCGCTCTCACCTACGCAGCCAGTCCTGTCCGGAGCCAGGCCGGCATTGGGCGCATAGGATCGTCGGCGGGAAGCGGCCCTAAGCGCACACGTGTCTGCTCTCCCACGACGACGGGAGCGGCGTGCAGTTCATCATCCAGCCTCATGGCCAGCCCGTACACGTGGGCACTAGGGCCGTTGTCCTGGAAGCCGACGGCTGGGACGACATGGGCTACCGGACCACATTCCAGCTCTGGTACCGCAGCCCGACTGATCTCCGGAATCTGGGCTACGTGAAGGTCGGCGTCGCCGGACAGAAACGCGGCCCGAGTCCGCTGCAGCCTGGCGTCTACAACGGTCCACCGCCATTCGAACTCTTCTCTCTCGGCCAGAGCGACATCTACTACGACAACATCAGGAAACTCGGGATCGAGGGCCGCATCGCCATCCTTGGAGGACTCGGTGACCTCGCCTACGATCTCGGCCGGTTCGACGGGGCGCGGGCTCACGAGGTGACGCGCGAGTCCTTGTTGCGGATGGTGGAAGAGCAGACAGTCAGGGTGCAGTACCACCGGATCGCTCACGGCGGTGTGCGGCTAAGCGAGTACCGGTTCAATTACCTCGGACCTGGCCAGGATCCCGACAGCGAAATCTCTTTCCACGTCCGCCCCGAGACGCGTCCGTCCAGCAATATCCACGTCCTTGTCGGCCGCAACGGAGTGGGCAAGACCACCCTGCTGAGACGGCTCGCGGGCGCCGTCGTCCATCCCGACCTCCACGAGATGTACGGGCGCGTGACGATGGCTCCTACGTCCACGTCAGCGGCAGGCGAGCGCTTCATCAACGTGGTCTCGGTGACCTTCAGCGCGTTCGACCCGTTCGCCACCATGCAGGCGCCGGGCCGCCCAGGGGTTCCCCTGCCACCCAACGGCGTGGCCTACGAGTACGTGGGGCTGAAGGCTTCAACGGAGCGCACTGGAGGGCTGGAAACAACGCAGCACGAGCGACTGTGCTCGGGCTTCCATGATGCCCTGGTGCGTGTCATGGATTCGCAGCGAATCTGGGCATGGTGCGACGCGATGAAGACACTCAGCCGGGACCCTCGGTTTGCGGACACCGCCATCGCCTCTTACGCCGGGGACCTCAGGGCCGGCAGCAGGGTCACGACGTCCCATTGGAACTCGCTGCGTCAAGCCTTCGAGAAGTTGAGCTCAGGGCACGCGATCGTCGTCCTCACGTTGACGGAGCTCGTAGGCCTTGTGGTGGAGCAGTCACTGGTCATCCTGGACGAGCCCGAGACTCACCTGCATCCACCTCTGCTGGCGTCCTTTATCCAGGCCCTGAGCGAGCTTTTGACCGAACGCAACGGCGTTGCCGTCGTCGCGACACACTCGCCGGTGGTGCTCCAGACCGTGCCCCGGTCCTGCGTCTACAAGCTGATCCGCCACGGCGAGTCCAGCCGGGCCGAGCGGCCGCGAATCGAGACATACGGCGAGAACGTCGGCGTGCTGACCCACGAGGTGTTCGGGCTGGAGGTGATGCAGTCCGGCTTCTACAAAGACATCACCGACGCGGTGGAACGGTTCGACTCGTACGAGGACATCCTCGCGCACTTCTCGGGGCAGCTCGGCAGCGAGGCCAAGGGCCTGGTGCACGTCCTGCTGGCCGACAAAGTCCGCGGGAGATCGTGATGTGGCCGCTCAAGGTACCCCTGCTGAAGCCGGTCGACAGCTTCCTCGCCTGCGTCGCAACGAGCACGCAAGCGAACGGGCGACGCAAGAAGCTGCTGGGCGCAAAGGAGGCCGTGCGCGAGGCCGGCCAGGAACTGCGGCGTGCCGCGTCCAGTCGAACCGTGCACGCGCTCCAGAAGAAGGACTGGACCGTCGAAGGCATGTCTGCTGGGGAGTTCGTCGAGTGGGCCTACGGCAACGGGATGAAGACGGTCACGGGCCGCAAAATCCGCGACGCCCTCATGGCCGCACCCCGCGACGAAAGGTGCCCGATGTGCAGCACAGGCATAGTCCGGCAGCTGGACCACGTCGTGCCCAAAAGCCTCTTCCCCGCCCTATGTGTCGACCCGCTCAACCTCGTACCGGTATGCGAGCGCTGCAACCTTCTCAAGGGCAACACGCAGCCGAGGACCGTCGAGAAGACGCTCCTGCACCCCTACCTCGACCGGATATCCCACGATCGATGGCTCGGCGCCCGGGCCGTACACGACCACGGGATGGTGAGGCTGGAGTTCTTCGTCACCCCGCCGGCGTCCTGGGACACGACCCTCGCCTCCCGGGTCCGCAACCACTTCGACTTCTTCGACCTGGGCACGCTCTACGCCTCTGAAGCGAACCGTACGATCACCGATATGACGTATCGACTCACCCTTCTCCGCGCTCGCGGGGGCGCCGCCGTCGTTCAGCGCTACCTCGGAGAAGAGGCCGAGTCACGCTTCGCCGCCGACCCCAACAGCGTCACCGGCGTCACCTACGCGGCTCTCGCGGCCGACGATCGGTACTGTAAGGGGTAGTGCCGATCGTCGGCCGCCTGAGCGCACAGGCCACTGAGCTGCCGGGCCGTACGTTTCACGATCTGGAGGCTCCTGATCCGCTACGCTCTGGGATCGGCAGCCCACGCCTGCCAGTACCCCGGCCGGACCGCCCCACGCACCGGCTGCGGACAAGGGTCACGGACTCGCGTGCAGTCAGACATACGAGGTTGTGACCTTGCTGCGGCATGGGCGTGGGCGTGCCGGGTGAGGAAAATCGTGACGCAGGACAAGAAGCGCAAGGCGGCAGCGCGCGGTTCAGGAAGCGACCGGGCTGCGGTACACCGCCGCTTGGCGGCTGGAGGCCGCTTCCAGGCCGGTGAGTCGTCCGCCTTTCCCCTTGGGTGCGCTGCTGGCGGAGTGCGCGACCAAGCCGGCGGCGAGCGTCGACTGGGGTGAGGTCATCTTCCCCGAAGTCTTGCCCGAGGTCTTCGAGTCAGAGATCATCGGTGGCGCCATTCCCTACACCTCCGTGCTCTCTCTGGCTGGAGCCCTTTCCACGTACGGGCCCAACGACGAGCTGCGGGTCGAATTCCTGGATCCGCTCGATGAGGCAGTCGTTGCGAGCCGTCCCAGGCGCTTCCTCATCACGATGCTGACCGGCCAGGTCGACGAGCTCTGCCGCAAGCCGAGCTGCCACGAACGGCCGGTCTTGGACCGCATCATCGAATACTGCGAGTACCACCTCGCCCAAAGCAGTGCACAACTCCTGGCCGCCATGGCCGGGAACCTCGGCCACGTCGTCCGCATGGACGCGGACGACCTCCTGGAGCGCCGTGGCGGCAGCCCGGAAGCAGACATCCTGATCCGCGCAGCGATCACCCGGGGGGCCTTCAGCCTGGTGCGCGACGCGTTCGTACACGCGGCCTACATGGACCCGTCAGACATCGACGACATGTTCATGGAGGAGTCCGCCGCGATGGACATGCGCCATGCCATCGAGCGGGAGCAACTGCGCCTCCTGGCGGTCGCTCGATCCGAGTACCAAAGCATCCGCAACTTTGCGGGCGCCTGTCGCACATGCGGGCAAGATCTGCAATGGCGCCTCTTCGACTTCCAGGTGCCACCGGAGTACTGCACTGCGGCATGCGCGCAGTCGGCCCCCACGGCTGTCCAGGCGCTCGATCCCTGGGAGGTCGAGGAATGCCCGTTCTGAGGGCGTCGAACCGCTCGGACCCCTGAAGCAGGGGTATCGGCACTCGATGGGGTGGACCCGTCCCGAGTGCGAAACCACTCGACCAGCACCCGGGTTCCTCGGTCATGAGCGACGAGAGCATGATCACGATCGAGATCCGAGGCCAGGAGAAGGCAGCACTCGAAGCCGCACACCTGGTCTCGAACCTGTTCTTGTCGAGCGGCCCCTGCCGACTGCGGCGGACCCTCAGCGAGGACGAGGTGCAGATTCTCGTGTACGCGGACGTCAGAAGGGAACCGGGCCAGGGCGGCTACCTTGACCCCGGCGAGGCTGAGGGAGCAGGCGCGCGCGCTTCTTCGGTGAATCCCGCCATCCAGACATGTGAGTTGGCCGCTACCGGCCTGTCGGAGCTCAGGGCGGACCAGCTACACCGGCGTTTGTGGTCAAGGTCCTGAGGAGCGCGCTCTGCCCGCGGTCCCCCTCTGCTCCCTTCCCCTCCTCGCAGATCCAGCCGTGCGCTCCACCTCCGCCGGCACAGCGGCACCGACGGCCGTTGGAGGCTGGCCCTGCCGCCAGCGCGGCTTCTGTCTCGGTATGCAGAGCTAAGGGCTGTCCCGTAAATGATCTACGAGTCGTCTCGGGCATGGTTGGCCGCAGTGTGCCCGGTCTGATCTATCCGGCGAGGGTGAGGTTGTGCATCCTTGCGATGCCGAGCATGGCGTGGTGGACGCCGTCACCTTTCAGACGGCAGTCGCGGAGGATCTTCCACGTCTTCATACGGGCGAAGACGTGCTCGACGCGGGCTCGGACCTGCTTGTGGGACTTGTTGTGTTCCTCTTTCCAGGCCGGGATGGTGTGGGAGCCGGGCGAGGAGGCGTGGGAGGCCAAGCTCGCCGCCCTGCGCTCGTACCGGCGGGCCACCGGACACCTCGCACCCCGGCAGGACGCCATGTGGGGCGAAGACGACCAGATGGTGCCTGTCGGGCAGCACATGGCCAACCTCCGCCGGAAGGGCGCGAAGAACGGGCTCGGGAAGAACGAGGACACCGCCACGACCCGGGCCGCGCAGCTCGCCGCAATCGACAAGGACTGGTACTGCCCCTGGCCCCTGGACTGGCAGCGGCAGTACCGCGTGCTCGCGGACCTGGTCGACGCCGACGGGCAGCTGCCCGACATCGCGCCCGGCGTGCTGTGGGACGGCGACGACATCGGGCGGTGACTCCAGCAGCAGAAGCAGCCGCCACCTGAGCCCGGCTCCTGCCCGAGCAGCAGGCACGGCTGACCGCACTGGGCGTGGAACCCGCCCAGGTGCCGCCTCCGGCCCCAGCGACCAGCCGTGCGAAGGGGCCGAGCAAGGCGCAGCAGGCGTTCCAGCGGGGGCCTGGCAGCCCTCACACAGTGGGTGGAGCGGGAAGGCGCCCACCGGCCCGTCCCCCGCGCCCACGGAGAAGAGATCGCGGTCGACGGTGAGGCGGAGCCGATCGTAGTGAAGCTGGGCGTGTGGGTCTCCAACATCAAGAGTCGGCGGGACAAGCTCACCGCCGACCAGCTCGCCGCCCTCGCGAAGCTGGGCATGGATTGGGCATAGGTCGATGGTGGTTCGGTTGTAGAGCTCATCCTGGCTACTTCCTCGAGGGTCGTGCAACGCGCTGCGGTCGGGAAGCGGTCAGTCGAACGCGCTCGGTTCGCTGGCCAGCTTGCCCCCTTGGCCGTACCGGCAGCACGCGGTAGCGCATCGGCGCCCGGCTGGCGGCGGCTGATCGGGGGATGCTTGATCCAGGGACGGCGCGTCGCCGGTACGCGGCTTATGTTCCGCGCACTCTGGCTCTGCATCGAGCCGGGTCTAAGGAGGCTGCCGTGTTGACGGTGACATTGGTTGCGAAGATCGGAGCGGGCCTGTTCGGGATTGTCATCGGGTGGGTCACCTACCGCACCCTGCGAAGGCGTGAAGGACCCGCCCTGCTTTCCGACATCGCGAGCGTGCTTGGTGCCGTGGGGGGCGCGGCTATCGCCTCTCTGCCCTTCGAAGATCCAGACATGTTCGGCGCCTACGCCATTGGTCTTGCGGTGGGCTTCTTCCTGTATCTGACCGTCGCGTATGCGGTTACCGCCCGCGCGAAGAAGAAGGGGGAGAAGGTCCCAGTGGAACAGGAGCCGCCAGCGTGGATGGGATGAGCGATTTCGATCGAATGGTCGATGCTCTGGCAACGGTGCGGCCTGAGCTAGCGATCGCTGCAGGTAACGGCTGGCCGAAGTTGAGCGCTGATCTAGACATGCTGCTGGAGAAGGTCCGATCGGGAAGTCTTCCTGCCGAGCTGGCCAGCTTCCGACTTCTGGCGCTGGTGCGGCCGTACCCGGCGGTGCTGGAGTTGGTCGGCGATGCCTTCGGCGTCACGGCGGTGCCGACGGAGCCGGACACCCTGCTGTGGGACCACGCAGGCGTTCCGTTGATCATGCCTACACCGCGGTACGTCAACGTCGCTATCGAACCGCGCGGACCGTTCGGTCCTGTTCCACGGGACGCGCCCTTGGAGCCGGAGCGCGACTATTTCCTCAGGGTGGACATCGGCCGTCTGTCCAAGGACAGCATCGTCGCCAGGAACAGGCTTCCTGCCTTTCCGGAGGAGCACCTCCCGGAGACCATTGAAGGCCACTGGCTGGACGCTGCGGTGACGAGCGCCGACTTCGAACTCTCCAGCCTGTCCAAGGGCTCCTTCTTCCTTCCCCGCCATGGCTCGAGCTGGTCCTGCCCCTGCCCTCCTTACCAGGCGCACTCCTGCTATCACGATGAACGTCACCACTACCTGTTCCTGGCGTTGCAAGCCCCGCGAACGACCGGCAGTGCGCACGCCAGGCTGACGATCTGGGCGCGCGACCACGTCGTCCAGTCGCTCCTGATCACCGCCGACATCGCTCCTGCCGGTCAGGCCGGCGGCGTGGTCGCCACGGTCGACTACACCCTCACGGCCGACCTGATAGACCTCGACGATCTGCGGCCACGTGGCCTGAGTGTCGTGACCAACCAACGGCCGGACGGCACCCACACCCTGACCTTCAAGAGCGGGCAAGAACTCGGATTCACCCTCGCCGAGCACGTTCTGGTCAGCGAGATGGGCGACGTGCGCGAGCTGCTGTTCGATGTGCACGCCAAGCGCGAGGAGGGCAGCGGCCCAGAATGCCTGCTCAACGCCCGCAACGGCAAGGACAAGGAGCAGTTCATCCAGGACCTGACGGTGCTGGCCCGCAAGGGGTGGACGATGTGGGCTGGCCTGTTCTCCGAGCTGCCGGAAAAGCTGCATGAGACCACCTCGGGTCCGAGCACGGTAATCCAGGTCGCGCGGGTCCCGCGCACCACCTTCATCTACCCGTGGTCCGTTGTCTACGACATCCCACTCGACATGGACACCGACGAGCGTCTCAGCCCCTGCCCGATGGTTGCAGAGTGGGACAGCGTGGGGCGGATGTTCCCGGACTACCCCGACCAGTGTCCCCGTGCCGACAGCCATGGGCTCAACACCCTGTGCCCCTTCGGATTCTGGGGAATCCGCCACGTCATCGAGCATCCCCCGTCCTCGGCGGCACCCTCACGTCAGGTGACAATCACGGCTAACCCGCAGATCGTCATCGTCCGCAGCTCGCAGCTGAGCAGACCGATGACCATCGAGCACTGCAAGGTCGTGGGCGACACCCTCCACGAGTTCACCGTGGCCACCGCAGACAACTTCCAGCAGACGGCCAGCGCCCTGGCCGTAAGCGACCTCCAACTGGTGGAGTTCTACTGCCACGGCAAAGGCGACCCGAACAACGCGTGGCTGGAGATCGGGGAGGGCCAGAAGATCTTCCCAGGCCAGATCGCGACCTGGCACCTGACCGCCTGGTCGCCGCCGGCGGTACCCTTCGGGCACTGGGCGCAAACTACGCCGCTGATCCTCCTCAATGGCTGCCACACCACCGCAATAACGCCGCAGACACCCGTCAGCTTCGTTGACGTCTTCACCGCCGTCCACGCCGCCGGAGTGGTCGGCACCGAAATCAGCCTCGTACAGAATCTGGCCGGAGAGAGCACCGAGCTGCTCCTGCACCACTTTCACCAGGGCAAGCGCATGGGCGAAGCACTCCGCCATATGCGCCACGATCTGCTAAGTAAAGGCAACCTCCTGGGCTTGGCCTACACGGCCTACTGCTCAGCCGACCTCCAGCTCCTCCGCTTCGCGATCTAGCTCTGCTCCCCGCCCCCAGCCAGATGAACCTCAGTCCAGCGGTTTCCGCAGGTCAGAGGTGCAACGCGCAGACATGCTGCAGCGCCAGCGTTGCACGGCCGAGCGGGCGCGTTGCAGCGTTGCAGTCGCTGGTCAATTCGGCTGCTGCGGGAACGCCCTCCGACGCCACCAGCTGTTGGATAGCGTCCCACCATGTACATGCGGATCGATCCTCTTGAGGCGTGGGAGAGGCTGCGGGCCAGTCGTTCCAGCCGGCCGGGTAGGGCGAGCGGTGGGGCGCGGGCCAAGACCTACGCCACGGCGCTGGAGCAGGCGCAGCAGATGTTCAGGGCGGCTGAGGGTGTGGGCCCGCAGACCCGTCCCTTGCTGGTGTTCTACGGCCTGAGTCAGGCCGGCAGGGCGATTGCGGCCGCGGCCGTCGACCTCAAGGGCGAGGACTGGAACCTGATCTCGCACGGCATACATGCCTCGGGCTACCACCTGGACTTCGCCGACATCGAGATCCGCACGGATCCTGCTGGCACTGCCGGCAGCTTCGTACGGCTCAGCCAGCTGCTGGGGTCACCGGTCTGGGGCAGCGACACGGTCGTGCGGCTGGAAGAAGTCTGGGACACCTTGCCTGCCAACTTGCAGTACCCGCTGACCGGCCGGGAGCGGTTCACGCCTCTGTACGCCAGCGCGGACTCGATCGACGGCACTGACTTTCACCCGTTGCTCACCCTTCACGTCGGCGACATCTTGGACCGCGTCGTGGACGACGGCAGTCGCACGGCGCTGGATCAGTTCCTGCAGAGCTACCCCGGCACCGCCGGGTACGAGGAGTTCGCCCGTCGCCGGACGGGAGCCGATGCCGAGCCGGACTACGTGCGTCACCACCCGGACGCTGGCTGGCTCTACATGCACTGGAAGATGCCTGCAGAGACAGGCAGCAAAGAGGAGCGCCTCGAACGCCTGGCCGCGATGACCCGGAAGTACGCCGGGCATCGCTACTTCTTCCCCACCGTCGCGGGCCTGCCACGTGAACTCCACCCGCTGATGGCGTGGTGGGCGGTGCTGTACGCGCTGTCGATGCTCGCCCGCTACCAGCCCGCCCAGTGGGCAAACCACATCAACGTGGACGGCAGCCGACACGCGGTGCCCATCGAGAAGATTCTGGAACGAGCCATGGAACACCTACCCGTCCTGATCGCGGACACCATCGAGGAAGTCGCCGCCTGGTCGTAGGGGCCGACAAGGCTCACTCCGTGCCCCACCGACCGATCAGCTCCTCCAAAGCGCGGCGCTGCTGTTTCTCGCGGGCGATCTGCTGCGCGAGGACGTCGCGGTCGATGTACGGGGCGACGGCATCGAAGACCAGGCGCTGGAGTTCGTCCGGCTCCAGCGCCTCCACTTCCCACTGGGCCGGGCGCTCGATGTCGAAGCCGTAGCGGCGGGCGAAGGCCGGCCCCCTTGGGTCGCCGCGCTTGCCCTCGGTCGCCGGGAGCCCGTACGCGCGCATCTGTTCGTAGGTGAGGAGCACCTGGGTCACCGAGTTCCAGCAGCCCGTCCGCTCCACCCAATCCCGCTCGATGTCCTCGCCAGAGCAGTCGAACTCGCCGACCATTCTCCGGGGCGCCGGGAACGTGCTGCTCGAATCCACGCAGCTCAGAAGCGGTCGAGACGACGACAGCCGGTGCAACACCTGTGGCGCACGAGGACGGCCTCAAGGTTCATCCGGACGGGCCGAACGACGTCCGCAGCAGAATCACAGGTGCGAGCCGTGGGATCAACGGAGCATCATGCCGGAATGGGTCACTACTCCTACCTAGAGATCGGCACCGCCAAGGCGCTCCTCTGCCGCGAGAGCTACTACCCGGACGTGGCGGCTCTGTTCGTTGAGAGTGACTGCTACCGCCGGAAGGAGACGGGAGAAGGCTGGGGTGCTGAGGGGGAGTATGGCTACGAATCCTCGATCCGCGAGATGTCCCAGCGGCTGGACATGCAGGGCATCACGCCATCGGTTGCGCTGGCCGATCTGGCCGAGGGTCTGAGCAAGTGGGCCGAGCGACCCGTCGGCGGAGAGGGTCCGCAGAATCCAGAGCTGGCGCCGCCGGACATCGAGCAGGTCGAGCGGGATGTCCGCTTCTATCTCAGCTCCGACCTCGAGACTCTCCCTTACTCCGAGTTCGGGCGAGTGAGCGACAGCGGTGTGGTCATCGACTACCTGCACTGGCACATGGACACCCGGAGTCTGGTACGTCTACTGCTGCACTGGGCGCCGGACCAAAACGAAAGGGTCGCTCTCGACCTGAGCGAGCTGACCGGATGCTGTGTCGAACTCGACCCCACGAAGCCCTATGCCGACCAGGCGCGAGCAGAGCAGTTGGCGGTCGCAACAACCAACCTTCCGCTGGTCGTGCTCACAGAAGGCTCCACCGACGCACGGCTCCTCTCAGAGGGTATGAAGGTGACCCACCCTCACCTGGTGGGCTTCATCCGGTTCTTCGACTACGGTGCAGGCTCCCGGCCGCGCGGCGGCGTTGACGCCCTTGCTGACGTGTTCAAAGCGTTCGTTGCCGCTGGGATCGGGAACCGATTCGTCGCCATCGCGGACAACGACGCCGCCCACGAGAAGCTCCTCGCCCTCAAGACGAATCGCTGGCCGCCAACGTGCCGGATCCTGCACTACCCCGCCCTCCCCTTGCTCCAGGCGTACCCCACCTACGACCCCGCCACCGGCACTTCCACACCCGCGGACGTCAACGGCCAGGCCGGCAGTCTGGAGATGTACCTGGGGCAGGACACCCTCACCGACCCGAACGGCGACCTGATGCCCGTTCACTGGAAGGCGGTCGAGCCGAAGACCGGCCTGCGCCAAGGGGCGCTGGGCGAGCCGGACAAGAGGGTTGCGCAGAAGAGGTTCGAGGCGAAGCTCAAGGCAGCCCGCTCCGGCCAGCCAGCAGGCACCGAGGACTGGAGCGGCATCAGCGCGATCATCGACTCGATCGTCCGCGCGTTCCAGTGACCAGCCGCGACGTACAAGGTCCGCTTCTGGGCCGTCGTGCGGTCCAGGCGGAACCAGTCGGGCATCTCGCACACGAAAGCGTCCGCGTCGGGCCAGGCCGGCGGAACGTGGACTTCGCGGACGGTGTCGATCAGGCCGGGGAAGCGGCCCTCGCGGCGGGCCTGGGCCAGCTGCGCGGACAGCCGGCGGTACATCGGCGGCGTGTGCGGCAGCACGCCCTCAGCTGCGAGCCGGTACATCACCCCTGCCTGAGCGTGACTTTCAGCGGCGCGTACCCGTCCACGATCTCCCTTGCTCGTTCCACGACGAGGGGCCGCCGGGTCCGTTCACGAGCCATACCGGTACATGTACCCCTGCGCGCGGCCGCCGGCCCCCGGGATACGGGACAGACCTCTTCGTCCGGCTATCGCGGACAAAGACACCTCATGCAGCTAAGCCGTCAAGTCGTGGGGTGTTCGCCGACCCATCGCCTCCGTTGCACTTCGCCCCTGTCCCCCGGCTCCGGACCTCGCTGACACACCAGAACCCACAGCGAAGCCATTCACACGTCGCCCAGGAAACCAGGATCGGATGGCCCCATCTGCCGGGCGAAGTCTGCTGCGACTCCCAGCACCTCGCGCATCGGCACAGGTCGCCGACTCGTGGCCGCGAGATCGGCCTGAGCTTCCTTCGACCACAGGAACGGATACACAGAGAGACCCTGCTCGAAAGCCAGAGCTGCGGCCTCCTCACGCCAGCCGGGCCAGCGCATTCCGTCATAGAACGTCTCCAGCCTGCCCGAGAGCAGCCAGGAGACCCATCCGGAGTGGCCCATCTCCATCGCCTCCCACTCCAAAGTGTCGGGAGCGAAATAGGTCATCTGGCCGGGTGCTCCAGGGCGGCCCGCGGCCGCGGGATCGCCACCGTTCAACGCGAAGACCCCTCCGACAATGTCGTGGCCGACGACAAGACCTGTCGCGGGCAGCCAGTGAGGGTCGAAGGCCGTGGGGAAGCGGTTGACCTGCGCCAGACTCAGGAGTCCCCCATCCTCGACCGAACCAGAGCTCCCGCCGAGCACTCGCAGCCACCCGTTGTCCACGAGGAGTCCGCCGGTGTGCAGCGCCAGTGCACCGAGCACCGATCGCCCGGTGACCTGCATCTGCAGAAGGCATCGGCGGCCCTCGTTGATGTCGCCAGGCAACACTTGAACCGGCACGGAGCTCGTCCTGAGAACCTCCTGCAGCTCCGGCCACGCCGGATCGTCCATTTTGACCAGTTCATCGATGCCTCGCATCCGACGATGGTCGCACCCTCCGGCATCGGCTCATCGTGTGGGCTGGGCCGCGCTCACCAGGCCGGGGCGATGGGCCGGGCAGCGATTGTCTGGTTCACGTGGCGGCTATATCTGCTGGTAGCGGCTCTGTGGGGAAGGCGATCGATTCATCGAACGGAGTGCGCGCCAGGAGGCAGTGGTGGAGCTGGCCGAGCATCCGGTTGAACAGGTGTCGCAGGGCCTGCATGTGCCAGTCCCCCTGCACAGCCTCGCCTTCAAGGGTGAAAACGCCCACGGTGTGCCCGCCGCTTGGATCGTCACCGCCCCGGTCGCCCGCGCCATCTCCGTCCTAGAGCGCCTTCAACCCGACAATCAGCCCTACCTGTTTACGTTCCTGCCCAGCTCCCACCACCGCCAGTCGCCGACGCCCGGCGCCGTCTTCGACAGCAACACCACCAACACCGGCATCACCGCCCTCATCGGCTGGATCAACGCCTACTGCGCCCGACATGCACGCCCGGACGGCATCCCCACCACGCAGGGCCGTCTGCCGCACCTGACCACACGGCAGTTCCGCCGCACCCTTGCCTGGTTTATCGCCCGCCGCCCCGGCGGCACCATCGCCGGCGCCGCATCAGCATCTCGAACGCCGTAACTGACTTTTGCTCGTTGGGGTGAATCGTTGCGAAGTCCCTGATGGGTGTGGGCGAGTGGCTGTAGCCGTGGTGTGTGAGATATGCGGATGGGGGCGGGCTGACCCCGACAGGACGTCAGCGGCGCGAGACAGTACGGATGCAGGCGGCTGAACTGTTCGAGCTGCAGATCGCGGTATCGGAAGTCGCACGGCAGCTGCGGGTGAGCGTGAAGTCGGCCTATCAGTGGCACCAGTTGTGGCGGGACGGCGGTGTCCAGGCTCCGGCTTCGCGCGGTCCGAGCGGGTCACGGTGCCGTCTGTCCCCGCGGTGTCTGGAGAAGCTGGCCGTGTATCTGGAGGAGGGACCAGCCGCTCACGGCTGGGTCGAGGACCAGGTGTGGACCGCATCAAGGGTGGCCACGCTGATCGGCAGGAGGTTCCACGTCTCTTACAGCGTCTCAGGTGCCACCCGGTTGATGCACCGGATCGGGTTCTCCCCGCAGGTGCCCGCCCGGCGGGTCGCCGAACGTGACGAGCAGGCCGTGAGCGTGTGGCGGGAGGCGACCTGGGCGGAGGTAAAAGGGTCCGGGCGGCCTGCGGGGGGCTACGTCTGCTTCGAGGACGAAGCCGGCTTCACCCGACGGCCGCCCCGGGGACGGACCTGGGGCCGACGGGGCCGCACTCCGGTCGTGACGGTCAGCGGCCGACGTTCGGGACGGCTGTCGGTGGCCGGGCTGATCGCGATGCGGCCGGGTTCCAGAACCCGGCTGTGTCACCGCCTTCGGACCCACCCTGCAGGCAAGGGAACACGTCGCAGCATGAGCGAGCGGGACTTCATCGCACTCGTCGACGCAACCCATCACCTGGTCAGAGCGCCAATCGTCCTGGTCTGGGACCGCCTGAACACACACGTCTCCCGCAGGATGCGGGACCTCGTGGCCGAGCGCGAGTGGCTGACGGTCTTCCTGCTGCCCGCCTACTCACCCGACCTGAACCCCGTCGAAGGCGTCTGGGCCCACGTCAAACGCAGCCTCGCCAACCTCGCCGTCAGGGCCCTCGACCGACTCGAGGCTCTCGTCCGCAACCGGCTCAAACGCCTTCAATACCGACCCCACACCCTCGACGGCTTCATAGCCGGCACCGGCCTCACCCTCGACACCCCAGCCTCACCTTGAAACGCCGAAGTCAGTAACGACATCGACGGCATCCTCCGCGTCTACTACGCCGACAACACCTGACCGTCACCGATCCCAAGGCCGCCGACCTGACGGTCGGCGGCCTGACCTTGTCCCGACTGCGGGTTCGGACCCGCGCCGGACCAGCCAGGCCTCATGACCTGCTTCATTCATCGAGTGCGAACGACGCCCGCTCTTGCCACTTCACGCCGTCGTGCACCATCAGTTCAACCGACGCGACGTGAGACGTGAACGGGAGCCTGCCAGCGAGGTCGGCCTCGATCTCCTCCAGGACCGCGTCTTCCTGGCCTTGAGCGATGGTCAGGTGCGGCACGATCTCGACAAACCGGCCGCCATACGGCGGAGCCTCAGGCCAACGATCAGCGATCGCCTCCGTGAGCTGCCGCAACTGCGTGTCAGGCTCGGGGACGAGATACAGCACTTCCGGGAGCCGTCCACACCTCTCGAACCGCAGGTCAAAGGACTGGTGGCTGCCCAGCACGTCCGCGAGAGCGGAGTAGACGAGCGCATCTATTCGGCCCTCATCGAGAAACGGGAAGAGCACGGTGACGTGGGCTGGAACCCCGGCCTGAGCTGAGGGGTCAAGCCGTTCACGCCACCCGCGGACGGACGGCTCCGCCTCCGGGATCCGGACGATGAGCCCCGTCATGCCCGCCTGAAACGCATTGCTGCTGTCATCTGCCATGACACCGCATGGTGTCACCTCTGCCGCAGACAGCAGGGTCCCTTTTCGCTGACCGATGAACGAAGCCAGCAGACCGGCTGGCGATGTCAGCGGCGTGTGGTGGGATGGCCGGACTCCATCCTCGTGATCTGTTGGGAGACTGCCGTGATGCCCGAGTACTCGTCTCTGACCCGAGCCCTGGCCGAGGCCCTGGTCGACGTCCTCCAGTTCATCGACGGCAGCGAAGACGAGCAGATGGATCAGGACGACGCCGTCAAGGTCCTTGAGGGCGTCGCACACCTGGTCGGCAAGCTGTCGACCGACCAACGGGGCGAGTTGCTCAACCTGCTCGGGACGATGGCTGAAGCAGAGGCAGACCCGGCGCGACGCGAGTTCCTGGAAGCGTTCCCGGAGCACTTCGGACTCCTTGAGGACACGCTCTGACCACTCTTCACGAGTACAGCAGCATGCTCATACTCCCCACCCTCCTCACACGGCTCAAAACCGAAACATGTGGAGAAAACGGACAGTTCTGACCATTTTCAAGGCTGTGGCGGATATTTCGTGATGGTCACGGTGCCGTCCGACACAGGGGTGGCGGCCGCGTAGTGTCAGCGGCATGGCTGACAGGTTCGACGTAGCTGAGGCGTTGGCTGGTGGATTCCCGGCGCGGGCGGATGCATGGGCCTTCGTCCGGGGCTTCGCTGCTGCCTGGTCCACCCCGGTGTCGCCGGCTGACGGGTTCACATCGGCTGAGGTGCAGCGAGCTGAGGACCGACTCGGCATACGCCTCCCGGTCGCTCTCAGGGAGGCGTATGCGTTATTCGGTCGACGGCGTGACCTGGTGGCCCAGCAGAATCCGTTGTTGGAGCCGGACGAGTTGCTGTTTGACCCTTCTGGCGAACTGCTTGTGTTCCGCAGCGAGAACCAGGGCTGCGCCGGGTGGGGTGTGGCCTTGGCCGACCTTTCCCGTGAGGACCCGCCGGTCGCCCTGTTCGCTGATCGCCTCACCGGTTCCAGCCGACTCCACTTCCTCGACCGCCTGTCGCTGGCCTGTGTGGAAACCGTCCTGAGCGAAGCCGCCATGGCCAGTTGGACCGAGGGCCGCACCTGCCAGGCAACGCCCGAGGCGGTTGCCTGTCTGGAGGAGCACTTCGCTCCGGTTGCCTTGCCGCCGTATCCGGCGTGGTTCGAGCCGATGGGGCAGCCCGTTCGTTGGTTCTCTGCCGCTGGCCTGCTCCTCTGCCTGGAGCCCGGCTTGGCGGGGATGGATCTGGTCGTGACCGGCAGGACGACGGCTGATGTTCAACGTGCCGTTGAGGCCATTCCCGGCGCCTGGCCGCCCGCCGTGCCGGCGGTAACCGAGGCGGTAGACGGTCGCGAGTGGGTTCTGCCGTTCTGAAGCTCACGGCGGCTGAGCGAGAACCAGCGTCCGCAGGAGAGCGAAGGACGCCCGCCCGTACGACCGGCGCTTGATCAACTTGATCCGTGTGACCTGGCCTTCGACGGCGCCGGAGCTCCAGGGCAGGGTGAGGCCGTTGACGACGGCGTCCCAGTCGTTCTGGAGGAATGCGGCGAAGCCCTGGACCGGCTGCGGTCCGTGGTCGAGGGCGCGGGTCATCCAGTGGGTGAGGTCGTGGCCTCGGCGTTCGCGGGCGATGGTGCTGAACTCGTGGGCGAGGTCGCGGGCAGTGGCGAGGTCGGGGCAGGCTTCCAGGATGCGGTCGAGTTGTTCGCGCTGGCTGTCGGTCAGGGTGTCGGGGTGGCGCATGATCCAGGTGGTGATTCGGCGGGGGCTGGGGATCGGCCGCGGTGGTTCGGGGGCGGCGGTGCCGGCGCGGAGGGTCGCGATGTATTTGGTGACGACGACGCGGCTGCCGCGGTAGCCGCGTTCGCGGATCTCGCGGAAGAGGGCGGCAGCGTTGGTGACTCCACCGAGGAAGCGTTGTTGCAGGTAGGGCTTGAAGCGGTTGATGTGGCCGTCGGGGCGTCGCTCGCGGGCAGAGGCGAGGATGGTCGAGGTCGGTGGTCAGGTAGTGGCGCACGGTCTTGCGGTCCCGGCCCAGGCGGCGGGCGATCGCGCTGATGGTCCAGCCGCGTTCGCGCAGCTGGTGGATGTCGGTGTGCCATTGGCGGACGCGGGCCAGGAGTTGGCCGTCCGGTGGGTCGGCGGGCTCCGGCGGTTCGATCAGCGCGGCCAGGGCCGCGGGATCCGACGGCTCTGCGGGCTCGTCTAGATCGCCGGTCTCGGCGTCTTTTCGCAGGCAGGCGCGGTGCTGGTGGGCGGTGCGTTCGACCGCGCGGGCGAGCGAGTGCAGCAAATGCCAGCGATCTGCTACCTCGATCGCGTCGGGTGCCGCGCGGGCGGCGGCCTGGCTGAACGTGTTGCACCGGTCCCGGCAGATCACCTTGATCTCGGGGTGGTCCGCGAGCCAGGCGGCCACCGTGTCCGCGGTGCGGTCGGGCAGCAAGTCGATCGGTCGCCGTGTCTCAACGTCGATGAGCACGGTGCCGTAGGTGGCGCCCTTGCGGAAGGCGAACTCGTCGATCCCGAGCACCGTCACCTGGCCCGACGGCGGGTCCGGGAGCCCGCCGGACCTCCCGCACGATCACGTCCCGGCTGACCCGCACCGGCAGGTAGTCGGCGAGCCGGGCGCCGGCCCGGCCACCAACGGCCAGCCCGATCGCCTGCACCATCCGGGCGACCGCCTGGGTGCGGCGCCGGTACGGCGTCGTCAGGTGTTCCACCTGCTCCGCGACGGTCCGGCGCTTGCAGGCGACGTTGTCACAGAAGAAACGGCGGACCATCAGCATGAGAAACACCCGCCGTCCCCCGATCGGGCGGTCTGCCAACCGCCGTCTGTACATGCTGTGCACCCGGGAGGCGGCCATGCCGCAGGCTGGACAGTTCACGGCCCGCTGGCCGGCATGCACATCGATCCTGACGGCGTCCTCAACCACCTCCACACCGTCCACGACAACCCCGTCGACGTCAGGCCACACCAAGCCCCAGAACCGCTGTTCGTCCCCCACAAGCACCATGCTGGGGAACGGACATCGAGGGCTACACAGGATGTTTAGAACTGACCGTCACGAAATATCCGCCACAGCCATTTTCAAAGAGTCTCATCATTGTCACCGGACACACGCCATGGTTGGGCGCCCGGGCCGACCTATGCGATCTGCCGACACAGTCGGGAACGCTCGACCTCGCTACGTCACGGAACGGACACACAGTCCACCTGCAGCGTTCACAGCCCTGCATGATTCCCCCAGCACCAGCAAACCCAGGGGAGATCTTGAACACGTCCGCACGCCGAGGAGAGCAACAGTCCGACCCGTTGGGCTGCGGGGGTTGCGCCTACACCATCGGCGCCCTCATAGCAGGGAGCATGGCCCTGGTCATGGCGGCCGACGGACTGGGAGTGGCAGCACTACTGCCCCTGTTCCTCTTCGTCGGCGGCCTCGTTTTGCACTCCAGGTACAACAACCGCCAGGCAGCCGAACGCCGACGGCTCCAGGCGATCCAGTCCACCGAAATCGCCCGCTACCACGAGATGAAGCCGCGCGAGTTCGAGGAGGCGGTTGCCTTCCTCTGCGAACGCGACGGCTGTACCAACGCCTGGGTCGTCGGCGGGGCCGGGGACCTCGGCGCTGACGTCCTCGCCACCGCGCCCGACGGCAGGCGCATTGTGATCCAGTGCAAGCGCTACGGGCTCACCACGAAGGTCGGCAGCCCGGACCTCCAGCGATTCGGCGGCACCTGCTTCACCGTCCACGGCGCGCAGGTTGCCGCAGTCGTTACGACGTCCGTCTTCACCAAACCGGCCATCAACTACGGCACACAGCACGGAATCCGCCTGTTCGATCACACAGCACTCGGCGCCTGGGCGACCCACACTGGGCCCGCTCCGTGGATGTTGTAGCAGCAGCTGCTGATGGCGCTGTCTCATGAAGCCGCAGAACCTTCGGCGTGGCCGCCGGGTTTGCGCCTACTTGCTGTGCTTCAACTACTCACACATCGTGGAAGCCACACGCCTGACGGAAGCGGCCGCGCGCGTAGCGGAGGCTAAGAGCCGTGTGGAGACGGCGCGTGCCGCCTTGGCATCGGCCCAGCTGCGGGCGGACGCCTCCAGCTAGGCCGCCGCAGCCGTCGACGCCCTGATCCGCGGCGCGCGGTGAGCTTTGCCTCCACAGGCTGGCTGCCAGACGGCTGTCCAGGCGTGCGCGGCCGCCAAGATCTCGTGGCGGCGCACGTTGAAGGCGGGCGGCGAAGACGTCGTTCGGAGGCCAGTGCTCAGTGAAGCAGCATGGCCTCGCGGAAGGCCGCAAGATCGGCAGCCAGCATGACGTACCCGGACGTCGACCACGAGCGCCCGTCTCCTGCCCTGGGGCGGCTCTGGACAGGGCTGGCCAGGTCCTTGGGCAGGCGGTGTTGCCGCTGGCCGCGGCTGACGGCACGGCTGAGCGAGTTCATCTCACGTCCCGCGAACCCGCAGTTCCCGATGGCCCCGTCTGCACGGACCACGTCGGCAACGAAGCGGCGGGTCTTGTCCGGGAGATCGCCAAGGAGATACCCGGCTTGCTCACAGCTCCACGGCTGGTGCGGCTCGATGTGCACGGCCGTCGAGATGGGATGCCGAGCGAGCAGGGCCCGCAGTTCGGTTTCGAGGTCGGCTGACGCGCCACTGATCAAGATCGCGGACATGGTGCTCCCGGACGGCTGGGCGGGCGAAGTCGCCCTCGCGGGCGCCACGGTACGCCGAGGCCGGCTTGCCCGGCTAAGGACACGCAGGGCCCGGGTGGGTGGCGTACGGGCCGGCTGCAGAAATCGGGCCGCGGCCGCCCGCGGTTGACCAGTCCACGAGGCAGGGTGCCCGTGACGCGCGCAGCGAGCGGTCAGCCGATGGCCGCTTCGGCGATCTCCGGAGCCGGGATGTCCGTGCGCTTGGCCCACGCCTGGACGGTGGCGCCCAGGGCGAGAGCAGCCCCGTCCATGACATGGTGACCGCCGTGCTGGGCAATCAGACGCTGGTGGCTGCGGTGCGCACGGCCTTTGCGGGCCAGGGCCAGGATGTCGGACGCGGCGCGCTCGCCGCGCCAGTGCCCGGCGGGAAGAGCCGTACCGGCCAGCAGGCCAGCCGGAGCGCCCGCAGCAGGTGCTGACCAGGCGTCCAGCAGGCTCAGGGCCAGGCCGATGCAGGCCGTGCTCGTAGCTGGCTGCGTCTGGCTCGGTTCCGGTCCGAGGAAGTCGAGCAGGCGGGCGGCATGCCCGGTCTCACCAGCGGCAAAGGAGGCCACTACCTGCCGCAGCAGCGCGGCGGCGTCCGCGCGGGCCCGGCCGGTCGGAGTGAACAGCGCGGTGTTGTAGCGGGCGACGGCACGGTCCAGTGCGGCCTGGAGCGTCGGCAGATCGGTGGGGTCGGTGTCGGCGGTGATGCCTTCCTCGGCCAGAAGCGGCGCGAGTTCACGCCACATCTCATCGGCCAGGCCGGCCCGGTGTCGGATGGCGATCAGGGCGGGTGGCTCAGGAGCGTCCTGGCGCAGATCCGTCATGGATCCCATACTCCCCTGCGCCCTGGGCCTGCAGGATGGGGTTCACCCGAACGATGGACTCTCGCCGCGACGCTCACGGTGTCGGGCGCAGAGGGAGCTGGGCTCTTTCAGCCGGGGCCGCCGGACCCCGCGGGCTGTCGGAAGGCGCCCAGCGAGGGGAGCGCTCAACTAGGGCCTGTGTGGTGTCGTGATCAGATGCTGGGTTCTGCCCCGTTCGCGGGGTGGGATCCGGTAGGACTGGTGTCGTGACGCGTAGGCAACTCACCCATGCCCAGTGGAAGTTCATCGAGCCGTATCTGCCGATCGGCAGGTACGGGCCGTATCCGGAGCGGTTCCAGTGGGCAGTGGCGGGAGATGCCTGCCGAGTTCGGCCCCTGGGCGACTGTCTACGGGCGCTTTCGCGTGTGGCGGGACGCCGGTGTCTTCACCGCCCTGCTGGAAGGCATGATCGCCCAGGGGGCCGGCGTCGGCAGGACGGACTTGTCGCTGGTCAGCGTGGACTCCACCACGGTCCGCGCCCACCACGACGCCGCGGGCATGCGGGTCAGCAAGCACCTCATGAAGACCTTGGAAGAGGCCGTGCAGGAAGAGGAGGCAGCCCGCCAAAAGGGGGAGGCGCGGAGGAACAGAACGGACAGGACGAACGTCGGCGCATCCGGCGCAGGCACAGGCTCCGCCTGAAGGAAGCCCTGCTCGGCCGGTCCCGGGGCGGCCTCACCAGCAAGATTCACCTCGCCGCGGACCGCCAGTGCCGTCCGCTCGCCCTGGTCCTGACCGCCGGGCAGGCCGGTGACAGCCCGCAGTTCATCCCCGTGCTCAAGAAGGTTCGAGTTCGCCTGCCCGTCGGCCGTCCCCGCACGACACCCGGCGCGGTCGCCGGGGACAAGGCGTACTCCTCCCGCGGCAACCGCGCCTACCTGCGCAAACGTGGGATCAAAGCCGTCATCCCGGAGAAGAGGGACCAGGCCGCCAACCGTAGGAAGAAGGGGGCGGGAGGCGGCCGGCCCATCAGACACGACGCCGACCTCTACAAGGAACGCAACACCGTCGAGCGCCTCATCAACAAGCTCAAAGCCTGGCGGGGCATCGCCACCCGCTACGACAAAACCCCAGAAAGCTACCTCGCAGGCCTCCACCTCCGCGCCGCCATGATCTGGATCGACGACCTCCTCAAAACCGCCGACTGATCACGACATCACACAGGCCTTAGCCTGCTTCTTATGACGACTTCGCGCCAGCGCCCGGGAATCGGCGCGTTGCGCCACCACCGGGGCATGTGCCTGCACGTACCGGCGGAAGCCGTGGCCGAGCTGACTGAGACCATCAGCCGTTCCGCCACCGCCGCCGAGCTGGAGGCCTTCGGCTACGGCGGGCCGGTCCTGGTCATGCAAACGGTCCGCACGACACTCCGCGCGGATGGGACACCGATCGACAAGACCTTGATCGTGCAGGCCGCCAGCACGCCCATCGTGCGCTACCTGGACCCCGCTGACGCGGACGACTGGGAGCCCGAACAGGCAGCGCAGGCGCCCGATGGCCAGGGCATCCCCCTTCCCCGCAACCCTGCCACGGTCACCGGCGCGGGGGCGGGCGCGGGCGCGGGCGCGGGCGCGGGCGCGGGCGCGGGCGCGGGCAAGGCCATCAAGACGTACGTCATCGGGATGGCCGGCTCCCCGATCGTCAAGATCGGCCAGACCTCGAGCACGGCAACCCTGCGGATGAAACAGCTCCAGACCGCCCATCCCGCCGAGCTGTTCCCCATCCTGGAAGTGGAAGGCGACTTCGAGAAGGCATTGCACAAGAGGTTCGCAGGGCACCGGGTACGCGGGGAATGGTTCGACCTGACCCCTCTGGGAGACCCGGCCCGCGTCGTCATGGATGCGATCGAGGAACTCCGCAGCATTTAGGACATGCCTCAGGCTGTGGGGAAGGCCCCTGCAGGGCCGAGTCTGGGCGTCCTGCGCTGGCAGTGGTGCGGGTCAGCTCCCTCGGTTCGGACGTCAACTGGCAACCCCAACACAGCACGTACCGCCGCCCAGACGTGCGGATACGGGTGAATCACCGGTCTGCGCTGTGCGTAGTTTCATGATCGGATGGATTGGTGGTCGCGGGCTGCCTGGATGTCCTTGGGCGTGGCCCAGTGGTGGAGGCGGGGGTATGGCACCAGCCTGCTGTCGGGGACGAGTCGGCCGTGAAGGACGTGGTTGTCGGCGTACACGTGATCGTGCCCAGTCACGTACGGATGAACGTGCCCGGCTGCTGACGTAGCGGGGATCGTTCGTGGGCAGTCTGCCGCTGGCCTGTTCAGGGTGGTGGAGGGCGGCTGACCGTGGTGTTGGATCCGCAACGGTGGATGGAACTTCGACGGTTTCGTGGGCTGCTTGAGTCCGGGGCAATGAGCTTGTCGGAGATCGCGCGGGAGACAGGGCTCAACCGGCGCACGGTCCGCAAGTACCTGTGCTCCGAAGCTGCGGCCGCACCGCCCCGGCGGGCTGGGCCCGCCCGCGGCCGCCGGTGGATGGTGGATGAGGTCGCGCCGCTGATCGATGCGATGCTGAGGTCCGAGATCCTGATCAAAGGTGCCGTGGTCCACGAGCGACTGGTGGCTGAGTATGGCTTCACCGGCACCTACCAGCGGGTGAAGCTCTACATGCAGGAAGCCCGCCCCCGCATCGCTCAGGAAATGGGCATCAGCCCTGGCGAACTGGCCAGCCTGCACCGCAGGTTCGAAGTCGTGCCCGGTGCTCAGGCCCAGGTCGACTGGGGCGACGAGGGTCAGATCCTCGCCCACGTGGGTATCCCGAAGGTCTACTCCTTCCACATGACCTTGTCCTACTCCCGTGATCCGTTCTGCTGCTTCACCACCAGCCAGGACCTGGCCACCTTCTTCGACTGCCACCGGCAGGCCTTCGCCCATTTCGCCGGGGTGCCGATGTCGATCGTCTACGACCGCACCAAGACCGTCGTGCGCCGGCACGTCGCCCCGGGCGAGGCGGTCCCGCTGCACCCGGAGGCGGTCGCCTTCGCAGGCCACTATGACTACGTCATCGACGTGCTGGCGGCCTACCGGCCGCAAGGCAAGGGCAGGGTCGAGCGTCAGGTGAACATCGTCCGCGACCATGTCCTGGCCGGCTGGGCCTTCTCGTCGATCGGGGAGATGAATGCCGCCTTCACGGCCTGGGTGCCGTTGCGGCGGGCGAAAGTTCACGGCACCCACTGACAGTGACGGCGGCCGTGGCAAAGTCCAGGTGTGCGGCCAGTTGAGTCCAGGCTAATGGCCACCGGAATTCCCGGCGTATGGCCGTCTGACCTGTGGTGTTCCTGATCGCTTCTTTATCTGAAGGAGACCCCTCCGTCCGGTTTGCTGGTGTTTGCGTGCATCAGCTACCGGCCGGAGAGGTCCTGTGACGAAGTCTGACAGAGAGATCATGGAAATCCTTGAGGCGTACGACCTGACCGGGACGGTCTGGTCGGCGGCGGCCTTGGCGGGGCACGACCCGAAGACGGTCAAGCGGTACGTCGAGGCCCGTGACGGCGGGCGCAATCCCTATGAGCGAGAGCCGCGGCCGAAGATGATCGACGCGTTCCTGGAGAAAGTCGAGGAGTGGGTCGAGCAGTCGAAGGCGACGATCCGCGCCGACGTGGTCCACGAGAAGCTCGTGAAGATGGGCTACCGGGGCAGCGCGCGCTCGACGAGACGGGCGGTGAACGCGGCGAAGACGGCGTGGAAGGCGGGCAAGCGCCGGACCTACCGGCCGTGGATTCCCGAGCCGGGCTGGTGGCTGCAGTTCGACTGGGGCGAAGGCCCTCGGATCGGCGGCCGGCGGACCTGGCTGTTCTGCGCATGGCTGTCCTGGTCGCGGTTCCGGGTCGTGATCCCGGTCTGGGACTGCACGCTGGGCACGCTGGTCGCCTGCCTGGACACCGCATTGCGCCGGATCGGCGGGGCACCGACCTATGTCCTGACCGACAACGCGAAAACGGTCACCGTCGAGCACATCGCCGGGATCCCGGTGCGGCACCCGCAGATGGTCGCCGCGGGCCGGCACTACGGCTGCCAGGTCGTCAGTTGCGTGCCCTACGACCCCGAATCGAAGGGCGGAGCGGCGGCCACGGTCCGTATCGCGAAGGCCGACCTGGTGCCCACCAGCGCGAATCTGCTGGCCGCCTACGACTCCTTCGCCGAGCTCGCTGATGCCTGCCTCGCCTGGTGCGAGCAGGTGAACTCCCGCCGCCACCGGGCAACCGGGCAGATACCCGCGAGCCGTCTGGACATCGAACGCACCACACTGCATGTCCTGCCCATCGAGCCGCTCGCGCTCGCGCTGGGCGAGGAACGAGTGGTCGGCTCGGACCGCACCATCAGCTTCAACTCGGTTCGCTACTCGACCCCGCCAGGCCATACCGGCGCCAGGGTGTGGTGCCGGGTCGTCGGCGAGGAACTGTCCATCACCGCCCGCACCAACTCCGGTGATCTCTCGGAGATCTGGCGCCACCAGCTCTCCACCCCGGGTGTTCCGCAGATCATCGACGCCCACTATCCCGACCACCCTGACGGCCGCGGCATCCACCAGCCGAGGCTGCAGCCCCGCTCGGAAGCGGAGATCGCGTTCGTGGGCATCGGTCCCGGCGCCGGGCGCTGGCTCAAGGAGGCCGGGCCCGCAGGCGCCACCCGCATCCGCGCCAAGATGGCCCGCGCAGTCGAGCTGGCCACCGTCCTGGGCAACGACCGGGTCGACCAGGCCCTGGGCCTGGCGGCCACGGCCGGGCGCTTCGCCGACGAGGACCTGCTTTCGATCCTGGGACACATCGCGGACAGCAAGCCCGCCGGCGAGGTCGTCCGCGCGGACGAGGCTCACTCCGTCCAGAACGGAACTATCGCCTGGCAGGCCTTGGGCCAGTAGGCGATGCCCTCAGGATCACGCACGACTCCGCGGTCAGTCGCCGACAAACCAGAGATACCGGTGGGACCCCTGCTCGACGACTTGGCACAACTCGCGGGCCCGTTCGACCCAGTCGCCACCGCAAGCGGCCGGGAGCCGGTCGAGTTCTGTCAGCAGGAGCGACACCTGCCGATGGTTGAAGACCGCATCCCCATACGGGATCAGGCCCCAGAGCATCGGGAACAGCCCCGGATCCAAATCACCGAAAGCAGACGTCCACTCCACCCCGCCTGCCCGAGCAACGACGTCGCCGCTGTCACCACGCACCTGCATATCGATCATCCGCCGAGCGTATCGGCGCCTATCCAGACCGACGAAGGAATTTAGAAGCCATGACGTTTCCCCAGGCCCCGGCTCTGCCCGAGGAACTCGACAAGCTCATGCGTCGCATGCGCCTGCCCTACATGCGCAAAGCGGCCCCCGACGTCCTGGCCACCGCACGCGCCCAACGCTGGGATCCCGCAGAGGTCCTGCGGCTGCTGATCTCCGAGGAGGTTACCGGCCGCGACGCCGCCACCCGGCGTCTTCGTCGCCACTCGGCGAACTTCCCCACCGGCAAGACCCTGGGATCCTGGCGGGCCGAGGACTCCACCATCCCCGAACCCACCCAGAACTCCCTGATCACCCTGGAATGGATCGGCCGCGCCGAGAACCTGGTGATCGCTGGCCCCTCGGGCACGGGCAAGAGCCACTTCACCGAGGGACTCGCCCAGGCCGCGATCGAGAAGGACCTGCGGGTGTCCTGGTTCACCTTGGAGACGCTGAGCGCCGCGATCGGCAAGTCGAAGGTCGACGGGTCCACCGCACGGACCGTCGCCCGGATCTGCCGCGCGGACCTCATCGTCATCGACGACATCGGCCTGCTGCCCGTCGGGGAAGACGCCGCCGAAGCGTTCTACCGCATCATCGACGCCGCCTACGAACGACGCTCCATCGCCGTGACCAGCAACATTCACCCCTCAGGCTTCGACACGATCATGCCGAAGACTCTCGCCGGCGCGAGCACCGACCGCCTCATGCACCACGCTCACCTCGTGACCACCACCGGCGACTCACACCGCCTCGCCGAGGCCCTCGCCGGGAAGGGAGCGATCCCCCTGAACTGACCCCCACCCCCAGGAACACCACTGGCCACACGCCTGGACTTCTGATGGCCACCAGCCTGGACACCCAACGGCCACCCACCTGGGCATCTCGATGACCGTTGACAGAGAGGTCATCGGACACCGGGCCGCTCGCGATCACACAGCCCTGCGGCCGCTGCCGAAAGCTCCGTATGTGGTTGCCCAGCGGCACCTGAGGCACGTCGGCAAGGACTGCCTGGTCGCCTTCGACGCGAACCTCTACTCAGTACCGGCCCGCAAAGTCCGCCCCCGTCAGCTGGTGGAAGTCAGAGCCACGAAGTCTCAGATCATCCTGCATTCCACCGTCCCAGACACCAACGGCGACACCCTGCTCGCGATGCACCACAGGGCCGTCGGCCGCGGAGCCTGCGTCGTCGACGAGAAGCACTGGGACGGACTTCCAGACGGCAAGAGCAGTCGAACCACCACCAGTGATGTCCCTCCTCAACCCCGTCAGCGGGGCGCCGTCGGCGAGGAGGCCCGCTCGCTGATGGCTCTCTTGACCCGGGCCGCGGCCGTCCGAGTCGAAGTCGGCCGCCGACCCCTGTCGGTCTATGACGAACTGACCGGAACACGCCCCTTCACCACCCACCCCGCACCGGAGGAGCCCAGTTGAGTGAGCTGGTCAGCACCCGCATCCGCACCACCGCCGCCAGCCTCGGGCTGCCGCACCTGGCCGAAGCCCTGAGCCACTACATCCAGCGGGCCGACGAGGCGAAGATGGGCTACCTCGACCTGCTCGACCTGGTCCTCTCCGAAGAATTGGCCGTCCGCGACGACCGGCGTTTTCGCAACGGCCTCAGGCTCTCGAAGCTGCCGCATCACAAGACGATCGAGGACTACGACTTCACCTTCCAGCCCGAACTCGACCCGCGCAAGGTCAAGGACCTGGCCACCTTGTCCTTCGTCGAGGACAAGGCAAACGTCGCCCTGCTGGGGCCGCCGGGAGTCGGCAAGACCCACCTCGCCGTCGCACTCGCCGTCGCGGCCTGCCGAGCGGGCTACTCGATCTACTTCACCAGCCTCGACGACATGGTCCGTCACCTCAAAGCCGCCGAAGACCAGGGCCGGCTGATGAGCAAACTCACCAGCTACCTCCGCCCCGCCGTCCTCGTGGTCGACGAAGTCGGCTACCAGCCGCTCGAGCGGGCGGAGGCGAACCTGGTCTTCCAGGTCATCTCCAAGCGCTACGAGAAGGGCTCGATCATCCTGACCTCGAACAAGACCTTCGGCGAATGGGGCCAGGTCTTCGGAGACGAAGTCCTCGCCACCGCCATCCTCGACCGCCTCCTGCACCACTGCGACGTCGTCTCCATCAACGGCCCCAGCTACCGCCTCAAGAACCGCCTCCAGGCGATCCAGCGGGACACCGACGTGGCCTGACCAGTGGCGCACACAACTTCGTACGGGGCGGCGCACTCAAGCGAGTACGCGGACACCGCGCAGCCACGGCGCAGAAGTTTCGGCCGAGGGCGAGGCGGAGCCGGTTGTCGTGAAGCTGCGTGTGCGGGTCTCCAACACCAAAACCCGCCGCGACAGGTTCAGCCAGGAGCAGCTGGACGCACTGCGGGAGCTGGGCGTGGACTGGGCGTGACACGCCACCTCGGCCATCGTTGAGCTGGGAAGTCAGCGAAGTGAAGGCCCCGGAACGTCGTAACCCCCGGGGCCCTCGTCACGCCCTCCCGCACCGGATGATGGTGCAACACAGGTCCCTGACGGCTGCGGTCGCGTGTTCGTGCAGGTCAGGGCTGCAACACGGCAACAGCGTCCGTAAGGTCACGATGAAATCGTCGGACAGGTCGACGTACCAGTACGGCGGGGCCTGCGGGCGCGGCAGGCACCTCGCCCGCCCGCAGGCAGTTATGGATATTTTGAGCTGTTTCGTCGTGGATGGTTTACCCAGGCGGTGGTGGCAGGAATCCTAGGTGAGTTACATCTTCTGCGCTCATGGCCGACTCTTCCAGAAAATCGACAAGGAGTCGGTTCATTTTATAGCAGTCTTCTTCGTCGTCGCGCATGAAAAGACTCCAACCTGGCATTGGCTGTCCTTCCACTCGCGTTAGGGATGCGTCCAAGCCCGAATCAAGCCTGAACGCGAACGTGTACCGATGGCCTAGATCCCATGGCTCATCGAACTCTTCACATGGCCCCCATCGCTCGATCAGCTCCCTATCCGATACGTTGATATGCGCTACATACAGAGCCCTACGGCCACCGCGCATCTCGACGACATTGATTCGTTTCAACGCCTTACCTCTGTAACGAACGCCGGGATCCATGCCCAGTCTTCTCCGTCTGCTCTAAGCAGACCTACACCCGGCTCTACACCTTGCTCCCAGGCAGCCTGGTTCGGCATTGGGTTCTTCTTCGGCTGCACTGTCGTGTAGAACTCAAAACTTCCCGGAGGGGCATCCTTCGGCAGTGCTCCAGGGTACGCCTGCACCGTAGGTTCCCCACCACCGGCGATTCCCCGCGGCGCCCTTCCTCTAAGCTGACCAGAATTAATGACCATGTCAGTCACGGCATTCGTCTGGGATTTACTGGTACCACCGATCCTATGGAACGGCCCGTAAAGCACGGCCGCTTCGGAAATATCTGAGCCAGCGGCGATTGCCCGGGGTGCGCCCGATCGGCCACTACCACCGACTGCCCATGACCCTACAGCGGCACTTCCTCCTGATGCGCCGCCTGTTGCCATTTCGGAAAGTTCGGCTGCGCACACCGGTGCCGCCGCAAGACATGCGGGCCCAAACTCTGCTGCCACTGGAGCAACTACGACAGCCAAGCTAACAACAGTTATGACACCCAGCGCAATCTTCTGACCCAAGTTTAGCTTGGTGTGTGATTGAATCTCGACACCCTCATAGGATGCCGGGTACCCGGAATCTCCAGATCTCCTTTCACCGTTTCCGTTCTTGAGGGTGGGAGCTGGTTCGGGTCCCTTCTTATAAAGGGTGACGGTTGTCCTCTCGGTCTTTCGGCCGATGGTGGTGGTGACCGAGAGGATGCCCCCGCTGCCGGTCTCGGCGTAGCGAGTTACGTTCAGATACCAGCCCTGCCAGGGGTTACCGCCCCACGAAAGGTTGTGGTCGTGGAGGTAGGCCGCTTCTGTCGCGCCGCCCGCTTCCGTGGCCAGTGGGCGTAGTCCCGTGGGGTCTGAGAGAGTGACCGGGGTGTTGTTGGCGTAGGCGTAGCCGTTGAGGGACTCATGGTCCTCGGGTGCCAGTACGGGGTCCACGGAAAGGAAGCGGCCGGATACTGGATCGTACTCGCGTGCACCTATGTGGGTGAGGCCGGTTGCGTCGTCCTTGGGCTTGCCGAGGAAGCCCTTATCGTCGGGCCAGGCTGGTGTAGCCGATCCGCGGGATTCACCGAACGGCTTGGTGTAGCGACGCGTTGCAGCCTGGGTTGTGGCGTCGACCACCAGCGACTCGGTGCCGTGATGGTCGTCAACGATCCAGTTCAGGCCTGCGTTGTTCCGGATGGCCTTGCCGCCACCGGTGCCGTAGTACCGCTGTCCGGTGAAGGCTTTGGTGGCGGGGTTGTAGTGGAGTTCCTGTCCTGCGGGAAGGTAGAGGATGCTCTCGCTGGGGCCGCTGCGGATGAGCAGTTGGCCTGCTGCGTCGTAGAGGTAGCTGGTGGTCGTGCTTCCTTCGGTCAGGCTCGTCAGTTTTCCTTCGACGTCCCACTTCAGGGTCTGGGCAGCGCCGGCCGGGCCCTTGCGGGCTGCCGTGTTACCGGTTTCGTCGTAAGTGAAGGCGTCCGTCTGGGTTCCGGTCGTTGCCGACTTGAGCGTGTGCGGCTGCCCGCTGCCATTGGCGTTCACCGGGGGGTAGGTGTAGGTGGTGCTGGATGTGGCGGTGGAGGTGCGTGTGGTCTGGGTGCTTCGCATGCCGCCGACGGTGTACGTCCAGCTGTTCCAGTACGGTGCCGGGCCACCCAGTGCTGCGGTGGAGCGGGCTGCGGCGCAGTCTCCGGAGGAGGGGGTCCAGGCTTCGGCCAAGCGGCGCTGGCCGTCGTAGGTGAAGCACTGGTTGTCACCACCCGCGACCTTGTTCTTTACGGACAGGACGTTTCCGGTGGCGTCATATGCGTAGTCGACGTCACTGGTGTATCCGGGGTTCGTGTCGTCCAGGGTGTGGCTGTTGGAGAGCCGGCGGGTTCCGTCCTCGTAGCGGTTGACGACCTGCATCTGCTTGGCTGTGCTGGAGACGCCGAGCACGGTCTGTTCGACTTCGCCGTACTGGGTATAGCCAACGGAGCGGACGTAGTTTGCCATGCCTGCCACGCCCGTCGGCAGGCTAAGGCCGTTGTAGGTGTAGGCGACGGTTTCAACTGGGAGGCCGCCGACGGCGGGCAGGACGGTGTTTCCGAGCGTTCCGTCAACGTTGTAGGCGCTGGACGTGGTGTAGATCTGAGGAGCGCCCGCGACGACCAGAGGGTCGCTGGCGGCCAGAACTGTCTTGACTCCTGTTGCCCGACCCATGGAGTCGTATCCGGTGAAGGAGTTCGAGTAGATCTTGCCGGTGGTGCCACCGACGTACCGGATGGAGGCGGTGGGCTTGCCCTTGGCCAGGGTGTCGTAGGTGTATTTGGTCAGCTGGTGGGCGTTGTCCTTGATGCCGTCCCAAGTGCCGAGAAGCCGGCCGAGCTCGTCGTAGTCCTGCACGACGGTCTTGGTGCTGCCGTCTCGGACGGTGGACGACGTCAGGACCTGGTCGGCATCGTCGTACGTGGAGGTGACGGCCCCTGTGTCAGGGTCGGTCTTCGTGGTTTGGCGACCTCGCAGGTCGTAGGTGTAGGTCCACTTGGCCCCGTCGGGACCAGTCATGGATTCGACCTGGCCACCGCGGGTGTAGGTGTACTTGATGCTGCTGAAATCGGTCCCGGTCGGATTGGGCCCGCTGTACTGGCGGCGTTCCATGACCTGGCCTCGGGCATCGGCCACGGTGCGTACGCCGTTGCCGCCGGGAGCAGCGGTGACCGCGGTCTCGTCGCCCGCGTGGGAGGTGCTGGTGCGCCACTTCTCCTGGCCGTAGACGGAGAACACTGAGGCGATGGACCTGCCGGCTCCGTCATAGAGCGTCTCGGTGGAGGCCGGTACGGATCCGGCGACGGTGGACGCGAGATCGCCAGTCGGTGCCGCACCGTCGTGGACTTGGGTGTTGGATTTGTAGCCCAAGCCGCGGTCGTCGTAGAGCGTCTCCGAGATGACCCGACCGCCTGCAGGTGAAAGCGTCTGCTGCTGGCGGGGCCGGAAGGCCGAGTCGTAGATCTGGTAGGAGCTGTTGTAGCTCTGGCCATCCGCCTTGAGGGTGTCTGTCCGTACCCAGGAGGCCTTGTCCTGCTGGACGGCGTAGGCGTAGACGATGCTTGCGGCGTCGCCCAAGGTGCGGACCCGGTTGGGCTGCCAGACGCTGACGAGTCGGCCGAGCGCGTCGAAGCTCCACTCGGTGACTTTGCCGTTCGCGTCGGTCAGTTTGGTCGCGGCGCCCCATGCGGGGTCGATGTCGGTCGTGGCAGTGAAGTTCTTGGGGTCGGTGACCACCTTTCTGGTGAGCGGGCCGTATCCGGTGTCGGCTGGTGTGTAGGCGGTGCTGACCTTGCGGCCGAGGGCGTTGGTGGCAGTCGTAGGGCGGCCCAGGAGGTCGTAGGTCGAGGTCGAGACGGTCTGGTAGACGGGCTGGCCGGCTGCGTAGGAGCTGAGCCGGTACGTCGAGGTGATGTCACCCTTCGTAGGAGCGACACCCACGGCCTGGCCGTCGTATCCAGTCGTGACATCGGAGAGTACGTCGTCGGGCAAGGTCATCTTCGCCCGGCCGGCACAGGGGACTGAGTAGGTCTCCATCCGGGACGTAAGGGCTACGACCCAGGCTGCGGAATTCCGGGCGTATGACTTGACCGTGCAGGATTCGTCGCCCGTCTTGGCCAGGTCGCCTTGGTCGTCGACCGTGGTGGCGCTGCCGTAGTCATCGTCATAAGTCACGGTGGCAGAAGTGGTTCGGGTTCCTGCCGTGGTGGTGGTGCGCGTTGTGGTCGTGGCGGGCTTGGCGAACCAGGCCTCGGTCGTTCCCCATGCGTACTTGTGGCTCGCGGTCCGATGCGACCACGGGTCGATGACGCTGGCAGTCACTTCAGTGGCGCCGTCATAGGTGATGGACTCGCGTACGAGGCCGGCGTACTGACGGGCATCGTCGATGGCCTTGCCGGTGGAGTCGGTTACCTTTTCCACCCGCGTCGTGCCGTCCATTTGCTTCTGGCCGTTGAGGCCGCGCATGTAGAGGGTGTAGGTCTTGGCCTTGGGGCCTGTCTCGTCGCCGACTGTAGTGGTTACGTTTGCGTACCCTCGCCACTGCGACCAGGTGCGGTATTTCTCCTTGGTCATGCCATCATCGTCAGCGTAGGCCCAGCCGGCGCCGCCACCGTAGGTGTAGTAGGTCTCTTGAGTGTCGCCACCGCCCGTGGTGTCTTCCTGAAACACTGAAGTGACGACGTACTTGTGAAACCAGTCGAGTTCCGGTGTGCCTCCTGCCTGCGACCAGTACACCGGGAAGCAGCGGAGAGTGTTCTTGTCCGGTGCGCTGGGCATCTTGGTGCCGCTGATGCACTCGGGGTCAGAGTAGTTGACGGTGACGACCGAGCCGCTCTCGGACTTGATGGTCCGCACGCGCCACTTGTAGTAGCGCAGGGTGTTGTCGCCGCCTTCCACGTGGTTGGGCATCTGGATGCCGCCGAAGACGACCTTGGGCATGGCGACATCCGTACCGCCGGCTTTGCCGGTCGACTGGATTGAGTTCAGCCACAGGCTCGGGGCTGAGGCATCCCCCGACGCTGGGAATGAGTGCTCGAGGTGCCAGTTGTCGACCTGCCGGTTTGTGGTGCCGGTGCCCGTCCACACATAGGTGTTGACGTCGGTGAGGCGGTAGCGGGTGAAGAAGGACGGGCCGACCAGTCCGGTGCAGGCCTTTCCGTCATCGCAGATCATGTCGAAGGGGACATCGGGCCAGTTCTTCGCCGTGTCCTTGGTCAGCGAGGTGCAGCCGTTGGCGACCACGCACCGCTGGTCGTACTTGAAGGTCACCTGCTGCGCGGCGGGCTTGGTGAACAGCTGGTCGCTGCGCTGGCCGTAGTCGATGCGCTTGAGGTATCCGCTGCGGACGTAGGACGTGCCGGGTGAGGCGATGCCGGACTTGGCGTAGTTGTTGGTGTTCTTTCCGTACCAGTAGGTCATGGCGTTGTTGTGGGTGTCGACGACGTAGTCGAGGTTCCACTTCCATGCCTGGTTGCAGAAGGAGGTGTCGAAGGTGGCGCCGTGGCAGGGCTCGCTCGTATCGTCTCCGGAGACGGGGACGGTCCAGGTCGAGTCGGTGACTTCATCGTCTGCTGCTGTGCCGTGGTCGCTCCAGCCGGGCAGTTTGTGCTGGCCGAAGTAGTACTGGACTCCGTCAGTTGAGGTGACACGCCAGTATTCGCCGTTGTTGTCGCCGTTCGGTGCGCCAGTGAGGTGCTCAACTCGGGTGGCATCGTCGTTCTTCAGCCGCCAGGTGCCGCCGGCCGCCTCAGACTGCGCGGCTGCCGTGCACTCGGCGTCCGTGGGGCAGTCGTTGACGAGCTCGACAGCCTTGCCGTTCAGGACGAGAGTGGCATTGGCGTATTTCCAGCAGAGGTCGCCCTTGCCTGCCTGCCCGTCGTCTTTACAGGAGGCGTATTTGCGTTCGATGTAGGACTCGGTGATCGAGAATCCCTCGCCCACAACGGACGTCTGGTTGTTCTCGGCCGAGGTCCGGCCGTCGACGGCTCCGGAGTTGTAGCCGATGGAGAGCACGGGAGCCGGTCCAGCCGTGGCCGGTGGGACCCGCATGGGGTAGCTCCAGTTGAAGTCACCCGTGCTGCCTCCAGCCTCCCAGCTGGCCGAGGGACCAAGGGGCGTCGCTCCGTAGTCGCCTGCTGAGCCTGAGGAGGAACCTGCCTCGGCTGCCAGCAGCATGGGACCCGTCGACAGGCTCACGGCGTGCAGGTCTGTCGTAAGGGTCTTGGTGCTGGTGTTGTTTTCGCTTGCGATGGGCTCCTTCTTGCGGCACTCGGGGCGGTCCGGGGTGGTGAGCGCGCAGGACGGGAGCTTCACCAGGTGCAGCCGCGAGCCGTAGTCGCCGCCGTACATCGCCCCGAAGGACGAGTAGTCAAGAGAGAATCGCGTAGGAGCGCCTATGGGTGTCTTTTCTTGAGGGGTGAGGCCTACCAGTACGCCGGTGACACCAGCACGCTCTGCTGTCCTCTGGTTGTGGATCTTGACCGTAAGGCGGTTGGCGTCGGCGGTCTGCTGGGACGCGCCATCTGCCGTTGCGGAGCGCAGTCCCGATGTCTTCTTGGGGTCGGGCCGACCGTCGTGCAGGGCGACGCTGAGGCTGCCTGCTTTTCCGGTGGCGTTCTGGCCGGGGGCGGGGCTCAGGGTGATGTCGCCCTCAGAGGGCCAGTGGGCGGCCGCGACGGTTTCGCGGGTGCGCTTGTCGGCGGGGGCTGCTTGGTCGGCGGGGGCCTTTGAGGGCCGCTTCTTGAAGGGCTCCACTTTGTCGATCTTCGGCTTCGTCAGGCCAGGGAAGTGGGCAGTCCCGGCAGCGTTCGCTGCGGGTGGTGCGGTGAGCAGTGGGGGCAGCAGCGCGAGTGAGACGGTCACCGCGCCGCGTCCCAACCAGCGGCCCAGAGCGGCTCGCGCCCAGGTACCGCGTGCGTCAGGTTTCACGGTTCGTTCCTTCTAGGAGATGGCAAGGCGGATCCGTGCCCGTAGTCCGGGCGGGATGGGTATACGGGTCGGTGTGGCCCGGCGCTGTCGCCGGGCCACACCTCACGGGGCGGGGAGCTGTTACTGCTCGGCCGCGTAAAGGTTGCCGATGTCAGTGGCGGACATGGCGCCGGTCCACACACGCACGTCGGCGATGTGTCCCGGGAAGTAGCGAGTCTCGACGCCGTCGACCAGGCCGCGGCCTACCTCGAAGTTGCCGTTTCCCTGCCAAGGCGCCGAGTACGGAATTCCGTGCGAGCTTCCGGACTGGGCGGTATTGACGTAGAGGAACATCGCTCCGCGGCTCACACCGTCGCCATCACCGCTGCTGGTCGTCTGCTGGGCGTCGTATACCGCGGTCAGGCGCACCCAGCGGTCCTTGTCCGCGACGTCGGACTGGGCCACGGTCGTCCAGTTGACGCCGGTGGCATCGGAGGTGGGACGGCCCAGCTTCCACTTTCCGGCAGTACTGCCTGCGGCTTGTTCGTACCAAAGGCCCCAGGATGAGTTGGTTGAGCCGGACTGGCCCATCACCCGGACTTTGTAGCTCTTGGACGTGTCCTTGAGCTTTTCGCCGTCCAGGCGTGCCCAGGTGGTGGCGGTGAAGGAGCCGGTCTCGTCGACGAGTGGGCCGGTTGCCGTGGCATATGAGGTACTGCCGTTGAGCACCATGACCTGGCGGGTGGGAAGGCCGATGTCCGCATTGCCAGCTGTGTCTGGGTCTATTCCTAGAGTGACGCTGTTCAGCGTCATCGGCCTGCCGTATCCGGAGTTGTCCGCGATGGGGGTTCCGCTGGCTGTGGTCGCGTTCCAGTCGGCGACCTTGGCTGTGAGCGGGGCTCCGACGGTGCCATCGGTGTCTTCCAGGCGTGCGTCCTGGGCGATCTCTGCGGGCGTCAAGGCCCTGGACCACGATTTGGCTTCGTCGATCGCGCCGGGGAAGTAGTCGACGTAGGTGCCTCTCCAGCGGATTCTTCCGACCTGGAGGGGGCCGTTGGCCTTCCAGACCGCCGGGACTGCCGCCGACTCCTGCAGTCGTCCGTTTACGTAGAGGCGAATCTGCTGGTCGGCTGCGTCGTAGACACCTGTCAGATGGGTCCAGACGCCTGGCGTGGCTGGCTGCTTGGCTGCGGCGACGACGTACTCAAGCGTGGTGCTCGAGGAGTCCTCTTTGGGCAGCCGCAACGCCCACGTCTTCTTCGATGTCAGGTAGGACAGGTGGAAGGCGCTGGCGAGCTGTCCGTCCACGCTGAGGATCGCCCGGTTCGCCGACATGCCGCTGCTGTCGATTTTCGCCCAGGCCGACACGGTGTACGACTTGGTGGTGTCGATCGGCGGGGCAGTCGAGGCCGCGAACGCGGTGCTGCCGTCTCCGCTCAGTGCGTGGGTCCCGCCCCGGGCCTTGGCCGTGAAAGCTGCCGCGCCGCCCAGCGTGAGCGGGTGCTTGGTCTGGCCTGGGTTGGTGTCTGCCCCGGAGTTGTCGAGGGGCCAAATGCCAGATGGTGCCTCTGCTCCCTTGACCAGGAAGCTGTAGTAGCCGGTCAGAGAGCTGTGGCCGGCGGCGTCGTAGGCCCACACCTGAATGGTGTTCTCGCCTGCCTGGTCCGGCGAGATTTTGAGCGTTGCCGCCGTACCCGTGGGGACCGGGACCGGGTCTGAGACAGATCCGCTGTTCAGGCGCCACTTGTACGAAACGACATCGGACTGCAGCCCGGCCACCGCGGGGTTGGTGTCAGCGGGGGTGAAGGCGAATGCGCCAGGCACTCCCACTCCGCCTGCCACCGACGAGCTGCTGGCGGGCTTGTAGAGGCCGTCTGTGCTCGAGATCACCGGGGCTGGGGGGCTGTCGGTGTCGATTCGGAAGTAGCACCACGGGGTCCAGCCGGAATAGAGAACTCCCGTTTCGCCTCGGTCAGTCGCGTAGTAGGCCTTGGTCAGGGCCCGGACCGCGTAGTCGGTCTCAGGGGCCAAGGCCGGTGCGGTGAAGTCTCGTACGGCATCGTCGGCGACCCAGGCGTTGTCGGGCGACGAGGCGCCCCAGACCACCTGTGAGCCGTCGGCCTTCCACACTTCCACCGCACCCTGCAGCTGAGCCTGCGAGCCGTCAGGAGACTGGACCCCTGCAATGAACTTCGGGGTAGTCGTGCTGGTCACATAAGGGTTAGTCGAGGGGTTACACGCCCGACCGGTGGTCCCGCTCTGGACTCCCACAGGGTCCGGCACCTCGGGAGTAGAGATATAGGTGACCGACAGCTTCGCGTCGTTGCGGAACCGCGCCCAGGTGGCTGCGTCGGATTCGTCTTCCGCGCGCAGCTCCAGGGTGAGGTTCGGCCTCTGCGTGTCGGCGGACCACTGGACGGTGGGAGTCAGGTTCTCGTCCGGCTCGTCCGGGATGTTGTCGCTGAACCGCAGCCAGTCGGCCGGCTGCGCGGGATTGCACAGTGTTCCTCGGCCCATCGCGGACCAGCGGTCACCCATGAGGTCTGCATAGTTAGGCTTCGATCCCCATGATGTGGAACTGGATATGTCCTGGTCGACACGCACCAGCCAGTAGTTGTGCTGTGAGCAGTTGAAGGACCAGGTCTGGTACACCTCGAACGTCGCGTCCAGGATCTTCTTCCCGTACAGCGACGACATCGGGTACTCGAAGTACATGCGCTGCGTGTAGGGGGTGTAGGAGCAAAGGTAGCCGCCGGAGTTGGAGCAGCGGCCGACGCCCTTGTCCCCGCTGAACTCCCAGAAGCGGTCGCCGTCGGAAGACAGGGCCGTCCAGTCCGCGGCCGTCAGGCCCGTGACCGGGGGGTCGACATAGACAGGGAAGACCGCGCTCGGGCTGTGCAGCAGGGCAAGATCGGGAGTCAGTTCCAGCTTGTCCGCCGAGACAGTGACGGACACCTTGGCGGTCTTGTCTCCGTCACTGGGAGCGGCGGCAGGGTCTTGGGTGCCTCCACCGTCGTCGGGCCGGACAGCCTCAACAGGAGCGGAAAGTGTCGCAATCTTGCTGAACGCCATCGGCTTGGCCTGCTGATCACCGGACGAGTCCCACATCTGGCCCGCAGGGCTGTCGAAAACCGTCGCGCCGTTCGTGTCGACGAAGCGCACCCCTCCATCGCGGCCCGGAGCTGTGCTGACGCCCGTGCCGGTGACCGCCATCGTGAGCTTCTCAAGCTTCGGGTTCTTCGCTGCGGCCGCGGTCTTGACGACCAGGACCTGCGTAAACCCGGTAGCGACCGCGGTGAGCTTCAAGTCGACGTCTGGCATGACGTCGGTATACGTGGCGGTAGCGCCTGCCAACGCAGGCTTCGGCAACGGCTCAGGCCAGGTAAGGGCGACCTACTTGTCTCCCTTCGCCAGAGCGACTGCCGAGCCCTCCGACCCACCCTGCGAAAACTCCACGCGGGCGGTTGTCGACTTGGCCCGGATCCGGCCGTCGGCCGCCTGAACCAGCGTGGTGTCGATCGGTGCCCACGACCCGTCGTCCTGACGCGCCCGAACCGGTGCGGCACTCGACTCCAGGGTGAACGTTCCATCAGGATTTGCAAACGTCTGAGACGTCTCCGTGCGCCGCGAAGCAACCTCAACACGGTCACCACTCCGCAGAGCCTGCTGCGTCGCCTTGCCTTCCACCGACGTGCTGACGCCAGGCGGTCCCGACGCCGCGACCGCTGGCGAACCAACCACCGCCACGGACAACGCAAGTAGGGCGCATACCCGATTTCGGGCGCGCCTATTTAGGCCCCTCAAACCCCACCCCTACCCTTACAAGATCTTTACCAACCGGCCAAATATCAGACATCCGTTCACAGGCGTCAATAGTGAGACCCCTCACACGTTCCGGGTATCAGCAGACAAGAGCTCTAGATGATCTCGGTTGGGAAACTGCTCTTTTCGTCTGTTAACTCACAGACCACATACAGACGACGCGCTGGAGGTGCTCGTTTCATACGCGGCGACGGGCTGGTGGACGGCGGTGGATGCCACGGTCGAGCTGCTGGGGGTTGGGCTCGCATCGACGAGGCGAACGGCATCACCCGGACCCGCACGCAAGCCGGGCAGGCGATGACCCTAAAGCCCTACACGAGGCTGTTCGCCCGGCCGGCCGCCTCGAGGAGGCGTTCAATCTGCTCTAGATGATTGATTCCAAGGTCAGTGGTCGTAGGCGGTTAGCGAGCGGATGACCGGTCCGCTGGTCTTGTGGTTGTGCCAGATCGCGGCGGTCAGGGCGAGGAGTCGTTGTAGCACCCGAACGGTGACCCCGGCCGGGGTCCTGCCGCCGTGCCGTTCAAGGTCGAGCTGTCCCTTGAGGGTCTGGTTGACCGACTCGATCAGTTGCCGCATCGGCTTGAACAGCTCAGCTCCCGTCCGCTCAGGTTCGCCCTTGCGGGCCGGCCGCAATAGCCGGACTCCCAGGTCGGCGAGATGCTGCTCGAAGACGCGGCCGTAGTAGTTCTTGTCCGCCAGCAGCGTCGGTGGCCGTCGGCCGGCGAGCAGGCCCGGTTCGACGTGGAAGATGTCCAGCAGGACTTCGCGTTCCACGGGGCCCTGACCCCGGATTTTGGACACCGGAGACACTTGGATCTTGATGGTCCAGGAGAACGGAGTCCCCGTGGGGATGAAGCACTACCCCGCCGAGTTCAAGGCGGACGCGGTCGCGTTGTACAGGTCGAGGCCAGGAGCGACGATCAAGTCCGTCGCCGGCGACCTCGGAGTGAACACCGAGACGCTGCGGAACTGGATCCGGGCCGCCGACGGACGTCGTTCCGGCGCCCATTCCTCGCCGACGGCCGTCGTCCCGGCCGGTGGTGACGCCGTCGAGGCGGAGCTGGCCGCTGCCCGCAAGAGGATCCGTGAGCTGGAGGAAGAGCGCGACATCCTTCGCAAGGCGGCCCGGTATTTCGCGACGGAGACGCGCTGGTGAACCGCTGCCGGTTCGTTGAGGATCACCAGCGCCGTCACGGGGTGAAGCGGCTCTGCACCATCCTGGGCCTGGCCCGCTCCAGCTTCTACTACTGGCGCCGCACCGCGGCCGCCAGGGCGGCCCGGCAAGCCGCCGAGGCCGAGCTCGCCGCCCGGATAGGCAAGATCCACCAGGACTCCGACGGCACCTACGGAGCCCCCAGAATCACCGCCGAACTCCGCGACAAAGGCGGCCCGGTGGTCAACCACAAGCGCGTCGCGAGAATCATGCGGACCATCGCGCTCGAGGGGGTCCGCCTGCGCCGCCGACACCGCACCACGCTCGCCGACCCGGCCACGGCGAAGGCACCGGACCTGATCCAACGTGACTTCACCGCTGCCGCGGTGAACACGAAGTACGTCGGCGACATCACGTATCTGCCGGTCAACGGCGCGAAGCCGCTCTACCTGGCCACCGTCATCGACCTTGCCTCACGCCGACTGGCCGGGTGGGAGATCGCCGATCACATGCGAGCCGAGCTCGTCATCGACGCCCTGACGGCCGCCGAGCAGACCCGCGGCAGTCTCGAGGGGGCGATCATGCACACGGACCACGGGTCGCAGTATGCGAGTAGAGCCTTCGCTGAAATCTGCAGGTCAGCCGGGGTCCGGCAAAGCATGGGAGCGGTCGGGTCCAGCGCGGACAACGCCGCCGCGGAAAGCTTCAACGCCGCCTTCAAGAGAGACGCTCAAGGGCCGCAAAGGCTGGCCGGACGAGCGCCAGGCGCGGCTCGACGCCTTCCGCTGGCTGACCCGATACAACACCCGACGCAGGCACTCCCGCCTCGGCCAGCGGTCCCCGATCGCCTACGAGAACGCCCTCCATCCAGCACCAACTACCCTGACCCAAGCCGCATAGACATGTTCAAAATCCGGGGTCAAGGCCCCCTCGCGTCTGGCACATCACCTGCACCCACCTCTCCCCCGAGGCCCGCCAAGCCGCCGCCCGCACCGCCGCAGCCCAGCAGTGGATTCTCGCCCGCGCCGGCTTCGACCCGGCCGCCCACTACAACGCCCGCGGCATCGACGTAACCCTCTACCAACGCCCCACCACCGCGCACGCCTCCTGATTCCGTACCGCTCGAACTGGCACGTCTACGCACCTTCGACGGATGCTTCTCAGCATCCTCGCGGTCGCCCCGAACACTGCGCTGTGCCGTTCGAGCGGCGGGACATCACCAGGGTCGGCCGCCCGTGCAGAGGTAGAAATCGCCACCGATTCCGACGTTCTCGTCTGGACAGCACAGTTCAGGATCGTCGGTGATCGTTCCTGGTGGGTGGCAACAGGCCAATACCAGCAGGCCGTTGGGGGTGGATGGCGCCGGACGGCATAGCGCCGCACCGCAGCAGTCGATGTCCTGCGTGCAGGATCTGTCGCTGTCCTCAGGGTGGCTGCAGCCAGCGGCGTGAGCCGGCGCGGCTGGGAGAGCGGTCAGGCCGATTCCGGCGAGGAGGCTGGTGCCCAGGAGGCGGAAGAAGCGGCGGCGGTCTTGTCGGCTACGCAGGGGGGTCGGGTCATTCATGCTCAGCCTCCGGGTGGCGGGACGGGCACGGGCGTCTGGTGCGGCTCCCCAGCAGTGATGAGGGCTTGAAGCTGTTGGAGGGTGTTGACTGCACGCAGCGAGAAAGCCACGCGGCCGTGAAGGTCGACTGTCATGGCGGCCGGGGTGGCACTGACACCCAGGGCTTGGCTGATGCGCCGATCCGGGTCGGCCAGGACTTGGGCGTCGATACCTCGGTTGTCGGTGGTCTGTACCGGGCTGGGGGTGATCACCAGCAGAGCTGTGCCGCCGAGCGGGTCCGGTCGGGCACTCAGTTCGGCCAGGAGGTTGTGGCAGGGGCGGCAGCCGGGATTGACGAACAGCACCACCGCGGTGCGGTTCCACAGGTCACTGGAGCGGACAGCGACTCCATCCGCGGTGACCCCTGTGAAGTCCGGGACCTTGCTGCCCGCAACCGCCGCGGGGCTGGAGCGGTGGGACTGGGACGCCCCTGCCCCCTCGACGCTCTCCAGGACCGGCCGCAAGCGGCGCAGCACGCCCAAGACGATCAGGCCGAGCACGAGGAGCGCAAAACCCTGGCTGACCTTTCACGACTCCTTCCGCGAGAAGGTCGAGGCCCTGGTGAAGGCGAAGGACGGGTTCGGGCTGGAAAAACCGCACGTCGTGGGTCCCGACATCGGCACTCCCGCGGCGCTGTTCGCCGCGGCCCGGCACCCGGACCGGTTCGAGACCCCAGCTCCCGGCCCTTGGCCGCCGGCCCGGAGTGCGCCCGCTTCTTAGCGGCCGGCGCCTTCTTTCCGCCGGCCGCCCGGGCGCCGGGGGAGGCGGCCTTCTCGCCGGTGTCCTTGGGACTCCGGGCCCGCTCGACACTGGCGCGCAGGGCCTCCATGAGGTCGACGGCACCGGTCGGCTCCGCCGCCGGTTCGGCCTTCTCCACCGTCTCTCCGGCCGCCGAATTGGTCGTCAGTGAACTGGTCACCAACGCCTACCGGTACGGCGGCGGGTCGGGGACCTGCGGCTCATCCGCGACCGCAGCCTGATCTGCGAGGTTTCCGACGGCAGCAGCACTGCTCCGCACCTACGACGGGCGCGCACCACCGATGAGGGCGGCCGCGGACTCTTCCTGGTGGCCCAGCTCACCGAGCGGTGGGGTACCCGCTACACCCGGGACGGCAAGACCGTCCGGACGGAGTTCCCCTTCCCCCTTGCCGCGGGCGAGTCGCAGCCTCACGGAACATTTGTGCGAAGCGTTCGGCGGCTGGGCGGGATGTGCCATGTCAACGGGGGAACTCCGCCACGGCCGTGCCGAGGTCGCGTTCGGTCTCGCCCGCACGCTGGAGTCCTCGGTGGGTCAGGTGCTCCAGGCGCTCGCGGGTTTCGGGCAGGGTGATCAGGGCCTGGAAGGTGGCGGCGTCGTAGCGGATGTGCGCGGGCTCCGCCAGCGTGAGGTCGTTGATCGAGCGCTTGGCGGCCCGGACCCCTGGGGCGGGAAGCCGGCGATGCGCCCGGCCAGGTGCTCGACGAAGCCGTCCAGTTCGGCGTCGGGCAGGGCACGTTTGATCCAGCCGTAGCGCTCGGCGAGGTCGGCGGTGAAATCGGCCGCTCCCGCGACGGCCTCGATGGCGCGAGCGCGGCCGAGCCGCCGGGTCAGGTGCTGGATGCCGCCCGCGCCGGGAAGGGCGCCGGTCCCGCACTCGAACTGGCCGAAGACCGCGTTCTCGCGCGATGCGAAGGTCATGTCGCAGGCCAGTGCGAGTTCGTTGCCGCCGCCGCGGGCACGGCCGCGCACTTTGGCGATGGTGATCGCGGGGACGCGCGACAGCCTGTGCAGGAACATGCCGAGCGAGGCGTCATCGGGGCCGCCGGCCTTGGCCGCCTCCGCGGTGTACTGCGGGACCGCGGTGAGATCCACGTGCGCCGAGAAGTAGTCCGGCGAGGCGCTGTCGATGACGAGGACGCGTACATCGCCGGGGTCGTCGTCCAGGGTGTCGACAAGGGAGACCAGGTCACGCACCAGATCGACACCGAGGAGGTTGAGCGGGCCCGCGTCGAGGGTGGCCCACAGAACGCCCTCTTCGAGCCGGGTCCGGATCGAGGAGCAGGCGAAGGTCATGGGGACTCCGTTCGGTACCCGGCGACATTGGCCCTCTCCCCGGGTCCCGCGGGCGCGCCGTCGCCGCGTGTCGCTGTCCGTGTTGTCATAGACACGTTTGCGTCACGGCCCGGGGCGCGTGCCACGAAGGCCCTTGAGAGGACGGGTAAATGAGCGAGATCAGGCCCCGGTTCCGGACCATCGACGGACTGCCCATCCGGTACGCGGAGAGTGACGTGCCCCGCGCCCGCGAGGCTCTGCTGCTCAGCCCGTGGCCCGAGAGCCTGTACGCCTATGACGCGATCTGGTCGAAGCTGGCCCGGCACGCTCACCTGACCGCGGTGGACCTGCCCGGGTTCGGCCATTCCGAGCTGCGCGAGGACCTGCTGTCCCCGACCGCGATGGGTGACTTCATCGTGCGGGTGGCCGCTGGTGGTGGGCACCGGAGGGACGGCAGTCCCGCTGAACCTGGGAAGCCCCCTGAAGGACTGGGTGTTTGCCGAGGACCTGTCCCCCTATCGGGCCATGAGCGCCAAGGCCGCCGTGACCGCCGCGATCGGCGGCATCCACGGCTACGAATTGCCGGACGTCGTGCGCGAGGACTACCTCGCGTCCTGCACGGGTCAGCGGTTCGCCGACCAGCCGCCCTACGTCCGCGCGTACCCCGCCGAACTGCCCGTCCTCGGCGAGCTACTGCCGCGCCTGGAGACGCCGGTCCAGATCCTGGCAGGACCAACGACGCGGTCGTACCGCCCGAGAACGCCGAGTATCTGGACCTGCACCTGCCCAACAGCAAGCTGGACCTCATCGACGTCGGCCACTTCGCCTGGGGGGGGAGGGCACCGACGCCTACGCCGACGTCGTCACCCGCTGGTGGGAGGCCAACTGACCCGGATCGGCATCCCGGCCGCCGCAGCTCGCTCCGAAGCCGGGCCCGGCGTACTCCCCGGGCCACCCTCCACCGGGTTCCCGGGCGCGGCCCGCGTCCGGCCGTGCGAGTCTCGTCGAAGGCGGCATCTGCACGAACCAGGAGTGGTTAGTCATGGACATGAAACTCGAAGTCGTAGTGGTGCCGGTGTCCGACGTCGACCGGGCCAAGGACTTCTACACGCGGCTCGGCTGGAGGCTGGACGCGGACGTCGCCCCGGACGAGACCTTCAGGGTGGTGCAGGTGACGCCACCCGGCTCGCCGGCATCGGTCATCTTCGGCACCTCGGTCACCTCCCAGACGCCCGGCTCGGCCCAGGGCCTGCACCTGGTCGTGGACGACATCAACGCTGCACGCGAGGAGCTGAAACGGCTCGGCGCCGAGCCGAGCGAGGTGTTCCACGACGCCGGCGGCGTCTTCCACCACGCCGGGACGGAGGCCCGGGTGCCGGGGCCGGATCCCCAGCGCACGAGCTACGGCTCGTTCCTGTCATTCAGCGACCCGGACGGCAACGGCTGGCTGCTCCAGGAGATCACCACACGGCTCCCGGGACGCCTCGACCCCGCGGCCACGACGTTCGCCTCGGCCGAGGACCTGGCGAGCGCGCTGCGCCGTGCCGCGGCCGCACACGGGGAGCACGAGGCACGCATCGGTGCGGCGGACGAAAACTGGCCCGACTGGTACGCCCGGTACATGGTCCGGGAGCAGGCGGGGACCGAACTGCCGTCGTGACCTCGTCGCCCCGCGGGAGGACAAGGCCCGCGCGCCCATTTCCGGCTGCTGGTGCACGGCGGTGGGCGGAGGCGCACCCTGGGAGGTGGAGGCGGTCATCTCGAACCAGGGAGCAGGTCATGCCTTCCCTACACTTCCACGTGAACTCTTCGATGAGCCCGGACGAGGTGATGGGCGTGCTGACGAACTTCAGCCCCTCCCGCGTCGACGAGTGGTCTTCCATCGATGCCGAGCACTTCCAGGTCCACGAGCGGGGCGACACCTGGGCGGAGGTGACCGAGGGCAACGACAAGTCCTGGGAGCGTGCACGCTACGAATGGGACCGCTCGGCGAACAGCGTCAGCGTCACCACCCGTGACTCGGTGCCCTTCGGCCCGGGCGGCTGGCAGTTTCACATGACTCCCACGGACAACGGCACCCGCGTCGACGTAAGACTCGAACGGCACCCCACCTCGTTCACGTCGAAGGTGAAGTCCTCGATCATCCCCTTCGCGGGTCCGGTCTTCCGCAGGTCCTTCAAGGAACCTCTGCACACCACATGACCGCGCTGCTCCCGCACGGCGCGCCGCGTCGCCCGCTCGTCAGCCAGCCCCAGTCCCGGCGCCGTGTGACGCCGACGGTCTCGGCACCCGTATGGCGCTGCGGTTGCGAACGAATGGCGCGGAGGTTCAAGTACGCGCGACCTGCCCGTCACCCCGCCGTCAGGTGACCGCGGACGTCGGGATTTCCGGCGATAGCAGCGGGGCGTCCCATGGCGGCGCTGACGAAGGCCGAGCTGTACGAGAAGGCGGCCGCGGCCGGCATCCCGGGCCGCTCGTCCATGAACCACGACCAGCTCGCCGACGCCCTCGCCCACACCGGCCGCGCCCGGCGCAAGGCCTGACCGCCACCTAGTGGGCGGTCTGACGGGCACAGCCGTGGTCAGGCCACCGTGACGCGCAGGACGTACGGCTCGCCCGTACTGATCGCCTGCGCCTGTTCCCGGAAGTGGTTCACCCGGACGGGGCGGAGGAACGACTCGCGCCCATATTCGAACAGCTGCTCTAATTAGTGGATGACGTCCATCCACTTCCCCGACGACCTGATCAACCTCCAGGCCGCATGGCTGCGCACCTACACCGACCTGGCCCGCCAGCCCGTCCAGGCCAGCACCACGACCCTCCGCCGCCGACTCATCACCCTCTCCTGCAGCATCGCCGCCCACCCTTTCTGGACCGTCCCCGGCCGCTCCCCGGCTGCCTGGGTCGAGCTCCGACGCCGAGCCCGAGCCCGCGCCTGGGTGACGGCGGCGTGACCGTCGAACCGGGCGGCCCGAGACCGGTCACCCGGTTCCCCGACGACCTGGTCGCTCTCCAGCAGCAGTGGACTCGGGTCTTCAACCGGCTGGCGGGCGATCCCCCGGCCGACGGCCACGAGATGCGCATGGAGCTGCTCCGCCTCAGCTTCCGCCTGGACGCTCACCCCCACTGGGCCACCAATGATTCCGGGTGGAGCAGGGCGGCCCGGCACGAGCTCCAGAACGTCGCGAGCGCGGCGCCCGGCGGGGAGGAGCAGCTCGTCACGCTGTGCGTGGACGGCCGCATCATCGCGATCCCACCCGGCGAGGCCGAGTCTTGGCGGTGAAGAGATGAGCACCCCGGCACCAGCGGCTCCGCACTGGCCGATCACTCTGGTCTTGCCGGACAGCCAGCGCCTTCAGGTGCGGCTATACGAACGCCAGGAACTCCCCGACCACTGGGTTTTCAAGATCGGCATGCCCGCGTACATCACTCTCGAGGGCGGACGGGCGCAGCCCTCGGAATACACGGTGTGGGTGACGGCCGACCTGCTGGAGCCAATGTGGGCGGTGAACTACCCCAAGGTGCCCTCGCACCGCCTACCCGCCGAACCGCCGCCGGAGCGGCCGGGCTGGATGCTCCAGATCCGCCCCGGAGGCCGGCGCAGGGCCGTCGTCCATGAGACCGGGTGCAGCACGGCGGGCGGCAGCGGGCAGGAGATGGACACCATGGAGGCACTCGACGCCCTGATGAGGCCCGGCGTCGACGCATGCACCGACTGCGCCGCCGCCGAGGTGCTCATTCAGGCACTCGAATTGGGCTCGGGCTACGCCTAGCGGCCCGCCGCGCGGAAGATCAGCAATGTTCGGTCGGTCCCTGCCCGGTGGGCCAGCATGGCCGCATGGCTGGCTGCGAGATGGCCTTCCGCTTCGGCTCCCGCCTGGGGCCTGAGCCCCGGACTGGCTACGGCGCGGTCTCGTAGGAGACGGTCGCGCCGGGGCAGTCCTCCGCCAGCCCGAGCAGCGCCTCGCGCTCGCGGTCGTCGGCGGCCAGGCCCCAGCGGAGCTTGGTCTCGACCCAGCCCGTCACGTACGTGCAGGCGTACTCCGCGGCCGGAGACATCCATTCGGCTGGGTCCTTGTCGGCCTTGGCACGGTTGGACTTCGCGGTGACCGCGATCAGGGAGGTCGGCGTCGCAAGGTCGTTGGCATAGGCCTCACGCCGCTTCGCCGTCCAGGCAGACGCTCCGGAGTCCCAGCTCTCGGCGAGCGGGACCAGGCGGTCGACGTCGAGACCGGAGGCCGCGGTGACCCAGGTGTCGTCGTACGGCGAGAACCACTTCCCCCCGGCCAGCTTGCAGCCCGGCGCTACCTCGGGACGCTCGACTGCTTCCTCGAGGATGACCTCGGCGCGCGTGTTGCAGCCGTCGTCGGCGATCGCGCCGGCGTTCCAGTGCTTGAACGCGGTACGGACATAGCCCTCGCGGGACTCCGGGGCGGCGGGAATCCGATCGATCCCGTCGAACAGCGAGCCTGACTCCCGTACGGCGGAGACGGTGAAGGAAGAGGCGAAGCGCTCCTGACCGTCGACGGCATGAGCCGGCACGGCGGTGGCGAGCAGGGGCAGCACGGACAGGGCGAGCGCGGGCAGACCGCGGTGCAACAGGTTCTTGATCACGCCCGCGTTGTAGCCGTCCGGGCTGGGTCTCGGGGAGGGCACCACGGGCCGGATCACCCAGGCGGGCTCTGGAATTCACCGGAGAAACGCCACTCCGCACAAGCCGCAGATGACCCCTTCCCCGCGTCAGCTGCGACACCGGGAACCACCGCCCACCCGAACGCGTTGTCGGTCTGCCCTACCGACACCCTCCATGGAGGAGACCCGTTTGACGAACCGCCCCACCCTCAACCGCTGGATGACCGGAGCCCACCCGGACCATCCCCTGCTGCCCCTCATGGGCGACACGCAGGCCGACGAACTGCTCGACGGCTTCGAGGTGATGCTCACCTCCCTGGAGAAGGCCAACCCTGCACGGCTCTCCGACAAGATCAAGGACTTCGCAGCCAACAGGACCTTCAAGACGGTCCTCGACATGCGTGCCGAACTGCTGATTGCCCACCGGCTCGCAGAGCAGGGCATCGAATTCGACTTCGGCGACACCAGCAAGCCGAACCCGGACATCCTCGTGAACCAGGGCAACCTCGGCATCGAGGTCACCGCCCGGCGGCCCGACGGCACCCATCTCCTCGTCGATGCCCTGGAAGAGGCACTGACCCCCTACGAGGGCCTTTCGCTGGTTCTGACCTACACGACCTACCCGCACCGAATCCAGAGCAACGTACGAGAAGCCTTCGTCGAGCAAGTCACCGACCTCCTGCGCGACGGCGCCGGCCCCGGGGCCAAGCACCCCATGACCTTCCTCAACAGCAACAACGGCGGCGAGGTGACCATCACCGCCCACATTCAGGCAGCCGAAGACGAGCAGATCCGCGTGCAGGAGAAGGTCGACTCCACCGAGCTGACCGGCACCTTCGACATCGTCAAGAACGCCCTCACCCTGGCCTGGAACGACAAAGCGAAGATCAAGCAGGCCGAAGCCGTACCCTCGATCCTCGTCGTCGACGCCGCCATGCTCGGAGCCGCACCCATGCGGTCGCTCGAGATGACCGCGAAGATCCTGGCTGCCTACTTCCCGCCGGATTGTCCGTTCAAGGCGATGGCGGTGATGTTCCCCTCACTCGACACCTTGGACGTGAGCTTCGCGTTCGCCCTCCACCCCAGCCTTGACGAGGCTGACGCGACCCCTATCCACTCGCTCATGGCCAAGCTGGCCGACACCGTCACCCAGGTGACCGTCGAGCCGTAGCACCCACCGTGAGGAGGGTCCGATGATGTGCCGCCCGAACCGTGCGCAGGGCAGCACATCATCGGACCCTCCTCACAGTTAGACACCCGTGAGCTCGCTGAGCCCCAAGCGACCAGGTGAGCCAGGGACTGCCCAGCCCCCCCCCGACACCTGGAGCCACCTACCGCGCTAGGCGCCTGGAGCGCCACCGCCTGCAGGCGGTTGGAGCTCGAACGCCCGGGCCAACGCACTCTTCGGGAAGAGTCCGGCGATCTGCTCTGCAATCCCGACCAGGACCCGCACTGCAGGAAGGCTCCGGCCGACCAGCGTGTACCCGAACAACCCGAGAGTCAGGGGAACGAACACGATCAGCAGCCACAGCGACCACCAGTAGAACGTCGCCAAGACCAGCACACCTCCGCACGCCGCGGCGACGGCCCACCCCACACGCAGCAGCCGGCTGAAGACGTCGCCCAGATCCACCGACCAATCAGGAGTGTCCGGCTCCCGCTGAAGCCTGGCCCGCACTGCTGGCCACCAGTCGACGTACACGTCCCACGGATCCAGCACGAGCAGCACGCCCGGCGCCCACATGAAAGCCCCCACCCCGCCCGCGGCACGGGACACCCACGTCGTCAACGCGTAGTTGAGCATCGCCCCACCGATCACCAGCAGAGTGCCCAGAGCCCGGCACGACAGCAGAATCGCGATCCGCATCGCCACCGGCTCCCGCACGCCCACACCCTGCTCCGGCTCCCGCCGCACCTCCGGTAACTCACCCCCGAGACGCTCCCGCAGCTCCGCGCCCTCCTGAAGAAACCCCTCAGCAGTCGCCAAGGCCCGCTCGACATCGGCGAGGAAGAACTCCTCCTGCAGCTCGACCGGCAGCTGCGCCGCGACAGGGACCGCCTCCTCCGCACTCGGCGCCGCAGCCCGCAACCGCGCCAGCTCCTCCTGGAGCGCAACGCTCTCCTGCTGCGCACGCACCGCGAGCGCCTCGGCCTCATCCCGCGCGCTCCGAGCCCGCTCAAGCTCCTTCCGGGCTAGCAGCAACTGCTCGTTCAGCATCTCCATCTCCGACGCTGCCGCCGGCACATCGCTCAGCACGGCGACCTGGTCCTGGAGACTCCCCACCAGACGCATCAGCAGGAGAACCAGCTGCTGGGTACTGAGGCGGTCCCGCTCCAGCTCCAGATTGCGGTCCATCACCTCGTACAACCGGTCGGACGTCTTGTCCGCCAGCGCGAGAGCCGTCCCCGGAGCCGACCGGACGATCACCGCTGCCACGGAAGGCGCCTGCGCTCCCCGCCACAGATCCAGGGCCCGCTTCAGGTCGACGGCCTGCTTGCGGGGTTCACGCACCACCGCCTTGACCACGGCCTCCACGAACTCCTTCGGCGGCACCTTCCCCTTGAGGTTCTCACTGATCGTCGACCTCGCGTACGGAACCCCCGACTCCAGAGCCCGCACGGTCACCCCGTGCATGTCCATCAGCTGCCGAAGAAACCTGGCTAACTCGGCGGCTTCCTCCGACTCCGCCCGCAGCGGAGCCCATGCCCGGCCCCTCCCCTTGCCACCCGCCATCCCTGCCCCCCGGCATTGTCCGGCCGTGTCCCGGACAAAGGGCTCGTTGTCCGGAGTTCACCTGCAGGAAGGCTACGGACAAAGTGCCGGACACACACCAGGGCGTAAGGCTCCTCACCACCACGCACCGCCCGTCCACCCCCGCACGCCCCCGCCACGACAAGGAGCCACACCATGTCCCGCCCCAGCGCCCCCACCGCCACAACCACGAAGACCCGCACACGCACGATCAAGCTCAGCGAACTCGCCATCGACACCGCAGACCACGGCCGCATCATCGACCTCCGCCGAGAAGCCGACGCCCCCACCCGCTTCCCCCGCGGCAAGGCCGGCGACCGCTACCGATGCTGCGCCTGCGGCAAAGCCCTCATATTCACCGGACCCACCACACCCGCCTCCGGCTTCACCCCACGCTTCCGCCACCACGCCGGCGGCGCCGACCCCGACCGCTGCAAGGCCCCCGCCGCACACGCCGCCGACATCCACGCCGACCTCACCATCGCCCTCGACCTCCGCGACCGCCTCACCCAAGCCCTCCCCGGCGTCACCGTACGTGTGGAAACCGACCCCGCTCTCGCCGGATCGACCTGGCAGCTTCCCCCCGCCATCACCCTGCGCCGCGGCCGCCACCTCGCGGTGATTGAGCGCCCCCGCCGCCTCCTGTCCCGTGACACCGCCCAGACCCGCCTCCAGGCAGTGCGCGCCCGCCACGGTGAACACACCGCGCACTGGTGGTTCTTCGACCGCGGCGACCACCACGCCTTCGACTACGCCGGCAACCTCAAGGTCCGCATCTCCGGCGAACCCACCGTCCACGACAAGGTCCGCCCCACCCCCATCCAACGCCTCATCAACAGCACCGGCGCACAGGTGTGCTGGCTGACCGGGGAGAAGATCCTCATCCCCTACGGCGGCCGCCCCATCACACACCCCGTACACGAGGGGGAGGACTGGACCGGCGACACCGCCCGGTGGGCCCGAGACTGGGCCATCTCCCACCCCCACCCCGCACCCGACTCCGCCTGGTGGGGCCTGATCCCACTCCCCCTCACCGTCCTTGCCCAACCCGCCTTCCGACCCGTCCCCGCCCTGCGCATCATGGCCGCGCTCGCCGCCTCCCAGCGCCGACGGGAAGAACACCGCCGCAACCTCGCCCGCACCGCGCACAACCACCGGAACTCCACCCCGGCGGCCGCCACCGGAGTCCAGCTCACCCTCGACACCGCCCTCTCCCCCACTCCCAGCGAAGAGGCAACCTCCCTCGCGACAGCCGCCTCACCCCCACCCCTCCCGGCGAACGAACCCGACTGCCCGGCAGAGCCCCTTCCCCGCGTCCCGTCCCTGCGCACGAGGCCTCGCTGGAGCTGGCGCCGCCTCCTCCCCCGCCGCCGGAGGTAGAGCAGAGAACGGCCAGGGCTGCTCAACCACAAGGAATTTATGTGACTTGTGCCATAGGCGTGCCGTGGCGCTGGAGGAGGCTACAGACGCACGATTCCTGCGCTGAAGCCGCTCTGACCAGCAGATTCCCGGGTTCCCCGGGGCCGGATTTTCAGGCCCCGGGGAACCCGGCGTAGACGCATGAAAGTCGGCGCCACCAAAGGGTGTTGGGGGAGGGCACGCGTGTCTGTGTCGCGATGAGTGACTAGCCTTGTGGACGAGTCAGAGACCCGGCGAACGGCGAAGGGAGACTCCGGTGAGGCCCGTGCTTCCTAGGGCCGGCCTCGACGGAATCTCCCTCTCACCAACATCGGGCAGCCGTCCCATTGCGAGGAGAGCAGACCCTTGGCGTCACTTGACCGTACCCCAACGCCCTTACAGCCCAAAGCCCATCTGCTGGCCTGGACAAGCGCCGTCACCGGACTCATCGCCGTCGTCGGCGTCGTCGTCCTCGCGGCGATCGGCCAATCCGAAGCAGCCGTAGCCGTCGGCGCTGTCGGAGCCGCAGCACTCGGTGTCGGCGGTCTCCAGATCACGGTGCAGATCCGCCGTTAGACCGACCCGAACACCCACTCGGCTGCACTGGACGAGATGCCCAGGGCAGCCGAGCCAGATCGGACCTACGGGCCGAGGACGTGTCCTGCCCGCGAAGGTGAAAGCGGACCGCCACCCCTGCAGAGCAGTACAGCCCTCCAGGCGCTCGCTGTACCGGCATCCCCCACACGCACACCACCATTCGGCACCAGCAACCGGGCACCACTAACGTGGCGCGCCGTGAGCAGCAAGAACGCCGGCCTCGGCCGCCTAGGCCACTGCTGGCGGTGTGGAGACTCCGTCCAGGGCTACCCCGAACACGACGGCCAAGAAGTCGTCCTCGACGCCCGCGAAGCCCCCACCCACCTCGTACCCGAAGAACTCCGCTGGAGAGTCAACGGCAACGGCATCGCCCTTCCCATGGGCTGGACCGACCCCACCGACACCGTCCGCATCCTCCACGAACCCGTCTGCATCGCCAGCCCCAACCCGGGCCCTGAACCCCTGCGCAAACACCTCAGGCGTGCCCACGCGATCGCCCGAGGCCACGAAAACGTAGCCAGAACCCTCACCCAGCAGCTACGCGGCCAGAACCGCAACCCCACCGCAGACGACGTCCGCACTATCCGATGCCCCCACTGCGAGGCACAACCGGACTTCCAATGCGTCGACACTGAGGGCATCCCCCGCCAGGCCAACCACAAAGAACGCGTTGCTGCCTTTCACCAGGCCCGCTACGACGCCTTCCCCATCCCACAAGTGGGTGGCCACACAACCCGCCTGCTCCACCCCTCACGCCACCAGGTCCGCACCATCCCGTGCCCCCGATGCCCCGCTCCCGCAGGCCAGCCCTGCACGGACGACAAAGGACAACCCCGGACCGCCAACCACATGGAACGCGTCGACGCCTACGCCAGCAGAACCTGAAGCAGACCCAGTCCAAGCCAGCCGGGATACGCCAGAGGCCCACCCGCGCGAGGTGGGCCTCCAGGTTCTCACTCGGCTGTCACTTCCCGCTCGTCAGTGTCTGTCGAACCACCTGCATCCGTTTCACCGGAGCCAGAGGACGGCTGAACCCGGGCCGGCCCATCCCAGCTGCGCATGACTCTGGGTTCCCGGCTGAACTGGGCGTCCCAATTCGACGTGACCCTGGAGTTGACGAGCTCGAGGACTTCGTCTGCTCGGGACGCCTGGAAGGCCGACTCGATGACGAAATTCAGAGCCCACGCGTAGTCCTGGTCAGTCACCGCTTCTTCCTGCGCAGTGGGGTAGTACCGGGGCGGACCAGCCATATAGCCGTTGACGCTGGGGGTCAGCCAGGTGAAGCGGATGTAGCTGGAGAAGTCGATACCCAAGCTGATGACCTGGATCGCTCGCTGGGTGGCCACGGCCGTCTCCACCGCCTTGGCCAGCTCGCGCTCCGGGTTCGTCCCACTCTGCAGGCTACGCAGCTGGTGACCGTCGATACGCGGACCGAAGGCGAACGGCGAATCAATGCGCGTCAGCTCCCTGGGCCGGGCATACCGCTCGAGCAGGGCCTCCATGGCCAGCCGGAGCCCGGCCATCGCCTGTACCCAGTCCCCTACGTCGGCGTGAGTCTGCGCATCCCGCAGAAGCTGCGCCGTATCCGGCTGAGTGACCAACCCGATCATGTTGATCGAATCAAACTCGACCCCGAAGACCATCGGCGTCGCCGTGGTGAAGAAGTTCAGCACGTTCGCCCGGCACTTCTCGACCGTATCGGACGACGGAAAGACCCCATGGTGCTTCAACGCCACCCGAACACCGTTCAGGGTGATCATCGACCCCTTGGCTGGCAGGAGCACAGCCGGCCTGAGCACACCCCAGTACTCGACGAAAGAGATCTTCGGACTCACCTCCATGCCCAGGAACTCGGCCGCCAGGCCCAGGAAGTTCTCGACCGCGTCGTGAAACGACAGGACCGCGGTCGAGGACAACGGCGCAGGCCGGAGCGCATACCCCACGCCCTCGTCGTAGAGGAACCGCGAATACGCGAGCCGCTGAATATCAAGCGGACTGAGCTTGGACGTCATGAGCCCCCTGTCCCGAACTTGCAGACATCCTCACCGACTCACCTGCAGTACCACCAGCCCGCCAGGCCAAGATGCCGTTGCGCCGACGAGGCTGTCCTCTCAGGCCGACGCGAGCACCACGTGGCCGCGGCTGCTCACTCGTCCCTTCCACCCGCTACAAACCCGAAGAACCCTGAACAGGAACATGCTCGGCTGGCTGGTCAAGCTGCTGCTGCCGCCGCCGCTGCTCATTCCGCAACGCCTCCACCCGCTGCGTGAACTTCGCCAGCGCCTGGTCCTGCTCGTCCTCACCAAACAGGCTGTACTCCCCCACACCCAGCGCGATCGCGTTGGCTTCCTCCTCGATCGCATCAGCCGTCTGCTGCAGGAAGTAACTGCGCTCCCGGTACTTGTAGTAGCCGGTGAACGTGCTCGCGAGCGTGACGCAGAACCCGAGCGCGATGACCGTGATCGTCTGCCAGTCCCACTCCTTCGCGTCCAGCGCCGCGACCGTGGTGATCGTCGTCGATCCGACCATGATCAGAGACTGCAGACTGTTGTGGACCCGCCGGTACTTGCGGCTCTCCGCCTGATAGCCCTCAATGACCTCCACGAGCTCCTCGCGATACAGCCCTCGCTGCTCCCGCAAGGACACCGGCCTCAGCGCGTTCCCCTGCCGCAATGTCGCCCGGTTCGAGTCCAGACGGTCCTGCAACTCCGCCAACGAAAGCTTGTGTCGATCCCGAACCGCCACAGACACATCAGGCCCGATACCGCCCAGCCGATCGGTCTTCCACAGATAGTGGACCGCAGACCCCAGCAGGTAGACCACCGAAACGACAAGCGTTGCCCACAGGACGGTACGACCCGCCACCAGCCACTGGTGCCCGCCCGGATGCACCGCAGACCACACCACGAGTCCCGGTACGGCCAACACAGCCAAGGCCAACGCCACCCGGACCCGCCGACGACGCCTCTTCTTCCAGGCAAGATCACGCTCGTCCGCCCAGACCTTCTCCTGGAGCACGCCGAGCTCAACCTCGGTTAACCCGCTGTACCGCGAACTGACCGCCAACTCTTCTCCCGCGTCATACGTCGGATGGTCCCGGGAGTATCACGCGCCAGCCCACCGCCACGGACAGGATTCGCCCAGGCTGTGACACGCTCCATACAAGTTCCGCCACCACGTCCGAAGCTGTGCCCCAGGGCCGCGGGCCACGTCGAGCACCGCTCCCCCCCGCGTCGAGCTCCGAGCCGGCCACCTGACGGCCGGGACCGTGCTGCAGTGCGAAGCCCGCCCTAGTCCGGCAGACGGCGAGGACTTCCTCGAGGGTGCGCATGAGGTGCTCGCTCCAGACCTCGCAGTCCACGTACGGGGCCCAGGTAACGAGCCGGAGCACCATCTCCAGCACGGTCCGCCCAACGAACCGGGTGTCCGCGTCGCCCATGCCGTCGTGGCAGCCGCACTCACGAACGACCAGAAGCCCGCCCCCCTGACAGGGCTGGGCCTCGTCGACCCGGAACCTGGTTGCCCATCAGGAAGTGCGAGACGAGCATGATGCTCATGACCGAGAACCGCCATGAGCCCAACCCCGGCACCGCTCTACTCGGGGCTAAGTTCAGCCGCCGAAACCGCGTCGCCCCAACGAAGACCAACGAAGGCACAGCCCGCTGGATAGCCATGGATGAGTCCGGCTACGACGGCGACCAACTCTACGGCCGAGCTCGCTACATGGTTCTCGGATCCATCGCCATAGACGATCACGAAGCCTCAGACATCATCGACGACCTGCGCAAGCAGGCAGGCATCCAGTCCTCAGCCCCAGAACTCAAGTTCCAGACAATGTTCGGCAGAGAGGGGCAGACCCGCCGCCGGCACCTACTGAAGGAACTCCTCGACACCACCGGACCCCTCGCAGACAAGGCGTCCGTCTATCTCATAGACAAGCACTACTTCATCATCTCGAAACTGATCAGCCTCTTGCTCGAAGAGCACCTCCACCCCATGGGCATCTACATCGAGAACAACGATGTAGCTCGCCAACTAGCCCGGAACCTTCACGACGAAGGTGTACGGGCGATGGGCCTCGACGGATTCCATCGCCTCCTGGAAGTCACCACAGCCTTCTTCTCCAAGCAGAACCGCACCGGTGAACTTGCAAGCGTCGACGACCTCTTCGAAGTGCTCCAGAAGTCCGCAGCCTACGCACGGCGCCGACGCGCCCCTCAGGCCAAGAAGGCCGCCATAGTCCTCGACATGCTCCTCCACACTCGCCGCGAAGCCGAGGACCATGCCCGCACCCGCCTGACCGACCCGGACCCCGCTGTCGAAGCTCAGGTCGGCCTCCACGAAGACACCATGGAACCGCTGATCCCAGCGATCCCCGCAGCCATCAGCAACGCCTCGCTCAAGCACGGCAAGGTCAACGTCCTGGCGGACGACCACAAACTCCTCACCGACGCCAAACTCGACGTTCTCAGCAGAAGTGTGGAGAGCATTGCCATGTTGCAAGGTCTCCGAGCCGGCAACCGACTCGATGAGCTGGTCCGCGGAGATTCCAAAGAACACCCATCCCTGCAGCTTGCGGACCTGATCGCAGGAGCGGGCTTTGCCGTTGCGCAACGCCATGATGGCGAGAACCATCCCGCTGGCGAAGATCTCTACCCCGTCATAGTCCCGCTCATAGACCCTCTGGGCCTCCTCTCGCACGACGAGCCAGAACGATTCGCGACCGTCGACCCCCGCAAGGCCAAAGCGCGCCGCTAAGGGTTGTCCCGTAACCCCGAGGAGTTGCGCCACGAGCCTCTGGCCACGAGGGTCTCAGGCTTGGTTGTGGCTCCCTGAGGCATTGCGATCACACTGCTGGGTGCCGGACAACTCCCGCCACTGGTCCACCACGTCGTCCACTGCATCCAGGGCCGGATCGCGACTTCCGCTGGGCGCGTAGGCCGGTGACCGATCAACGCGTAGTGACAGATGTGCGCAGTACCAGGCCCGCCGGGCACCGGCTATCTCTGCCGTCGTGCCCGTCCGGAGATAGCCGAGCAACGCTGTCATGACCCTGCGGCGCCCGAATGCGTAGAGCGCCGGCTCGACGAACCAGCGGCAGAAGCTCGGGTCCGGGTCGTAGACAGCAGCAGCCATCAGCGGATCGAAGAACTCCTCAGACAGGGTGGCGCGTTCCAACAGTGGCCTTCGTGCAGCTCCGGCCAGGTGCCGCGCACGTCGGTCTTCAGGCAGGTCGGCCGCAGGCTCAAGGTCCAGCAGGCGAGCCACTTCGGCTGCGCATGCAAGGAATGTACGTGTGGATGCCTCGTGGCGGTCACCTTTGCTCATGGCAGGATTCTCGGCCACGGGCCTGAGTGGAAGTGGTCGCATGGGCGAGATGATCTCGATGTGACTGGTGTGATCACGGCGTCGGAGCCGCCTGGATAGCCCCGTTCACTGGGCTGAGCCCTCGCGCCTTCGGGAAGCTGGCGACAGTGCTGCGTCGCGCAGGTGCGGACACGGCCCGCAAGGGCCGGCCGTGGAGCCTTCGGCTGGAAGACCGGACCCTGCTGGTCACCGCGTACTGGCGAACCAACCTGACCATGCGGCAGCTCGCCCCGCTGTTCGGGATCTCGAAGTCGGCAGCGGACCGGATCATCGACAACCTTGGGCCGATGCTCGCGCTCCAGCCCCGCAAGCGGTTCGCGAAGGACACCGTGCTCATCGTGGACGGCACCTTGGTCCCCACCCGGGACCATACCGTCGCCGAGCGGTCGAAGAACTACCGGTACTCCACCAACCACCAGGTCGTCATCGATGCCGACACCCGCCTGGTCGTCGTGGTCGGCCGGCCGCTCGCCGGGAACCGCAACGACTGCAAGGCCTGGGAGGAGTCTGGGGCCAAGGCCGCCGTCAGCGGAACGACCACGATCGCCGACGGCGGCTACCCGGGCACCGGCCTGGTCATCCCGCACCGCCGCAAGCGCGGCCAGAGTGCACTCACGGATTGGAAGGAGGAACACACCAAGTCCCACAAGCAGGTCCGGGCTCGCGTCGAGCACGTCTTCGCCCGCATGAAGACATGGAAGATCCTCCGCGACTGCCGCCTCAAAGGCGACGGCGTCCACCACGCCATGCTCGGCATCGCACGGATGCACAACCTCGCCCTCGCCGGATAGATCAGCGGGTCACATTGCGGCCAACCATGCCCGAGGCGACTCGTAGATCATTTACGGGACAGCCCTTAGGCAAGACCCGTTGGGTGGTAGAGCGCAGTTTCGCCTGGCTCCACCAGTTCAAACGCCTGCGCATCCGCTACGAGATACGCGCCGACCTCCACCAGGGGTTCCTCGAACTCGCCTGCAGCATCGTCTGCTTGAGGCGACTACGCGCCGCATTCTGAAACGATCAGTTAGGCAGCTCACCGCGTCAGCGGCATACCGCTGACGGTGGAAGGGGTTGATGGGGCGACACTCTGGCCCTTGCGTTGAGCTCCGCGATAGGGTGGCGATCTTGCTGAAATTTACTGCCTCTGGAAATGAAGTACAGGATGCACATCCTGGACAATCCCTCCGAGC
>NZ_JBIASZ010000032.1:0-50893 GCF_042891345.1 Streptomyces sp. NPDC001903
GCGGAGGAGAGAGGCGACGCTCGCGTCGTCGACCGACGACAACGCGGCGAGCGCGCGTGCCGGACCCCGCCGGCCAGAAGGGACTTTGACGACACGCCCCAGGGGGTGTCCGGACAGCAGTACGCCGGGCGGCGCACCTCGCGCCGCCCGGCGTACGGGACCACTCGTCAGCGTGTGTCAGGAGCTCGTGCGCCCCGCCGCGGGACGCCCGCCACCGGAGCGACGGCGGGCGCCGCCCTGGCCGGCGCCGACGCCCTGACCGCGGGAACCGCCCTGGCCGCCCTGGCCGCGCGCACCGCTCTGGCCGCCGCCGCCCTGGCCCGCGGCGGAGCGGGCCCGACGCGGACGGCCCTCGCCGCCACCGGTCGCGGCCGCGCCGCCCTGCGCGGCGGAGGAGCCGCCGGAACGACGGCGCGGGTTCGCGGAACGGCCGCTGCCGCCGCCCTGGCCGCCCGAGCGCCGGCCGGCGGGAGCCGGCTGCTGCGGCACCTCCAGCACCACGGGGATGCCCGAGGGCTCCTTGGCGCCGGTGAGCCGGGACAGCTCCTCGTCGGAGGACTTGATCTGCGCGGTGCGCGGGGAGATCCCGGCGTCCGACATCAGACGGGACATGTCCCGCTTCTGGTCGGGCAGCACCAGGGTGACCACGCTGCCGGACTCGCCGGCGCGGGCGGTACGGCCGCCGCGGTGCAGGTAGTCCTTGTGGTCGGTCGGCGGGTCGATGTTGACGACCAGGTCGAGGTCGTCGATGTGGATGCCGCGGGCGGCCACGTTGGTGGCGATCAGCGCGGTGACCTCGCCGGTCTTGAACCAGTCCAGGGTCCGGTTGCGCTGCGGCTGCGAGCGGCCGCCGTGCAGGCCGGAGGCGCGGACGCCGTCCGCCTGGAGCTTCTTGACCAGGCGGTCGACACCGCGCTTGGTGTCCACGAACATGATCACCCGGCCGTCGCGAGCGGCTATGCGCGTGGCCACGGCCTTCTTGTCGGTCTCGTCCATGACGTACAGGACGTGGTGCTCCATCGTGCTGACCGCGCCGGCGGACGGGTCGACGGAGAAGGCGACCGGGTCGTGCAGGAACATCTTGACGAGCTTGTCGATGTTCTTGTCGAGGGTCGCCGAGAACAGCATGGTCTGGCCCTCGGGCTCGACCTGCTTGAGCAGCGCGGTGACCTGCGGCATGAAGCCCATGTCGGTCATCTGGTCGGCCTCGTCGAGGACCGTGATCGAGACCTGCGAGAGGTCGGCGTCACCGCGGTCGATGAGGTCCTTCAGACGGCCGGGGGTGGCGACGAGCACCTCGGCGCCGCGGCGCAGGGCCCCGGACTGCCGGTTGATCGACATGCCGCCGACGACGGTCGCGATGCGCAGGTTGACGGCCGTGGCGTAGGGGGCCAGGGCGTCGGTCACCTGCTGCGCGAGCTCGCGGGTCGGTACGAGGACCAGCGCGAGCGGCTGCTTCGGCTGCGCGCGGCGGCCGGCGGTGCGGGCCAGCAGCGCCAGGCCGAAGGCCAGCGTCTTGCCGGAGCCGGTACGGCCGCGGCCAAGCAGGTCACGGCCGGCGAGCGAGTTCGGCAGCGTCGCGGCCTGGATCGGGAACGGCTCGGTGACGCCCTGGGCTGCGAGGGTCTTCAGCAGCGCCTCGGGCATGCCCATGTCCGCGAACGCGGGGACCGGCGGCAGGGCCGGGGTCAGCGGTTCGGGCATGGTGAATTCTTGGGGCCGGGCGACGGGGGCGGACTTCTGCCGTCCCGCGCCAGCCTTCGGACGTCCCTGAGCCGCACCTCGGCCCCGGGTGGGGCGGCGGCTGGGTCGTGCGGAGCTGGAGCTGGTCATGCGAGAAAGCCCTCCTGAAACCGGCAAGGTAAAACAAAGGTGCGATACAGCAGACAAGCCGGGGCCCGCACCTCGCGGCGCGGACCCCGGCATGCTGAAGGAATTAGGCGGGAACGATGTTCTCCGCCTGGGGGCCCTTCTGACCCTGGGTGACGTCGAAGGACACGCGCTGGCCCTCCTGGAGCTCACGGAAGCCCTGGGTGGCGATGTTCGAGTAGTGGGCGAAGACGTCCGGGCCGCCGCCGTCCTGCTCGATGAAGCCGAAGCCCTTTTCCGAGTTGAACCACTTCACGGTGCCAAGTGCCATTTTGAATCTCCTGAATAGGCGGCAAAGGGCCCCATCCGGAGAGTCCGGCAAAACAATAAAAGCGCCTGAGGAACATTCCCGTCAGGCGCACATAAAGTTCATGGGTACCACAACTGCAACGCACCCAAAGCTAGCACACCTCGGCCGGGAGGTGCTGCAACCACCCCCGGTACACCTGCGCGCGCCCGCGCGAACGCCCCTGGCGCAGGGGGATGGATCTTGATTCACTGCGCGGATGACAGCCATCAGAGAGCCCTGGGGGCTCAGTGTGCTCGGCGCCGGCAGTGTGAGCGCGGAACCCCGTTTCGCCGAGATCGACCTGGCCGTGGACGTCCTCGCCCCGACGCCCAAGGAGGCCTTCGCCACCGCGGGCGCGGCGGTGGCGGGCCTGCGCGCCGCCCTGCGGGAGCACGGCATACCCGACTCCGCCGTCTCCGGCTCCCGACTGCGCCTGACCTCTGCGTACGACGGCTACGGCGCGGACCGGGTCTTCAAGGGCTACGGCTGCGTGGCGAAGTACACCGTGCGGACGTCCTCGCTCGACCGGCTGGAGCTGCTGATCGACGACGTGGTCACGGCGGGCGCGAACCACGTCGACGACGTGCGCTTCGAGGTGGAGGACAAGCCGGCGATGCGCGACGAGGCGCGGCGCCGGGCCGTCGGGGCCGCCCGCCGCAAGGCCGAGGTCTACGCCGAGGCCTGCGGGGTCCGACTGGGGGCGGTGGTCCACATCCAGGACGTGGACCCGGAGTCGATGAACATGCGCAGCCACGGCCGGCGCACGGGCGGGGACCCGGAGTCCGACGGCGCCCTGTCCCCGGGATCGGTCCGGGTGGACGCCGCCGTTCTCCTCGGCTTCGCGCTGCTGCCCTAGACACGCGGGCGAAGAGGAGCCGGCGGAAGGGGGCGGCGGAGGGCTCCCTACAGGCGCTCGATGATCGTGACGTTGGCCTGGCCGCCGCCCTCGCACATGGTCTGGAGGCCGAAACGGCCGCCCGTGCGCTCCAGTTCGTGGAGCAGGGTGGTCATCAGCTTCACCCCCGTGGCGCCCAGCGGATGGCCCAATGCGATGGCCCCGCCGTTGACGTTCACCCGTTCGGGGTCGGCGCCCGTCTCCTTCAGCCAGGCCAGGACCACGGGGGCGAAGGCCTCGTTGATCTCCACCAGGTCGATGTCCGCCAGCGACATGCCGGTCTTCTTCAGGGCGTACGCCGTGGCCGGGATCGGGGCCGAGAGCATCCGGATCGGGTCCTCGCCCCGTACGGACAGGTGGTGGATGCGGGCCCGCGGCCGCAGGCCGTGCTCCGCCACCGCCCGCTCGGAGGCGATCAGCATCGCCGCCGCGCCGTCGGAGACCTGCGAGGAGACGGCCGCGGTGATCGTGCCGCCCTCGACCACCGGCCTCAGCCCCGCCATCTTCTCCAGGGTGGTGTCCCGGCGCGGTCCCTCGTCGACGCGTACGTCCCCGTACGCCACCGTCTCGCGGGCGAAGCGGCCCTCGTCGACGGCCCTGATCGCCCGCCGGTGCGAGCGGAGCGCGAACTCCTCCATGTCGCGGCGCGAGATCCCCCACTTCCGCGCGATCAGCTGCGCGCCGTGGAACTGGTTCACCGGCGCGTCCCCGTACCGGGCCCGCCAGCCCTCGCTGCCCGCGTACGGGCCCTGCGTGAGGCCGAGCGGCTCCGCCGCCTGCCGCGAGGCGAAGGCGATCGGGATCATCGACATGTTCTGGGTGCCGCCCGCGACGACCAGGTCCTGGGTCCCCGAGAGCACGCCCTGCGCCGCGAAGTGGACGGCCTGCTGCGAGGAGCCGCACTGGCGGTCGACGGTGACCCCCGGCACCTCCTCCGGCAGCCCCGCCGCCAGCCAGGCCGTGCGCGCGATGTCCCCCGCCTGCGGGCCCACCGTGTCCAGGCAGCCGAAGACCACGTCCTCGACGGCGCCCGGGTCCACCCCGGAGCGCTCCACCAGCGCCTTCAGGACGTGCGCGCCCAGGTCGGCCGGGTGGACGCCCGACAGGCCCCCTCCGCGCCGGCCCACGGGGGTGCGTACGGCATCGACTATGTAGGCCTCGGGCATGGCGGGTGCTCCTTCGGGGGTCAGCTGCGTACGGCGATCCCGTCCAGCACCATCGACAGGTACTGGCGGGCGATCTCCTCGGGGCTGTGCTGTCCTCCCGGCCGGTACCAGGAGGCCGCGACCCACACCGTGTCGCGGACGAAGCGGTAGGTGAGGCGGATGTCGAGGTCGGCCCGGAAGACCTTGGCGGCGACCCCGCGCTCCAGCGTCCCCAGCCAGGCCTTCTCGAACTTCTGCTGCGAGTCGGAGAGGTAGTGGAAGCGGGGCTGCGCGGACAGGTGCCGGGATTCCTTCTGGTAGATCGCGACGGCGGCGCGGTGCCGGTCGATCTCCCGGAAGGACTCGGTGACGAGGGCCTCGATGGTCTCCCGGGGGCCGAGGCCCGCGGCGAGGACGGTGTCGTAGCCCTGCCACAGCTCGTTCAGGAAGGCCGAGAGGATCTCGTCGAGCATCGATTCCTTGGAATCGAAGTGGTAGTAGAGGCTGCCGGCGAGCATGCCGGCGGCGTCGGCGATCTTGCGGACGGTGGTGGCGTTGTAGCCCTGCGCGGCGAAGACCTCGGCGGCGGTGTCGAGGAGCTCGCGACGGCGCTCGGGCGAGGCGCTCACCTGGGGCTTCTTCTTGGCTGTCGGCTTGTTCGTTGGCACGGGCCCATTCTGGGCCTAGGCGCGCTGGCTGCTGACCGAGACGGTCTCGCCCGTCATGTACGACGAGTAGCCGCTGGCCAGGAACACGATGACGTTGGCGACCTCCCAGGGCTCGGCGTACCGGCCGAAGGCCTCGCGGGCCGTCAGCTCGGTCAGCAGTTCCGCGCTGGTGACCTTCACCAGGTGCGGGTGCATGGCCAGGCTCGGGGCGACCGCGTTGACCCGTACGCCGAACTCGGCCGCCTCCAGCGCGGCGCAGCGGGTCAGCGCCATCACCCCGGCCTTGGCGGCGGCGTAGTGGGCCTGGCCGCTCTGGGCGCGCCAGCCGACGACGGAGGCGTTGTTGACGACGACCCCGCCCCGGCCGGAGGCCTTGAAGGAGCGCAGGGCGGCGCGGGTACAGCGGAACGTGCCGTTCAGGGTGACGTCGAGGACCTTGCCCCACTGTTCGTCGGTCATGTCGACGAGGGCGGCGGTGCCGCCGAGGCCGGCGTTGTTGACGACGAGGTCCAGGCCGCCGTGGGTCTGTTCGGCGAGCGCGAACAGGGCCCCGACCTGGTCCTCGTCGGTGACGTCGCAGGGCAGGGAGGTGACGCGGCCGGCGCCGAACTCGGCGGTGAGGGCCTGTTCCGTCTCCTTCAGGCGGCGGGCGTGCGCGTCGCCGATGACGATGCGGGCGCCCTCCTCCAGGAAGCGGCGGGCGGTGGCCCCGCCGATCCCGGCTCCGGCGGCGGCGGTGATGACGGCCGTGCGGCCTTGGAGCAGCCCGTGTCCCGGCACGTAGTCGGGGGCGTTGGGGGTGTTCACGCTCATGGCCGTACGTTAACCTACCAAACACTTGTTAGGGAAGTGTCGAGCGGGCCCGTACGACGGAGGCGGACAGCTGATGGACCTGACCCATGCACCGGGGGTGGCGGCCTTCCGGGCCGAGGCCCGCGCCTGGCTCGCCGAGCACGTGCCGGACTCCCCCCTCCCCTCCCTGGAGACGGCGGAGGGCTTCGCGGCGCACCGCGCCTGGGAGGCCCGGCTGCACGCGGACCGCTGGTCGGCGGTGTCCTGGCCGGCCGAGTACGGGGGCCGGGGCGTGGACATCGAGCGGTGGCTGGTCTTCGAGGAGGAGTACTGGGCGGCGGGCGCCCCCGGCCGGGTCTCGCAGAACGGCATCAGCCTGCTCGCACCGACCCTCTTCGACCACGGCAGCGCCGAACAGCGGGCGCGGGTGCTGCCGCCGATGGCGAGCGGCGAGGTGATCTGGGCGCAGGCCTGGTCGGAGCCGGAGTCGGGCTCCGACCTGGCCTCGCTGAAGTCGCGGGCGGTGCGGACCGGGGGCGGATGGCTGCTGTCGGGGCAGAAGACCTGGTCCTCGCGGGCGGCCTTCGCGGACCGGGCCTTCGGCATCTTCCGCACGGATCCCGCGGCCGGGAAGCCGCACCAGGGGCTGACGTACCTGATGTTCGACCTGCGGGCGCCGGGGGTGACGGTACGGCCCATCGGCCGACTGGACGGGAAGCCCGCCTTCGCGGAGCTCTTCCTCGACGAGGTCTTCGTACCGGACGCGGACGTGATCGGCGAGCCGGGGCAGGGGTGGCGCATCGCCATGTCGACGACGGGCAACGAGCGCGGGCTGACGCTGCGCTCGCCGGGGCGGTTCCTGGCGGCGGCGGACCGGCTGCACGCGCTGTGGCGGGCCGAGGGGGATCCGGCGGACACCGCGGTGCGGGACCGGGTGGCGGACGCGGTGGTCGGGGCGCGCGCGTACGAGCTGTTCACCTGGGCCGCCGCCTCGCGGTTCGCGGAGGGCACGCGGATCGGCGCCGAGTCCAGCCTGAACAAGGTGTTCTGGTCGGAGTACGACATCGCGCTGCACGAGACCGCGCTGGACCTGCTGGGCCCGGACGCGGAGCTGGCGCAGGGCGCGTGGGCGGAGCCCTGGATCTTCTCGCTGGCCGGGCCGATCTACGCGGGCACGAACGAGATCCAGCGCGACATCATCGCCGAGCGCCTGCTCGGCCTCCCGAAGGGCCGCCGCTGATGCGCTTCCTGCCGACCGGCGAACAGTCGGACTTCGCCCGCACCCTGCACGGCCTGCTCGGCGCCTCGGAGGTCCCGGCCGCCGTACGGGCCTGGGGCGCCGGGGACCACGCACCGGGGCGGGCGCTGTGGTCGCGGCTCGCGCGGACGGGCCTGTTCGCGCTCGCGGCGGACGAGGCGTACGACGGCGTGGGCCCCCTGCCGGTGGAGCTGGCGCTGGGCTTCGTGGAGCTGGGGCGGGCGGGGGTGCCGGGGCCGGTGGTGGAGACGGCCGCGGCGGCCGTGCTGCTGTCGGAGCTCGCGCGGCTCGGGGAGGAGGGGCCGGCGAAGCGCTTCCTGCCGGGGCTGGTGGCCGGCGAGGCCCTGGCCACGCTGACCCTGCCGGACGGGGGCCCGTACGCCCTGGACGCGGACGCGGCGGCGTACTGCTTCACGGTCTCGGCGGCGGGCGAGCTGCGGCTGGCGGGCGGCCCGGGGGAAGCGCTGGAGTCCACGGACCCGGCACGCCGGCTGTCGCGGCCCGCGCCGGACGGGGAGCCGCTGGCCGCCGGGCCCCGGGTGTCGGCGGCGGCGCGGACGGCCCTGGGCTGGGCGCGGCTGCTGACGGCGGCGCAGTGCCTGGGACTGGGCGAGGCCCTGCTGGCGAGCACGGTGGGGTACGTGAAGCAGCGCACGCAGTTCGGGACGCCGATCGGCGGCTTCCAGGCGGTGAAGCACCGGCTGGCGGACACGCTCCTGGCCCTGGAGTTCGCCCGGCCGCTGGTGTGGGCGGCGGCGCTGGGCCTGGCGCCGTGGGAGGTCGCGGCGGCGAAGCTGGCGGCGGGCGAGGCGGCGTACGCGGCGGCCATGACGGCGCTGCGGCTCCACGGGGCCGTCGGCTACACCGAGGAGCTCGACCTCTCCCTGTGGCTGCGCAAGGCGCGGCCGCTGCGTGACGCGTGGGGCTCGCCCTCGGTGTGCCGGGCGGCGGTGCTCCGGGAGCGCGGACGGTAGCGGGGCGGCGGGGTCGCGTCCGGCGGCGGGGTTTCGTCCGGGCCCCGCCGCCTCAGAGGACGGCCACGGCGAGGCTGACGACGTAGCGCTCCTCCACCGTCCCGTCCGGGAACAGGGCGGTCAGCCGGGTCCGCTCCGCGTCGAGGAACCGCCGCGTGCCCGCCGGACCGAGCATCAGGAAGGCGGAGTGGCTGGCGTGGTTGGCGAGGTGGACCTCGAGCGGGATCCGGCGTGACCAGCGGATCTCGCGCGTGGTGAACTCCGGCTCGGGCGGCAGGGCGCGGCGGGTGGCGGGCTCGTCGGCCTCGAACAGGGTCCGGATCCGCTCGTCCTGCTCGGCGATCCAGGGGACCGCGGGGTCCATGTCGTTCCACCAGAGCGCGAGCGCCCCGCCGGGGCGGAGCACGCGGCGGGCCTCGGGGACCGAGCGGGCGGGGTCGGTCCAGTGCCAGGCCTGGGCGTAGGTGAGGAAGTCGAACCCGGCGGTGACGAGGGGCAGCCGGTCGCCGTCCCCGCGCACGAGCGGGATCCCGGGGTTCGCCCGGCGGAACTCGGCGGCCATCCCGTCGCCGGGTTCGACGGCGACGACGTCCGCCCCGCGGGCGCGCAGCAGCCCGGTGGCGATCCCGGTCCCGGCCCCCACGTCGGCCACCCTGGCTCCGCGCAGCCCGCGCCCGGCGAGCGCTTCGAGGGCGTCGAACAGCTCCCCGGGGTATCCGGGCCGGTTCGCCGAGTACAGCGCGGCGGCGGAGTCGAAGGACCGGGCGCGGGTGCGGGGCGAGGGCGTCATGGGGCCATTGTTTTCGATCACGGCACCCCGGGCCAGGCCGCGGGGACCGCTCCGGCGCCGGATCGGCGCCGGGCCTGCCCCCGCCCGGCGCCCGGCGCCCGGCTCAGCGGAACTCGCGGACGACCTCGATCCGGCCCACGATGTGCGCGTTGAACTCGTCCAGCTCCTCGGCCGGGACCCACAGCTCCAGGATCGTCTCCCCGCCCGCCTGCCGGACCGGGTAGCGGGCCAGGAACGCGGTGTCGACCTCGAAGCGCGTCACGAAGCCGACGCCGCTGTGCTTGACGTTCCAGTCGCGGGCGATGCGGATCGCGTAGTCCTCGTTGAGGACGGGGTAGAAGATCGGCTGCTCGGGCAGGCGCGGCGGCCAGGCCCGCCAGTCGAGGGCGCGGACGAGGTCGAGCTCGACCGGGCCCGTCGGGCGCCACAGCGTGGTGGTGGCCGTGGTCGTGGCAGCGCTCGCGTTCTTCTTCGGGGGCGTCGTGGACATGAGGCCCGACCCTAGACCCGGCAACACCCTCCCGACCAGCGGGTTTCGCTCAGGCGGGGCGGCGGCGGGGGCGCCGCAGGGAGTAGCGGACCAGGATCAGCAGCTGGACGGCGAGCAGGATCGCGGTGCCCGTTCCGGCCGTCGGGAGGGCGTCGGGCGAGGCCCAGGCCCGGCTGCCCAGTTCGGCGACGCCCACCGCGACCAGTGCGACGAGGAAGCGGGGTGTGAACTCGGCGTCGGTGCCGTGCAGGACGCCCGAGCCGACGACGAACACGGCCAGCAGCACCGGGATCCACGGGGCGCCCGGCTCGCGCAGCAGCAGCGCGGCGCCGAACTCCACTGCCAGGACGAGCAGGTTGCGGAGCAACATCGACATGAGCACATCATGCCCGTTCCGGCTTCCTTCCTCCCCCCGCTCCGGCTTCCCTCCTCCCCCCGCTCCGGCTTCCCTCCTCCCCCGCGGAGCCCGGGCCCGCGCCGCCGGAGTACGCCCTGCCCCGCCCCTGTCCCGTGGCCCGCAGCCAGGCCGCGGCGGCCGCCAGGGCCGTCCGGCCGGCCGGGAGCGGGAGGCCCAGGAAGCCGTGGAAGACCCCGGGATGGAGGTGGACCGCGCAGTCCACCCCCGCCGCGCCCAGCCGGCGCGCGTACGCGAGCCCCTCGTCCCGCAGCGGATCGCAGTCCGCCAGCACCAGCAGCGTGCGCGGCAGGCCCGACAGGTCGGGGGCGCGCAGCGGCGAGACGTGCGGGTGCGCGGGATCGCCGCCGTACTGCTCCCAGTACCAGGCCATGTGGGCGGCGGTGTGGAAGTGGCCCTCGCCGTACGTGCCGGTGGACCGCGTCGCCATGGCCGCGTCCAGCGGCGGGTACACCAGCAGCTGGCCCGCCACCGATTCCGGTGCCCGCAGCGCGGTCACGGCCGCCAGGTTGCCCCCGCTGGAGTCCCCCGCGACCACGACCCGGCCCGGATCGCAGCCCAGCGCGGCGGCCCGCGACCGCGCCCACAGCAGTACGGTCAGCGCGTCGTCCGGGGCCGCCGGCCAGGGGTGTTCGGGGGCCAGGCGGTAGTCCGCGGAGACCACCACCGCGCCCGACCCCGCGGCCAGCGACCGGCACGTCGCGTCGTGCGTGGCGAGCCCGCACATCACCCAGCCGCCGCCGTGGAAGAACACCACCAGCGGCCGGCCCGTGGAGCCGGGTGCGGGGTCGTAGACCCGGACCGGGACCCCGCCGGCCTCGCCGTCGCGGACCGAGGCCACCTCCGGTCCCGCCGACCGGCCGCCGACCGCCGCCGCCCGCAGGGCCGTCACGTCCCCGGGCCCCGGGAACGCCGCCGTCATCGCGTCGCACAGCGCCCGGGCCGCGGGGGACAGCGCGTCGCTCACCGCCGGCTCGCTCATCGCGCCGTCATCCCCCCGTCCACCGCGAACTCCGTCCCCGTCACGTACGAGGAGGCGTCCGAGCACAGGAACAGCACCAGCTCCCCGACCTCCTCCGGCCGCCCCATCCGCCCCAGCGGCACGTGCGACCAGTCCTGCCCGGCGACCTCCGCCACCATCGGGGTGTCGATCGCCCCCGGATGCACCGAGTTGACCCGGATCCGGTCCCCCGCCAGGTCCAGCGCCGCCGACCGGGTCAGCCCGCGCAGCCCGAACTTGGTGGACCCGTACGCCGCGTGGCCCGGGATGCCGACCAGCCCGGCCGTGGAGGAGATGTTCACGATCGAGCCGCCCCCGGCCGCGCGGAGCACCGGAGCCACCGCCTGAATGCCCAGGAACGGCCCCAGCAGGTTCACCCGCAGCAGCGCCTCGAACTCCTCCGGCCGCTGCCGCTCCACGTGGGCCGTGCGCCACAGCGCAGCGTTGTTGACCAGCGCCGATATCGTGCCGAAGGCCCGTACGGCCTCCCGCACCACCTCGGCCCAGCCGTCCGCTTCCGCCACGTCGTGCCGTACGTACAGCCCTTGGTCCCCCAGCGCGGACGCGATCGCCCGGCCCTCCTCCTCCCGTACGTCGGTGACGACCACGCGCGCTCCGGCCTCCGCGCACAGCCGGGCGCCGGCCGCGCCCTGCCCCCGTCCGGCGCCCGTGATGACGACGACCTTCCCGTCCAGCGAGACCACCCGCCCACCCCCTCGACATGCCTAAGAGAAATACCCCTATCAGTCATGTGCAGAGGAAGGAAGGGAAGGCTCGAGGGGCATCGCGGGCCGGGCGGAACACGGCCGCGGAGGCCGGTGGCTGACGTACCCTCGGGCCATGACGGGCAGCGCGATCGACCTCCGAACGATGGAAGCGACCGCTCCGGCGCTCGTGAGCCTCTACAAGAGCGCCGGGATCTCGCTGCGCAAGCACGGCCTGGAGGGCGTGCGCGCCGCGGTGTACCTGGTCCTGGACCACTCGGGGTCGATGCGCCCGTACTACCGGGACGGCACGGTCCAGGCCTTCGCCGACCGGGTCCTGAGCCTCTCGGCCCACCTCGACGACGACGGCCGCGTACCGGCGGTGTTCTTCTCGACCGAGGTCGACGCGGTCGAGGAGATAGCCCTCGCCGCGCACCGGGGGCGGATCGCCGAGATCGCCTCACGCCTGGGCCACATGGGCAAGACCTCGTACGAAGCGGCGATGGAGGCGGTGATCGACCACTACCTGGACACGGGGGCGGCGGATCCGGCGCTGGTCGTCTTCCAGACGGACGGCGGTCCGATCAACAAGCCCGCGGCGGAGAGGTACCTGTGCAAGGCGGCCCGGCTGCCGCTGTTCTGGCAGTTCGTCGGCTTCGGCCAGACGCACAGCTCGCAGTTCGACTTCCTGCGGCGGCTGGACGAACTGCCCGTGCCGGAGCGGCGGGTGGTGGACAACGCGGGCTACTTCCACGCCGGCCCGGACCCGCGGGAGGTCCCGGACCCGGTGCTGTTCGACCGCCTGGTCATGGAGTTCCCCTCCTGGCTGGAGGCGGCCCGCGCGGCGGGCGTCGTACGCACCTGAGCAGGCGCTTTGATGGACGTATGACGACCACGCACAACTGGGCAGCGTTCGAGAACCAGGAGCCGGAATTCGCGGCGATCGTCCGGGCCCGCTTCGCGCAGTACCCGCACCACGTCCTCGGTACGCTCCGCAGGGACGGCTCCCCGCGGCTGACCGGGCTGAATGTCGACATCCGAGGCGGCGAGCTGTGGCTCGGGATGATGCCGGGCTCGATGAAGGCCAAGGACCTGCAGCGCGACCCGCGCTTCGCCCTGCACACCAACCCCGGCGCGGGCGAGGAGATGCCGGACGGGGACGTACGGATCTCCGGGCGCGCGATCGAGCTGCTGGACCCGCCCGAGCTGCACCGCTACGCGGAGGAGACGGAGACCCCGCACCCCTTCCACCTCTTCCACGCGGACCTGACGGAGGTGGTCCACACCGGCATCGACGGCGACGACCTGGTGGTCCGCACCTGGACCCCGACCCGCGGCCTCCACACCCTCCGCCGGGGCAACGACGACGAACCGCCCCGCGAGGATCCCGGCGAGGGAACCCCGACCGCCCCCTAGAGGGGCGTGCCCGGGAGCGCGCCGAGGCGGGTCGGGTCCACGTCCACCCAGCTGCGGTCGATGGTGAGGGTGACGCGCGCGTACGTGGCGTCGTGGTCGCCGCGGTACTGGTGGGCGCGGCGGCGGCCGGCCCACCGGTGCGTGCCGACGGGCAGGCCCGTGTCGGCGTCGGCGACCGAGGCCCTGCCGTTCCAGACGGCGACCCACAGCACGTCGGGCATGGCTTCCGGGGCCTGGTCGTGGTGCTCGTTCAGGGCCTTGGCCCCGGAGCTCGCGGCCACGTAGGCGCCGGCCCGGTAGCCGAGCTCGTGCAGGCGGACCGTCCAGGCGGTGAGGTACGCGACGACCGGCGGGTCCCAGGTGGTGCGGTCCGTGTAGTTCTCCAGGTCGTTGTAGAGCACCGTGCCCTCGGCCAGGCCCAGGGAGCGGGCCGCGTCGACGGCGCCCTCGGCGGCCTCGATGCCCTCCTGGTTCGCCCGGGAGGGGTCGGTGGACAGGCCGGTGGCCGGGTTGTTCCAGGGCTGCGGGCCGACCCAGAGCGGCATCAGGTGCCAGCCCGCCTCGGCCTGCCGCCGGACCCAGCCGGCGGTGAGCCGGGGCTGGGCGCAGGCCCGGGCCCGGCCTCCGATGTAGATGCCGACGGCGCCGAAGGGGGACGCGGAGCGCCAGCCGTCCATGGCGCCCTGGGTCGGGGCGGTACAGGTGTCGAAGCCGGCGCCGGTGAGGGACTGCTGGACCCGTACGGGCTTCGGACCGGCGACGGCGGACACGGGATCGGCGGAGCCGCCGCGGCCGGCCCTGCCGCCGGCCCGCGCGAGCACGTCCCGTACCGCTTCGGACGTGTCCCCGTACGAGACGGTGGCCATGACTCCGGCCCCGCGCAGGGCGTAGCGCACCTCGTGGCTGTCCCCCGCCGCCTCGGGGATGCCCCCGGCCCCGTCGACCTTCAGAGTGGGGATGTCGGCCCGCTCGGGGGCGCCTTCGAGCGGCTCCAGATGCAGGGTGTCGGCCCGCTGCCGCACGGCCCGCCCGGTGCACTCGCCCTGCGTGCCGGCGTGCCCGAGGTACAGGGTCGGCAGGTCCAACCGCAGACAGGCGTCGGGGTCGCGCTCCAGGTCGACGACCCGCCACTCCCCGGGCACGGTGACCCGCATCCCGCGGTACTCGACGATCCGGCCGTCATCGGCGGCGGTGGAGGGATGGACGGGAACCAACAGGGCGGCGGCGCCGAGCAGGCCGCTCAGCAGGGTTCGGATGGGAGCCATGATCCAGATGGTTACCAGACTCCACCCCCCGTGAACTGCGCTCGCCTCGACCGCAGTTGGCCCGTCCGGCCCACCCCGCCCCCGCCGTGCCCGTCTCCGTGCGTCACCTGCACGAGTGAAGCGGACCCGGGCCCGTCAGTGCGGGTGAGTACGCGTACTCAGGCGGATGTCAGTGGCGCTGGATAGCGTCGCGACTGCCCGGCGAACGAACGACACGACAACCTGGGGGACGACATGAAGAAGCGCACGACCGCCCTGGCGGCCCTGGCTCCGGCACTCGCCCTGACCCTGGCGGCGAGCCCTGCCCAGGCCGCACCGAATGACGAGATCATCGGCTACCCGGGCCCCGACGGCCTGATCTGGATCGCCGACCAGGCCGGCTCCAGCGGCTTCGTCTCGGGCGGCCTCTCCCCGCACCTGGACACGTTCATCACGTTCGGCTGCGCGGGCGGCGGCACCATCGAGGTGGCCTTCCACCTCGACAACCACCCGGACCGCGACCCGGCCCCCTTCACGGTCGACTGCCCCGAGACCGACCCGGCCCGGGTCACCGTCCCCCTCGGCACGGGCCTCCAGGGCGGCTTCGGAGCCTGGGTGACCGCCTCGACCCCGTCCACCCACTGGGGCGCCACGGTCACCCAGCCCGAGTAGCCCGCACACGCCACGGCGCCCGCCGTGTCCCCGGCCGGGGACACGGCGGGCGCCGTGACACTGGTCAGGCCTGAGACTTCACGTCCAGGATGAACGAGGACCACACGACGGCCGGGAACACGAGGACGGGGCCGGTGCCGGCCAACTTGCTGTCGCGGACGGGGATGAAACCGGGGAGGTCGTCGGAGACCGCGACACAGTCGCCGCCCTCTCCATTGCTGTACGAGGACTTCCGCCAGGACAGGCTGTTCACGTCTGCGCGCATGTCGCGTACTCCTCCGCCACCGACTCGATCAGGGTCAGGGACACCTCCGGCGACAGCGCAGCGGCCCTGGCAAGATCGTATGACCTCCAGTACCGCTGAACCAGCGCCGGATAATCGAGCAACTGCCCCGCGTGGGGACCTTCCGTATAGGCCACGTCGGGCGCGTCTGCGAACTGCAAGATGCGCACGAGCGAATTCAGCGCCCCATGGGCACCGGCCGAGAACGGCACCACCTGCACAGTGACCCGATGGGCCCGCACGTACGATGTGATGTGCCGCAACTGAGCAGCCATCACAGCAGGACCTCCGACCACCGTCCGCAGCACCGACTCGTGCAGGACGGCCCACATCTCGGGGGACTCAGGATCGACGAGGAGCCGGGCGCGTTCGATGCGAGCCGCTACCAGCGCTTCGACACGCTCGGCGAGCGCGGTTGGGCTCGCGGCCCGGATCACGGCCCGGGCGTAGTCCTCCGTCTGGAGCAGCCCCGGAACAAGCGTGCATGCGTAGTCGAACGTGGCGGTTGCTGCACACTCCAATTCGGCCACGGCAGCGAAGTACTCGATGTGCTTGGACTTGAAGGCCTTGGCCAGGCGGAAGAAGTAGTCCCCGGTGTTGAGCTCCCTGTCGATCAACTTGGCGATCTCGGGGCGTAGTCGGCGCTGCCCGCTCTCCATCATCCCGACGTACGACCCCGTGGCGAAGATCCGCTCGCCCAGCCCTTCCTGAGTCAGCCCCGCCGCCTCGCGCTCCCCCGCAGTTCCTCACGGGCGAACTCGTCCGGCGTCTGCGCGCCACCCTCGCCGTTCGGCTTGGCCATGAGCCAACTCCCCGCTTCCGCAGTGCCCTCGCTCTGCGAAAGAGCGTAGTCCTCGCGGCGAGGCCGGTTCAACGGAACGCATCGAAATGGCTACACAACGCCACAGCGCCCGCCATCCCTGGTCGGGGACATGGCGGGCGCTGTGTCAGAGTTCCGCACACCGTTGTACGGACCGTATGAGGGGTCCTCCCCGAAGGGAGGGGCACTACCGGTGGCACGGGCCCCCGCGCCGCCGGTCGGAGGCCGGCGCAGCCGGGCGAAGCCCGGGAGGCCGCCAGCGGCCGAGCGGCGCGAGCACGGCGTCCGGAAGGAGCCATGGCGGGCGCTGTGTCAGAGTTCCGCACACCGTTGTACGGACCGTATGAGGGGTCCTCCCCGAAGGGAGGGGCACTACCGGTGGCACGGGCCCCCGCGCCGCCGGCCTGGAGCCGGAGGGCGGGGATGGTGGTTACACCATCAGGGAGCGGTCCGTCGGCTTGACGGGGTACGGGAGGGCGCTGGTGCCCGTCAGGTAGCGGTCCACGCCTCGGGCCGCCGAGCGGCCCTCCGCGATCGCCCAGACGATCAGCGACTGGCCGCGGCCGGCGTCGCCGGCCACGAAGACGCCGTCCACGTTGGTCGCGTACGACGCGTCGCGCGCCACGTTGCCGCGTTCGTCCAGCTCCAGGCCGAACTGGGACACCAGCCCGTTGGCCTGGTCGGTGCCGGTGAAGCCCATCGCCAGGGTGACCAGCTGGGCCGGGAGGACCCGCTCGGTGCCCGGCTTCTGCTCCAGCTTGCCGTCCTTGAACTCCACCTCGACCAGGTGCAGCGACTGGACGTTGCCGTCCTCGTCGCCCTCGAAGTGGGTGGTGGAGACGGAGTAGATCCGCTCGCCGCCCTCCTCGTGCGCCGAGGTGACCTTGTAGAGCATCGGGAAGGTCGGCCACGGCTGGGCCGCGGGCCGGTCCTCCGACGGGCGCGGCATGATCTCCAGCTGCGTCACCGACAGCGCTCCCTGGCGGTGGGCCGTGCCCACGCAGTCCGCGCCCGTGTCGCCGCCGCCGATGACGACCACGTGCTTGCCCTCGGCCGTGATGGGGGGCGCCACGAAGTCGCCCTCCTGGACCTTGTTCGCGAGGGGGAGGTACTCCATCGCGAAGTGGATCCCGCGCAGCTCGCGCCCGGGGACCGGCAGGTCGCGGGAGACGGTGGCGCCCGCCGCGATGACGACCGCGTCGAACCGCTTGCGCAGCTGTACGGCGTCCAGGTCGCGGCCGATCTCCACGCCCGTACGGAACTTGGTGCCCTCCGCGCGCATCTGCTCGATGCGCCGGTTGATGTGCACCTTCTCCATCTTGAACTCGGGGATGCCGTACCGCAGCAGGCCGCCGATGCGGTCCGCGCGCTCGTACACCACCACGGTGTGCCCGGCCCGGGTCAGCTGCTGGGCCGCGGCCAGACCGGCCGGGCCCGATCCGATGACGGCGGCCGTCTTGCCCGACAGCCGCTCCGGCGGCTGCGGGGTGACGTTGCCGTTGTCCCACGCCTTGTCGATGATCGAGACTTCGACGTTCTTGATCGTGACGGCCGGCTGGTTGATGCCGAGCACGCACGCCGACTCGCAGGGAGCCGGGCACAGCCGCCCGGTGAACTCCGGGAAGTTGTTCGTGGCGTGCAGCCGCTCCGACGCCGCCGACCAGTCCTCGCGGTACGCGAAGTCGTTCCACTCCGGGATCAGGTTCCCGAGCGGGCACCCGTTGTGGCAGAACGGGATGCCGCAGTCCATGCAGCGGCCGGCCTGCTTGCTGATGATCGGGAGCAGCGAGCCCGGGACGTAGACCTCGTTCCAGTCCTTCAGCCGGTCGGCGACCGGACGGGAACAGGCGGTCTCGCGCGGGGTGGTGAGGAAGCCCTTCGGGTCAGCCATGGGTCGCCGCCTCCATCATCTTCTCCGTGGTCTCGGACTCGGAGAGTCCGGCCAGCTCAGCGGCGTCCTTGGCGGCGAGCACTGCCTTGTACGTGGTCGGGATGATCTTGCTGAAGCGGGCCGCCGCGGCGTCCCAGTCAGCCAGGAGCTTCGCGGCCACGGTCGAGCCGGTCTCCTCCTCGTGGCGGCGCACCACATCGTGCAGCCACTGCTTGTCGGTGTCGGACAGGGCGGTCTCGACCGCCCCGGTGTTGCCGACGTTGACGTTGTGCGGGTCGAGGTCGATGACGTACGCGACACCGCCCGACATGCCGGCCGCGAAGTTGCGGCCCGTCTCGCCGAGGACGACGGCCGTGCCGCCGGTCATGTACTCGCAGCCGTGGTCGCCCACGCCCTCCGAGACGACCAGGGCGCCGGAGTTGCGGACGCAGAAGCGCTCGCCGGTGCGGCCGCGCAGGAACATCTCGCCGCCGGTGGCTCCGTAGCCGATGGTGTTGCCGGCGATCGTCGAGTACTCGGCGAGGTGGTCGGCGCCGCGGTCCGGGCGGACCACGACCCGGCCGCCCGACAGGCCCTTGCCGACGTAGTCGTTGGCGTCGCCCTCCAGGCGCAGCGTCACGCCGCGCGGCAGGAAGGCGCCGAAGGACTGGCCGGCGCTGCCCGTGAAGGTCAGGTCGATGGTGTTGTCGGGCAGGCCCGCACCGCCGAACTTCTTGGTGACCTCGTGGCCGAGCATGGTGCCGACGGTCCGGTTGATGTTCCGTATGGCGACCTGCGCGCGGACCGGCTGCGCGGCCTCGGCGGTCTCGGCGTTCAGCGCGTCGGCCGCGAGCTTGATCAGCTCGTTGTCGAGGGCCTTCTCCAGACCGTGGTCCTGCTCGATCAGGGCGTGGCGGACCGCGCCCTCGGGCAGCGCCGGCACGTGGAAGAGGGGCTCCAGGTCGAGGCCCTGCGCCTTCCAGTGCGTGACGGCCTTGCTGGTGTCGAGGAGCTCGGCGTGGCCGACGGCCTCCTCGATCGTACGGAAGCCCAGCTCGGCCAGGATCTCGCGGACCTCCTCGGCGATGAACTCGAAGAAGTTCACGACGAACTCGGGCTTGCCGGAGAAGCGGTCGCGCAGGACCGGGTTCTGCGTGGCGATGCCGACCGGGCAGGTGTCCAGGTGGCAGACGCGCATCATGACGCAGCCGGAGACGACGAGCGGCGCGGTCGCGAAGCCGAACTCCTCGGCGCCGAGCAGCGCGGCGATGACCACGTCGCGGCCGGTCTTGAGCTGGCCGTCGGTCTGGACGACGATGCGGTCGCGCAACCCGTTGAGCAGCAGGGTCTGCTGGGTCTCGGCGAGGCCGAGCTCCCAGGGGCCGCCCGCGTGCTTGAGCGAGGTGAGCGGGGAGGCGCCCGTACCGCCGTCGTGGCCGGAGATGAGGACGACGTCCGCGTGGGCCTTGGAGACACCCGCGGCGACGGTGCCGACACCGACCTCGGACACCAGCTTCACGTGGATGCGGGCGGCCGGGTTGGCGTTCTTGAGGTCGTGGATCAGCTGAGCCAGGTCCTCGATGGAGTAGATGTCGTGATGCGGCGGCGGGGAGATCAGGCCGACGCCCGGGGTGGAGTGCCGGGTCTTGGCGACCCACGGGTAGACCTTGTGGCCGGGCAGCTGGCCGCCCTCGCCGGGCTTGGCGCCCTGCGCCATCTTGATCTGGATGTCGTCCGCGTTGACCAGGTACTCGCTGGTCACGCCGAAGCGGCCGGAGGCGACCTGCTTGATCGACGAGCGCCGCGCCGGGTCGTACAGGCGGTCCGGGTCCTCGCCGCCCTCACCGGTGTTGGACTTGCCGCCCAGCTGGTTCATGGCGATGGCGAGGGTCTCGTGCGCCTCGCGGGAGATGGAGCCGTACGACATGGCGCCGGTGGAGAAGCGCTTGACGATGTCGGCGACCGACTCGACCTCGTCGATGGAGATCGAGGGCCGGTCCTCGGTCTTGAAGCCGAAGAGCCCGCGGAGCGTCATGAGGCGCTCGGACTGCTCGTTCACCCGGTCCGTGTACTTCTTGAAGATGTCGTACCGGCGGTTGCGGGTGGCGTGCTGGAGGCGGAAGACCGTCTCCGGGTCGAACAGGTGCGGCTCGCCCTCGCGGCGCCACTGGTACTCGCCGCCGATCTCCAGCGCGCGGTGCGTGGCCGCGATGCCGGAGGCCGGGTACGCCTTGGCGTGGCGCGCGGCCACCTCCTTGGCGATGACGTCCAGGCCCGCGCCGCCGATCTTGGTGGCGGTGCCCTGGAAGTACGCCCCGACGAACTCCTCGTTCAGGCCGACGGCCTCGAAGACCTGGGCGCCGCGGTAGGAGGCGACGGTGGAGATGCCCATCTTGGACATGACCTTCAGGACGCCCTTGCCGAGCGCGTAGATCAGGTTCTTGATGGCCTGCTCCGGCTCCAGGCCGGACAGGAACGTACCGGCGCGCAGCAGGTCCTCGACGGACTCCATGGCGAGGTACGGGTTCACGGCGGCGGCGCCGTAGCCGATGAGCAGCGCGACGTGGTGGACCTCGCGGACGTCGCCGGCCTCGACCAGCAGGCCCACCTGGGTGCGCTGCTTGGTGGCGATGAGGTGGTGGTGCACGGCGGAGGTGAGCAGCAGCGAGGGGATCGGCGCGTGCTCGGCGTCCGAGTGGCGGTCCGAGAGGACGATGAGGTGGGCGCCGTTGGCGATGGCCGCGTCGACCTCGCCGCGGATCTCCTCCAGGCGGGCGGCCAGGGCCTCGCCGCCGCCGGAGACCCGGTAGAGGCCCGAGAGGGTGGCGGCCTTCATGCCCGGCATGTCGCCGTCGGCGTTGACGTGGATGAGCTTGGCCAGCTCGTCGTTGTCGATCACCGGGAAGGGCAGGGTGACGCTGCGGCAGGACGCGGCGGTCGGGTCCAGCAGGTTGCCCTGCGGGCCCAGCGAGGACAGCAGCGAGGTGACGAGCTCCTCGCGGATGGCGTCCAGCGGCGGGTTGGTGACCTGCGCGAAGAGCTGCGTGAAGTAGTCGAAGAGCAGCCGGGGGCGCTCGGACAGGGCCGCGATCGGGGAGTCCGTGCCCATGGAGCCGAGCGGTTCGCCGCCGGTGCGGGCCATCGGCGCGAGGATGACGCGCAGCTCTTCCTCGGTGTAGCCGAAGGTCTGCTGGCGGCGGGTGACCGAGGCGTGGGTGTGGACGATGTGCTCGCGCTCGGGCAGGTCCGTCAGCTCGATCTCGCCGGACTCCAGCCAGTCCGCGTAGGGCGCGGCGGCGGCCAGACCGGCCTTGATCTCGTCGTCCTCGATGATCCGCTTCTGGGCGGTGTCGACGAGGAACATCTTGCCGGGCTGGAGGCGGCCCTTGCGGACGACCTTGGCCGGGTCGATGTCGAGGACGCCGACCTCGGAGGAGAGGACGACGAGGCCGTCGTCGGTGACCCAGTAGCGGCCGGGGCGCAGACCGTTGCGGTCGAGGACCGCGCCGACCTGGGTGCCGTCGGTGAAGGTGACGCAGGCCGGGCCGTCCCAGGGCTCCATCAGCGTGGAGTGGTACTGGTAGAACGCGCGGCGGGCCGGGTCCATGGAGGTGTGGTTCTCCCACGCCTCCGGGATCATCATCAGCACCGCGTGGGGCAGCGAGCGGCCGCCGAGGTGCAGGAGCTCCAGGACCTCGTCGAAGGAGGCCGAGTCGGAGGCGTCCGGGGTGCAGATCGGGAAGATCCGCTCCAGGGCTCCGTCGCCGAAGACGTCGGAGGCCAGCTGGGACTCGCGGGCCTTCATCCAGTTGCGGTTGCCCTTGACCGTGTTGATCTCGCCGTTGTGCGCGACGAAGCGGTACGGGTGGGCCAGCGGCCAGGACGGGAAGGTGTTGGTCGAGAACCGCGAGTGGACCAGGGCCAGCGTCGAGGCGAAGCGGCGGTCGGACAGGTCCGGGAAGAAGGGCTCCAGCTGGCCGGTGGTCAGCATGCCCTTGTAGACGATGGTGCGCGCGGAGAGCGACGGGAAGTACACGCCGGCCTCGCGCTCGGCGCGCTTGCGCAGCACGAACGCCTTGCGGTCGAGCGCGATGCCCGTGCTCTCGCCTCCCCCGGAGCCTTCGGCCTGGGAGGTGCCCCCGGCGACGAAGATCTGGGAGAAGGCCGGCATGGTGGCGCGGGCGCCGTTGCCGAGCAGGTCGGGGGTGACCGGGACCTCGCGCCAGCCGAGGACCGTCAGGTTCTCCTCGGCGGCGATGGCCTCGATCCGCTCCACGGCGACGGCCTGTGCGGTGCCGTCGGCGGGGAGGAAGGCGATGCCGACGGCGTACGCGCCGGCCTCGGGGAGCTCGAATCCGGCCACCTCGCGCAGGAACGCGTCGGGGACCTGGGAGAGGATTCCGGCGCCGTCGCCCGAGTCGGGCTCGGATCCGGTGGCGCCTCGGTGCTCGAGGTTCCGCAATACGGTCAGCGCCTGCTCGACCAGCGTGTGGCTGGCCTCGCCGCTGAGGTTGGCCACAAAGCCGACGCCGCAGGCGTCGCGCTCGTTGCGCGGGTCGTACATGCCCTGGGGGGCGGGGCGACCGTCCATGGGCGACCAGGCGTTGGTGCTGAGGCCGGTCGCGGAGTGCGTGGATGCGGAACGCATCGGCTCTCCCGTCGTCGTAGCGGCATATGTGTCATAGCCGAGGGACGACGTTGGCCCTCTGCGAAATTTCGTGCAGGTTACATGATGACTGCAATCCCGAGAAGCGGATATGTCGTTTCACCATGCGGACACCGCACGAAGCAGAAAGTGAAGACTTCGCCGCGGGGCGGGCATCGTTGCCCGGCGCGCGGCGCCCTGGTCTGATGCCCGGCGGATACGGGATCGAAACCGCCGAGTAACGGACTACTTATGCCACGGGCTGCATAGTGTCTCACTGCTTGCGCGGTCAGCCTACGGCTCCGCCGATCCAGGTTCCCAGGACGTACGTCACACCCGCGGCCGCGCCGCCCAGCAGCAGCTGCCGCAGGCCGCTGTACCACCAGCTCCGCGCGGTGACCCGGGAGACGACCGCGCCGCAGGCGAAGAGCCCGGCCAGCGCGAGCAGCACCGCCGGCCACAGGGAAGTGGCGCCGAGCAGGTACGGCAGCACGGGAAGCAGCGCGCCCAGTGCGAAGGAGCCGAAGGAGGAGACCGCGGCGACCATCGGCGACGGCAGGTCGTCGGGGTCGATCCCGAGCTCCTCGCGGGCGTGGATCTCCAGCGCCTGCTCGGGGTCCCGGGACAGCTGCATGGCGACCTCGCGGGCGAGCGAGGGCTCGACCCCGCGCGAGACGTACAGCTCGGCCAGCTCCTCCATCTCGTCGACGGGGTGCTTTCGCAACTGCGCCCGCTCTATGTCAAGTTCGGCGAGGACCAGCTCGCGCTGCGAGGCGACGGAGGTGTACTCGCCGGCCGCCATCGAGAAGGCTCCGGCCGCGAGGCCCGCCAGCCCGGTGATCACGATGGTCTGCGGGGCGACGGCGCCGCCGGCCACGCCGGTCATCAGCGCGAGGTTGGAGACGAGCCCGTCCATCGCGCCGAAAACGGCCGGTCGCAGCCATCCGCCGTTGACGTCGCGGTGGGTGTGGTTGTCGCGGTGCGCGGTGTGCAGCGGTGCTTCGATGTCGATGAGGGACATGACGGATTCCTCCCCTTTTGTACGAGCGGGTACGCGGAACCACGCCATGCGCGACACGCAGGCACCCACTCCCCCGGAACACCTCGAAACTACGCACGATTTCCTTCGTCCGCCAGCAAGGAAGGCCGTACTTACCTGGGGTTTCACGGGTCGGCGACCGGGTGACGGGGGCGTGGGCGGGGTGTTTCGCGGCAAGCGACAAACCACATGCCATGGCACAAATCCCCCAAGGGCTCATGATGAGCCCCATCCACAGTGGGAGAGGCGCGCCATGGAGCCGATGAAGCTGATTGCATGCAATCCGCAGGTCCTCCTCGAACGGGCCAGGGGCGCTCTTCTGGGCCTCGCCACGGGCGACGCGCTCGGCGCCCCCGCGGAGAACATGAAGCCGTCCGAGATCCGGGCGAAATGGGGCCGCATCGAGGGCTTCGTCTCGGAGGACCCGGCGGGCACCGACGACACCGAGTACGCGATCTTCTCGGGGCTGCTGCTGGCCCGCCACGGGTCGGCGCTGACCGTCTCCCACGTCGAGCGGGCCTGGCACCACTGGATCGCCGACCTCGACGAGGGGCCCTTCCGCGGGGCGGGCTTCAGCGAGCGCGGCACGCTGGAGAACCTCCGCCGGGGCCTCGCCGCCCCCATCTCCGCCCAGCACCGGCACGCCTGGTCGGACGGACTGGCGATGCGGGCTGCCCCCTTCGGCGTCTTCGCGGCCGGCCGCCCCGCGGAAGCGGCGCGGCTCGTCGCCATCGACGGCTCGGTCAGCCACGACGGGGAGGGCATCTACGGCGGCCAGGCGGTCGCGGCCGGTGTCGCGGCGGCCATGGCGGGCGGCTCGCCCGCCTCCGTCATCTCGGCGGCCCTGTCCGTGATCCCGTCCGACTCCTGGACGGCCCGCTCCCTGCGCCGGGCGGTGACGGCGGCCCCGCGCGGCGAACGGGCCGTGCGTTCCGCGGTGGTGATCGGCGGCTACCCCTGGACCGACCTGGCCCCGGAGGCGGTCGGCCTGGCCTTCGGCGCCTTCGCCGCCTGCGGCGGGGACTTCGTCTCCTCGGTCCTGACGGCGGTCAACATGGGCCGGGACGCGGACACCACGGCGGCGGTGGCGGGCGCCCTCTCCGGCGCCCTGTCGGGCGTCGCCGCGATCCCCGAGGACTGGGCCAAGGCCATCGGCCCGGTCCGCGGCAGCTGCCTGCCGTCGATGCGCGGCTACCACGTCCTGGACATCGCGGACCTCCTCACCCCGGAATCCGAGACCGCCCGGTGACGCCCCCCGCCGTCCCCCCGAACCCGCCGGCGGTCGAGGCCCCGCCGGGCGCGGAGGTGCGCACCGCCCCCGCGCAGGACGCGCCGGTCCGCGGCCCCCTCCTCCGTGCGGGGGCCGCGCAGCCCCCCGCCGAACCGCGGCGGATCGAGGGACTGCTGCTCGGGCTCGCCGCGGGAGACGCCGCCGGGTGGCCCGCCGCCCGGCACCGCGCCAGCCGCATGCCCGAGTGGACCCGCCGCCTCACCCGCGAGCTCGACACCTTCGCCGAGCAGAACCAGACCACCACCCTCCCCGTGCCCATCGCCCTCAACCAGCCCCCGGAACCCCTGCGCCTCGGTCCCTCCGACGACGCGGAATGGGCCGCCTTCGCCGCCGAATCCGTCCTCACCGCGGCCGGCGTACTGCTCAGCGACCTCAGCCGGTCCCGCCGCATGCGGGCCGCCATCGACCTCGCCTGGAACGCCCTGGCCAGCGAGATCGCCGCGGCCGCGGAGCGCGCCCCCGAGGTGGAGTCCGCCGTCCTGCCCCTGCGCGCCCGCATCTCCGTACGGGCCGGCCTCGGCAACCTCGCCGCCGGTCTGCGCCCGCCCGCCACCGGCCACGACAACCCGCACTACTTCGACGACGCCGCGTGCGTGCGCGCCTGCGTGCTCGCCGTCGTCCACCCCGGCGATCCGGCCGCCGCCGCGGACCTCGCCGAGTTCGACGCCCGCTACACCCAGGACGGCGACGGGGTCCACGGCGCCCGCGCCATGGCCGCCGCCATCGCGGCCGCCCTGGGCGGCGCCGACCCCGACACCGCCGTCGACGCCGCCCTCGGCCGGCTCCCCGAGGCCACCGAGATCGGCCGCAACGCCCGCCACGCCGTCAAGCTCGCCCGCGTCCACAGCGAGGGCGGGGCCTTCGCCATCGTCCCCACCCTCGAACACGAGATCGTGGACCACGTCTACAGCTACGGCATCGCCGCCGCCGAAACCGTCCCCATCGCCCTCGCCCTCACCTGCGCCGCCCGCGGCCGGGCCGCCGAGGCCGTACCGGCCGCCGCCTGCCTGTCCCGCGTCGCGGACTCCGCCCCCGCCCTCGCCGGCGCGCTCACCGGCGCCCTCGGCGGCGGCGACTCGATCCCCACCGCCTGGCGCGAGGCCTGCCGCACCCTCTCCGGCTGCACCCTCCCCCGCCTCGCCGGCACCGATCTCGTCGAACTCGCCGCGCTGCTCGCTCGTACGGAACTCACCTCACCCAAGGGATGATTCGGACATGACGCTCACTCTCGAAGACCGGGCGGCCGGCTGCCTCGTCGGGGCCGCCGTAGGCGACGCGCTCGGCGGCCCGGTGGAGGGCTGGTCCCCGGACCAGATCGTGGAACGGCACGGCGGCCGCGTGCACGGCATCGTCGGCCCCTGGCACGAGGACTGGCGTACGGCCCGCCCCATCGCGCCGTACCACAAGGGCGACGGCCACGTCACCGACGACACCCTCATGACGCACGCGCTGGTACGGGTCTACGAGGCCGTACGGGACCACCTGGACGCGTACGCGGTCGCCGAGCACCTGGTCCCGGACCTGATGACGAACCCGCGCTGGATCCCCGAACTGGAGTCGGAGGCGCTGCCCTTGCAGCGGATCTTCCTCGCGGAGAAGTGGATCGTCAGCCGCCTGCACTACGGGCACGTCGACCCGCGCGAGGCCGGCAGCGGCAACATCGTCAACTGCGGGGCGGCGATGTACATGGCCCCGGTCGGCATCGTCAACGCGGGCAATCCGGCGGGGGCGTACGCGGAGGCCCTGGACGTCGCCGGGGCGCACCAGTCCTCGTACGGGCGGGAGGCGGCGGGCGTCTTCGCCGCCGCGGTGGCGGCGGCCTGCGTGCCGGGGGCGACGGCGTCCTCGGTGGTGGACGCGGCCCTCGCGCTGGCCAAGGACGGCACGCGGGACGCGATCGCGGCGGTGTGCGAAGCGGCCTCGCGCCACCGGGACTTCGAATCGGCCCTGGCCCCGCTCCGCGCGGCGGTGGCCCCGTACGACTCGGTCGGCCCGGACTACCGCTCCCCCTCCCTCGGCGCGCGCCGGCCCTCCCGCCTCCACGCGATCGAGGAGCTGCCGATCGCGCTCGGCATGCTGGTCGTCGCCGACGGGGGTTACGAGGGCGCGGTGCTCGGCGCCGTCAACTACGGCCGGGACTGCGACTCCATCGCCACGATGGCGGGGGCGGTCGCCGGAGCCCTGGCGGGCGTCTCGGCGGTCCCGCCGGCCTGGGCCAAGGAGGTGGCCGAGGCCAGCCGCCTCGACCTGCACGCCCCGGCGAGGGCACTGGCGGTGGTGGCCCGCGAGGTCTTCGCGCAGGACCGGGCCCGCCGCCGGGCCCACGAAGCGGCCTTCCTCGCCCTCGCGGACCCCCGATGACCTCCTGCGACCGCGCGACCGCGCCGGCCGCGGCCGTACGGCTCACCTGGGTCCAGCCGGAGGACCTGGTCGGGCACGAGCTGCGCCAGGCCGCCGAGGACGGCCGGGACGCGCGGCCGCTGCTCCGCCTCTGGCGCGCGGCGGGCGGGCCCGCGGCACCCGACCGGGCCGGCGCCTCCCCCGTCCCCGCCCCGCCGGAGCTGCGCGCGCTGGCCCGCCGCCTGCTGGACGAGCTCGCGGCCCTCCCGTCCCCCCTGTCCCCGGACGAACCCGCCCTGTGGCCCGACATCCGGGCGACCTGGCCCGGGCCCGCCACCGGGCCGGACCGCCCGGCGCCGGACCGTGCGACGCGGCCCCGGCCGGCCGCGCTGGAGAGCCGGCTGGAAGCCGCCTGGACGGGCCGGGCCGTCGGCTGTCTGCTCGGCAAGCCCGTCGAGAAGCTGCCGCTGCACGCGATCCGGGCGCTGGGCCGGGCCGCCGGGAACTGGCCGCCGGACGACTGGTTCACCGCACGCGGCGTACCCGCGGATCTCCTGGCCGCCCATCCGTGGAACCGGCGTTCCGCCGCGACCTCCCTCGCTGAGAACATCGACGGCATGCCCGAGGACGACGACCTGAACCACCCCCTCCTCGGGCTGCGGCTGCTCCAGCGCCACGGCAGGCGCTTCACCACCGCCGACCTCGGCCGGCTCTGGCTCGACGAACTGCCCGCGGGCCGCACCTTCACCGCCGAGCGCCTCGCCTACCGCAACCTCCTCCAGGGGCTGGAACCCCCGGCCACCGCCACCCACCACAACCCCTTCCGCGAGTGGATCGGCGCCCTCATCCGGGCCGACGTCCACGGCTGGACCAATCCCGGCGACCCGGCCGCCGCCGCGGCCCAGGCGTACCGCGACGCCGCCCTGACCCACACCGGCAACGGCCTCTACGCCGCCCTCTTCGCCGCGGCCGCCATCGCCGAGGCCGCCGGCGGCCGGGCCGACGTCCACACCGCGCTCCGGGCCGGGCTGTCCGTCGTCCCGCCCCTCTCGCGCCTCGCCGGGGCCGTCCGCCGCGCCATCGACTCGGCCCGGCGGCACGCCGATTTCGACCGCGTCGTCGACGACCTGCACGAGCGGTACGGCCACTACCACTGGGTCCACGCCGTCCCCAACACCGCCCTGATCGCCGCCGCCCTCACCCACGCCGACGGGGACTTCACCGGCTCCGTCTGCCGTGCGGTGTCCGGCGGCTGGGACACCGACTCGAACGGCGCCACCGCCGGCTCCCTCGCCGCGCTCGTCGACCCCGGCGGCGTACCGCACCGCTGGTCCGCCCCGCTCAAGAACCGCCTCGCCACCACCGTCCCCGGCTTCGACGGCATCGGCTTCGACACCCTCGCCCAGCTCACCGCACAGGAGGCAGCCCGCCCATGACGGCCATCGCCGTGCTCGGCAGTACCAACATGGACCTCGTCGCCTACGTCCCCAAGGCACCCCGGCTCGGGGAGACCGTCACCGGCCGCGCGTTTCGCACCGTCCCCGGCGGCAAGGGCGCCAACCAGGCCGTCGCCGCCGCCCGCAGCGGCGGGGAGGTGGTGATGATCGGGGCGGTCGGCGCCGACGAGTTCGGCGTACGGCTGCGCTCCGCGCTCAGCGCGGCCGGGGTCGAGACGGCGGCCCTGCGCACCGTCGAGGGCGCCAGCGGCACCGCGCACATCACCGTGGACGACGAGGGCGGCAACAGCATCATCGTCATCCCCGGCGCCAACGGCGGCGTGACCGGCCTGGAGGCGGGCGACGCGGCGCGGATCGGCGCCGCCGACCTCCTGCTGCTCCAGCTGGAACTGCCCATGGAGGCCGTCCTCGCGGGCGCCTCGGCCGCCCGCGCGCAGGGGGTGCGCACGGTCCTCACCCCGGCCCCCGCCCGCATGCTGCCGCACGAACTGCTGGGGCTGGTGGACCTCCTGGTGCCCAACGAGCACGAGGCGGCGGCGCTGACCGGCTTCACCGACCCCCTGGGGGCCGCCGAGGCGCTGCTGCGCGAGGTACCGGAGGTGGTGGTCACCCTCGGCGCGGCCGGAGCCCTGTACGCGGCCCGCGGGCAGGAGCCGCTGACCGTGCCCGCGCCCCGGGTCCGGGCCGTGGACACCACCGCGGCCGGGGACACCTTCGTCGGCGCGCTGGCGGTGGCCCTCGGGGAGGGCCGCTCCATGCCGCAGGCGCTGCACTGGGCCTCGGCGGCCGCCGCGCTCTCCGTCCAGCGCCCGGGGGCCCAGGACTCGATGCCGGCCCGCGCCGAGACGGACGCCTTCGCCGCGGCCGAACCCGCCCCCGGAGCCGGCGCGTGAACCCCGGCGCCGGGCCCCTCGACGGAGTGCGCGTACTGGACCTCGCCACCCTCTTCGCCGGGCCCCTCGCCGCCACCCTGCTCGGCGACTTCGGCGCCGACGTGGTCAAAGTCGAGCACCCGGTGCGCCCCGACCCCTCGCGCGGCCACGGCCCCGCCAAGGACGGCATCGGCCTGTGGTGGAAGCTGCTCGGCCGGAACAAGCGGACGATGACCCTCGACCTGTCCACGCCCGGCGGGCGCGACACCCTGCTGCGGCTGGCCGCCACCGCCGACGTGGTCGTCGAGAACTTCCGCCCGGGCACCCTGGAGAAGTGGGGCCTGGGCTGGCCCGAGTTGTCCGCCGCCAACCCGCGGCTGGTCCTGGCCCGCGTCACGGCCTTCGGCCAGCGGGGTCCGTACGCCCGCCGCCCCGGTTTCGGCACCCTCGCGGAGGCGATGAGCGGCTTCGCCGCGATCACCGGTGAGCCGGACGGCCCGCCGACCCTGCCGCCCTTCGGCCTCGCCGACTCGATCGCCGCTCTGACCACCGCGTACGCCGTGATGACCGCGCTCGCCGGGCGCGAGCGGACCGGCCGCGGACAGGTGGTGGACCTGGCCATCATCGAGCCGATCCTCACCGTGCTGGGCCCGCACCCGCTCTGGTACGACCAGCTCGGCTACGTCCAGCCGCGCACCGGCAACCGCTCCACCAACAACGCACCGCGGGGCACCTACCGCAGCGCCGACGGCCGCTGGCTGGCGGTCTCCACCTCCGCCCAGTCCATCGCGGAGCGCGTCATGCGGCTCGTCGGCCGACCCGAGCTGATCACCGAGCCCTGGTTCGCGAACGGCTCCGGCCGGGCGGCCCACGCGCCCGTCCTCGACGAGGCGGTCGGCGGCTGGATCGGCCGCCACAAGGCCGACGACGTGGTCGCGGCCTTCGAGGAGGCCGAGGCCGCCGTGGCCCTGGTCTACGACGTACGGGACGTCATGGCCGATCCGCAGTTCGCGGCCCTGGACACCGTCACCGAGGTCGAGGATCCCGAACTCGGCCCGCTCCGGATGCAGAACGTCCTGTTCCGGCTGTCCGAGACCCCCGGCGGGATCCGCTGGGCGGGCCGCCCGCACGGCGCGGACACCGACGCCGTGCTCACCGAACTCGGCCTGTCCGAGACCGAGATCAGCGCACTCCGGCTGGAGGGGGCCCTGTGATCCTGACCTGGCTCTACGTACCCGGCGACCGCCCGGAGGTGGTCGACAAGGCCCTGAGCTCGGGGGCCGACGCCGTCATCGTCGACCTGGAGGACGCGGTGTCGGCCTCCCGCAAGGAGTACGCCCGCGCCGCCACCGCGGAGCGGCTGGCCGAGCGGCCCCCGGTCCCGGTGTTCGTCCGCGTCAACGCCCTGGACTCCCCCTGGGCCGGCGCGGACCTCACCGCCCTGACCGGGCTGCACGGCCTGGCGGGGCTGCGGCTGCCGAAGATCACGGCCCCGGAGCAGATCGCCGCGGTCGCCGACCGTACCGGCGGGGTGGCCCTCCACGCCATGCTGGAGTCGGCGCTGGGCGTGGAGCGCGCGTACGAGATCGCCCGCGCGCATCCCGCCCTGCGCGGGCTCTCCCTGGGCGAGGCCGATCTCGGGGCGGATCTGGGCATCAGCTCCGAGGCGGGGCTGGACTGGCCGCGCTCGCGGGTGGTGGTCGCCGCCCGGGCGGCGGGGCTGGCCCCGCCGGCCCAGTCGGTGTTCCCCGACATCCGGGACCTGGAGGCGCTGGCCGTCTCCTGTGCGCGCGGCCGGGCCCTGGGGTTCCTGGGCCGGGCGGCGATCCACCCGCGCCAGCTGCCGGTGATCGAGCGGGCCTGCCTGCCCGGGCCGGCGGAGGTCACCGCCGCCGAGGAGATCGTCGCGGCCGCCCGCCGCACCCCGGGGGCGGTGGCCCTGCCGGACGGCCGCTTCGTGGACCCGGCGGTGCTGGCGGGCGCGGAACGGGTCGTCGCCCTGGCCCGCCGGGAATCGCCCGTCCTGTCCTGAGGCCCCGGAGACGACGGGAGGGGCGCCGCGCGGTGTGCGCGGCGCCCCTCCCGTGTGGTCCGGAAGAGCCGGTCAGAGCTTCTTGGCAGTCTTCGGAGCCTCGGCGTCCGCCGTCACGGCATCCCCGGCCCCGGCGTCGGAAGCGGCCTCGGCCTCGGCCTTGGCGTCGGCCCCGGCGTCCGCCTTGGCCTGGGTCCCGGCATCTGCCGTGGCGTCGGTCTCGGCCTGCGCGTCGGCCTTCGGCTCGGATTCCCCGTCCCCGGAGTCCTTCGCCGCGTCCTTCGCCGCGCCGTCCGCCCCGTCCTTGGCCGCGGGGTCGGATGCCGCGGGCCCGCGGTCCGGCTCCACGACCTCCTCGCGGCCCGGCCGCAGCTTCGCCGACAGCACGAGGTAGACCACGGCCAGGATGAAGACCACGATCGAGGTCCACACGTTCAGCCGGACACCGAGGATGTGGTGCGCCTCGTCGACGCGCATGTACTCGATCCAGCCGCGGCCCACGCAGTACGCGGCGACGTACAGGGCGAACGCCCGGCCGTGGCCGAGCTTGAAGCGGCGGTCGGCCCAGATCACGAGCGCGGCGACGCCGAGGCACCACAGCGACTCGTACAGGAAGGTCGGGTGGTAGGTCCCGGCGATCCGGTTCGGGCCGTCGCTGATCTCGACGGCCCAGGGCAGGTCGGTGGCCCGCCCGTACAGCTCCTGGTTGAACCAGTTGCCCCAGCGGCCGCAGGCCTGGGCGAGCGCGATGCCCGGGGCCAGGGCGTCGGCCCAGGCCGGCAGCGGGATGCCGCGCAGGCGGCAGCCGATCCAGGCGCCCACGGCGCCCAGCGCGATCGCGCCCCAGATCCCGAGGCCGCCCTCCCAGATCTTGAAGGCGTCGACCCAGTTGCGGCCCTCGCCGAAGTACAGCTGGTAGTCGGTGATCACGTGGTAGAGGCGACCGCCGACCAGGCCGAACGGCACCGCCCACACGGCGATGTCCGCGACGGTGCCCGGCTTTCCGCCGCGCGCGATCCACCGCTTGTTGCCGAGCCAGACGGCGACGAAGACGCCGATGATGATGCAGAACGCGTAGCCGCGCAGCGGGATCGGTCCGAGATGGATCACGCCGGTCGACGGGCTGGGGATATAGGCAAGGTTCATGGCAGAGCCGACGCTACCCTGCCGGGCGGTACGGACCGCAACCCGCCCGGCAACCTGGCGCCAAATCGAGACGGGGCGGCAGGGGGCGTCGGCGGGTCAGGGGCGGCCCCCCTGACCCGAAAGGCACGGCCTAGTCCTCGCCTGCCCCCTTCGCCACCCCGGCCGAGCCGGCCGAGCCGGCCGAGCCGGCCCGCGAGCCCGTCCCGGTGGAGGAGGACTTCGCCACGGCGGAGGAAGAGGCCGACGCGGACGCGGAGCCCCCGCTCTTCGCCCCCTTCGCGGAGGCGCTCGGCGAGGCGGAGTGCGCGGCGGAGGACGAGGGCGATGCGGACGGAGACGGCGAGGACGAGGCGCTCCCGCCACCGCTGCCCTTCGCGGCGGCCTCCACCTGCTCCTTGAGCTTCTGCGGGGTCACCGGGTTGGCCTGGTCGGCGAAGATGTCCTTGCCGTTCAGCAGCACGCTCGGGGTGCCCCGGAACTTCCCGGCGCGGAAGGCCTCGTAGGACTTGTTCACCCAGCTGTTGTGCGTCCCGTCCTCCACGCACGCGCGGAATTCGGGGGTGACCAGCCCGTCCACCTTGCCCGCCAGCTCCAGCAGCTTCGCGTTGTTCCCGTAGGCGTCGTCCGTCTCCTGCGGCTGGTTCTCGAAGAGGATGTCGTGGTACGCGGGGAACTTCCCGGCGTCCTGCGCGCAGGCCGCCGCGTTGGCGCCCTTCAGCGAGCCGCTGCCGCCCATGTTCCCGTCGATCAGGGTGACCAGGTGGTAGTCGACCTTGAGCAGGCCCTTGGCCTCCAGCTCGTGGATCGTGTCCCGGTAGTTGGTCTCGAAGGACTTGCACGCCGGACAGCGGAAGTCCTCCCACACCGTCAGGGTGGACTTGGCCTCGGGCTTGCCGGCCTGGATGGCGAGCGCGTCCTTGCCGGTGGCCCCGGAGGGGGCGGTCACCGGGCCGCCGGCCGCCGCCTTGTCGCCCTTGCCGGTGTTGGCCGCGATCAGGCCGACGACGGCCGCCAGGCCGAGGACGCCGACCACGGCCGACGCCACGATGAGGGTCCGCCGCCGCTTCTCCCGCTTCTTCTCGCGCTCGCGCTCCACCTGGAGCCGCTCGCGGGCCGATCGTTTCGCTTCGCGGTTCGCACCGTCGTTCTTCTCGCTCACGTTCGGCCAAACGAAGCGGGGAGGCACTCGCGTGCCTCCCCGCTCCCACTTCCACCCGATCGGACTACAGAACCCGCTCAGGGGTTCGCGGCGCCGATCGAACGCACGGGTCCGCCGGCGGGCGTCAGCCCCTGCGGACGCCTTCCGCGAGCTCGCCCGCCAGGGCCCGTACGGCCGCCAGCCCGGCCGGCAGGTCCGGCGCGTCCAGCAGCAGCTTCACGAAGGCCGAGCCGACGATCACCCCGTCGGCGAACCCCGCGACCTCCTTGGCCTGGACGGCGTTGGAGACGCCGAGGCCCACGCAGACCGGCAGTTCGGTGGTGGCGCGCGTACGGCGGACCAGCTCCTGGGCCTCGTTGCCGACGGACTCGCGGGTGCCGGTGACACCCATCAGCGAGGCGGCGTAGACGAAACCGGAACCGGCGGCAGTGATGGTCGCCAGGCGCGCGTCCTTGCTGCTCGGAGCGACGACGAAGACGGTCGCCAGACCGTGCTTGTCGGCGTGCTCGCGCCACAGCGCGGACTCCTGGACCGGCAGGTCGGGCAGGATGCAGCCCGCGCCGCCCGCCGCGGCCAGCTCGGCGGCGAACCGCTCCACGCCGTAGCGGTCGATCGGGTTCCAGTACGTCATCACCAGCACCGGCGCCCCGGTCGCCGCGTGCGCCTCGCGCACGGTGCGCAGCACGTCGGCGATCTTGACGCCGCCGCGCAGGGCGATGTCGTCGGCGGTCTGGATGATCGCGCCGTCCAGGACCGGGTCGCTGTGCGGGAGGCCGACCTCGACCACGTCCGCGCCGCCCGCGATGACGGCCTTGACGGCCTCGATCCCGCCGTCGACGGTCGGGAAGCCGGCCGGCAGGTAGGCGACGAGGGCCGCGCGGTCCTCGGACTTGGCCTTGGCGAGGGTGGCCGACAGGAGTTCGATGTTGCCGCTCACTTGGTCTCCCCCTCGGAGGCGTCGGCGTCGTACAGGTCGAAGTAACGGGCGGCCGTGTCCATGTCCTTGTCGCCGCGGCCGGACAGGTTGACCACGATCAGCCCGTCCTTGCCGAGCTCCTTGCCCAGGTCGAGGGCGCCCGCGAGCGCGTGCGCCGACTCGATCGCCGGGATGATGCCCTCCGTGCGGGAGAGCAGGCGCAGGGCCTGCATCGCGGCGTCGTCGGTGACCGCGCGGTACTCGCCGCGGCCGCTGTCCTTGAGGTAGGAGTGCTCCGGACCGATGCCGGGGTAGTCCAGGCCGGCCGAGATCGAGTACGGCTCGGTGATCTGGCCCTCCTCGTCCTGGAGGACGTAGCTGCGGGAGCCGTGCAGGATCCCGGGCTCGCCCGCGGTCAGCGTGGCCGCGTGCTCGCCGGTCTCGACGCCGTGCCCGGCGGGCTCGAAGCCGACCAGGCGGACCCCGGCGTCCGGGATGAAGGCGTGGAAGAGGCCGATGGCGTTGGAGCCGCCGCCGACGCAGGCCGCGACGGCGTCGGGCAGCCGGCCGGCGCGCTCCAGGATCTGGCGGCGGGCCTCGACGCCGATGACCCGGTGGAAGTCGCGGACCATGGCCGGGAAGGGGTGGGGGCCGGCGACCGTGCCGAAGAGGTAGTGGGTGCGGTCCACATTGGCGACCCAGTCGCGGAACGCCTCGTTGATGGCGTCCTTGAGCGTCCGGGAGCCGGACTTCACGGCGATGACCTCGGCGCCCAGCATGCGCATGCGGGCCACGTTGAGGGCCTGGCGCTGGGTGTCGATCTCGCCCATGTAAATGGTGCACTCGAGGCCGAAGAGCGCGCAGGCGGTGGCGGTGGCCACGCCGTGCTGGCCGGCTCCGGTCTCGGCGATGACGCGGGTCTTGCCCATGCGCTTGGTGAGCAGCGCCTGGCCCAGCACGTTGTTGATCTTGTGCGAGCCGGTGTGGTTGAGGTCCTCGCGCTTGAGGAAGATCCGGGCGCCGCCCGCGTGCTCGGCGAACCGCGGCACTTCGGTGAGGGCGCTGGGCCGGCCGGTGTAGTTGACCATCAGGTCGTTGAGCTCGGCCGCGAAGGCCGGGTCCCCCTTGGCCTTCTCGTACTCGACGGCGACCTCGTCCACGGCGGCGACGAGCGCCTCCGGGATGAACTTGCCGCCGAAGTCGCCGAAGTAGCCCTCGGCGTTCGGGACGTGACCCTCCGGGTCCGGAATGAAGAACGAGCTGCTGGACATGTCCAGTACTCCTACGGGTGCGATGGGATGGGTGCACCGTATTGCGCCGCGGGCCCGCCGCACGCGCACCCCGCTGCGGGGGTGGGATGCGTACGGGCGCAGCGGCCCGCGCCCGGAGCCGGCGGCCCGGGGCTGCGGACCGTAAGCGAGCACCGCGCGGGGCGGTACGCCGCCGCCGTCTCGGCGAGACGGTGGCGTCAGGCGTACCGGACCGGGGCGGTCCTCGTTACAGCGCGCCTGCGGTGCGCCATCGCATGCCGTTGACCTGACCGGGCTCGGAGCCGATCACATAGCGGACCCGGCGCCCGTGCACCCGCCGGGCCGGTGCGCGGCAGCCGCGGGGGCGGCAGCCGCGCGCCAGGGGCGCGTACGCCGTCGGCACGCCGACCGGGCCGCGGCGGGCTGCCTGCGGCACGTGCGGCGTGCGGACGGAGGGGCGGTCGGGAGCCATGGGACGGGTCAGCTCCGCCCGTGGCGCAGGGCGGGGTGGGCGCCGGCGGCGACGAGGTCGGCCACGGCCGCCTTCGGGTCGCGTCCGGTGACCAGGGACTCCCCGACGAGGACGGCGTCGGCGCCCTCGTTGGCGTAGGCGATCAGGTCGTGCGGCCCGCGGATGCCGGACTCGGCGACCTTGACGATGTGGGCCGGGATCTCGCCGACGACGCGCTCGAAGGTGGAGCGGTCGACCTTGAGGTCCTTGAGGTTGCGGGCGTTGACGCCGATGATCTTGGCGCCGGCCGCAACCGCGCGCTCGACCTCGTCCTCGTCGTGGACCTCGACGAGCGGGGTGAGGCCGATGGACTCGGCCCGCTCGATCAGGGAGACGAGGGCCTCCTGCTCCAGGGCGGCGACGATCAGCAGCGCGAGGTCGGCGCCGTAGGCGCGGGCCTCCCAGAGCTGGTACGCCGTGACGATGAAGTCCTTGCGCAGGATCGGGATGTCCACGCGGGCGCGGACGGCCTCCAGGTCGGCCAGCGAGCCGCCGAAACGACGCTGCTCGGTGAGGACGGAGATGACCGCCGCACCGCCCGCCTCGTAGTCGGCCGCGAGCCCGGCCGGATCCGCGATCGCGGCCAGCGCGCCCTTGGAGGGGCTGGAGCGCTTGACCTCGCAGATCACCTTGACGCTGTCGCCGCGCAGGGCAGCGACGCCGTCCTTGGCCTGGGGCGCCTTGGCGGCACGCTCCTTGAGCTCGTCGAGGCTCACGCGGGCCTGCCGTTCGGCAAGGTCTTCGCGGACCCCTTCGATGATCTCGTCGAGCACACTCACGCGAGCGGCCCCCTTCCGGGTCGATGACGGTCGGCCGCCTTGCAGACACGTACAACTGCAAGGTCAGCAATCAAATGGTATCCGCAGGAGGCCTTGCCCTCCGCACGCGGTTGACGGCGTCCCATGGAATGGACATTCGGAATCCGGGATTCATAAGGGAATCTCCCGGTCCTCACGGGGCCAGTACGGCTCCGAACGGCAGGTTTCGGACCACCACGAAGACCGCGGCCAGCACGCCGATGGCCCACCAGTGCGGCCTCCGCAGGGCAAAGCGCGGGGTCGGACCGCCGCGGTAGGCGCGAACCAGCCACAGGATCATGAACCCGGCGAAGACGAAGTAGGCGACGACTGCCAGGGCATTTGCCCCCAAAGCGGTGATCAGATCGCCCTGGGCGAACGCGTGCGCACTGCGCAGACCGCCGCATCCGGGGCACAGGATTCCGGTCAGCCGGAATAGCGGGCAGACCGGATAGTGGCCGGGTTCATTGGGATCCACGGTGCCCACGTACGCAAACGCCAGACCCGCCGCGGCCAGCGTGAGCCCCGGCGAGGCCAGCCGCCGCGGGCGGCTCTGCGCGGGCGGCACAGGCGGCACGGGCGGCACGGCGTAGGGGCTGTGAGGGGCGTCCACGCGCTGATTCTCTCCGCTCATGACAAAAGGCGCAGCCCAACAGGGCCGCGCCTTTCGAAACCGTTCACCGGCACCGGTCCGGTCAGACCTTGGCGGCGGCCTTGTTGGCGGCGATGACCACGGCCAGGTCCTGGTGGGAGGCCTTCGGCGCGCCCATGCCCGCGGCCTTCATCGCGAGACCGACCACACCGCCGAGCGCGACGACCACGAGACCGGCCCAGAACCCGAGCGGGTTGGCGAGCACCATGAAGGCGCCGGAGATGCAGAAACCGATGAAGGCGATGATGACACCGGTCCAGGCGGCCGGGGTGTGTCCGTGGCTAGTGCCCGCCATGAGTTGCTCCTCGTTTGCTCTGTCGCAGGGTGTTCAGAAGACACGGCTTGTGCCGAATGCTCAGTGCTCATTGTCCCGCACCGGACGGAGTGCGTGGTCAGCGGGTCGGGTCCTCGCCGCGGTCCAGGGCCTTCCACAGGTCCTCGGGCCGGTCGGGGTCCACCGCCGCCGGTTTGCGGACCCGCGGGCTGCCGTCCCGCTCGTAGCGGCCGCCCATCGCCGGCCAGCCGCTGCCGAACCGCAGGGCCAGCAGTCCGGCGATCAGGATCAGGGCCGCGCCGGCGGCCGTGATGTACGGCCAGGGCGTATGGGTCAGCGCCCCCACCCGGGCCGCGGTGTCCGCCGTCGTACGGGCGGCCTGCGCGTCCAGCGCCTGCCGGTCGTCGGCGGCCAGTACGGCGGCCAGGGCCGCGCCCAGGCCGCTCAGCGCGAGCAGCCCGGAGACCAGCAGCCGGCTCCTGCCGCGTACGGCGAACACGGCCACCAGGGCCGCGAGGCCCACGATGGCCAGGGCCGCCGGCAGCCCGGTGACGGCCCGCCCGTCCGCGGTGAGCGGCAGCGAGCCGCCCCCGACGGCGGCGGTGCCCCGGGCCCAGACGCGGCCGGAGGCGAGCAGGACGACGGTGGCGCCGAGCGCGCCGAGCAGCAGGGCGACGGCCACGCTGCGGCGGCCGCCGCGGCCGTCCGGGGCCTGCGGATCGGCGGGGGCGTCGGCGTCGGTTCGGGGTGGGGGTACGGCACTCACGTACCCACTATCCCCTACCGGGTCACGAGCCGTTCAGCCGGTTCGCCGCTCCCACCGCGCGCAGGACGGCGGCGGCCTTGTTGCGGCACTCCAGGTCCTCCAGCTCGGGCACCGAATCCGCGACGACTCCCGCGCCCGCCTGGACGTACGCCGTGCCGTCGCGCAGCAGCGCGGTGCGGATGGCGATGGCCGTGTCGGAGTCCCCGGCGAAGTCCAGGTAGCCCACGCAGCCGCCGTACAGGCCGCGCCGGGAGGGCTCCAGCTCCTCGATGATCTGCATGGCGCGCGGCTTGGGCGCGCCCGAGAGGGTGCCCGCCGGGAAGCAGGCGGTCAGCACGTCGAAGGCGGTCTTCCCCTCGGCGACGCGGCCGGTGACCGTGGAGACGATGTGCATGACGTGCGAGTACCGCTCGATCGACATGAAGTCGACGACCTCGACCGATCCCGGCTCGCAGACGCGGCCGAGGTCGTTGCGGCCCAGGTCGACGAGCATCAGGTGCTCGGCCCGCTCCTTGGGGTCGGCCATCAGCTCCTCGGCGAGCGCCTGGTCCTCCTGCGGGGTGGCCCCGCGGTGGCGGGTGCCGGCGATCGGGTGGACCATGGCCCGCCCGTCCTCGACCTTGACCAGGGCCTCGGGGCTGGACCCGACGACGTCGAAGCCGTTCTCGAAGCGGAACAGGTACATGTACGGGGACGGGTTGGTGGCCCGCAGCACCCGGTAGACGTCCAGCGCGGAGGCGGCGCAGGGGGTCTCGAACCGCTGCGAGGGCACCACCTGGAAGGCCTCGCCGGCCCGGATCCGCTCCTTGATGTCCTCGACGGCGTCCTGGTACTTCTCCCTGCCCCACAGGGCCGAGAACTCCGGCAGCTCGGAGGCGGGCAGCGGGGTGGGCGTGTACGGGGCGGGCCGCGCGAGGTCGGCCTCCATCGCGTCGAGGCGGGCCGTCGCGTCCGCGTACGCCTCGTCCACGCCGGTGTCGAGGTCGTTGTGGTTGATCGCGTTGGCGATGAGCTGGACCGTGCCGTCCCAGTGGTCCATGACGGCCAGGTCGGAGGTGAGCAGCATGGTCAGCTCGGGCAGCCGCAGGTCGTCGGCGGTGTGCTCGCCGATGCGCTCCAGGCGGCGCACGATGTCGTAGCCGAGGTAGCCGACCATGCCGCCGGTGAAGGGCGGCATGCCGGCGGCGAGGTCGCGGGGCGTGTGCAGGGTCTGGACGGTGGCGCGCAGGGCGTCGAGCGGGTCGCCGTCGGTGGGGACGCCGACGGGCGGGGTCCCGATCCAGTGCGCGCGGCCGTCCCGGACGGTCAGCGTGGAGGCGCTGCGCACGCCGACGAAGGAGTAGCGGGACCAGGAGCGGCCGTTCTCGGCGGACTCCAGGAGGAAGGTGCCCGGGCGTTCGGCGGCCAGCTTGCGGTAGAGCCCGACGGGGGTGTCGCCGTCGGCCAGCAGCTTGCGGCTCACGGGGATGACGCGGCGGTCCGCCGCGAGCTTGCGGAACGTCTCAAGATCCATGGGGTGGGACCCTACCTACCTATTCGGCCAGCGGAAGGACATCGGCGTCGAAGCACGTGCGGGCGCCCGTGTGGCAGGCGGCGCCGACCTGGTCGACCTTGACGAGGAGGGTGTCGGCGTCGCAGTCGAGGGCGACGGACTTCACGTGCTGGAAGTGGCCGGACGTATCCCCCTTCACCCAGTACTCCTGGCGGCTGCGGGACCAGTAGGTGCAGCGGCCGGTGGTCAGGGTGCGGTGCAAGGCCTCGTCGTCCATCCAACCGAGCATGAGCACCTCACCGGTGTCGTACTGCTGGGCGATGGCCGGGACCAGGCCGTCCGCGGAGCGCTTGAGCCGGGCGGCGATGGCGGGATCGAGGGAGGACGTACTCATGGGGGCCATTGTGCCGCGCCCGGAGGGCGGTGAAGGATCACCGTCCGCCTGATGGGCGGGCAAAGCGCGGCCCGCGGTCGTAGGGTGGCCCCCATGTCTACCCATGCGAAGCGCGAACGCCTGCTGCTGGCGGACCTGTTGGAAGCGGCGGGGCCGGAGGCGCCGACGCTGTGCGACGGCTGGCGGGCCCGGGAACTGGCGGCGCACGTGGTGGTCCGCGAGCGCCGGCCGGACGCGGCGGGCGGCCTGCTGCTGAACGTCCTGAAGGACCGGCTGGACAGGGCGATGGCCGAGTACACGGCCAAGCCGTACGAGGAACTGATCCAGCTGATCCGGACCGGACCGCCGAAGATGTCCCTCTACTCGGTGAAGCAGATCGACGAGGCGGCCAACGCGGTGGAGTTCTACGTGCACTCCGAGGACGTACGGCGCGCCCAGCCGGACTGGTCGCCGCGCACGCTGGACCCGGTGTTCTCGGACTCCCTGTGGGCCCGCCTGGAGAAGCTGGCCCGGCTGACCGGCCGCCGCTCACCGGTGGGCCTGGTGCTGCGCCGCCCGAACGGCCAGACGGCGGTGGCGCACAAGGGCACCCCGGTGGTGACGGTCACCGGCGAGCCGGGCGAACTGACCCTCTTCTGCTTCGGCCGCCAGGACGCGGCCGCGGTGGAGCTGGACGGCCCGAAGGAGGCCGTCGCCAAGCTGACGGTGGCCAAGCTGGGCATTTGAGCACCGGGGGCCGGGAGGGTCGATGGGCGGGCGCTGCGGAGCGCCGGTTCCGCCGGGCCGGTGAAAACGGCATGGCGCTCCGAGGGGAAAGGTTTCCGCACCCCGCCCCCTCCCTACGCTCCGTCACGGATGCCGACCGATTCGGTGTCGTCACCGTGGAAGGAACGGAACCCCCATGCGTCTTCGCACCACTGCAGCCGCGCTCGCCGGAGCCCTCGCCCTGGTCCTCCCCGCCGGAGCCCAGGCGTTCGCCGACGAAGGCAAGACCCTCGACTACGTGTACGTGGACCAGCACGACGCCGAGAAGAACGCCCAGATCAAGGATGCCGGCGCGGACAAGTGCCACGCGCTGCCGTCCGCCTCGTCGATGGTCGTCGAAGCCGTGAACAGGACCGACTCGGAGGTCCTGCTGTTCGAGGACGCGGACTGTGCCGGCGAGCCGGTGGCCGTCCTCCAGCCCGGTGACAAGGCCGGCGACTTCCACGCCGCCGCGGTGGTCTTCCGCCAGGTGCGCGAGCAGGGGCAGACCGGCGGGCAGGAGGCGGACAAGCAGGAGAAGCAGGAGAAGCCGCAGACGCCGGAGCAGCAGGACGACGACTCCGACTCGTTCGACGACTTCCGCTAGATCGTCCGAGCACCCCTGCCGCACCGGCCGGGACCGGGGCCATCCCCCGCGTCGTCCCGGCCGGTGCGGCCCGGCGGCGGTCAGCGGACGGGGTGGCCCGCCTCGCGCAGGGTCTCCTTGACCTGGCCGATCCGCAGGTCGCCGAAGTGGAACACCGAGGCCGCGAGCACGGCGTCGGCGCCGGCCGCGATCGCCGGGGCGAAGTGCTCCAGCCGCCCGGCGCCGCCCGAGGCGATCACCGGGACGCTGACGTGCCTCCGTACGGCCGCGATCATCTCGGTGTCGTAGCCGTCCTTGGTGCCGTCCGCGTCCATCGAGTTCAGCAGGATCTCCCCGGCGCCCAGCTCGGCCGCCCGGTGCGCCCACTCGATGGCGTCCATGCCGGTGCCCTGGCGGCCACCGTGCGTGGTGACCTCGAAGGAGCCGGTCGCGGTGCGCCGGGCGTCCACGGACAGCACGAGCACCTGCCGCCCGAACCGCTCCGCGATCTCCCGGATCAGTTCGGGGCGCGCGATGGCGGCGGTGTTCACGCCGACCTTGTCGGCGCCGGCCCGCAGCAGCTTGTCCACGTCCTCCGCGGTGCGGACGCCGCCGCCCACGGTCAGCGGGATGAACACCTGCTCGGCGGTCCGCCGCACCACGTCGTACGTGGTCTCGCGGTTCCCGGACGACGCGGTGATGTCGAGGAAGGTCAGCTCGTCGGCGCCCTCGGCGTCGTACAGCTTGGCCATCTCCACCGGGTCGCCGGCGTCGCGCAGGTTCTGGAAGTTGACGCCCTTGACGACGCGGCCGTTGTCCACGTCCAGGCAGGGGATCACCCGTACGGCGAGGGTCATGCGGACGCCTCCTGCACCGGGCCGTACGCCTCGACCTCGACCTCGACGACCATCGACGGGTCGACGAAGCCGGAGACGATCAGCATCGTCGCGGCGGGCCGGACGTCGTCGAAGAGGGTCTTGTGGGCACGGCCCACCTCGTCCACGTCGCGGGCGTGGGTGAGGTACATGCGGGTGCGCACCACGTCCTGCGGTCCGAGTCCCGCCTGGGCGAGGGCCTTGAACGCGACGCCGAACGCGGCGACGGTCTGGTCGTACGGGCCGCCCGCGTCGCCGGCGGTGCAGCCGGAGACGAGCACGAGCCCGTTCGGGAGCTGCACGGCGCGGGAGTACGCGATGACGTCCTCGTAGGGGCCGCCGGAGGAGATACGACGTACGGAACTCATGCGGAGACCACCTTCAGGGCTTCTTCCAGGGTGAAGGCCTTCGCGTACAGGGCCTTGCCGACGATCGCGCCCTCGACGCCCGCCGGCACCAGGGCGGCCAGCGCCCGCAGGTCGTCCAGCGAGGAGATGCCGCCGGAGGCCACGACCGGCCGGTCGGTGGCGGCGCAGACGTTCTTCAGCAGCTCCAGGTTGGGGCCGGTCAGCGTGCCGTCCTTGCCGATGTCGGTGACGACGTACCGGGCGCAGCCCTCGGAGTCCAGGCGCGCGAGGGTCTCGTAGAGGTCCCCGCCCTCGCTGGTCCAGCCGCGGCCCTTGAGGGTCGTGCCGCGTACGTCGAGTCCGACCGCGATCTTGTCCCCGTGCTCGGCGATGGCCTTGGCGGCCCACTCGGGGGTCTCCAGGGCGGCGGTGCCGAGGTTGACGCGGGTGCAGCCGGTGGCGAGGGCCGCGGCGAGCGAGGCGTCGTCGCGGATGCCGCCGGACAGCTCGACCTTGATGTCCATGGCGCCGGTGATCTCGGCGACGAGCGCGCGGTTGTCGCCGGTGCCGAAGGCGGCGTCGAGATCGACGAGGTGGAGCCACTCGGCCCCGGAGGCCTGCCAGGCGAGGGCGGCCTGGAGCGGGGACCCGTAGGAGGTCTCGCTGCCGGACACGCCGTGCACGAGGCGGACGGCCTGGCCGTCACGGACGTCGACGGCAGGCAGCAGTTCGAGCTTGCTGGCGGTCATCAGAGGGTCTCGATCCAGTTGGTGAGGAGCTGGGCGCCGGCGTCGCCGGACTTCTCGGGGTGGAACTGGGTGGCCCACAGGGCCCCGTTCTCCACCGCCGCGACGAAGGGCTCGCCGTGGGTGGCCCAGGTGACCTTGGGGGCGCGGATCACCGGGTTGGTGACCTCCAGGCTCCAGTCGCGGACCGCGTACGAGTGCACGAAGTAGAAGCGGGCCTCGTCGTCCAGGCCCTTGAAGGCCTGGCTGTCGGCCGGGGCGTCCACGGTGTTCCAGCCCATGTGGGGCACGATCGGGGCGCGCAGCGGCTCGACGGTGCCGGGCCACTCGTCGAGGCCCTCCGTCTCCACCCCGTGCTCGATGCCGCGCTCGAAGAGGATCTGCATGCCGACGCAGATGCCCATGACGGGCCGGCCGCCGGAGAGCCGGCGGCCGATGATCCAGTCGCCGCGGGCGTCCTTGAGCCCCTGCATGCAGGCGGAGAAGGCGCCGACGCCGGGGACGAGCAGCCCGTCGGCGTCCATGGCCTTGTCGTAGTCGCGGGTGATCTCGACGTCCGCCCCGACCCGCGCCAGGGCGCGCTCGGCGGAACGTACGTTTCCGAAGCCGTAGTCGAAGACCACGACCGTCTTGGTCGGTCGGGCTGCGCTCATTCCCAAATCCCCTGGATCCGCAGGACTCCGGCGGCGAGGCACATCGCGGAGCCGATGGCGAGCAGGATGATGACCGACATGGGCATCTTCTGCTTCTGGAAGGAGTAGACGCCGCCGGCCAGGAAGAGGCCGAAGACGATCAGGATGGTGTTCAGGCCGTTCACGGCTAGAGGGCGCCCTTCGTGGAGGGCAGGATCCCGGCCGCGCGCGGGTCGAACTCCGCCGCGTAGCGCAGGGCGCGGGCCAGGGCCTTGAACTGGCACTCCACGATGTGGTGGGCGTTGCGGCCGTACGGGACGTGGATGTGCAGGGCGATCTGGGCCTGCGCGACGAAGGACTCGAAGATGTGCCGGGTCATCGTCGTGTCGTACTCGCCGATCATCGGCGCCATGTTCTCGGGCTCGGTGTGCACGAGGTACGGGCGGCCGGACAGGTCGACGGTCACCTGGGCGAGGGACTCGTCGAGCGGCACGGTGCAGTTGCCGAAGCGGTAGATGCCGACCTTGTCGCCGAGGGCCTGCTTGAAGGCGGCTCCGAGCGCGAGCGCGGTGTCCTCGATGGTGTGGTGGCTGTCGATGTGCAGGTCGCCGTCCGTCTTGACCGTGAGGTCGAAGAGGCCGTGGCGGCCGAGCTGGTCGAGCATGTGGTCGTAGAAGCCCACGCCCGTCGAGACGTCGACCTTGCCGGTGCCGTCGAGGTTTATCTCGACGAGGACCGAGGTCTCCTTCGTGGTCCGTTCGACCCGTCCGATGCGGCTCATGCGTGCTGCTCCTTCTTCAGTGCGCGAACCGCTTCCAGGAACGCGTCGTTCTCGGCCGGGGTGCCGGCGGTGACCCGCAGCCATCCCGGTACGCCGTTGTCCCTGACCAGGACACCCTGGTCGAGGATCTTCCGCCAGGCGGTGTGCGAGTCCTCGAACTTCCCGAACTGGATGAAGTTCGCGTCGGACTCGGTGACCTCGTAGCCGATCGCCCGCAGCTCGGTCACCAGGCGGTCCCGCTCGGCCTTGAGCTGTTCGACGTAGCCGAGCAGGGTGTCGGTGTGTTCGAGGGCGGCCAGCGCGGTCGCCTGGGTGACGGCCGACAGGTGGTACGGCAGGCGTACGAGCTGGACGGCGTCGACCACGGCCGGGTGGGCGGCCAGGTAGCCCAGGCGCAGCCCGGCGGCGCCGAAGGCCTTGGACATGGTCCGGGAGACCACCAGGTTGGGCCGGCCCTCGATCAGCGGCAGGAGCGAGTCGCGGTGGCTGAACTCCACGTACGCCTCGTCCACGATGACCAGGGAGGGCTTGGCCGCCTGCGCGGCCTCGTAGAGGGCGAGGACGGTCTCCGCCTCGACCGCGGTGCCCGTGGGGTTGTTGGGCGAGGTGATGAAGACGACGTCGGGGGCGTTCTCGGCGATGGCCTGCTCGGCCGCCTCCACATCTACGCGGAAGTCCTCCCGGCGGGGACCGGAGATCCAGCCCGTGCCGGTGCCGCGCGCGATCAGCGCGTGCATGGAGTACGAGGGCTCGAAGCCGATCGCGGTACGCCCCGGTCCGCCGAAGGTCTGCAGCAGCTGCTGGATGACCTCGTTGGAGCCGTTCGCGGCCCAGACGTTCTCGCGCGAGACCGGGTGTTTGGCGGTGCGGGTGAGGTACGCGGCCAGCTCCGTCCGCAGCTCGACCGCGTCCCGGTCGGGGTAGCGGTTGAGGGTGCGGGCGGCGTCGGCGACGCGTTCGGCGATCCGCGCCACGAGCTCGGCGGGGAGCTCGTACGGGTTCTCGTTGGTGTTCAGCTGGACGGGCACGTCGAGCTGCGGGGCGCCGTACGGGGTCTTGCCGCGCAGTTCGTCCCGGATGGGGAGGTCGTCGATTCCGAAGCTCACCGGGTCGGCACCTTCCATCCGAAACGGGCCTTGAGGGCCGCACCGTGCGCCGGCAGGTCCTCGGCCTCGGCCAGCGTCACCACGTGGTGCGTGACCTCGGCGAGGGCGTCGCGCGTGTAGTCGACGATGTGGATGCCGCGCAGGAAGGACTGCACGGACAGGCCGGAGGAGTGGCAGGCGCAGCCGCCGGTGGGCAGCACGTGGTTCGACCCGGCGCAGTAGTCGCCGAGCGAGACCGGGGCCCACGGGCCGACGAAGATCGCGCCGGCGTTCCGTACGCGGGCGGCCCAGGCCGCGGCGTCCGCGGTCTGGATCTCCAGGTGCTCGGCGCCGTACGCGTCGACCACCTTGAGGCCGTCCTCCAGGCTGTCGACCAGCACGATCGCGGACTGCTTGCCCGCGAGCGCCGGCTTGATCCGGTCCTCGACGTGCTTGGTGGCCGCGACCTGCGGCTCCAGCTCCCGCTCGACGGCGGCCGCGAGCTCCTCGGAGTCGGTGACGAGCACGGCGGCGGCCAGCGGGTCGTGCTCGGCCTGGCTGATCAGGTCGGCGGCGACGTGCACCGGGTCGGCCGTGGAGTCCGCGAGGACCGCGATCTCGGTCGGGCCGGCCTCGGTGTCGATGCCGATGCGTCCGGTGAAGTAGCGCTTGGCGGCGGCGACCCAGATGTTGCCGGGGCCCGTCACCATGTTGACCGGCAGGCAGTCCTCGGTCCCGTACGCGAACATCGCGACGGCCACGGCGCCGCCGGCGGCGTACACCTCGTCCACACCGAGCAGCGCGCACGCGGCGAGGATCGTCGGGTGCGGCAGGCCGCCGAACTCCTTCTGCGGCGGGGAGGCCAGCGCGATCGACTCGACGCCCGCCTCCTGCGCCGGTACGACGTTCATGACGACGGAGGACGGGTACACGGAGCGGCCGCCCGGGGCGTACAGGCCCACGCGCTCGACCGGAACCCACTTCTCGGTCACGGTTCCGCCGGGGACCACCTGGGTGGTGTGTTCGCCGCGGCGCTGCTCTCGGTGGACGATCCGGGCGCGCCGGATCGACTCCTCGAGCGCCGCGCGGACGGCCGGGTCGAGCTCGGCGAGGGCGGTCTTGAGGGCCTCGGCGGGGACCCTGACCTGCTCCAGCGTGACGCCGTCGAACTTCTGCGCGTACTCGATCAACGCCGCCGTGCCGCGATGATGGACGTCCTCGCAGATGGGCCGCACCTTCTCCAGGGCAGCTTCTACGTCGAACTCGGCACGGGGCAGCAGATCGCGCAGGGCGCCGCCCTCGGGGAGGGCGTCACCGCGCAGGTCGATACGAGAGATCACCTCCCAATTCTCTCAGACCGCCTCCCGCCACCGTTCGCCCGTATCACTGGCTGATACACGCCCCGGACGTCACTGCCGCCCATTAGCGTTCCCCTACACGTATGCGCAGCGGAGGGGGGCCGCCATGGCGGAGGCACGGGCGGGCGAGCAGCCCGCGGATCTCACCGATCCCGAACGCCGCATGTGGCAGGCGTACCGGACGGGCAGCGTCTGCGATCTCAGCGCCCGCGCCGCCAACGAGGACGATCCGCACGACAGCGGGCGGACCTGGGGCGCCGGGCGCAGCGTCCGCGCGCAGGTGGTCGCGCTGCTGCTGCTCCACGGCCCGCCGCCGGTGCCGGGCCGGGTGTCCGCGCTGAAGCTCCGCGGCGTCCGGATCACGGGCCGGCTCGACCTGTCCGGCGGGACCGTGCAGCCGTACGTCGAACTCCAGTCCTGTCGCTTCGACAGCGAGGTCCAGCTCTCCGAGACCCGGTTCATCACCCTCCGCATGATCAACTGCGCGATACCGCGGCTGGACGCCTCCCGGCTGCACACCGAGGGCGATCTGCACCTGCCGCGCTGCCGCGTGGCCCGCGGGATCCGGCTGACCGACGCCCAGATCGGCACCGACCTGCTGATCAGCCAGGCGGTGGTGCGGCGGGACAACAAGGGCCGGGCCATCGCCGCGGACGGGATGTCGGTCGCCCAGGACTTCCAGGGCGAGCTGCTGGAGACGGACGGGGAGGTGAGCCTGCGCGGCGCGAAGGTGGGCGTGTCGATGAACCTGCGCGGGGCCCGGCTGCGCAATCCGCACGGGCGGCGCGCGCTGAACGCCCCGCAGCTGACCGTCGAGCGGACCCTGTACCTGACCTCGATCGCCCTCGACTACGTCCCCGGCGACTCCGGCTCCTCCACTCCCCCGTACGGGCTCGGCCAGACGCCCACGCGCGGGCAGCGGGCCCAGCGCTTCGAGTGCCGGGGCGGGCTGCGCCTGGACGACGGCCGCTTCGGCGACGCGGTCGACTTCTACGGCGCCCGCTTCATCCTGGCCGAGGAGCAGGAGGTCTCGCTGCGCCGGATCCAGACCCCGGAGCTGCGGTTCGTCGGGGAGCGGCCGGAGCGGGGGCGGGTGGTGCTCTCGGGGGCGAAGGTCGTCAAGCTGGTCGACACCTCCACCAGCTGGCCCGGCCCGGGCGGGGTCTCGATGGAGGGGTTCGCGTACGAGAACCTCGCTCCGCGCGGCCACTTCCCGCTGGCGCGCCGGCTGGACTGGGTGGCGGCGGCCACCCCCGAGTACTCGCCGGAGCCGTACGAGCGGCTGGCCTCCGTACTGCGCGCCAGCGGAGAGGACGCGGACGCCCGCGAGGTGCTGCTGGCCAAGCAGCGCCGGCGCCGGGCCACCCTGCCGCCGGCGCTCAAGGCCTGGGGGTACCTCCAGGACTGGACGGTGGCCTACGGGTACCGCCCGGGCCGGGCGGCGCTGTGGATGGCGGTGCTGTGGGCAGCGGGCGCCCTGCTCTTCCACCGGCACCAGCCGCCCCCGATCAAGGCGGACGAGCACCCGCACTGGGACCCGGCCCTCTACGCGCTGGACCTGCTGCTCCCGGTGATCGATCTCGGCCAGGACAGCCAGTGGAAGGTGGAGGGCGGCTGGCAGTGGGGCTCGGCGGCGCTGGTCCTGCTGGGCTGGACCCTGGCGACGACGGTGGCGGCGGGAGCCTCGCGGCTGCTGCGGCGGGGGTGACCGGGCGGAGCGCGGACAACGGAGGTGACAGGCCCCGGCCCCCGGCCACTACCCTGTGCCTCGTGACCACCGTTCGCCTGCCCCTCTTCCCGCTCAACTCGGTGCTGTTCCCGGGACTCGTCCTCCCGCTGAACGTCTTCGAGGAGCGTTATCGCGCCATGATGCGCGAGCTGCTGAAGACGGGCGAGGACGAACCGCGCCGCTTCGCCGTCGTCGCGATCCGCGACGGCCGGGAGGTCGCGCCGACCGCGCCGGGCCTGCCGGACCAGACGGCGCTGCCCGAGCGGGGCCCGACGGCGGGCTTCGGCCCGGACCCCGTCCAGGCCTTCCACCGGGTGGGCTGCATCGCGGACGCGGCCACGATCCGGGAGCGGGAGGACGGCAGCTTCGAGGTCCTGGCCACCGGTACGGCGCGGGTGCGCCTGCTGTCGGTGGACGCCTCGGGCCCGTACCTGGTCGCCGAGCTGGAGGAGCTCCCGGAGGACTCGGGAGACGGGGCGGGCGCGCTGGCGGAGGGGGTCCTGCGGGCCTTCCGGAACTACCAGAAGCGGCTGGCCGGGGCCCGGGAGCGGTCCCTGACCTCGGGCGCGGACCTGCCGGACGAGCCGTCGGTGGTCTCGTACCTGGTGGCGGCGGCGGCCGTACTGGACATCCCGGCGAAGCAGCGGCTGCTGCAGGCGCCGGACACCGCGACGCGGCTCGCGGAGGAACTGAAGCTGCTGCGCGCGGAGACGGCGGTCATCCGCCACCTGCCGTCGCTGCCGGCGGTGGACCTGACGCGCGCGCCGACCAGCCCGAACTGATGGCGAAGGACTGATGGCGAAGAAGAAGGCCCCCGCTGCGGCGGGCACTCCGGCGATCGTGGCCCTGAACTCCGCAAGGGCGGAGTTCACGGTGCACGCGTACGAGCACGATCCGGCGCACCCCTCGTACGGCGAGGAGGCGGCGCAGGCCATGGGGGTCTCCCCGGACCGGGTCTTCAAGACGCTGGTCGCGGAGGTGGACGGCGTGCTGGTGGTGGCGGTGGTCCCGGTGTCGGGAAGCCTGGACCTGAAGGCGCTGGCGACCGCGGTCTCCGGGAAGCGGGCGGCGATGGCCGACCCGGCGCTGGCGGAGCGGACGACGGGCTACGTGCGGGGCGGCATCTCCCCGCTGGGCCAGCGCAAGCGGCTGCGGACGGTGGTGGACGAGTCGGCGACGGCGCACGCCACGATCTGCGTCTCGGCGGGCCGCCGGGGCCTGGAGGTCGAACTCCCGCCCGCCACCCTGACGACCCTGACGGCGGCCACCCTGGCCCCCATCGGCCGCGCCTAGGGGGTGTCGTCAAAGTAGCTTCGTCCGCCCGTGAGGGCGGGGCCGGCGGGGTCTGGTGCGTGCGATCGCAAGGCGGAGGAGAGAGGCGAC
>NZ_JBIASZ010000033.1:0-50101 GCF_042891345.1 Streptomyces sp. NPDC001903
CGGGGGGGCGGGCGCGCGCCCCCCGGCCCCCCGCGGGGGCCCGGGGGCGCGCCCGCCCCCCCCCCCCCCCACCCCGGGGGGGGGCGCGCCGGCCGGGCCCCCCCCCCCCCCCGCGGGCCCCCCCCCCCGCCGGCCGGGGGCCGTCCCCCCCGGCCGGACTTCGAGGGATCAGCCCTGCGCGGTGATGCGCGCGAGGCGCTGGGCCTCTTCGCGGGTGGACACGGCGATGGCGTCCTCGTCGGCGAAGAGGAGGCGGTTGTTCTCGACGATCTGCTTGCCGTTGACGAACGACGCCGTCACCGGGGCGGCCGCACCGAAGACCAGTGCGGTGACCGGGTCGGCGATCGAGGAGTGCAGGAAGGTGCTGAGGTTCCAGAGCACCAGGTCGGCGCACTTGCCGGCCTCCAGCGAGCCGATGTTGTCGGCGCGGCCGAGGACCTGCGCGCCGCCGTACGTACCGAGGCGCAGGGCCTGGCGGGCGTTGAGCGCGGCCTCGCGGTGGACCGGGTTCAGCCGGTTGATGAGCAGCGCGTTGCGCAGCTCGGTGTGCAGCTCACCGGACTCGTTGGAGGCGGTGCCGTCCACGCCGAGGCCGACCGGGACACCGGCGGCCAGCATGTCCGGGACGCGGGCGATGCCGGCGGCCAGACGGGCGTTGGAGGACGGGCAGTGCGCGACACCGGTCTTGGTACGGGCGAACGCTGCGATGTCGGAGTCGTTCATGTGGACGCTGTGCGCCATCCACACGTCCTCGCCGAGCCAGCCGGTCGACTCGAAGTAGTCGGTCGGGCCCATGCCGAAGAGCTCGTGGCAGAACTTCTCCTCCTCGACGGTCTCGCTGCCGTGCGTGTGCATGCGCACACCGAGGCGGCGGGCCAGCTCGGCGCCCTGCTTCAGCAGCTCGGTGGAGACCGAGAAGGGGGAGCAGGGGGCGACGGCGACCTGGGTCATCGCGTCGAAGGAGGCGTCGTGGTACTTCTTCACCGTCGCCTCGGTGTCGGCGAGCGCACCCTCGAGGGTCTCGACGGCGTGGTCCGGCGGCAGACCGCCGTCCTTCTCGCTGCGGTCCATCGAGCCGCGGGCGAGGGTGAAGCGGACGCCCATCTCGGAGGCGGCGCGGATGATCGAACCGGAGAGGTCGCCGGCACCCTTGGGGTACACGTAGTGGTGGTCCATCGCGGTGGTGACACCACCGCGGGCCATCGCGGCGAGGGAGCCCTGGGCGGCCGTGTAGGCCATCTGCTCGTCGATGCGCGCCCACGTCGGGTACAGCGCGACGAGCCAGTTGAAGAGGTTGTGGTCGGTGGCCAGGCCACGCGTGATCCACTGGTAGAAGTGGTGGTGCGTGTTGACCAGACCGGGAGTCACGAGGTGCCCGGTGCCGTCGATGCGGCGGACGACGTTGTCGAGGTTCTCGGGGGCTTTGCCCGCGCCGATGGACTCGATCTTGTTGCCGGCGATGACGATGTGACCCGAGGCGTACTCGGTGTCGTTCGCATCGACGGTTGCGATCGCGCAGTTCTCGATGACGATGCGCTCTACTGCGCCGTCCTGGGCTGCCGATGCTGCCATGGGACTTCCTCGTGCTTTCAGTGGCGGTGCGGGCACGGCAAAACCCAGGGGATTTGAGTGCCGGAGCCGGGGGCCTGACAGCTGACAGTACTGTCGCCCCGTGGGTTGCGTCCGGGTGCCGATTCAGGAAGTGGGGGGCGTGTCGCGCGGTCCCGGGGCCACTGCGGGGCCCCGGGACGCGCGTGCCGCGCTCAGAGGTTGGTCATGTCCACGGGGATGCGGGCGTCAACGCCGTCCCGCAGGACCGTGGCCTCGATCAGACCGTACGGACGGTCCGCGGCGAAGTAGACCTCGTTGTCGTTCTTGAGGCCGAAGGGCTCCAGGTCGACGAGGAAGTGGTGCTTGTTCGGGAGCGAGAAGCGGACCTCGTCGATCTCCGAACGGTGGTTGATGATGCGCGAACCCATCTGGTACAGGGTCTGCTGCAGCGAGAGGGAGTAGGTCTCGGCGAAGGCCTGAAGCATGTGCTTCTTGGTCTCGGCGTAGGACTTCTCCCAGTTGGGCATCCGCTGCTCGTCGTCGGTCCAGTTGAAGCGCCAGCGACCCGACACCTGGGTGGCCAGGATGCGGTCGTACGCCTCCTGCAGGGTCGTGTACTTGTCCTTCACGTAACCCCAGAACTCGGAGTTCGTGGAGTTCATGACGATCAGGTCCTTGAGGCCGGAGATGACCTCCCAGTTCCGGCCGTCGTACGTGATCTGGGTGACGCGGGTCTCCATGCCCTTGCGGACGAAGGAGTGGTTGACCTCGTCGGAGCCGATGAACTTGGAGTTGGCGTCCGAGGTGGCGATCCGGTCCCAGGCGTACTCCTCGATCCGGATGCGCGCACGCTGGATCGGCTCCTGGCTGTTCACGAACCAGCGCGCCAGGTGGATGCCGAACTGCTCGGCGGACTCGATGCCGTACTCCTTGGCGAACGCGTACACCGTGTTCTTGGTGGTGTCCGTCGGCAGGACGTTGGCGTTCGAGCCGGAGTAGTGGACGTCGTCCATGTCGCCGGAGAGGGCGACCGAGACGTTCAGGTCCTTGATGTGGTGCGTGTCGCCGTCCCGCGTGATCTTGACGACGCGGTTCTCTGCTTTGCCGTACTGGTTCTGGCCCAGAATCGTGGCCATGCTAGCTCCCTCGGTAAACGGAGTAGCCGAACGGGTTGAGCAGCAGCGGTACGTGGTAATGCTCGCCCGGGTTCACCGCGAAGGTGATGGTGACCTCGGGGAAGAACGCACCGCTGTCCCTTACGCGGGGGGCGTCCTGCTGCGCCTCGGCTTGCTTCTTGGAGAAGTACGTCTCGGTCTCGAAGTCGAGACGTACGTGGGTGGTGCCCTCCGGCAGCGCCGGCAGGTCCTTGCATCGCCCGTCCGCATCGGTGGCGGAGCCGCCCAGGGCCGCCCACTCGCCGTCCAGACCCGTGCGGGCCGACAGGGAGATGGCGACGCCCTCGGCGGGGCGTCCGATGCTGGTGTCCAGGATGTGCGTGGACACCGACGCGGTGGTCGCGGTGCTCATGCTCACGCTCCTTCTTCTACGAGTTCCACGAGGCGGGTCAGACGGATCCGGTTGATCTTCACCAGTTCGCCGCGGGCGATCTCCCGCTCCTGCTCCGGCGAATTGTCGATCCGGACCTTGACCGCGTCCCGCATGAACTCACCGGTCGCACCGGTGGCGCAGATGAGGAAGACGTGGCCGAACTTCTCCTGGTACGCCAGGTTCAGTTCGAGGAGCTCGTTCTTGAGCTCCTCCGAGGCGCCGGCCATGCCGCGCTGCTCGCGGGCGGAGGTCGGGTCTCCCGGCTTCGGCCGGCCGATCGGCGCGTGGCCTGCCATCGCCTCGGCCAGGTCCTCGGCGGTGAGCTCCGCCATGGCGGACTCGTTGGCCGAAAACAGGGCTTCGGCGTCGGCGAAGGGACGCTGCGCGAGCAGCTTGCTCCCCCATGCCGAACTGGCGCACACCTCGTGCAGCTCGGCCGTGGCCGCACTGTCGTCCAAGGCGTTGAACCGGGTGAGACCCGGGGTCGGACTCGAAGTCACGGTAGGCCTCCGTGGCCTGTTGTTGCTTGACGGGCTGCGCATAGCTAACGCCCTCGACAACACGGCGTCAACACTTTGTTGAAACTTCCCGTACACAAAAGCCGCCGCCCGGATGAATCCGGGGCGGCGGCTCGTCACCATCAGTCAGGTCGATTTCACGCTTGGTTGCCTTTGTTGGCGTTTTCCCTGTTCAGGTAGTTGTAGACCGTGAAACGGCTAACGCCCAGGGCACCCGCGACCGTCTCCACACCGTGCCGCACGGAGAAGGCGCCCCGCGCCTCGAGTATCCGTACGACGTCCTGCTTGGACTTCCGGTCGAGCTGTGACAACGGTACGCCGTGCCGGCGCTCCAGCGCCGCGAGGATGTGGTCCAGCGAATCGGACAGCTGGGGCAGGCGTACGGCCAGCAGGTCCTGGCCCTCCCAGCTGAGCACGACGTCGTCGGGCTGCGCCAGGGACGGATCCATCAGCTCGCCGCCCATCGCGTCGACCAGCGGCTTGACCGCGGTGACGAACGGGTGGTCGCGGGGCTCGGTCATGGGGTGTCCTCCCCGATCACGTTGACCTGGAGCGAGACGCGCGTGGCGCCGGACTCCAGCGAGTCGCGCAGCAGCGCGGCCACCGCGGTCAGCACCGTCTCGGCGTCACCCTCGGCGGTATTGCCGAACGGGCCCACGTCGACCGCGTCCAGCTGGGCCTTCTGGATGACCTCGCGAGCGGCCACGGCATGGGCAGGGGCCTCTTCGAGATCGAAGGGCTCGGTCGTGAACTCCACTCTCAATCGCACGCTGGTCAAGCTACCCGGATGAGAAGCGGCGGCGCGAACGCGCCTCCGTGAGGGGCGGTGGCCGGGCGACGGGTGGGCGCAATTTTTCGGGAGTCCGGGCTTGACATCCACGCGGAAGCCCATGCAGTCTTCCATCAAGCAGAAACTAACTTCCGCAATACGGAAGGAGCGCACACCCCTCATGGGATACACGGACCAGCGCTTCGATGTGAACCTTTCGATCCTCTTCACGGAACTCCCGCTCCTGGAGCGTCCCGCGGCAGCCGCCGCGGCGGGCTTCACCGCGGTCGAGCTGTGGTGGCCCTGGATCGAGACCCCCACCCCCGCTCAGGAGGAGCTCGACGCCCTCAAGAAGGCTCTTGAGGACGCCGGCACCCAGCTGGTGGGCCTGAACTTCTACGCCGGACAGCTCCCGGGCCCGGACCGCGGCGCGGTCTCGGTACCCGGCGAGGAGTCGGACCGCTTCAACGCCAACATCAACGTGGCCGCGGACTTCGCCGCCTCGGTGGGCTGCAAGGCGCTGAACGCCCTCTACGGCAACCGCGTCGAGGGTGTGGACCCGGCCGTCCAGGACGAGCTCGCCCTGGAGAACCTGGTCACGGCGGCCCGGGCCGCCGACCGCGTCGGCGCGATCCTGCTGATCGAGACCCTCAACAAGCCCGAGTCGCCGCTCTACCCGCTGGTGAGCGCCCCGGCCGGCATCGAGGTCGTGGACAAGGTGAACGAGGCCACCGGCCTCGGGAACGCCAAGTTCCTGCTCGACCTGTACCACCTGGCGATGAACGATGAGGACCTCTCCGAGGTCATCGAAAAGTACGCCGCCAAGACCGGCCACGTCCAGATCGCGGACAAGCCCGGACGCGGTGCCCCCGGCACCGGCGAGCTGCCCCTCGCGGAGCTGCTCGACCAGCTGAAGAAGGCCGGATACGAGGGCTACGTAGGCCTGGAGTACAAGGCCGCCGACGCCGCCGCCTCCTTCGGGTGGCTGCCGGCCGAGGCCCGCGCCGCCCAGTAGGCGGACAAAGTCCGGGCGATCAGCCAGGCACCTCACGAACTTTTCGTACAAAGCATTAAGAGAAGGACCCTCATCATGAGCACGCTCCCCAACATCGCCTGGATCGGCCTCGGCATCATGGGCTCCCCCATGGCCGAGAACCTCCTGAAGGCCGGCTACTCGGTCACCGGCTTCACGCTGGAGCAGGACAAGCTGGACCGCCTGGCCGCCGCGGGCGGCAGCGCCGCCGGCTCGATCGCCGAGGCCGTCAAGGACGCCGACGTCATCATCACGATGGTGCCCGCCTCCCCGCAGGTCGAGGCCATCTCCTACGGTGAGAACGGCATCCTGGAGAACGCGAAGTCCGGCGCGCTGATCATCGACATGTCGTCGATCACCCCGCAGACCTCGATCGACCTCGCCAAGAACGCCGCCGAGAAGGGCATCCGCGTCATCGACGCCCCGGTGTCCGGCGGCGAGGCCGGCGCCATCGAGGCCGTCCTGTCGATCATGGTGGGTGGCGAGAAGGCCGACTTCGACGCGGCCCTGCCGATCCTCGAGGCCCTCGGCAAGACCATCGTGCTCTGCGGTCCGCACGGCTCCGGCCAGACGGTGAAGGCCGCCAACCAGCTCATCGTCGCCGTCAACATCCAGGCGTGCGCCGAGGCCGTGGTCTTCCTGGAGAAGTCCGGCGTGGACCTGAACGCCGCCCTGGACGTCCTCAACGGCGGTCTGGCCGGCTCCACGGTCCTGACCCGCAAGAAGGACAACTTCCTGAACCGCGACTTCAAGCCCGGCTTCCGGATCGACCTGCACCACAAGGACATGGGCATCGTCACCGACGCCGCCCGCAACGTGGGTGCGGCCCTCCCGGTCGGCGCGGTCGTCGCCCAGCTCGTCGCCTCGCTGCGCGCCCAGGGTGACGGCGGCCTGGACCACTCCGCCCTGCTCCGCGCGGTCGAGCGCCTCTCCGGCGCCCAGATCTGAGCGCCTCCCCTCTCGCAGGGGCCCTGAGTTTCCGGATGGTGCCGGTGCTGACACCTGTCCTGTCGCGCCCAAGCGCCGGCACCGTCCGGATCACCTCTCTCCATCTTTGTTCAACAAACTGTTGACGCTGCGTTCGGCCTGAAATTAGGCTGTTCCGCATGACGGAAGACGCTTTCCGTCAGCAGGTTTCCCGTACGGAAGGTCACCATGTCGAAGCGCACGCTGACGACCGAGTCCGGCGCCCCGGTCGCCGACAACCAGAACTCCGCCACCGCCGGCGTCGGTGGCCCGCTCCTGATCCAGGACCAGCAGCTCCTGGAGAAGCTGGCCCGCTTCAACCGGGAGCGCATCCCGGAGCGCGTGGTGCACGCCCGCGGTTCCGCCGCGTACGGCTACTTCGAGGTGACCGACGACGTCACCGCCTACACCAGCGCCGCGTTCCTGAACACGGTCGGCAAGAAGACCGAGACCTTCCTGCGCTTCTCCACCGTCGCCGACTCGCTGGGCGGCGCGGACGCGGTCCGCGACCCGCGCGGCTTCGCGCTGAAGTTCTACACCGAAGAGGGCAACTACGACCTCGTCGGCAACAACACCCCGGTGTTCTTCATCAAGGACCCGATCAAGTTCCCCGACTTCATCCACTCCCAGAAGCGCGACCCCTTCACGGGCAAGCAGGAGCCGGACAACGTCTGGGACTTCTGGGCGCACGCCCCCGAGGCGACGCACCAGATCACCTGGCTCATGGGTGACCGCGGCATACCGGCCTCGTACCGTCACATGAACGGCTACGGCTCGCACACCTACCAGTGGACGAACGCGCAGGGCGAGGCCTTCTTCGTCAAGTACCACTTCAAGACGAACCAGGGCATCCGCTGCCTGTCGGGCGAGCAGGCCGCCGAGCTCGTCGGCAAGGACGCCAACTCGCACCAGACCGACCTGCTCCAGGCGATCGAGCGCGGTGTGAACCCGAGCTGGACCCTCTACGTCCAGATCATGCCGGCCGCCGAGGCCGCGGACTACCGCTTCAACCCGTTCGACCTCACCAAGGTGTGGCCGCACAGCGACTACCCGCTGCAGCGCGTGGGCCGCCTGGTCCTCGACCGGAACCCCGACAACGTCTTCGCCGAGGTCGAGCAGTCCGCCTTCTCCCCGAACAACTTCGTCCCGGGCATCACCGCCTCCCCGGACAAGATGCTCCAGGGCCGCCTCTTCGCCTACGCCGACGCCCAGCGCTACCGCCTCGGTGTGAACCACACCCTGCTGCCGGTCAACGCCCCGAAGGCGACCACGGCCGACAACTACGGCCGCGACGGCGTCATGGCGCTGCGCAACGGCTCGCGCCACGACAAGAACTACGAGCCCAACTCGTACCAGGGCCCGGCCGAGACCGGTCTGGCGCTCGGCGCCCCGAAGGCCGTCTCCGGCTACACGGGCACCCACGAGGCCCCGGCCCACACCAAGGACGACGACTTCTTCCAGGCCGGTGAGCTCTACCGCCTGATGTCGGAGGCCGAGAAGCAGCGTCTGGTGGCGAACATCGCCGGCGGCCTGTCTCAGGTCACCCTGGAGGACGTCATCGAGAAGAACCTGGCTCACTTCCACGCCGCCGACGCCGACTACGGCAAGCGCGTCGAGGAGGCCGTCCGCGCCCTGCGCGACGCCTGAGCCTCACAGCTGCACCGGGGACCTGGCGGGAGGTCAGGTCCCGGGTGCCGAGCCCGAACCGCGGACCCGGATGAGGGGTGGTACGCGGTAAGGGCCGGACGAGGGCCGCGACGGGCGTGTGAGCCAGTGCGGTGGTAATGGGTGCCGAGGCCCGTCTCTTGACCTGAGGGAGACGACGCCGAAGCTCTCGTCACCGCCCGTCGCGGTCCCAGCCACTCCTCTCTGTACGGGGGCTACGCACAGAGCCCCCGTACAGAAGTCGCCATACTCCGCCCGGCGGCGCGAACGTCCTGTCGCGCCAGCCTCGCACCGTCGGGCGGTCACACTCAAAGCGCCGAGTCACGGACGGTCCCGTGACTCGGCGCTTTGTCATGCCCGGCGGTCGTCGATCTCCACCGACAGGTGCGGCCAGGCCTTCGCGAGAGCGCCCGGATCGACGGGTGCCGGTCCGCCGCACGCCGCGCGTACGGGCCCGGCCGGACTGAAGTGGACCGTCGTACCGGTGGTGCCGTCATCGGCGATCGGTGTCAGGTCGGTGACGGGAACGCCGTGCTCGTAGCACTGGACCCAGGCGCCGCCCGAGCGGCGGTTGGTGTGGACGAGCCGCTCGCTCAGCGCCGCCACGACGGACATGCCGCGCCGCGGGTGGCCGTCGGGAAGGATCTGCGCCCCGGGGTGGTCGAAGAACCGGAGGTCCTTCGTCGCCATGACCGGCTTCTTGACCGGCCGGCCGTGGTCGTCGAGGCGGGTGTCGGTGCCCCGGCCCTCGTCCGCCACGGACACCGATCCGTCGGCGTGGAGCGTGATGGTGCACCGCCCCGCGCCGGTGCACTGCGCCTCGTCGGCCGCGTACGCGAGGACTTCGAGGAGAAGGTGGGGAAGCCCGCCGGGGGCGAGCACGGCCTGCTCGCGGCGGATGGCGGCGAGGTGTCCGGCGTCCACGGAGCGGGTCCAGTCGTGCGTCGTGTTGCGCCAAGGGGCCGTTGGTCTGTCCATCGGAGCAGTATGCCGAGGCGGTGCGTGTGCTCCGTCAGGCGCGGGCTCGGCAGGGCTCGGTGTGGCTCGGCAGGGCTGGCGGGGCTCGGTGTGGGAGGCGGGCCGAGAGGTACTGACCAGCGGCCCGGCACCGGCGTGACACCACGCACGACGGCCCCCGTTCCTCCTCGCGGAGGGACGGGGGCCGTTGCGTACCGCAGCAGTCCGACGGTCAGGCGATCAGAGCGTCGGACGATCCGGTGATCAGACGGACAGCGGGCGGATCGCGGTCGGGGCGTGGCCCGGCTCGGTCGCGAGCTCCTCGAACTCGGTGACGTCGCTCATGTCGACCGTCTTGCTCATCGCGATGTTGGTGACGCGCTCCAGGATGGCCTCGACGACGACCGGGACCTGGAACTCCTGGGCCAGCTTCTTGGCCTCCTCGAAGGCGTCGCCCAGCTTGTCCGGGTCGGTGACGCGGATGGCCTTGACGCCCAGGCCCTCGGCGACCTTGACGTGGTCGACGCCGTAGACGCCCAGCTCGGGGGTGTTGATGTTCTCGAACTCGAGGTTGACCTCGAAGTTGATGCCCAGGCCGCCCTGCGCCTGGCGGATCAGGCCCAGGTAGGCGTTGTTCACGAGGACGTGGACGTAGGGGACCTTGTGCTGGGCGGCGACCGCCAGCTCCTCGATCATGAACTGGAAGTCGTAGTCGCCCGAGAGCGCGACGATCGGGGTCTGCGGGTCCGCGGTGGCGGCACCGATCGCGGCCGGGATGGTCCAGCCGAGCGGGCCGGCCTGGCCGCAGTTGATCCAGTGGCGCGGGCGGTAGACGTGCAGGAACTGCGCGGCCGCGATCTGGGAGAGGCCGATGGTGGTGACGTAGCGGGTCTCCGGGCCGAAGGCCTTGTTCATCTCCTCGTAGACGCGCTGCGGCTTCAGGGGGATGTTGTCGAAGTGCGTACGGCGCTGCAGGGTGGCCTTGCGCTCCTGGGCGGAGGCGGCCCAGGCGGAGAAGTCCGGCAGCTTGCCCTCGGCCTTGAGCTCCTTGGCCACCTCGATGAAGAGCTCCAGCGCGGCCTTGGCGTCCGAGGCGATGCCGAAGTCCGGGGCGAAGATCTTGCCGAGCTGGGTGGGCTCGATGTCGACGTGGACGAACTTGCGGCCCTTGGTGTAGGCGTCCAGGTTGTAACCGGTGTGACGGTTGGCCCAGCGGTTGCCGATGCCGAAGACGAAGTCCGACTCCAGGAAGGTCGCGTTGCCGTAGCGGTGCGCGGTCTGGACGCCGACCATGCCGGCGGCCAGCTCGTGGTCGTCCGGGATGGTGCCCCAGCCCATGAGGGTGGAGATGACCGGGACGCCGGTCAGCTCGGCGAACTCGACCAGCAGGTCGGTGGCGTCGGCGTTGATGATGCCGCCGCCGGCGACGATCAGCGGGCGCTCGGACTCCAGCAGGAACTGCAGGGCCTTGACGGCCTGGGCGCGGGAGGCCTGCGGCTTGTAGACCGGCAGGGGCTGGTAGGTCTCCGGGTCGAACTCGATCTCGGTCAGCTGGACGTCGATCGGGAGGTCGATCAGGACCGGGCCCGGACGGCCGGAGCGCATCAGGTGGAAGGCCTGCTGGAAGACGCCGGGGACCTGCGCGGCCTCCAGGACGGTGGTCGCGGCCTTGGTGACCGGCTTGGCGATCGAGGCGATGTCGACGGCCTGGAAGTCCTCCTTGTGGAGCTTCGAGACCGGAGCCTGACCGGTGATGCACAGGATCGGGATCGAGTCCGCGATGGCCGAGTACAGACCCGTGATCATGTCGGTGCCGGCCGGACCCGAGGTGCCGATGCAGACGCCGATGTTGCCCGCCTTGGCACGGGTGTACCCCTCGGCCATGTGCGAGGCGCCCTCGACGTGGCGGGCCAGCGTGTGGCTGATGCCGCCCACGTTCTTGAGCTCGCGGTAGAACGGGTTGATCGCAGCACCGGGGACGCCGAACGCTTGTTCGACACCCTCGAGCTTGAGGATCTCCACTGCAGCGGCGGCGGCTGTCATACGAGGCATCGAGTTCTCCTGCGGGTCAGGCGGTCAGGCGGGTCAGGCGGCCAGGCTGCTTCCGGATTCCGGGGCGTTTCCGTAATGCGGAAGTTTTGTTCTGCTATACGGAACAAGCTAAGCGGCGAGTCCCGACACGTCAAGGAGCTTCAGGACCCCGGAACACACCAAAAGCCGCGTCTCGCGCAAACGACTTGTACGAACGACCGGGACGCGGCGGAATATCAGCGGAAAATCGAGGGCGCGCTCGCCCCGTCGGTGGCCGGTGGTGGAGCATGGGTCCACGCACAGCGACGGAGGGGCGCACTCATGGCGGAAGCGGTACCGGTGCGCTGCCCGGCGTGCCTGCGGGAGAACGACTACGCCGCCCCGGTCTTCCCGTGCGCGTGCGGGACCCCGGTCACCCCGCCGCTGGACCTGGCGGCGGCGCCCCTGCCGCTGACGCACCGGACCTGGTCCGACACGTGGGTGGCGGTGCGCTGCGCGGCCTGCGGGCGGGTGGACGAGTGGCCGCATCCGGAGCTGGGCTGCACCTCGTGCGGCACGGTGGCGCGGATTCCGGTGCGTCCGGTACATCCGGTGGAGCCCGAGTCCGAGCAGGCGCCGGGCGGCGGCGTACGGGACGGGCTGCGTCCGCGTCCGGAGGTACGGGGAGATGCGCAGGGAGACGTACGGGGAGACGTACGGGGGCAGGGGCGGGCCGCGGGGCCGGCATCACCCGAGGAACCCGGCGGCTCCGCTCCCGGGCGGCCCGCGGCGGCCCCCGGACCGCGGCCCGCGTTCCGCCCGGTGACCATCCGTACCGCCCGGGACGCGGTGGCCACGGCCGCGCTGTACCTGCGGTGGCTCGGCTTCCAGGACGTCCGCCGGCCCGACGGGCCGCCCATCCCCTCGGCCGCCGTGGACCTGCGGGCCCCAGGGCTGGTGGCCCAGGTGGACCCGACCACCGCGCCGGCCGGGCTGCGGGCCGTGGAGTGCGTCTGGCTGAACGGGCTGACGGCCTCCGCGACCAGCGTCTACTTCTCGCTGGCCGGGTACACGCAGGACGCCCGCTCCCGAGCGGACGACCTCGGGATACCGCTGTTCGTCATGGACCTCACGGGCATGCCGCAGCCGGTCAACGACGCGGCGGACGCCCTGGTGGACGCGGGGGCGTAAGCGGTGTCCTTGTGGGTCGCTCCGGCCCGGGGCGACCGGTTCGAGCGGCCCGCGGGGCAGGACGTAGGCTCGGAGCACATGGCGGAACACGTATCCGTATCTGTGCCGAGGAGAGCCCGATGAGCCTGTACGACATCCCGCTGACCACCCTGTCCGACGAGCCCACCAGCCTGGCGGCCCACAAGGGCAAGGCGATCCTGCTGGTGAACACCGCTTCGCAGTGCGGTCTCACCCCGCAGTACTCGGGACTGGCCCGGCTGCAGTTCGCGTACGAGGAGAAGGGCTTCACCGTCATCGGTGTGCCCTGCAACCAGTTCGGCGGCCAGGAGCCCGGCACCGCGGACGACATCGCGACCTTCTGCGCGGCCGGCTTCGGCGTGACCTTCCCGATGCTGGAGAAGACCGACGTCAACGGCGAGAACCGGCACCCGCTCTACACGGAGCTGGTGAAGACCGCGTACGCCGACGGCGAGGCGGCCGAGGACATCCAGTGGAACTTCGAGAAGTTCCTGATCTCCCCCGCCGGCGAGGTCGTGGCGCGCTTCCGGCCGAGCGTGGAGCCCGAGGCCCCCGAGGTCATCGCGGCGATCGAGGCGCAGCTGCCGGCGTAGCGGACCGTACGGGGGCGGGGGGGGGGGGGGGGGGGGGGCGGGCCGCCCCCGCCCGCCCCCCCCCCCCCCCCCGGCGCTATCCGCCCTCCGTACGAGCCGCTCAGCCGAGCTCGGCCTCGTCGTACTCCGCCCCCGAGCCGGCCGCGGTGAGCTCCCGCAGCTCCACCCGGCGGATCTTGCCCGACACGGTCTTCGGCAGCTCCGCGAACTCGATGCGGCGGATCCGCTTGTACGGGGACAGCACCGCGCGGGAGTGCGCGAACAGGGCCCGGGCGGTCTCCGGCCCGGGCTCCCAGCCGGCGGCGAGCGCGATGTACGCCTTCGGCACGGCCAGCCGCAGCGGATCGGGGGCGGGCACCACGGCGGCCTCGGCGACGGCCTCGTGTTCCAGCAGGGCGCTCTCCAGCTCGAACGGGCTGATCTTGTAGTCGGAGGCCTTGAAGACGTCGTCCGAGCGGCCGACGTAGGTGAGGTACCCGGCGTCGTCGCGCGAGGCGATGTCGCCGGTGCGGTAGAGCCCGTCCGCCATGGCCTCGGCCGTGCGCTCCGGATCGTCCCGGTAGCCGGTCATCACCCCGGCGGGGCGGGTGTGCAGGTCCACGCAGAGCTCGCCCTCGTCGGGGGACTCCTTGCCGGTGACGGGGTCGAGCAGCACGATCTCGTACCCGGGCGCGGGACGCCCCATCGAGCCGGGCTTGACCGAGGCGCCGGGGAAGTTGCCGACCTGGAGGGTGGTCTCGGTCTGGCCGAACCCGTCGCGGATGGTGATCCCCCAGGCCTCGCGGACCTTCTCGATGACCTCGGGGTTGAGCGGCTCGCCCGCGGCGACGGCCTCGCGCGGAGGGGTGCGGAGCTTGGTGAGGTCGGACTGGATCAGCATCCGCCACACGGTGGGCGGGGCGCAGAAGGTCGTCACGCCGTGCCGGTCCATCTCCGCCATCAGGCGCTCGGCGTCGAAGCGCGTGTAGTTGTGGACGAAGACGGTGGCGCCGGCGTTCCACGGGGCGAAGAGGTTGGACCAGGCGTGCTTGGCCCAGCCGGGCGAGGCGATGTTGAGGTGCACGTCGCCAGGGCGCAGCCCGAGCCAGTACATGGTGGAGAGGTGCCCGATGGGGTACGAGGCGTGCGTGTGCTCGACGAGCTTGGGTCGGGCGGTGGTGCCGGAGGTGAAGTACAGCATCAGCGGGTCGGTGGCCAGGGTCTCGCCGTCCGGGCTGAAGGGGCCGTCGGCCGCGTACATGTCCTCCAGCCGCCGCCAGCCGGTGGGCACCTCCGCTCCGGCGGCGATGCGGGTGTAGGTGCCCGGGACCCCGTCGAACTTGCCGGTGTCCTCGGCGCGCACGATGACGTGGCGTACGTTGCCCCGCTCGATGCGGTCGCACAGGTCCGCCGTGCCGAGGAGGGGGGTGGCGGGGATGACGACGGCGCGCAGCTTCATCGCGCCGAGCACGACCTCCCACAGCTCCCGCTGGTTGCCGAGCATGACCAGGACCCGGTCGCCGGCCGCGACGCCCTGCTCGCGCAGCCAGTTGGCGGCGGAGTCCGACCGTACGGACAGCTCCCCGAAGGAGACGGAGCGGCTGGTGCCGTCTTCCTCGACGATGCGCAGCGCGTCGTCGGCGTTGCCGGTGGCGATGTGGTCGAACCAGTCCAGGGCCCAGTTGAAGCGCTCGGGGCGTGGCCAGGTGAATCCGGCGTGGGCGGCTTCGTAGTCCCCGCGGCGTTCGAGCAGGAAGTCGCGTGCGGCCAGGAACTCGGCGGTGGCGCCGGTGTTGTGCGTCATGGAAGGCATCGTGCCGTGCCGCCCGTACGCCCCACCAGAGCGGCGTCAGCCGTGGATTGACCCGAAGCGTACGGAGGGACGGCCGCCGGTCGCGGTCGGCCCGCCCGGCTCGCCCATCTCTCCCACCTCGCCCGGCTCGCCCATCTCGGCGATCACGCGCTCCCCTTCGGCGACGATGTGCTCCTTGTCCGCCTTCGAGGCCTTGCCGAAGAGGTCGACGGTGAGCGACGCGCCCTCCCACTGCCACAGCCCGGCGACGAAGCCGTCCACGAGGAGGGTGCGGTGGGCCTGGTTGCCCGTCCAGGTGCGCCCCTTGAGCTCGGGGGCGATCACGCGGGTGCGGTCGGCGTGGGAGAGCAGCAGGTTGTCGAATTCCGGGAGGAAGCGGGGCGGCGCGGGGGTGTCGGCGTCGGGCCGGGGCGCGTCGGGCAGGTCGAACAGCTCGACGCCGTGCTCGTCGCGGAAGACGGCCAGCCGGGGCCGCAGCCGTTCGAAGGCCTCGCGCAGCCGCGTCAGCCCGGCCCAGGTCTGCATGTCCTTGACGGAGGCGGGCCCGAAGGCGCCGAGGTAGCGCAGTACGACCTCGTCGAGGGCGGGCGCCGCCGGCGCTTCGGCCGGCGGGTCTCCGGCGCGCGGGCGTCCGGTCCACTGCTGCAGGGTGGTGAGCCGTACCTGCCCGCTGCGCCCCCATACCCCGCGCGGCGTGACCTGGACGAGCGGCAGCAGGCAGCGTGCGGCGACGGACAGGGACTGCGGATCGGCGTCCGGCCAGTACGCGAGCAGCTCCTCGCGGATCTCGCCCATCGTGCGGGGCTCGGCCTCGACGAAGGCCCGGGCGAGCTCGCCGAGGCGCTCGAGGTCCACCCCGACGAGCCCTTTGCGGAAGACGTTGACCTCCCGGTCGCGGGCGGCCTGGACCAGCGGCCGCAGGGTCAGCGCGTCGTGCGCGGTGTGGGTGTGGATGGTGGAGCGCATGGTGACCATCCGGACCACCTTCCGGGACTCCATCAGCTCCGCGAGCTCGGCGGGCCGGAATCCGGCGAGCCGGGCGTGCAGCTGGAAGTACGGCGGCTTCACGTTCTGCGCCTGGAGTCCGAGCAGGTGCGCGACGGCGTCCTCGGCGCGGAGCGCGGCGCGGCTCAGGAGCAGCTGGCGCGCGAGCGTGGCACGGTTCAGTGAACGGGTGTCGAGTACGGAGCCCATACCGGCAAGCTACCCGCACTTGCGGACGGATGCTGTCCGCAAACGAAAAGGCTCAGAGTGGCCCAGAACGACCAATATCCTTCCGATATCCTTCCTCTCGCCGAAGGAAAGACGCCGACTGGGGAGCTGACCTGCGATGCCGGAGCGCCCGGACCACCGCCACCGCCGCCCCGCACCCTCCGGGAAGCGCACCGGATGGCGCCGCCCCACGCCCCCGCCGGCCGCGCCCCCCGCCTCCCCGCCGGCCGGCCCGGAGCCCGCGGCGGCGCCGGCCACTCCCCCGGACCACCGCAGCGTGATCGACTCCGCCGTCTACCGCGACGGCCGGCGCATCGCCTCCCCCGCGACCCTCGCGGAGACCTTCCGCCGGCTGCGGGACGAGCCCGACGGCATGGCCTGGATCGGCCTGCACCGCCCCACCGAGCCCGAGCTCCACTCGCTGGCCGCCGAGTTCAACCTCCACGAGCTCGCCGTCGAGGACGCCCTCGAGGCCCACCAGCGCCCCAAGCTGGAGCGCTACGGCGACACCCTTTTCGTCGTCCTGCGCGCGGCGCGCTACCTCGACGCCTCGGAGGAGGTCGAGTTCGGCGAGCTGCACGTCTTCGTCGGCCCGGACTTCCTGATCACGGTCCGCCACGGCGCCGCCCCCGACCTCTCCGCGGTCCGCCGCCGCATGGAGGAGACCCCGGAACTCCTCTCCCTCGGCCCCGAGGCCGCCCTGTACGCGATCCTCGACGCGGTGGTCGACGGCTACGCCCCGGTCGTCGCGGGCGTTCAGAACGACATGGACGAGATCGAGACGGAGGTCTTCCGCGGCGACCCGGAGGTCTCCCGCCGCATCTACGAACTCTCCCGCGAGATGGTCGAGTTCCAACGCGCCACCCGCCCCCTGGTCGGCATGCTCCACGCCCTGATGGCGGGCTTCGCGAAGTACGGCACGGACGAGGAACTCCAGCGCTACCTGCGCGACGTGGCCGACCACGTCACCCACACCAGCGAACGCGTGGACGGCTTCCGCCAGGCCCTGACGGAAATCCTGACGGTCAACGCCACCCTGGTCTCCCAACAGCAGAACGCCGAAATGCGAGCCCTGGCCGAAGCCGGCTTCGAACAGAACGAGGAGATCAAGAAGATCTCCAGCTGGGCCGCCATCCTCTTCGCCCCCACCCTGGTCGGCACCATCTACGGCATGAACTTTGAGTACATGCCTGAGTTGGGTTGGAGCTTCGGATACCCCCTTGCGATCTGCCTCATGGGGATGGTTTGCGTCAGTTTGTACGTGATTTTCAAGCGGCGGGACTGGCTCTAAGCCCATCGCATGACACTCAGCCATCCTTCGCACTTCACTTTCGCATCACTCACAGATCGACCCAGAAGCAGCCGCGGGGGCGCTGGGGGGAATAGATGCGGGCGATCTCCTCGCCTAGCCCCAAAGGGGCCCCTGACCTGGGCTTTCGAGGTTCCAAGGACGCTGGGGAGCCTCTGGGGAGAAGCGCAGTCGCTAACCGCTCCTCACGCCTGCGCCATCAAGCCGGCCCGCCGGTCGGTCGACGACTGGCCCGGTCCCGGTCCTGTCGTCGCGGAGGTCGGTCGGTCAGCTCGTCGCCCGTACCGCGTCCCTGATCAGGTCGGCGACCCGTGTGGGCTCGGAGAGGACGACGGCGTGGGAGGCGTCCGGAAGTTCGACGACGACGGCTCCGGCTCGTGCGGCGCCGAAGCGCTGGACCTCGGGGCTGATCGTGCGGTCCGCCCCGGCCACCAGCGCCCAGGACGGTTTCGACCGCCACGCCGCCGCGGACGCGGTCTCGGTGAAGGCGGCCGTGGCGAGCGGGCGTTGGGCCGCTGCCAGGACGCCGGCGACGTCCTCGGGCACGTCCGCCGCGAAGACGGAGGGAAAGGCCGTCTCCTCGATGGTGACCTCGACCCCGGAGTCGCCGTCGAGGAGCGGGTACGTCCACTCCTTCAGGCTGCCCGTCAGCGGGGACTCGGGGAAGCGCCCTTGGAGTTGGCCGAGGCTCTCGCCCTCGTGGGGCACGTAGGCGGCGACGTAGACCAGCGCGACGACGTTCTCCGCGGTGCCGGCCACGGTGATCAGCGCACCGCCGTAGGCGTGGCCGACGAGTACGGCCGGGCCGTCGACCTGGGCCAGGACGGAGGCGAGGTAGGCGGCGTCCGACGTCAGGCCCCGCAGCGGGTTCGACGGAGCGATCACCGGGATACCGCTGCTCCGCAGTTCCGAGATGACGCCTATCCAGCCTGTCGCGTCGGCGAAGGCACCGTGCACGAGGACGACGGTGGGGTTGCTCATGCGAGTTCTCTTCTCGGTGTCGGGCCACGTGTGGGGCGTCGTCACGACGGTCAGGGCGCGGCCCGGAATGCGGCAAGAGGTCCGTGCGACGGTTACTCACGGTAGGGCCGTGCAAGCGGTACCTCTTGTACGTGCGTGCATCCGCGCTGACACGACGGCGCACACGCGTCTCAGCGCCCTCGCTCGTCCTGGGCGCCGGCAGTCGTCGTCGCGAAGGCCGACGTCGCCAGCGCCTGCCATTCGCTGGGGCTCATGCCGTAGGCCCCGCGGAACGTGCGGCTGAAGTGCGAGGGGCTGCTGAAGCCCCAGCGGTGTGCCACCGCGGCCATGGTGATCCTCCGGTTGGAGCGGCCCAGTTCGAGCCGGCAGAACTCGAGCCTGCGCCGCCGCACCCATTGGCTCACCGTGCTGCCGTCGTTCTGGAAGAGCTTCTGCAGGTACCGGACGGAGATGTGGTGGGCGCGTGCGATCGACTCCGGTGAGAGGTCCGGGTCCATCAGATGCTCTTCGATGTAGCCGTGGATACGGGACAGCATCTCGGTGACGGCCCCGGACGCGTCGTCGGCCTCGTCCGTCGTGTCCGCTTCGAGGAGCTCCATGACCAGGACGGAGAGGAGGTGTACGGCCGTCCGGGCACGCCGGTCCCCGATCGTGGACCGTCGGAACTCCGTCTCGGCGGCGAGCGCGGTCAGGAAGTCGGACGCCAGCGCCCCGATCCCCTCCCCGCCGCGTACGGGTACGCCGAGCACCTGGTTCAGTTCCGACTCCGTGACGCCCAGATAGCACCGGGGCACTCGGAAGAAGATCATCTGGCAGTCTTCTCCGAACTGCAGCAGATGCCGTCGGGCGGAGTCGCAGAAGACCAGGTCGTTCGGCTCCAACAAGGACTTGGCGCGCTCGTGGACGACGGTGACGGGCCCACGGACATGGACGCCGAGGTAGACGTGGGTCCGGTCGTTCGTCTCCGGCATCTCGGAGAGCATCTGGACCAGCCACCCCGAGCGGGAGGAGGGCGAGGTCGGATCGGGCGCTTGCCGGGGCACGCGTTGGGGCGCACGTGACATCAGTGTGAGGGTCATGGGGATTCCTAGCCGTAGGTGCGTGCGGGCGGAGGGCGGATTCACGCCCCGTTCGCCGGCTCCTCGGCCAGGAACTTCTCCACCACGGCATTGAAGGCCGGCGGGTTCTCCAGGAAGGGAAAGTGCGAGCTCGCGACGTCGGAGGCGAAGACGTGCAGGCGTGCACCGGGAATCCGCTCGGCGACGAAGCGCTGCGAATCGGGGTGCACATGACTTCCCTCACAGCCGATCACCAGGGTCGGCACATCGATCCGGGGAAGCACGTCGCGCCAGTCCTGCGCGCAGTGGTCGAACAGCAGCGGTACGCCCGCGTAGGCGGGTGCCGACCGGATCTCCTCGCCGACGAAGGCCAGTACCTCGGAGTCGGGCTCGCCGGAGAACATGCCGCGCACGAAGTCGGCGCGGACCGCGTCGCCCTCCGGCCCCGCGAGGGCCGCACCCAGGTACAACAGCCCCGATACATCGAAGATGGCACCGGAGTCCCGCTGTTCCCGCTCGGTCATCCAGGGCACGGCGGCGACCGCCGCGGGCTGGTCGACGGCGACGAAGCGCCGGATCCGTCCGGTCCCGTACTGGTCGATGAAGCTCCACCACACCGAGACGCCCATGGACCAGCCCAGTGCGTCGAAACGGTCGAGACCGAGATGGTCGACGAGTTCGAGCACATCGCGGGAGAGCCGGGCGATCCGGTAGCCGTGACGCGGCTTGCCGGATTTCCCATGGCCGCGAAGGTCGACGGTGACGACGCGACGGCCGGGCGCCAACCCCTCGATCTGGTGGCGGAACATCGCCTGCGTCTGCCCCCAGCCGTGCAGCATCACCAGTGGGACGCCCTCGCCGCCGGTGTCCTGGTACGCGAGCCGCGCGCCGTCCGTCGTGATCAGTTCCTTCATGACCTCTCCCCTGGTCAGAGGCGGTACATCACTCCCGCCCGTCCCGAACATCATCGAATGGGGCCCGCCGCCCGCACCACCGCGAGCTGTAGGAATCGGGCCGTGGATCCTCCTCGCTTTGTCGAAGCGAGTCCGTGGTCAGACGGCCCCGTCGCCGCCCGGGGCGAGGAGTTCCTCGATCCTGAGGCCGAGGTGCAGAGTGAGCCGGTGGGCGCCGTCGTCGAGGTCGAGTCCGGTGATCTCCTGGATCTGGCGCAGGCGGTAGTAGAGCGAGGTGCGGTGGATTCCCAGCGTGTCCGCGGTCCGGGGAATCGATCCCGCGTGTTCGAGGAAGCAGCGCAGGGTGTCCCGCAGGCGGTCGCCGCCATGAGCGCCGCTCAGGGTACGGAGCGGCTTCGGGACCAAAGACGCGTTCAGGGCGTGCTCGGGGAGCTGGAGCAGCACCGCGAGCTCCCCGAGCAGCTCCCAGTCACTGGCGCTGTTCAGGGTGGGCAGTCGGCGTGCCGCGCGTGCCGCCACGAGCGCCTGCTCGTACGACGTCCATGCACCGTCCAGGCTGGGGTGCCGGCCGCCGACGCCGATCACGGGGCCCGCCGACGGGCCCAGGAAGGTGCGGAGTTCGTCCAGGATGCGAGCGGACTGTGCGGTGACCTCGTCCTGGCCGGGTGGGCCATCGCGCAGCTGGAGCAGTATCGCCCGCTCCTTGCCGATCGCGATGAGGCCCGTGGCCGAACGCGTCTGCCGGAACCCCTCCAGCGCCCCCCACAGGGCCGCCTCGGACTGCCGCACGTGCTCCGTCGCGCAGCTCAGCTGGACGACGGTGACCAGGACGTGCTCGGCTGCTCCGAGCAGTCCGAGTTCCTTGCCTCGCCGCCGTGCGGTGGTACGGGCGGCGACGTCGGTGCCGACGAGTTCGAGGACGAGGTCCCGCTCGTCGGCCTTCCGGGTGTCGGTGGCGATGTGCTCTCCGTACATCTGGGCGGCCATGGCGTCCGCGGCCCGGGCGATGGCACGTGTCTCGTGCTCTGCGAGCGTCTTCTCGGGCACGACCACCAGGAGCAGTCCGAAAAGGTGCCCGCGCTCGCGCAGGGGCACGACGTAACGGGGCAGCAGTCCGAGATCGTCACGGCCATCGATGAATCCGGCTCGGGACCACTGGGTCACGCCTTGGGCGAGGACGTAGCGGATGGTCGCGTTGTCGGCGCGGCCCTGCAACAGGGTGCCGATGCGCACCGGGTCCTCGTCGCCGAAGTGGCGGCTCGTGCAGACCATGCGGACCAGCGGGTCGTCGACGGCGACGGACCGGCCGAGCCGCTCCGCGAGCTCGTCGACAAGCGCCTGGAGCTCGGGGCTGCCGGGGCGGGCTCGCTGGAGCCTTGCGGTCATGCGCTGTTCCTCTCTCGACCAACGGCTCCCCGCGGACTTTTCCAGTCCGCGGCTCTTGATCATTCTGAGGAAGCGACGACGTCGGCACATCACACGAATCGTCCATTGCCATGACGCCCACGGGGGATACGAAGCGACTACTCTCCGCTGTCGCGATGCTTCACCAGCCGGGCCAGCTCCACGCGCGAGGTGAGGTCCAGCTTGGTGAAGGCCCGGCGCAGGTGCGAACCCACCGTGTGCGGCGAGAGGGAGAGGTGCTCGGCCACCTGTTGGTTGGTCAGCCCACGGGCCACGAGCCGTACCACCCGTATCTCCGCGGCCGTCAGCTCGGGCCATGCACCGGAGAGTCCGGCCGTCGAGGGCCGGCGGCGGACACCAGCGGCCCGCAGGCGCCGGCGGACGCGTGCGACGTCCCGCTCGGCGCCCGCTCGCGCGTAGAGCGCGAGGGCCGTGTCGAAGTACGGCACCGCTTCGGGCATGCGGGTGGCCGCCAGCTTGCGTCCGGCGTCCTCCAGTGCCGACGCCCGGGCCAACGGCCGAGGGCAGTCCTCGTACAGCCGGACGGCGCGTACGAGAGGGGCGAGGTCGTTGTCGAGGAGCCCCCGGGCGTGCGCGGCGGTGGCGGCGAGGAACGTGAGGTCGGGGTTGAGCACGGCCAGTCGCTCGGCCAGGGCCACTGCCTGCGCGGCCCGTTCGTGCGCGCCGGCACGCAGCGCCAGGCGGACGAGGAACGGGGCGTCGGCAGGGTCGACCAAGCCGGCGTAGGCCGGCCGGTCCGCGGCGGGCGACGTCATCACCTCGTCGAGTTCGGCCATGGCACGGTCGGGCCGGCCTTCGAAGTCGGCCATCAGTGCCAGCATCCAGGAGCCGAAGTACCGGACGACGGGTGCGCCGTCGCTCCGCATGCGCCTCGCCTCCGCCGCGTACGTTCGTGCGGTCTGCTGGTCGTTGGTGTGGAGGGCGACGCGCATCATCACGTACCGGAGCGTGACGTCGGCGAGGTTTCCCGGGCCGAGATCGTCGGTCGTCGCGGACGCGGCCTCGGCGTCGGCCCGGGCGTCCGTCAGCCGTCCGGCCTCCAGAAGGATGCGGGAGCGGGTCATGAGCCACATACGGGTGGCCGCCGTCCGGCCCTGCTCCCTGGTGATCCGGATGCCGTCCTCCGCGGCGGCGAGCGCCTCCGCGGAGCGTCCGGTGGTGTTCGACAGGAGAGCGTGCCACAAGGCCTCCGGAACCCACAGCGAGGTGCTGACGCCCAGGGCGTCGGCCAGCGCGGCGGCCCGCTCGGCCTGCCGGAACGCCTCGGTCAAGTCCATGCGGTGGAAACTCACGGCCGAGCGGACCGTCGTCAACGTGGCCTCGGCGGAGCGGTCCGCCGCTGCCGCTGCGGTCTCCCACGCCTCCGCGGCGACCTGCTCGGCCGCCGAGTGCTCGCCCGACATCGAGAGGCCGACCGCGAGCATGGCGAGCAGTCGCCCCCTCACGTCCACGGGGATCCCGGGCAGTGCCGCCCCGGCGCGGGCCTGCCGGACCGCCTCGGAGAAGTCGAACGGTACGGCGAGGCGTGCCAGGGCAAGGCGTATGCGCGCCTCGTCCTCAGGTCCGAGACCGCCGGTCGCCAGGGCGGAGACACCCAGCTCACGTGCCTGGGCGGCCCGGCCCGTCTGCCAGAGCAGCGGGATCGTCTCGGCGATGACCCGCGGCCGCTCCGGAGCGTCCGCCACCGTGAGTTCCAGAGCCTTGAGGCTGCGTTCCGCGGCGGGTCCGGGAGCGGTGGCCGCGAGTTCCGCCGCGGCGGTGCGCAGCCGGTCGGCCTCCGCCACGTCTCCCGCACCCGCTCTCCCGGCCTCCGCCGCATCTGCCGGTGCTCTCCCGGCCGACGGCCCGGGATGCTCGACAGAGGAGGCCGCGCTCCCCGGCGGCAGCTCGGCGGCTTGACCACGCAGGGCCTGACGCAGGGACAGGGGGAGGCCGGCTTGGACCGCCTCGCGGATCAGGTCGTGGCGGAAGGCGAGGCGATCGCCGCTTTCGGTGAGCAGATCGGCGTCGAGGGATTCCCGTACCGCTGTGATGAGCGCCGCCGGGGACCTGCCGAGCAGTTCGGCCAGCAGCGCGACGGTGACCGGGGCGCCCACGGCGGCCGCCGTCTGCACCAGCTCCCGTGCCTCGTCGGACAGCTGGCCGAGGCGGCGCACGACCGAGGGGAGTTCCCGTGGGGCGGGTGGTCCGGCCGACAGCCTGGCCGTGCCGTTCTCGATCGTCACTGCCTCCCGCAGCGAGCCGAGCAGCTCGACCAGCAGCTGCGGGACTCCTTCGGCGCGGCGGGCGACGCGGAGGACGTCCGGGTCGGGAGCGGCGCCGAGGACGTCCTCGATGATCCGTGTGGTCGCCTGGTCGTCCAGCGCTCCCAGCGCCAGCTCGTGTGCGCCTGCCTGGCGGATCCGGTCCAGGGTCGTGCGCACTCCCGACGGCACGCTGCCGCCGCGCACGGCGACCAGCCACAGGATGGCGTGCGACGAGAGTCCGGCCGCGAGGGTGTTGAAGGTGAGAAGGGTCAGGTCGTCGCACCACTGGAGGTCGTCGAGGACGACGAGCAGGGGGCCGTTTCGAGCCGTCTCCCGCAGGCGGTCCCCCAGTTCCTGGAGCAGCCAGAAGCGCTGGCCGGGCGTCGTGGCGAGGCCCCTGAGACGGACGGCGCCCGACAGCGGTTCCTCGCCGGAGAGCAGACCGTCGAGGAGCGGGCCGAGCGGCACGAACTGTTCGTCGGGGTCCGCCGCTCCCTCGAACACCCTCGTCCCCCGCCGCCTCGCGGCTGCCGCGGCCTCCGCGAGGATCCTGGACCTGCCGATGCCTATGGGGCCCTCGACGCGGATGATCCCGCCTTCGCCCCGGTCGAGCGCGTCGAGCCGCGCCTCGATGAACGCCAGTTCTGCGTCCCTGCCGCGCAGCGGCGTCCGTACGCCCTCGGTTTCCTCGGGCACGGTCCTTGTCGTCACTCGGTTCACGCTCATACGGCGGAACAGTATGAACCATATGAACCACATCGCCGTCGCCCGGCCCAGGGGCCGACTCTCAGTCGAAGCGCAGGTCGGCGAGTTGCCGTTCGAGGATGGTGACGTCGTCCTCGGGCTCTTCACCGACCGGGCGCGCCGCCATGAGCGCGGCGAGCTCGGCTCCCGCCCGGCGGACGCGACCGGGCAGGCCGTCGGTGTACTCGTCTCCCCCCGAGCCCCAGTCCTCGGAGGCCGCGAACACGGCGGTGGGGACGGCGACGGCGCGGAGATGGGCGAAGAGCGGGCGTACGGCGTGCTCAAGGACCAGGGAGTGGCGGGCGGTACCGCCCGTCGCCGCGATCACGACCGGCTTCCCTGAGAGGGCATCCGGATCGATCACGTCGAAGAAGGACTTGAAGAGACCGCTGTAGGAAGCCGCGAACACGGGAGTCACCACGATCAGGCCGTCGGCTGCCGTCGCCGCGTCGATCGCGGCGCTCAGTCGCGGCGGCGGAAAGCCGGTCACGAGGTGGTTGGCGATGTCGCCGGCCAGTTCCCGCAGCTCCACGACCTCGGTCGACGGCGCCTGCCCCCGGGCGGCGAGTTCGTCGCGGGCCGCCTCGGCCAGCCGGTCCGCGAGCAGGCGGGTGGAGGAGGGGGTGCTCAGCCCCGCGGAGACGACGATCAGCTTCATGCGGCGGACACCTCCCGGACGGCTCGAAGGGACGCGTGCGTGGGGGCCTGCGGCACGTCGGCCGGACGTCCCTTCGCGAACTCCCTCCGCAGCACGGGCACGACCTCTTCGCCGAGGGTGTCCAGCTGTTCAAGGACTGTCTTCAGGGGCAGGCCCGCGTGGTCCATCAGGAACAGCTGGCGCTGGTAGTCGCCGACGCTCTCCCGGAACGACAGGGTCCGCTCGATGACCTGCTGGGGAGAGCCCACCGTCAACGGGGTCTGCTCGGTGAAGTCCTCCAGCGACGGGCCGTGGCCGTACACGGGAGCGTTGTCGAAGTAGGGACGGAACTCCCGTACGGCGTCCTGGGAGTTCTTCCGCATGAAGACCTGTCCGCCCAGGCCGACGATGGCGTCCTCCGGCCGGCCGTGGCCGTGGTGCGCGAACCGGCGCCGGTAGAGCTGCACCATGCGCCGGGTATGGTCGGCCGGCCAGAAGATGTTGTTGTGGAAGAAGCCGTCTCCGTAGAAGGCGGCCTGCTCCGCGATCTCGGGGGACCTGATGGAGCCGTGCCAGACGAAGGGCGGGACGCCGTCCAGGGGCCGCGGTGTCGAGGTGAAGGCCTGGAGCGGCGTCCGGAACGTGCCCTCCCAGTCCACGACGTCCTCGCGCCACAGCCGGCGCAGCAGCGCGTAGTTCTCCTTGGCGAGGTTGATGCCCTGGCGGATGTCCTGGCCGAACCACGGGTAGACCGGACCGGTGTTGCCGCGCCCCAGCATGAGGTCGACCCGGCCGTCGGCCAGGTGTTGGAGCATCGCGTAGTCCTCGGCGATCTTCACCGGGTCGTTCGTGGTGATCAGCGTCGTGGACGTGGACAGGATGAGCTTCTCGGTGCGGGCGGCGATGTAGCCGAGCATGGTGGTCGGCGACGACGGTACGAACGGCGGGTTGTGGTGCTCGCCGGTCGCGAAGACGTCCAGGCCGACCTCCTCGGCCTTGAGCGCGATGGCCACCATCGCCTTGATGCGCTCGCGTTCGGTCGGAGTGCGACCGTTGGTGGGGTCGGGGGTCACGTCCCCGACGGTGAAGATGCCGAACTGCATGGGGTGTCTGCTCTCCTGAGCTCGTCCGGTTCCCGCGCCGGGGAACCGGGGGCCGGGGTGACGCCGGGGGCTCCGGCGTCACCCGGCGGGTGGGCGGTGCGGCGTCACTTCGCCAGGAAGGCGAGGAGGGCGGTGTTGACCTCCTCGGCGTGGGTCCACAGCAGACCGTGCGGGGCGCCCTCGATCTCGACGTAGTCGGCCGACGGGAGCGCCTTGTGGAACGGGCGCGCCGTGCCCTCGGCCGGCAGGATGCGGTCGGCGGTGCCGTGCAGGATCAGGGCCGGCACGTCGACGGTCGGTATGTCGGCGCGGAAGTCGGTGTACCAGGTCGCCGGCGCGGCGGACGCGGCGAAGGAGCCGCCGCGGGCCGCGGTGTTCCAGCTGTTGCGAACGGCCTCCTCGCTGATGCGGGTGCCCAGGTTCTCGTCGAGGTTGTAGAAGTCGTTGAAGAAGGCCGTGTAGTAGGCGTAGCGGTCGGCCTTGACGGCGGCGACGACGCCGTCGAAGAACTCCTTCGGGGCGACGCCGTCCGGGTTGTCGTCGCTCTTCAGCAGGCAGGGCTCGAGCGAGGCCAGGAAGGCGACCTTGGCGACACGGCCGGAGCCGTACGTGGACACGTAGCGGGCGACCTCGCCGGTGCCCATGGAGAAACCGACCAGGACGGCGTCCTTCAGGTCGAGGGTCTCCATCACGGTGTTCAGGTCGGCCGCGAAGGTGTCGTAGTCGTAGCCGGTGGTCGGCTGCGAGGACCGCCCGAAACCGCGGCGGTCGTACGTGATCACGCGGTAGCCGGCGTCGAGCAGCGCGGCGCCCTGGCGTTCCCAGGAGTGGCCGTCGAGAGGGAAGCCGTGGATGAGGACGACGGGCTGCCCGCCACCCTGGTCCTCGAAGTACAGCTCTATGGGGTTGGTGTTCTCCTGGCCCACGGTGATGTACGGCATGGGGATGCTTCCTCGATTCAGGTCGGCTGGTCCGCGCGTCGAAGCGGCGCGGCATGCCCGTCACGCTAGGACCGGTCCCGCACCTCCTGTTGCCGTACCGCGCACCACACCTTGCACGGGGGCGCAGAGGTCACTCAGCCGCCGGTGGCTGTTCCGGCGTCGCCCTCCGCAAGCGCGATCCGGGCCAGGTGGACCCGCGAGCGCACCGAGAGCTTGCGGAAGATCGACGCCAGATGGGTGTTGACCGTGTGCGGGGAGACGACGAGGGCCTCCGCGGCCGACCGGTTGGTGTGACCCGCGGCGATCAGCCGGGCCACCTTGCGTTCCGAGGCCGTGAGCGCGTCCCAGCCCTGGGCGGGGCGCGGCCGCAGGCCTCCGGTGCGCCGGCCGGAGCGGCTGGTGGCCCGTTCCAGATCGGCCCGGACCCGGTCGGCCTCGACATCGGCTCCCGCCTGGGCGTAGATGTCGTGGGCCCTGGTCAGGGCGGGTGTCGCGGCGGGGTCGCCTGCTGTGAGGAGCGCGCGTCCGAGGTCGGCGGATGCGGCGGCGAGGGGCAGCGGCCGGGGGCCGGTGAGGAGGATGCGCACCGACCGCTCCAAGAGTTCGTGGTCGGCGTTCACCAGGGCGGACGCGTGGGCGGCCACCCCCTGGGCGGTCGGCACGCCGGGGTTGCGGGTGGCGTGTTCGACAGCCTGGGCCGCGAGGTCCTCGGCCAGGTTCCGGTCCCCGCCGCGCAGGGCGATCCGCACGGCCTGGACGACATGGGGGCGCAGGAGCCGCCATCGGAGGAAGGGGTGGTCACGCTGCACGGATCGGACCAGTTCGGCCGCTGCCGCGTGGTCGCCGTCGGCGTCGGCGACGACGGCCTCGAAGTACTGGTGCGTGGCGTGGTTGCCCGTGTTCGGCCGATCGGCCACGGTCGCCCGCACGACGTCCAGGTGTTCCCGCGCGGCTTCGCGGTCGCCGCGCAGCATCGCGAGGAAGCCGCGGTTGACGCGGATGTTGACCAGGTTGCCGGGCAGGTGGAGGTCCGCTTCGAGCCGCTCGGCGGTGACGAGGTCGGCGTCCGCGTCGTCGAGCCGGCCGAGCCCCATGTTCAGGGTTCCCTGGGCCCAGATCAGCATGGCGGGGCGCAGGGGAGCGCCGCCCGCCGTCCGGAGCAGTCGCCGTACGGTGTCGAAGTCGTCCATGTGGATCCGGGCGACGGCCTCCTCGGGCAGGAAGGCCGTGTCGAACACGCTCAGCGCCGTGTGGTGTTCGACGGCGGCGGCGCAGTCGCCCGCGTTGAGGGCGATCTCGCCGAGGCCCCACAGCGCGAGGACACGGGCCTCCCGGTCACCGGACCGCTCCGCCTCGGCGAGCGCCCGTTCGCCGGTCTCGCGAGCGGCCCCGAGGTCGCGCCCGCGGGACCGGGCGAGGGCCTGCCGGGCGATGAGTCGGGCGCGGATCGTCGGGTCGGTGACGGCTGCCAGTGCGGCCGTCGAGCGGCGGGTCAGCTCGTGGACGTCGTCGAGGTGCCACAGCGTGTCGCCGAGTACGGACTGCAGACGGGCGAAGACGTCAAGGGGCGGCTGCCGGGCGAGCAGCGTGTCGCCGGTATCCCGTGCCTGGGTGTACCGGCCCGCGCGGGTCAGCGCGACGATGGCCCGTTCTCCCACGTCGAACACCATGGGCGCATGGGGCGGTACGAGTTCCAGGGCGCGTACGGCCAGGTCGGCGGCGAGGTCGGGCATCACGGCGATCACGTCCGTGGCGGCCGTGCCGAGCAGCCCGATCGCCTCTTGGTCGCCTGGTTCGGCGCTCTTCAGCAGATGCGGGACCGCGTCGGTGGAGCTCCGGCCCGCCGCGACGAGCCGGCTCGCGGCCTCCCGGTGCAGCGCCCGGCGTACGGAGGGGGCGAGATCGGCGTACACCGCCTGGCGGAGCAGGTCGTGGCGGAACCGGAGGCGCTCGCCGTCGTCGTGGAGGAGGGCGGCGGCGATCGCCTCGTCCACTTCGGCGCTGAGTCCGGAGGCGGGCCGACCGCACAGGGCGGCGGCGTCCGCGAGCGAGAACGCGCGGCCGAGGACCGAGCCGATCCGCAGGAAGTGGAGGGTGTCCGGCCGGAGGTCGGCCAGCCGGTCGCGTACACCGAGGACCAGCCGCTCCGGAGGCTCCGACGCGTCCGCGCCCGACGCCGCGATGCCCGTGAGCATCTCGGCCGCGAGGAAGGGGTTGCCTCCCGCCCCGTCGAGGAGTTCCGCGACCTCCGTCGGCACGTCCCCCCCGAGGACGTCCCGTCCCAGCTCGGCCAGGGCCGTGTCGGACAGCGGCCGGAGGGGGAGGGTCGTCGTCCGCGGCCCCTGCCCGTACAGTTCCGGGTCGTTCCTGCCCGTGAGCAGCCAGAGGACCGGGCAGCTGAGCAGCCGTGTCGGCATGACACTCAGGGCGAACCGGCTCAGCGGGTCGGCCCATTGGACGTCGTCGACCGCGATCAGTACGGGCGTGCCCGCCGAGCGTTCCTCGATCAGCTGGGCCAGTCGTTCGACGAGCCAGACGCGCTGGTCGTGATGGCCCGCGAGGTCTGCGAAGTCCGTGCTGGACAGCAGCGGCGGGTCACCGTGCAGGAGGCCGGAGGCCAGTGAGGCGAGCGGTGCCAGCTCGTGCAGTTCCTCGGCGCGTCCATGGCTGATGACGAACCCGTGAGCCCGCGCGATCGAGACGGTCTCCTGCAGCAGTACGGTCTTCCCGATCCCGGGCTCGCCCAGGAGCAGCGCGATCGCTCCTCCCTCGCCGTCGCGCACCGCCTCGACCAGGGCGCGCAGCCGCTCCAGCTCGGCTTCACGGCCCCGCAGCCCGGGCCGGCTCAGCCCCGCGCTCCCGGGCACCGCCATGCCTTCTCCCTCGGGCCGCTCGGGGCTCATCCCTTGACCGATCCGGCGAGCAGTCCCCGCGCGAAGTGCCGCCGGAGGGAGAAGAAGACGAGCAGCGGGACGAACGCCGCCACGAAGGCTCCTGCGGTGAGCCGCTGCCACTCGTTGCCGTACGTCCCGGCCAGGCTCGCCAGTCTGACCGTCATCGGCGCGGTCTCGGCCGTTCCGCCCAGCAGGGTCAGTGCCACGAGGAGGTCGTTCCACACCCAGATGAACTGGATGATGGCGAAGGAGACCAGGGCCGGGCGGGCCAGGGGCAGCACGATCCGGAGCAGCAGCGTCCCGTGTGACGCGCCATCGACGCGGGCGGCCTCGATCAGGTCCCGGGGCAGCCCTGCCAGGAAGTTGTGCAGGAGGAACACCGCGAACGGCAGCGCGAAGACCGTGTGGGCGAACCAGACCTGGCCGAAACGCGCGGGACCGGTGAGGTTCCACGCGGGCAGGAACAGCCAGCCCTGGGAGAACAGCTTCAGGAGGGGGACGAGCGCCATCTGGAGCGGCACGACCTGGAGCGCGAAGATGCCGACGACGAGCGCGTCCCGCCCCCTGAAGTCGATCCACGCCAGGGCGTACGCCGCGAAGAAGGCCAGCACGAGCGGGAACAGCACCGAGGGAAGGGTGATGACGACGGAGTTGACGAAGTACTCCGCGAGCCGCCCCGACCCGTTCCCGCCCCCGGACAGCACCTCGCCGTAGTTGTCGAGCGTGAGATGCGGCGTACCGAACACGGTCCACCAGCCCGTCGTCTTGATCTCCTCCTCGGGACGGAACGAGGAGAGCAGCAGACCGAGGGTCGGTGTCGTCCAGAGGACCGCGATCACCACGGCGATCGACGTGAAGGCGCGGGAGGCCAGACGCTCCCGGACGCCGTTCACGCCGTCCTCCGCTGTGCCCGGACCTGGTGGGCGACGAAGGGGGTGACGAGGACGAAGAGGAGCACGGCGAGCGCCGCACCGCGGCCCGTCTCGCCGTAGCGGAAGGTCTGGTCGTACATCTCGTGGGCGATGACGCCCGTGTCGAACTGTCCGCCGGTCATGGTCCTGACGATGTCGAAGGCCTTGAAGGTGCCGATCGTCTGGGCGAGGACCACGACGAGCAGCGTGGGCCTGATCGACGGCATGGTGATCCGCCAGAAGATCTGCCGGGGGGACGCGCCGTCGAGTCGGGCCGCCTCGGTCAGCTCTCCGGGAACGGCCCTGATCGCGGCGGCCAGCAGGACGGCTGCGAAGCCCGCCTGTGTCCACACCATCACCACGATGAGGAACAGGACGTTCCAGGGAGAGTGCACGAGCCATTGCCTCGGTTCGCCGCCGAACGCGACGACGAGCTGGTTCAGCAGCCCGATCTGCCCGGCCTCCGGGGGACGGTAGGCGTAGACGAACTTCCAGACGACACCCGCGCCGACGAAGGAGATCGCCATCGGCATCAGGACGAGGGACAGCGCGAACGCTTTGAACCGCGACCGTACGACGGCCGCCGCGTAGAGCAGACCGACCGAGGCTGCCAGCAACGGCACGAGCACCACCCACGCCAGGGTGTTGCGCAGCGCCACCATCGCCCGGGGGTCGGTGACCATCCACACGTAGTTGTCGAAGCCGGCCCACGCGTCTCCCCCGCTGTCGGTGAACGACAGGACCAGGGTGCGCAGACCGGGCAGGAGAAGACCGACCGTGAGTAGCAGCAGCGCGGGGGCCAGCAGGAGAAGGGCCGCGGCCCTTCTTCGAAACGGCCCCCGGTGCAGCGCCAGCAGGATCAGGGAGACCACCGCCGCGAAGGCGGCGACGCCCTGGAGCAGGTACAGCAGCTTGGGCTGCTGGGCGACGGCGTCGAACGACATCAGTGGCTCGGCCAGGACCGTTCGATGGAGTCGGCGACCTGCCGGGTGCTCGCGCCGCCGATCCAGTCGACGGCTCCCTTCCAGAACGTCCCGGCGCCGACCGACGCGGGCATCAGGTCCGAACCGTCGAACCTGAACTGTGTCCCGGGGTCCTGGAGCAGCTGGATCGAGAGCCTGTCGACCGGGGTGGCGGCGTTCGCCGGATCCACGCCCTTGTTCGCCGAGACGAACGGGCCCTTCTTCATACGCGCGTTCGCGAAGTCCGCGGAGGCCAGATACTCCTGGAACGCCCGCACTTCGGGACGGTCGGCGAACGCCGCGGTGAACACCCCACCGCCCAGTACGGGGCGGTCGGCCGGGTCTGCCCCCGGCAGGAGGAAGGCGTAGACGTCCTTGTCCGGTCCGATCTCGGTTCCCTTCGGCCACATGTCGGCATAGAACGAGGCCTGGCGGTGCATCGCACAGTCGCCGGAGAGAACCGGTGTGCCGGCCTCCTGGAAGGAGATCGACGCCATCGAACGGGCCGGACCGAAACCGCCGTTGGCGTACCGGTCGTTCTTGAGGATGGACCCCACGGTGTCCATGGCCATGATCACCCGCGGATCGTTGAACGGGATCTTGTGGGTGACCCACTGGTCGTAGACGTCCGTGCCCTGCTGACGCAGCAGGACGTCCTCGATCCAGTCCGTGACGGGCCAGCCGGTCGCCTCGGCGGACTCGATGCCCGCGCACCACGGCTTGACGCCCGACGCCGCGGCCTTCTCCGTCACGGCCATCAGCTCGGACCACGTACGGGGAACGCTCAGTCCCCTGTCGCGGAAGAACTTCGGCGAGTACCAGACGAACGACTTCACGTTCGCGACCAGCGGCGTGCCGTAGAGGGTGCCGTTCACGGTCGCGTAGCTGTTCCAGTCAGCCGACCAGCCCTGCTTCGCGAGGGCCACGACCCCGGCGCTCGCGGGCTTGAGCTTCCCCGCCCGCGCAAAGCGTTCCAGGAGCCCGGGCTGAGGGAAGAACGCCACGTCCGGCACACTCCCGCCGTCGACCCGGAGCTGGATCTGGGCCTCGAACTCCCCGTCCCCCTCGTACTGGACGTCGATTCCCGTGCAGTCCGCGAAGTCCGCCCAGGTCTCTTCGAACAGGTCGGCCTCCCGGTCCCGGTTCTCCGCGTAGACGGTGACCTTGGTGCCGGGGTGCTTGCCGTACCTGGCGTACGGCCCACAGTCCACGGAGGTGTGCGACCGCGAGCCACCGTCCTGCGGAACACCACAGGCAGCGGCAAGGGCAGCGAGGGGGATGACGGCGAGCGCGAGCCTCGCGCCGAACCTCATGGGCGCATCTTCTCCGATCACCCGCCGAAGGGGTCCTCGGGGGCGATCAGAAGCTACCAGCGCTCGAACATTATCGACTAATCGTTCGATCCTGAACGATCGGGTCAGTGGGCGGTGGACCGGGCCGCGTCCTGGATCAGCTCCGCCACGGCCTTGGGCTGGGCAAGCATGACCAGATGGGAGGAGTCGACCTCGACGGTGGTCATGCCGGCGCGCTCGTACCCGTAGCGCTCCACATCGGGGTTGATCGTGCGGTCGGAGGAGGCGACCAGACCCCACGAGGGCTTGGTCTTCCACGCCGCGACAGGCGCCGCCTCCGAGAAGGCCCGTGCGGCCAGGGGGCGCTGGGAGACGGCGAGCACCGCGGCGAGGCCGGGGTCGACGTCCGCCGCGAAGAGGGCGGGGAACCTCTCGATCTCCACCGAGACGTCGGTGCCGGTCTCGGTGGAGCCGGCCACCGGGAACGGGGTGTAGACGAGCGCGTCGGCGAGACCGGAGTCGGGGAAGCGGCCCTGCAGCTCGCCCAGGCTCTCGCCCTCCTCCAGCGCGTATCCCGCGAGGTACACCAGTGCGCGGACGTTGTCCTCCGTGCCGGCGAGGGTGATGACGGCACCGCCGTAGGAGTGCCCGACCAGGATCACGGGGCCTTCGACGGCGCGGATCACCGAGGCGATGTACGCGGCGTCGTCGACGAGGCTGCGGTTGGGCACCGCCGGGGCCACCACTTCCATGCCGGCAGCGGTCAGCTCGGGGATGACGCGGGCGAAGCTGGAGGCGTCGGCGAAGGCGCCGTGGACCAGGACGACGGTGGGGCGGGCGTGTCGGGGCATGGGGGAACTCCTCGGTGCTGGAAGGGGGATGGGGCAGGGGATGCGGGAGACGGGAGGCGGATGTGTGGTGTTCGTGTGGTGCTTCACAGGCCGAAGCGGGCGCGCCTCGCCTCGGGCACCAGGTCGGTGTACTCGGGGTGCTTGCCGATCCAGCCCCGGATGAAGGGGCAGTACGGCAGGACGCGCAGCCCTCGGGCCCGGGCGTCGTCGAGGACCCCGCGGGCGAGGAGCCCGCCCAGGCCCCGGCCGGCGGACCGGCTGTCGATCTCGGTGTGGATGAAGGCGATCTCGCCCTCCGAGAGGTGGTACTCGGCGAAGCCGGCGGTCTCGGCGCCGGCGTCGCCGGCGAGGATCTCATACCGGGACTTCTCGGGCCGGTCCGTCACCTGCGGTTCCATGGGTGCTCCTGTGCGGTCGTCGTGTGACGGGGTGGGTGGGTGCGGTCAGAGCGTGCGGCGTACGCCCGCCTGGCGTTCCAGGTTGCGGAGTTGGACGGACAGGTCGCCTTCCACGGCGAGGTGGGCGGGGCCGCTGCGGCCGATGGGCAGGACCTGCTCGCTGCGCATGTCCTCGAGCATCAGGGCGAACGCCGTGTACATCGCGACGAGCGCCACCACGAGGCCGAGCGCGCCGGACGTGCGCGTCAGCCATTCGGCGCCGGTGATGCCCGCGAGGCCGGTGGCCGCCCAGCGGGGCAGGGAGACCGCGAGGACGAGCCACAGCGCGCGCTTGGGCCGGGTCACGGCGGTCATCAGGGCCCCGAAGCAGAGGAGCGCCAGGTTGAACACGCCGAGGACCTGAAGGCCGTCGGCCGCGCCGCTGAGCATGATGAGCGAGTAGGGCAGCCAGCTGCCGGCGAACACCGCCATCAGCGTCGCCGCGATCACGTCACGGGCTCCGAAGGCCAGGAAGCTCACCAGGAGTTGCAGGGCGAAGGCCGGCAGTACGGTGAAGGCGACGGCGCTGCGGGCCGTCTGGTCGAAGATCCCGAGCTGCAGGCAGCCCGTCATCACGGAGGCGATGGCTATCGTGAAGAAGCCGAGCGGCATGGGTGAGGCGATGGGGCGCAGGTTGATCCGTGTCATCGACCGGAGGTCCGGCTCGAAACGGCGTCCCGGGGGAACGTCCGGCAGGGTTGGCGGCGTGTCGCCGCCGTCGGCGGCGGGGGAGGCTGCGGACATCGGGTGGATCTCTCTTTCAGTGATCGAAGCAGGGATCGACGAAGGACGGCGTCGTGTCGGGAACGGAGCCGCGTGCGACGCGCCAGCGGCGGTGCTGCTCGGACTCGGCGACGGCCTCGGCCACGGCCGATGCCTGGCGGGCACCGCTCTGGTACCCGCCGAAGTGGGCCACCGGGCTCCACTCGGGGGCCACCGGCGGGATGGCCTCGTCGAGCCCCTCGTACTCGGCGGTCGCGTAGACGATCCGGCCGCCGACGACAGTGAGGACGGACTCGATGTCGGGAATGACGTCCTCGGGCACGGTGAGGAAGTCGTCGGAGAGGATCGCGAGGTCGCCGTAAGTCCCCTCTCGCAGAGTCCCCTTGACGTCCTGCTCGCCGGTGAGCTGCGCTCCGCCCCGGGTGTAGAGGCCGAGGGCGGTCTCCCGGTCGATCAGGTTCCCGGCCGGGTAAAGGGCCGTGCCGCCGACGGTGCGCCCGGTGACCAGCCAGTGGAGGGCGACCCACGGGTTGTACGAGGAGACGCGGGTGGCATCGGTTCCTGCGGCGACGGTCAGGCCTCGGTCGAGCATGGCCCGGACCGGCGGGGTGTGGGCGGCGGCCCCGGCGCCGTAGCGGTCGAGGAACGCGGCGCCCTGGAAGGACATCCGGTTCTGGACCGAGACGGCGCCGCCGAGGGCGGCGATCCGGTCGAGGCTGTCGGCCGAGACCGTCTCCGCGTGGTCGAAGAGCCAGCGGTTGCCGCCGGGGAAGAGTCCTTCGGCCGCGAGCTTCTCGAAGACGGCCAGGTCGCGGCGGATCGTCTCGTCGTAGGTCGCGTGGAGCCTAAAGCCCCAGCCGTTCTCAAGGAGAAGCCGGACGGCGCTCTCGAATTCGGTCTCGTAGCCGGCGGCGAGTTCGGGCCGGGGCTCGGAGAAGTTCTCGAAGTCGGCGGCGGCCCAGGTCAGGTTCTCTCCCGCGCCGTTGAGCCGGAGCCACTCGTCCCCGTCCCCGGGCTTGACCATCTCGGTCCAGCGCTTCAGGTCGGCGAGCTCCTGCCCGGCCGTCTGCGGGAAGAGGTGGTAGGCGATCCGGAGGGTCAGCTCCCCCGACCTGGCGAGGTCGGCGACCGTGGCGTAGTTGTCGGGGAAGTTCTGGAACCCGCCGGCGGCGTCGACCGCGGACGTCAGTCCGAAGCGGTTCAGCTCGCGCAGGAAGTGGCGCGTCGACGTCCGCTTGTCGGCCTCGTCGAGGGCCGGCGCATTGGCCAGGGTCGAGTACAGGATGAGGGCGCTCGGCGCCGCGAGGAGCACGCCATTGGGTTCGCCGTCCCGGCCGCGGACGATCTGCCCGCCGCGGGGATCCGGGGTGTCGCGGGTGAATCCGGCTGCCTGCACCGCGGCCCGGTTCATCAGCGCCGACTGGTACAGGTGCAGGACGAAGACCGGAGTGTCGGGGGCGGCGGCGTTCAGCTCCGCGACGGTCGGCATCCTGCGCTCGGCGAACTGCTCGGCGGTCCAGCCGCCCACCACCCGGATCCACTGCCCCTTCGGGGTGCGGCCGGCCTGCTCGCGCAGCATCGCGAGGGCGTGTCGGAGGCTTCGTACGCCGTCCCAGCGCAGCTCCAGGACGTAGTTCAGGCCGCCCCGGATGACATGCAGGTGCGAGTCGTTGAGGCCGGGGATCACCCGGCGGCCGAGGGCGTCGACGACCTTCGTTCCCGGCCCGACGAGGTGGGCGAGGTCGTGGTCGTCGCCGAGGGCCGCGACCCGGCCGCCGCGGAGGGCGACGGCACGGGCCTCGGGGCGGTCGGGGTCACCGGTGAAGACCTTGGCGTTGCGGACGAGGAGGTCGGCGTGCTCGTGTTCCCGACGCGGGGCGGGGACGAGGCCCGCCACCGGCATGCTCGTCGACGGCCCGGTCATGCGAGGGCCTTGCGCAGGGTGTCGGTGGCGAGACCGATGGCGAGTTCCGCGGCCTGCGTCTCGCGCAGTGCGTTCAGCATCACGAAGTCGTGGATGACGCCCTGGACGCGCAGGGCGGTGACGGGGACGCCGGCGGCGCGGAGCTTCGCCGCGTACGCCTCGCCCTCGTCGCGCAGGACGTCGGCCTCGGCGGTGATGACCAGGGCCGGCGGCAGGCCGCTGAGCTGCTCGGTGGAGGCGCGCAGCGGGGAGGCGGTGATCTGGGCCCGCTCGGCCTCGGCGGTCGTGTACTGGTCCCAGAACCACTTCATGGCGTCGCGGCGCAGGAAGTAGCCCTCGCCGAACTGGTGGTACGAGCCGGTGTCGAAGCTCGCGTCCGTGACCGGGTAGAAGAGGACCTGCTGGACGAGCGTGACGTCGCCGCGCTGCTTGGCCATGAGGGTGAGGGCGGCGCTCATGTTGCCGCCGACCGAGTCGCCCGCGACGGCGATCCGCGTGCCGTCGAGGTCCTTGTGGTGTCCCTCGCGGGCGACCCACTGGGCGACGCTGTAGTTCTGCTCGATCGCGACGGGGTAGCGCGCCTCGGGCGAGAGGTCGTACTCGGGGAACACCACGGCCGCCCGGGCGCCGACGGCGAGTTCGCGGACGAGCCGGTCGTGGGTGTGGGCGTTGCCGAAGACCCAGCCCGCGCCGTGGATGTAGAGGATGACGGGAAGCGGGCCGGTTGCGCCGCGGGGGCGGACGATCCGGGCGCGGACGTCGCCGGTCGGGCCGCCGTGGACGGTGATCCACTCCTCGTCGACCTCGGGCAGGGGGACGCCCTCACCGCTCTGGACACCGTCCACGGCCTTACGGCCCTCGGCGACGGGGATCTGGTAGAGGTACGGCGGCTGGGCGGTGGCGTCGGCGAAGGCCTGGGCGGCGGGTTCGAGGATCGGACGGTCCTTCATGTGGGGTTCTCCTTCTGGGGATGTACGAGAGGGCGCAGGTCGGGGGCTCAGCGGGTCGCCCGCACGGCGTCGAGGATCACGTCGGTGACCACGGCCGGGCGGGAGACGGCCACGGCGTGCGACGCGTCCACTTCGGTGATGTGCGAGCCGGCGCGCCGGGCCATCCACCGTTCGGCGGCCGGCGGGATGTTCTTGTCGGCGGTGGCGATCAGCGCCCAGGACGGGATCGTCTTCCAGGCCGCTTCCCCGGCCTTCTCCTCCAGCGCGGCGGTGGCGACCGGGCGCTGGGTCGCGGCCATGACGGCCGCGTCGGCGATGGGGACGTCGGCGGCGAACTGCCGGTGGAACTTGGCCCGTTCGATGACGAGTTCGGTGCCGGTGCCACCGCCGGGCAGCGGGTACGACCGCGGGTTCACGGTGTCGCCGAGGGTGGAGCCGGGGAACTTGGCGGCGAGCTCGGCCGCGCTCTCGCCCTTGTCCGGGGTGAACGCGGCGATGTAGACGAGGGCCTTCACACGGCTGTCGCCCAGCGCGGCGCCACTGATGACGGCGCCGCCGTAGGAGTGGCCGACCAGGACGACGGGGCCCTCGACGGCGGCCAGCACGCTGCGCAGGTAGGCGGTGTCCGCGGCGAGACCGCGCAGCGGGTTGGCGGGGGCCAGGACGGGGTAGCCGGCGCGCTGAAGCCGCCTGATCGTGCCGCTCCAGCTGGAGGCGTCGGCGAACGCCCCGTGGACCAGGACGATCGTGGGCTTGGGACCGTGCCGGTCGGCGCCGGCGGCGGCCGGGACGCTCGCGGGTGCGGCGGGTGCGGCGCCCATCAGGGCGGCCAGTGTGGCCGGCAGGGCGAGGGCGAGGGTGCGCCTCTTGGGATGCATGGGGTTTCCTTGTCGGGTGGTGAGGCATTCGGGTGCGCTCGGGCGGGCGGGGGTGTGCCGGTCGGGCGGGAGGGCGCGCCGATTGGGCCGAGCGGGTGCGGCGGTCGGGCGGGGCCTCGCCTCAGAGGCCGTACGCCTCCAGGAGCCGCAGCCAGATCTCGCTGACCGTCGGGAAGGCGGGGACGGCGTGCCACAGGCGTTCGAGCGGGACTTCTCCCACGATGGCGACCGTTGCCGTGTGGATGAGTTCGGTCGCCATCGGGCCGGTGAGCGTGCAGCCGACGACGACTCCCCGGGTCTCGTCGACGACGAGCTTGGCGAGGCCGCGGTAGTCGTCCGCGTGGAGCGCGGCGCCGGCGACGTCGTCGATGCGGTACTCCACCGTGCGCACCGCGAGACCCGCTTCGCGTGCCGCGCGTTCCGTGAGGCCGACGCTCGCGACCTCCGGACGGGTGAAGACGGCCTGCGGGACGGCGACGTGGTCGGCTTCCGCGCTCCACGGCTGCCGGCCTCCGGTGACGGCCGGGCGCCCCGCGGATCGCTCGGCGATCGCCGCCGCGCAGGCTCGGGCCTGGTACTTGGCCATATGGGTCAGCGGCGCACGGTGGTTCACGTCGCCGACGGCATAGAGCCAGTCGCCCTCGACTGCCGTGACGCGGCAGGCGTCGTCGACCGGGAGCCAGTCGCGTGCCGCCAGTCCGACGGAGTCCAGGCCGAGGTCCGCGGTCCGCGGGCGCCTGCCGACCGCGGCCAGGACCTCGTCGCAGACGAGGGCGGTGCCGTCGTCGGTGTCCACGGTCACCGCGCGGGTGTCCTCGTCACGGGCGACCCGGACGGCCGACACCCCGAAGCGGATCGTGACGCCCAGATCGCTCAGACCCCGGGCGACCTCTTCGCCGGCGCACGGCTCCCAGCCGGTCAGCAGGGCCTGGTCGCGAACCAGCAGGGTGACGGAGGAGCCGAGCGAGCGCCACGCGGTGGCCATCTCGCAGGCCACCACTCCCCCGCCGATGACGACGAGCCGCTCGGGCACCGCGTCGGCCGTGGTGGCCTGCCGGCTGGTCCACACACCGATCCGGTCGAGCCCCTCCACTGGCGGAAGGGCGGGCTCCGTGCCGGTGCAGACCACGACCGCGCGCCGGGCCCGCAGGGTACGGACCGTGCCGTCGGCCCCGGTCACCTCCACCCGGCGCTCACCGGCGAGCCGTCCGTGCCCCCGTACGAGCGCGATGCCCGCACCGTCGAGCCAGTGGGCCTGGCCGGTGTCGTCGCCCCGCCCGGTGAAACGGTCACGGCGGGCCAGGACGCGCGCCGGGTCGAGTGCCGCCGTGACCGCCTGCCGGGCCCCGTCGACCGAGCGGGCCTCCGCCCGGGCGGCGCCGGGTCGCAGCAGGGCCTTGCTCGGGACGCAGGCACGGTAGGAGCACTCGCCGCCGACGGCGTCGGCCTCGACGACGACGGCGGTCAGCCCCGACCGGACGACCCGGTCTGCGGCGACCTCGCCGCCCGGCCCGCCGCCGACCACGACGACGTCGTACGTGTCCTCCATCAGCCGTGCACCAGTGGGGTGTCCACCAGGTGTTCGGCCAGGAACCACACCTGCGCCTCGCCGGTGCGGATGACATCGGAGACGAGCAGGTCGGCGCTGCCCTCGTCGCCCTCCCCGGAGAGCCGGGCGGCGGCGTCCCGGGCGTCGATCAGGATCCGCTCGTGCGCGTCGAGGAGCCGCGACAGCATGACGGGCACCGGCTCGACGCCGTCCGGCGGCCGGGGGATCGACGTCAGCTCCGCGACGTGACGCGGGTCTCCGGCGGCGACGCCGCCGAGGCTCTGGACCCGCTCGGCCAGCGCGTCCACGATGGCCAGTTGGGCCTCCGCGTGCTTGTCCAGCATCAGGTGGAGCGAGTAGAAGGTCGCCCCGCGCATGAGCCAGTGGTGCTTCTTGTAGAGGGAGTAGAGGATCTGCGTGTCGGCGAGGACGCGGTTCAGCCGCTGGCAGGCGTACATGCGGGTGTCGTGGCCGAGGCCGATCGGCAACTGCTTGAGCGTGCCGAACGCCTGGGTCTCGGCGCCCTTCTGGTGCAGCAGCGGCTGGCCGCCGCCGTGCGGGGTCGTGAGGGTGTCCATCGCGTGCTCCTGTTCGGGAGAGAAGGTGGGAAGGGCCCGGCCGCCCGGTCGGGGGGTACGCGGGCGGCCGGACCCGGTCTGTGCGGCTCGCGCTCAGCGCTCGGCGATCGCCGGGGCGGCGGTCCGGTGCAGGACGAGCCGGGTGAGGAGTCCGCTGCCGAGACCGGCCACGAGCGCGAGGGCCGCCCACCACAGCGGGTACGGCGTGAGGCCGAGGGCCGCGTCGAGGGACCAGTCACCGGGTCCGGTGGCGGCGAGGGCGGCGGCGGTGCCGATGAGGACGAGCGGGTACTCGTACCCGTCGTTCTGCACCCAGAGGCCGTTGCGCCACTTCACGGTGAGGGCGACCGTCATGACCCCGATGACCCCGGTCGCGGCGAGCGGGGTCAGGAGGCCGGCCGCGAGCAGCAGACCCGACCCGATCTGGCCGCCGCCCGCCGCCAGGGCGGTGAGGGCACCGCCGCGGAAGCCGTCGGCGCGGAACTCCTCGGTACCGCCCTCAAGTCCCTTGCCGCCCAGGTGCGAGCTGATCTTCTGCACACCGTGGCCGGCGACGAGCAGTCCCACCAGCAGACGCAGGATCAGAATGCCGGTGTCCACAGGGGTCAGCCGGCCGCGTGCGCGCCGATGACGCTCTGCGCGTACACGACGCCCAGGCCGTACGCACCCGCGTGGGCCTTGACGATCTCCATGACCGCGCCGTACGACTCCTGGCGCGCCCAGTCGCGCTGGAGTTCCAGGAGCACCTGTACCCAGGTCACCGGCACCGCTCCGGCGGCGATCATCCGCTGGAGCGCGTGCTCGTGGGCGGCCGGGCTGACGCCGCCGGAGGCGTCGGAGACCACGTACACCTCGTATCCCTGCTCAAGCGCGGACAGCGCGGGCAGCACCAGGCAGACCTCGGTCCACAGCCCGGACAGGATGATCTTCTTGCGCCCGGTCGCCTTGACCGCCGCCACGAGCGCCTCGTCCTCCCAGGCGTTCATCGTCGTACGGTCGATGACCTCGTGCTTGGGGAACACCTCCGCGAGCTGCGGCAGCAGGGGCCCGGAGAACGACTCGGCGGCCACCGTGGTCAGGACGGCCGGCACATCGAACGCCTGAGCCGCCTTGGCCAGACCCACGGTGCTGTTGATGATCGCGGCGCGATCGCCGCTCCCGGTGCCGAAGAACATCTGCGGCTGGTGGTCCACGAAGAGCATGACCGAGTTGTCGGGCGTGAGCAGATCCTTGCTCGGGGCGGCCTGCACCTTGTTGATGTCGAACACGAGGAGTCCTCTCGAAGCAATCGGTAACGTGCCCGCCGCGTCCGCGGCTCGGCACTTCTGCAAGCTACGAGCGACCCGACCGACCGGGTTGACCTCCTGCGCCCAGGGGTTGGCACGACAGCGCACAACCGGTCAAGGACCAGAGCCGCGCAGTGTCGCGGGCGCGAACGCGCGAGGCTGTGACGCCAGCACACTCGCCCCGAGACTCCTGAGAACGGTAACCACACCCCAACCCAACGAAGGGCCGCCTCACCAGCGGAAACACCGCCAGGAACGGGCTGTGGCTGGGGAGAATCCGGGGAGAATAAAGGTCCGGTGGGGAGCGGCTGGGGAGAATCGACCGCGCAAAACGGCATCACGCTGAAAGCCCCGGAAACGAGCGAATTCGCAGGTCAGCCCGCTCGTACAGCAATCCGCGCAGGTCAGCGGCGTGAGGGTGACGTCTTCAAGAAGATCTCCTCGTGGGCCGCCATCCTCTTCGCCCCCACCCTGGTCGGCACCATCTACGGCATGAACTTCGAGACCATGCCCGAACTCCACTGGGCGGCGGGCTACCCCTTCGCGATCCTGCTGATGGCCGTCGTCTGCACGAGCCTCTACGTCATCTTCAAGAAGCGCGACTGGCTGTAGCCGGCACCTCAACACCGTTGATCAACTCAGACCATGTCCCATGTGGCCGTTCGGATGAGGCGTTCGTACCAGCAGAGGGCGGCTGCGAGGCCGAGGAAAGCCGGGTGGTTGCGGGGGTGGCGTTCGTAGCGGTGGTTGGGTCGGCGATAGCCGCTCAGCCAGGACATCGTGCGCTCGATCACCCACCGCCGACCCCCTGATCGCTCGCTCGAGTCGATGCCCTTGCCGGCGATGCGGACGCCGATGCGCCTTGTCCGCGTGGAGCCGTCGGAGTTTGCCGACAACGAGGGCAGTCCCGCCTCGTCCGACAGGACGTGCGTCTTGGAACCCTGCTTGCCCCGGTCCACGGGGGTCGGGCCTGTGAGTTCGCCCGAACCGGCGATGCGCGGTGGACTTCGATGTCCCGAAGCACGGCAGCAGCGCCTGCCAGGCACAGCCTTTGACCAGCACGTAGGTGACCGCCGCGAACAGCGTCTCATCAGGCGTGTCCGGTGTTCCGCCGCTCTGCGGTCGCACCCTCGACGGACGATCAACGACTCCGCGTTCCCTCACAACCCGTCAGGAACAATCCAGCTCCACATACCCCGCCCCGGGGACGTGTCGGGAGCGCGTCGGCGGCACCGGGGGGAGGCGCCGTAACGGACATCGTGCGTCAGCCAGAGCGCTGACCGGGCCCTCTGCGCCCCGGGATCACGGCGGTGGCCGGTTCCCTGTCACTGTACCGGCAATGAAGATCAATAAGCGCGGCAGCAGCACTAGCCTGTTCCGGAACCACTGGGGGTGGACACGTGAGCGGTACCGGCGACAAAGACCTGGAGATGAGTCCGGTCGCGGTCAGGAACCTCACCGACGGGCTCCGCGCAGCCGTCGGGGAGTTAAGGGAGTTCGGGGCGGCAGGCCCTGCCTCTCTGGGCGCCGGCTTCGGCAAGCTGGCGCTGACCGGGATGGAGGCGGGACACGGAAGCGTCGCGACCGTCTTCGCGGATCTCTGCACGCGCTGGGAATGGGGCGTAAGGGGCCTGGTCATGGACGCCAGCAAGCTGGCCGGTGACCTGAACATCGCGGCAGGGCTGGTCTGGGAGGAGGACCAGTACCGCGGAGGCACGTTCAAGATCGCGGCCAATGCCTTGGTGGGCAACCCGCACAAGGACGAGGACACGGTCGAGCAGCAGTCCTGGAACTCCCTCGCACAGAACCCGCTTCGGCAGGAGACCCCTGAGCAGGCCCGCCAGGCACGCGAGGAGTTCGACGCCGCCTGGGCCGATGCCAAGCACAAGGTACTCAACGAGGGCGTGGGCGGCCGCGTGGTCGAGCAGGGCGCCGAGTTCGCGGGGATGGGTCCCGAGCAACTCGAAAGGGTCCGGAACCCGTCCGAGGGTGAGCGCTGATGGCAGACAAGGGCTGGCTGGCACGCGGCGCCGACCTCGTGGGAGACGGCGTCGAATTCGCCGGCGACATCGTGGCGGACGGCCTGGAGGGGGTGGGCTGGCAGGGCGGCGCGAATGCGGTCCGAGAAGGAACGAACTCGGCCGCGAACATGATCAGCGGTGACGCCGACGAACTGCAGCTGGGGCAGACGGACGACCACCGCCGGCTCATCCACGGCAGCGTTTCGACGCTCCGCACCACGGTCACCCATCTGCGCGACTTCCAGAATGCCTTCGACCAGACCGGGCTGGGGCTCAAGGGCCTCGACGAGGACGGAATCACAGGTGCCTCGGCGGCCGCCTTCCGCGCCGCGGCGCAGAGGCAGCCCCCACGCTGGTTCACGGCGGCGGATGCCTGCGAGACGGCCGCCGACGCGCTGGAGCGGTACGCGGACACGGTGGCATGGGCCCAGGAGCAGGCCCGCGAGGCCCTTGAGGCGTACAGGACGGCGGTGAAGACCTCCGAAGCCGCGCATGCGGCGTACGCGAAGTGGTGCGCCACCTACGAGGCTGCGGTCCGCGACCGGCAGAACCCGCTGCCGGCCCGTCCCATGGGCTTCACCGACCCGGGCGCGGACGGCATCAAGGCGGCCCGCGAAAAGCTCACCGAGGCCCGCCGCCAGCGCGACGAGGCAGCCAGGATTGCGGTCGGATCCCTGGAGAAGGCACGGGACGCGGCTCCGCCAATGCCCTCGCTGTTCCAGCAGATCCAGTCCGACGCGTATGTAGAAGGCATCAACAAGACCCATCTCCTCGGAGGCGTCGTCAAGGGCGCGGCCGGCATGGTTTCCTTCGCACGCTCCCTCAACCCGGACGATCCGTACAACCGCGCGCACCCGGAGGAGTACGCCGCGCAGCTCAAGCTCACCGGCCTCGGCCTGATGACGGCGGCGAACGATCCGGTGGCCGCGGGCTCGGCCATGCTCGACCAGGCCATGAAGGATCCTCATGAGTTCGGCGGCAAGCTCTTGCCCGAGGCGCTGGGGTCGAAGGGTGCGGGCGCGGCCAAGACCGCGCTGCGGTTCGGCAAGCTGGCGGACGATCTGCCCGGCGGGCCCCACAAGCCGACCCCGGGCGAGGAGCTGCGCGGGGCCCCGCACGACAAATCCCGCGAAGCCGACTGCAGGTCCTGCCGGGACGACCCCGTCGACATCGCGACCGGCCGGATGATCCTCCCGCAGACGGACCTCGTGCTGCCGGGCTCACTACCGCTGATATTCAGCCGAACTTTCGAGTCCTCGTACCGCCAAGGCCGCTGGTTCGGCCCTACCTGGGCCTCTACGGTCGATCAGCGCCTGGAGTTCGACGCCGAGGGTGTGGTCCTGGTCCGCGAGGACGGCAGCCTGCTCGGCTATCCGCACCCCGCCGCACCCGGCACGCCGGTGCTCCCCGACCTCGGGCAGCGCTGGCCCCTCACCCACGACCCGGACGGCGGCTACACGGTCACCGACCCGGAGTCCGGCCGCGTCCGCCACTTCTCCGAGGACGGCCGCCTGACCCAGCTCGACGACCGCAACGGTGCGTGGCTCGCCTTCACCTACGACGAGGCCTCCGGCGCCCCGATCATCCTCTCCCACAGTGGCGGCTACGAGGTCCGCCTGACCTCTTCGGACGGGCGCATCACCGGCCTCGCCCTGGCCGACGGCACCGAGATCCTGCGCTACGGCTACACGGACGGCCACCTCACGGAGGTCACCAACTCCTCGGGCCTCCCGCTGCGCTTCGCCTACGACGAGCTGGGCCGGATCACCTCGTGGACGGACACCAACGACCGCCACTTCGACTACGTCTACGACGAGCGGCACCGATGCGTCGCCCAGTCCGGCACCAACGGCCACCTGAACGTCCGGTTCGCCTACGAGGACGGCCTCACCACCCACACCGACTCCTTGGGCAACCGCACCCTGTACGTGCTCAACGACCGCGCACAGGTCGTCGCCGAGACGGATCCGGCCGGGGCGACCACCCGCTTCGAGTACGACCGTTACAACCGCCTCCTGTCCCGCACGGACGCGTTGGGCCGCACGGTCCGCCTCACATACGACGAGGACGGCCGCCTGACCTCGGTGACCCGCCCGGGCGACCGGGTCTCACGCGCCGAGTACAGCGAGCTGGGTCTGCCGACACTCGTCGTCCACCCCGACGGCACGACCGTCCGCCAGATGTACGACGCCCAGGGCAACAGAACCTCGCAGACAGACCCGACCGGAGCCACGACCCGCTTCGGCTACGACACTCGCGGCCATCTGGCCGCGGTGACGAACGCCCTCGGCCACACGACCAGGGTCCGCTGCCATCCGGCGGGCCTCATCATGTCGGTCACCGACCCCCTGGGTGGGACGACGACCTACACCCGCGACGCCTTCGGTCGTCCCACCGCGATCACCGACCCCTCGGGCCGTACGACCCACCTGACCTGGAGCGTCGAGGGACGCCTCCTGCGTCGGGTCAGCGCCGACGGGAGCTCCGAATCGTGGACGTACGACGGCGAGGGCAATCGCCTGACCCATACGGATGCGGCGGGCGGGGTGACAGCCTTCGAATACGGCGACTTCGACCTCCTCACCGCCCGCGCCGACCCGGACGGGGCCCGGTACTCGTTCACTTACGACACCGAACTCCGCCTGACCGCCGTCACCAACCCCCAGGGCTTGCACTGGAGCTACACCTACGACGCGACGGGCCGGCTAGCCGTGGAGACGGACTTCGACGCGCGCACGCTCACGTACGGCTACGACGCTGCGGGCTCGCTCATCTCCCGCACCAACGCTCTGGGCGACACGGTCACCTACGCACACAACGCACTCGGGCAGGTCATCGGCAAAACGACGTCGGCCGGCACGACCGCCTACACGTACGACTCCTGCGACCGCCCGTCGTCCATGTCCTCTCCCGGTTCCAGCATCACCTGGCAGCGCGACGAGGCGGGCACGGTCCTCTCGGAGACGGTCGACGGCCGCACCCTCACCTTCACGTACGACGCCCTCGGCCACCGCACCGCCCGTACCACCCCGACCGGCGCCGACTCACACTGGACGTACGACGCGGCCGGCCACCGCACCTCGTTGACCACCGCGGGCCGCACTCTCACTTTCGAACGCGACGCGGCGGGCCGGGAACTGACCCGCACCGTGGGGGCGGACCTCTCTCTCACCCACGAGTACGACCTCGCCGGCCGCCTCACTGCGCAGACGGTCATCGGTCAGGACGGACGCACCCTCCATCGCCGTGGCTACAGCTACCGAGCCGACGGCTGCCTCACCGACATCGACGACTCCCGGACAGGCGCCCGTACCTTCTCCCTCGACGCGGCGGCCCGCGTCACGGCCGTCGAAGCCGCTCGCTGGTCGGAGCGCTACGCCTACGACGAGGCGGGCAACCAGACCCACGCCACGTGGCCGGAGCGCCACCCGGGTGCGGAGGCCCAGGGCGGACGCACCTACACGGGCACCCGCATCACTCGCGCGGGCGCCGTCCGCTACGAGCACGACGCCCTGGGCCGGGTCACCCTGCGGCAGAAGACCCGCCTGTCCCGCAAACCGGAGACCTGGCGCTACGAGTGGAACGCCGAAGACCAGCTGGCGGCCGTCATCACCCCGGCTGGCACATGTTGGCGCTATACGTACGACCCTCTGGGCCGCCGCACGGCCAAGCAGCGCCTCTCGGCCGAGGGCGCAGTGGTCGAGGAAACGGTGTTTACCTGGGACGGCACCACCCTCTGCGAACAGACCAGCGGTCCGGTCACCCTCACCTGGACGCACAAGGGCCTCCACCCCCTCACCCAGACCGAGCACGTCGACGACGAGACGGTCGACGACCGCTTCTTCGCGATCGTCACGGACCTGATCGGCACGCCGACCCAGCTCCTGACCGAGGACGGCACCTCGGCCTGGCGAACCCGCAACACCCTGTGGGGCACCACCACCTGGAACCGCGACTCGGCGGCCTACACCCCACTCCGCTTCCCGGGCCAGTACTACGACCCCGAGTCGGGGCTCCACCACAACCTCTTCCGCACCTACGACCCCGAAACGGCCCGCTACCTCAGCCCGGACCCCCTGGGGCTGTCCGCGGCCCCCAATCCGGCGACGTATGTCCACAACCCCCACATCTCGTCCGACCACATGGGCCTGTCCCCGGACGATTGCCCGGAGCGCGGCCCGTTCGATTTTCGGGAGCCGCACCCGGACCACCCACCGAAGCAGAGCCTTGTCGACGCGATGCGGGCAGCGCCCAGGGGTGAAGATATCGACTGCACCGAAATATCGAGCTTCATCATGAGGCAGGCAGACGGGGAAGGAAAGATCGTCCACTACATCACCCCGTCAGGGAACATCAAGACCCCTGAGGCCAGTCCCGATGGAATCAAAAATGCAGACTGGGATTTCCATCAGGTGTACACCGACGGTCGGTACATTTATGACCCAACCCTGAGCACGAACCCGATTCCGCGAGGAGACTACGAAAGGGCCCTACGATCCCAGAATGACGAGCGGGTCATACGATTGAATGGCGAGGCCGACCTCAACGAGTTGCGAAGACTACGCAGGGAGACGAAATGGCGATGAAAGACGAGGAGGTACAACTGTCACGCTTCCAGCGGGCCCGGAGCGCCCTCGGACGGTTCGCTCCGGTGGTTTGGATGAAGTCCGTGAGTGAAACAGACGAGATCACCGGGCTCGTCCGACTCCCTACGATCGGCTGGCGTTTCAGCGAACCACACCCCGAACTGCAGGAGATGTTCCATTCCGTTACACGGGAGGCACCACGGAACATTGACTGGTCCTTCACGGAAAAGAGAAACTCCCTGATCGTGCCGTCGCGACTGATCACCGAAGGCGGACTTGATGGACAATGGAATGACCTCAGAAGCGACATCGAGCAGAACGACCAGGAATTTTGCATTGCCTCCTCGGAAGACATCGAGCTGATCATTGACGCAATTGCGGCCCAACCCGCACTGCCGACTGCCACACGGATCTCCGTGCACCAGATCGCGAAGAGTTCCGCGGACGAGCTGGTGTGCGTCGCGGAGAGCTTCACCGGCGAGCTGCAGCTGGGGATGGTGTTCCAAGCCGTCGGCGTGCCCGGTGTAGAGGTGCGGCTGACCGCGCTGCGCTGGTATCCGCAGCGGCCGGAGACCAAACGCCTCGGCCCTCTCGCCAAGGTCACCCTCGTGGGCAAGGGAGCCGGACTGCTCGGCCGCAAGGAGCTACTGGTCAGTCTGCCCGGCAGCAGCTGACGGCGGAGCCTGGGCAGAGGGCGCTCCCCGGGCGACGCGAACACTCGACCAACCCGCGGGCTGCCGCCGCGCGATGGCATCCGCCAGCCGGTCCGCGAGCCGGGCCGCGGGCGCTCAGAGTCTGGCATGGTCTGGGCCATCGCGGTTGAGGAGTTCGGCAGCCAGCAGGCCGGGCAGACAAAACTCGAGATTGCCCGATCCGGCGTGGGTGTCGTCGGCCGCCAGCCGGACAAGCGTCGCGGAGCACGACGTCGAGCAGATCGCGACTCTGCCGCGAACCTCGGTGATCGGCAACAGCCCACTGCCCTTAGACGTCGTTTCTTATGGCGTGATCGTTCGTTGAGCCGTGCATGACGGGTCTCGTTGAGCGGCTGGTGCCGGACGAGTTGTGGATGCTGTTCCGG
>NZ_JBIASZ010000034.1:0-39920 GCF_042891345.1 Streptomyces sp. NPDC001903
GAGGCGACGCTCGCGTCGTCGACCGACGACAACGCGGCGAGCGCGCGTGCCGGACCCCGCCGGCCAGAAGGGACTTTGACGACACCCCCTAGGTCTGACGCCCGTACCGCTCGGCCAGCGCGGCGACGGTGTCCGCCAGGGCCCGGCGGAGCTCCGGCGGGGCGAGGACCTCGGCTTCGGTGCCCAGGCGGAGCAGATCGCCGACCGCCACCGCCTGGGATTCGACCTCCAGGTCGACGCGGATCCAGCCCGCCGGGTCCCCCGGCTCGGCGGCCCCGGCCCCGGCCAGGGCCCGTACACCGGCGGCGCCGAACTGCATCGGGAGCAGCCGGCGCCCGCGCGGGGACAGCAGCAGCCGGGCGGTCCCCTGCCGGGTGGCCTGCTCCATGCGGCGCGCGGACTCGGCCCAGTACTCCGCGAGTCCGAAGCCGGCCGGACGCTCGAAGCCCTCCTCCGCGGTGTCCACGGCGAGGAACCGCGAGACCCGGTAGCTGCGTACGCGCTCGTCGGCGGCCCGCGCCACGAGGTACCAGATGCCGCCCTTGAGGACGAGTCCGAGCGGGTGCAGCGGGTGCCCGGTCCGCTCCTCGCCGCTCCAGCGCCGGTAGTGGGTGAGCAGTACGCGCTGGTCCCAGACGGCCTGGGCGATCTGCGCGAGGTGCGGGACCGGGTCGGCATCGCGGAACCAGGCCGGGGCGTCCAGGTGGAAGCGGTCCCGGAGGCGGCGGGCCCGGTCGGCGAGGGCGGCGGGCAGCGCCGCCTGGAGCTTGAGCTGGGCGGCGGCCAGATCGGCGCCGAGGCCCAGGTCCTGCGCGGGTCCGGGCGCGCCGGCGAGGAAGAGGGAGCCCGCCTGGGCGTCGGTGAGGCCGGTGAGCCGGGTGCGGTAGCCGTCCATCAGCCGGTAGCCGCCGGCCGGTCCGCGGTCGGCGTGGACGGGGACGCCGGAGGCGCCGAGGGCCTCGATGTCCCGGTAGACGGTACGGACCGACACCTCCAGCTCGGCGGCCAGTTCGGGTGCGGTCATCAGGCCGCGGTTCTGCAGCAGGAGGAGCAGGGAGAGGAGCCGGTCGGCGCGCATGGGGCCATTGTGTCCGGCAGGCCGTCGCGGCCGGGCCGTCGCGGCCGGGCTGCCGGCATACCTGACAGGAGGTGTCAGGTATGCCGGAGAGGCTGTTCTCGCGCCGGGGGAAACGATCCCGCCCGGCCGTGAACCAGGAGGTCCGCCATGTCCGCCCGTACCACCACCGGCCGTTTCACGTTCGCCGACTGGGAGGAGCAGCCGATCGCCCCGGCCGACTCCACCCCGCGCCTCGCCCGCTCGACGGTCGTCAACGCCTTCGCGGGCGGTATCGAGGCCGGGGCGACCCGGGCCGGCTACACGATCACGTACACCGGGCAGGCCACCGGCTCCTACACCGGTCTGGAGCTGCTGGTCGGCGCCGTCGACGGACGGAAGGGAGCCTTCGTCCTGGAGCAGCGCGGCACCTTCGACGCCTCCGGGACCCGGTGCACGTTCGAGGTGGTCCCCGGTTCCGGTTCGGGCGAGCTGACCGGACTGTCGGGCTCCGGTGCGTTCACGTACCGCCACGGCGACACGTCCGTCGCCTACGAGTTCACCTACGCGGTGGCGTAGACGGCCACGGGGGCGCGGGCCGGCACCGGCCCACGCCCCCGTCGCATCCGCTCCCGTCGGTCGCGCCTACGGCGCGCCGAAGGTCAGCGTCAGCTGCGGCGTCCCCTCGTTGGCCGCCGCCTCGGAGGACCACAGCCACAGCGCGTCCGTACCGGGGCTGGTCAGCGCCAGGCCGTAGCTGGTACCGAGCGCCCCCGCGAGGGCGGCGGTGCTCAGTCCGGTGGTGTGGACCGCCGAGCCGTCCGGGATCGCGGCGAAGCTGCCGAGGGCCGGGGCGCCCGTGGCGGGGCGGTTGTTGTAGGTGGTTCCCGCCTCCGTCCACGCGCCGGTGACCGGGACCACCGAGACCGTGTCCGCCGTACCGGCTCCGCTCATCGTGCTGGTCTTCACGCTCAGGGAGGCCGATTTCAGCACGGTGCCGGCCGGCGCGGCGGGCAGGTTGAAGCGCAGGTAGCTCGCGTACAGCGAGCTGCCCCGTACGGCGAGCGAGGACGAGCTCCCGTAGTTGGTGTCCGGTGCGCCGGCGTTGGCGTAGGTGTCCTCGGCGGCCTGCACCTGGACGACCGAGTCGGCCGGGGCGGTGGCCAGGGCGTAGTGGTTCTGGACCTGGGCCGCGCTCAGGACGCTCGGGTAGACGGCCGTCTCGTCGAGCTGGCCCGCCCAGAATTCACCGGTCGGGAGGTTCGGCCAGCCTCCGAGGCTGTCGCCGCCGGCGTGCCAGTAGCCGGCGTAGTTCTCGTGCGTGGTGACGGCCAGGGTGCCCTTCTGCGCGCCGTCCACGTAGAGGACCATGCCGCCGGGTCCCTGGGTGGCGACGACGTGGTGCCACTTGTTGTCGTTGTACGCGGCGCCGGTGGTGATGGTGCGGGTGGCTCCGGTGTACACGCCGTAGACGAGGCGCCCGTCATTGGTCATGTAGATGTGCTTGTCGTACTGATTGCTGCCGCGCACCTGGTTGTTGCCGAAGCCGAAGAGCTTGCCGCCGCGGGTGGTGTTCGTCTTGAACCAGGTCTCGATGGTGTAGCTGCCGCCGATGCTCTGGCGCTGGTCCCCGTAGACCCGGTTGTCCGTGCCGTTGAAGCCGATCGCCGTGCTCGCGCCCGAGACCGCGCCGGGCGTCTGGCGCAGGGCCGGGGCGTTCAGGTGCACGCCGTTCTGGTTGCCGCCCGCGGAGGAGTCGGCGACGTTCGGCAGGGCCGCGTCGTCGTAGCGCCAGAACAGCTGGGCGCCGTCCGCGCGGACCTGGTTGGGGTACGCGTCGACCGAGGTCGGGACGGTCACGCTCGCGGTCGCCGACAGGGCGCTGGTGTTTCCGGCCGCGTCGGTGGCCGTCACCCGGTACGTGTACGACTGGCCCGCGGCGACGGTGGTGTCGGTCCAGGAGGCCTGCGGGCGCTTGAAGAACAGCGAATCGGCCGTGACCGTGGCGATGGGCGTGCCGGAGCCATTGCGGTGGATCCGGTACGTCAGCGTGCTGTCGTCCAGGTCGAGGCTGGTACGCCAGCGCACCTGCACCTCACCGGGCTTGAAGCTCGCCGCGGTCGCGACGGGGACGGTGGGCGCGCCCGTGTCGCCGGTGGAGGCGAAGCGGGTCAGGCTCTGCTGCGCGGAGCCGTTGACGGTGGTGAACTCGCCTCCCACCCAGAGGTACTGGACGCCGCCCTTGGAGCCGACCGCCATCACGCGCGGGCCGATGCCCTCGCCGATGCCGTCGTTGGTGTCGGGGGCCCAGCCCAGCTTGCCGACGCTGGTCGTCGGCTGCGCGAGGAGGTGGTGGCGCTGCCCGTCCGGGTATTCGCCCACGCTGGAGCAGTCGTGGGCGTGCGAGGCGCTGTAGAGCACGTTCTGGTACGGGAGCACGGCCTGCGTGGCGCCGAGGCAGGTGTCGCGCCAGCGCTGGTTGAAGTCGCTCAGGTTGAGCGCGATCCGGCCGTCGAAGACGCCGCCGCCGGTGCCTTCGTTGGCGGTGTAGAACCCGCTCGCGTCGGTCGCGATGTCCTTGACGACGGAGTTGGTCTCGATGAAGCCCGCGTACGTCTTGGTGAGCGCGCCGCTGGTGGCGTCGACGACGGCCAGCGCGTGCGTGTTCGCGCCGTTGACGGTGAAGAAGTCGCCGCCGAGGACGACGTGGTGGCCGTCGGGGGTGACCTCGACGGCGCGGCCGGGCTCGTCGGCGTCGGCGGTGAAGGGCCGCAGCGCACCGTCGGCCGCGTCGACGGCGGCGAAGCGCTCGCGCGGCTGGCCCGCGACGGTGAGGAAGTCTCCGCCCGCGTAGACGGTGTCCTCCGTGACGGCAAGGGCCCGCACGGTGGCCGCGAAGGCGGGGCGGAAGCCGGTCTTGACGGTGCAGGTCGCCACGTCGATCGCGGCGAGGCTGGAGACCGGGGTGCCGTTGACGGCGCCGAAGTAGCCGCCCGCGTACAGGGTCTGCTTGTCCGGGGAGAGGGTGAGGGCGCGCACGGTGGCGGTGCCGCCGCCGACGGTGAAGGACAGGTGGCAGGAGGTCGGGGCGCCGGTCGCGGCGTCGAGCGCGGCGAAGTTCACCGCGGACTGCTCCGCGGCGCCGGAACCGTCGCCGTCAGGAGGACGGACGGCGGAGAAGGTGCCGCCGACGAAGACGGTGCCGCCCGCCTCGGCGAGGGCCCAGACGACGCCGTTGGGCTGCCAGGTGGACAGTGCGTCGGCGGTGAAGGCCACGGGCGGGGTGACGGCCGCCGCCTGCGGGACGAGGCCGAGGCCCATTCCCGCGCCGGTCCCGGCCAGGGACAGGGCGAGAGCGGCCGCGAACCCTCTGGATCTACGCATGAACCCCCCAGTTCGGTGTCACTGTGCTGTGGTGGCCGAAAACAGCTGTACAGCTGCCGTTCGCGACCGTGCGTACGGGCGCACACTAGGCCCGTTCGCACCCCCGTTCACCCCTCTTGACGCATTGGATGCCAAATTGACGGCCTCCCGGGCCGACGACTCCTTCTCGCCATGATCATTCCTGATGGGGAGGCGGCCGGGGGTCCGCCGGGGCGGACCCCCGGGGTCAGGCGGACGGCAGGGGGCGGCAGAGGAGGGCCGCCGGGCCCGGGCGGGAGGCCGCGCGGGTGGTGAAGGCGATGCCCGCCGCGTATTCGGAGGGCAGGCACTGGCCCTTGTAGTCCCCGTACGCGTACTCGCCGCCGGGGGCCCCGGGCGGGCGGTTGTCGCCGCGGTCGAACCAGAGCGTGCGGCCGCCCGCCGGGAGGGCCGTCCGGCTCGGGGCGCACAGGGCCGCCGAGACCCGCTCGCCGCGCAGGCTGTATCCGATCAGGAACTGACCCGCCGGGCACTGGAACTTCGTATAGCCGCCGGCCCAGTCGCCGCCCGGGGGGACGTACGCCTCGTCGCGCACCACGGTGTGCCCGCCCGTCGCGGCCCGCAGGTCGGAGGTGGCGCACAGGCCGCGGCCGCCCGTGTGGCCGAGTCCGGCCAGCCCGGAGCCGTCGGGGCAGACCGCCTTGCGGGCCCCGTTGTCCCAGTCACCGGTGGCCCGCGTGCGCAGCGAGGCGTTGTGGTCGCGGTGGTCGGTGGTCAGCTGGTACCAGGAGGGGGTGACGGGGATCTGGCCGGTGCGCCCGGGGGTGGCGAGGGCCGTCCACTGCTGCGTGCGCCAGTCGCCCGCGTCCAGTACGCCCGAGCGGCGGCCGGAGGCGTCGTAGCGGAGCATCGCCCAGGAGTCTCCGCCCGGGGCTCCCTGCGCGGTGGTGCTCCAGCCGACGAGCGGCCAGTACGCGAAGTCGACGTCCATGGCGTTCAGATGGCCGGTCAGGTTCTGGAACCAGGCGCGCGGGAGGGCGCCGGTCTCGTCGGCGCCGATGCCGAACTCGCTGACCCAGACGGGCGCGGTGAAGTGGGTGCCGGATTCGGCGGAGACGTAGAAGGCCTGGTCGTAGAGGGTCTGTTCGAGCTGGGCCCGGCTCATGTCCTGGTAGCGGAGGTCGTGGGTCTCGCCCAGGCCGGTCGCGCCGCTGTGCCGGGGGCCGGTGTACCCGTAGAAGTGGGCCGAGTACACGAGCTTGTTGGAGACGACGAGGGTGTGCGACAGGGTGCGTACGGGGGTGAGGGTGGGGCGGCCGTGCGCGAAACCGTCCACGGGGATGCCCGTCCAGTTGATGCCCTCGACCACGATGAGCAGGTTCGGGTTGGCCTCGGCGAGGATCCGGTCGCCCGCCTCCTGGGCCGCCGCCTGCCAGTCGTGGTTGTCGCCGAGCCCCCAGTTGGGGTCGTCGAGCATGTCGCGGCGGACCTCGTTGTAGAGGTCGGCGCCGACCACGCGCGGGTTGTCGCGGTAGCGGCGGGCCAGGAACACCCAGTCGTCCGCCCACTGGGCGGTGGACCGGCCGCTGTTCCAGCGCTCGTTGCCGTCGAGTCCGCAGCACCAGCGGGTGGTGACGGTGTGGTTGTTGAGGATGACGGCGAAGCCCGCGTCGGTCAGCGCGGCGACCACGGCGTCGTAGACCTGGAGCGGGGTGCGGCCGCGCAGCGCCGGGTTGGCGGCGACGGCCGCGTCCGGGACGGGGGCGGTGGTGCGGAGCATCTCGTTGGAGAACGGCAGCCGGATGCTGTTGAGGCCGAGGGCCCGGAAGTCCGCCAGCAGGGTGGCCAGCGGGACCCGGTCGAGCCCGATCGGGATGCCGTTGGAGTTCTGGCCGGCGTGGTGCGTGGCGGGGTCGTTGCGGTCGCCGCTGCCGTTCCACGAGCCCTGGGCGCCGTCCCAGTTGCCGGAGCGGAGCCGGAATCGGTTGCCCTGGGCGTCGACGACGTAGCGGCCGCGGGTGGACAGCGGCGGGGTCCACGCGTCGGCCGCGGGCGCGGAGGCGGACACGGGCGCGGGTGCGCCCGGTGCGGCCGCGGCGGGCGTCGGTGCGGCCACCGCCGGCAGTGCTCCCGCCATCAGCAGGAGTGCGCCGGACAGCGCGCGGATGAGGCTCTTCATGTCGCTCCTGCGAGGGGGGATGGGGCAACTGGCTGATGCCGCGGCCAAGTTACCGGCCGGTCGGCGACCATGGAACCCACATGGGCACCGACTTTGCGCCCACCGCGGCGCGGGCCGCTCCCTTACGTGCGGCCACCCTGGCGAAACGGCCACGCGCGGGGCCGTCAGCGCCTACCGTGCCCTGGGGGGACGGGACCGAACGGGAGGGTGGGCGGATGGACGAGGAAGAGGACATGCGGCTGGCGAGGATGACGCCGGAGATCTCCCGCCGCACCCTCACGATGCTGCGCGGGCTCGCCGGCCTGGAGCCGCCGGAGCAGGTGCCCGAGGACGCGATGATCGTCGCCGACGCGATCCTGGCCGAGCACGGCACCGACGGACTGCGCGTCCTGGTGATGACCCTGGCGGCCTGGGCCACGGCGCAGATCGAGAACGTCGCCGAGCTGAGCCGACGCAGCCACGAGGCGGTCCTCGACGCGATGGAGCTGGCCTGCCTGGAGGCCAACGCCGAGGAATGACCCCTCGCGGGGCGTCGGCGGCCGACTTCCGGGAGTCGGCCGCCGTGGCCTCGGGGGGCGCGTGCGGGGCCGCCCGTGGGGTACTCGAATAACCGGGTGATGCGCCGCGCCCGGATTCGTCCGGGTGTCGGTCACACTGGGGGTAGCGGGGGGCCCTGATCGGAGGCCGTCGTGAGCACACCTTCCCCCATCCGAATCGCCGCCGTCCTCTCCGCCGAGTACCGAGGGCGGCTGATGTCCCAGGCCCGCGAGGTCAATTTCCCCGAGGGTGCGAGGATCTTCGAGGAGGGCGCGCGCGCCGAGTCCTTCTGGATCGTGCGATCCGGCACGGTGACGCTCCAGATCCCGCTGCCCGCCCACCGCCCCGCACCCGTCGAGAACCTCGGCCCCGGGGAACTCGTCGGCTGGTCCTGGCTCTTCCCTCCGTACACCTGGCAGCTGAGCGCCGAGGCGATGACCCCGGTGCGCTCGTACGAGTTCGACGCGACGGCCGTACGCATGCTGATGGACGCCGATCCCGCCTTCGGCTCCGCCATCGGGCACTGGGTCGGACGCGTGCTGGCGCTGCGCCTGCAGCAGACCCGCACCCGGCTGATCGACCTGTACGCCCCGCGCATCGCGACGGCCCGCTAGCGCGCCGGTCGACACCCGTTCCCGGGGGCGGATCCGCCCCCGGGAAATGTTTCAGCGCGTGTGTTCGGCCGTTTCGGCGATCCGCTCCCCCACAGGTCAGCACACCCCCCACCGCTGCGGTCTGCATACATTCGCTTACGATCGGTGACGAAAAATGGGGGTGCGAACGGGCGTTCACGGCCCGTGTCGGCAAGACTCCTGTCCGCTATCCGAAGCAACCACTCAAGGGAGTTCGAAATGCGGTCCATCGCAAAGGGTCTCGGCCTCGGTTCCGCCGCCATGGCGCTCACCGCTCTCACGGCCCTGGCCTGGCCCGGAGCTGCCGACGCCGCACCGTCCGGGGCGGAGAGCCTGTACGCACCCTCCGCCCTCGTCCTGAGCATCACCGCCGGGGAGGACACCACGTACGGCACGGTGATGCGCGCCGTCACGCTGGTCTGCGCGCCGACTCCGGGCGGGACGCACCCGTCCCCGGCCGCCGCGTGCGCAGAACTGCGGGCGAACTCACACCAGTTGGACGCGGTCGCCGCGCCCGGACCGGGCGTCGACTGTACCCGGGAGTGGAACCCGATGACGGTGACCGCGGACGGGGTGTGGCAGGGCCGCCGGCTGAGCTACTCGTACACCTTCGGCAACCCGTGCGGTCTGCGGCACACCAGCGGCGCGCTGTTCGGCTTCTGACCCCGGCACGACACGACCGGCCGGGCGGCGTCGTGCGACCGCCGCCCGGCATCCGGCCCGAAGGCCCGTCCCGCGCCCCGCGCCCCGCGTCCGTCAGCCCAGTTCGAGGCTCGTCACCCCGTACAGCCCGGACAGTTCGACCTCCGGGGCGGGCCCCGTGTACATCCGGGCGGCCTCGAACGAGGGGGCCAGCCCCAAGCCGGCCAGCAGCGCGGTGGCCGCCGGATTGGCGTCGGGCACGTCGACGGCGACCGCCCCGTCGGGGGTGTGCTCCGCGAGCCGGTGCAGCAGGGCGGCCGCGACCTCCGGGGTGGAGGCGTACAGCGGGCCGATCCGGGAGGCCCCGCTGCACGGGCGGATCACGCCGAGCCCCTCGATCCGGCCGCCCCGGACGGCAGCGAGGGCGGTACGGCCCGGCAGCCCGGTCCAGGCGGACAGGAAGGCGTCGCGCCGCTCGGGGAAGAACCGGCGGTCGTAGGCCGCGAGCAGCCCGAAGGGCAGCGAGGCTGCGTCGACCACCTCGAACCCGGCTCCGCCGCCGCCCGAGCCGTTCGGCCGCGGCACCCCCTCGTGGCGGACGTTGTTCCAGGCCGAACGGAACCCGGACTTGCGGTAGTTGTCCTGCTGGTCGACCACCCCGTCCAGGCCGACGAGCCGCCCCTCGAGCCGCTCCATCCCGGCCTGCCACAGCCGGATCCCGTAACCCCGGCCGCGGACGGCGGGACGGGCGATGTAGAAGCCGATGAACCCGAAGGCGGACCCGTACCGCACGGCCGAGATGCAGGCCACCGGCTCTCCGTCGATCCGGCCGACGAGGAAGCCGGCCGGATCGGCGACCGCGAACGCGAAGCGGTCCGAGTCTCCCGGGTTCCACCCTTCCTCGTCGGCCCAGCGGCGGATCAGTTCCATGTCGGCGGCGCTCGCGCCGCCGATCTCGAATCCCGTCATGTCCGGTGTTGTACCAGACGGCGTACGGGCGGTCAGCCGGCGCAGATCACGTCGTCCAGCTTGATCGGCCGGGAGTCGAGGCGCACGTAAGCGGTGAAGGTGTCGGTCTGGTCCGCGGACCAGTGGGTGGTGACGGTGGCCCAGCCGACCCCGGCCGACTGGGCGACGGTGACCGCGCCGACCACGATGTCCCGGGGCTCGTTCTGGGCGCAGAGCAGCACGTCCGAGCCCGGGGAGTGCGCCTGCTTCTCCTTGAGCTGCTGCGAGACGAGCTGGTCACGGTCGCCAGCGGAGGGGCCGTGGTGGCCGTAGAAGGAGGTGAGGAAGGTGCTGATCTCGGAGGCGGTGTGCCGGTGGCGGGCGCCGACCGGGGTGGGGTCGGCGGCGGCCACCGCGGGGGCCTGGGCCGACAGGGCGAGCAGGGTCAGCAGCAGGGCACCGAGGCTGTACGGGGTGGTCTTCATGCGGGATGTGTAACCGCCGGGCGTCTTCACGGGCAGGGGTGGGCCGCGGATCTCACTCCTGTGGGGGGCGGGATTCACCGCAGGAAGGGCCCTCTCGGACGCGTCGGGGCGCGCCGGCAGGCGTCGGGCCTTAATGCGGTCGCGGTCGCGGACCGGCCGTACGTAAGGTCGGGACCATGGGGAAGCCGCTTGTCGCAGTGTTCAGTGGGGCCGGGATGTCCACCGATTCCGGGATTCCGGACTACCGGGGGCCGCAGGGCTTGTGGCGCCGGGATCCCGAGGCCGAGAAGCTCGTGACGTACTCGTACTACATGGCGGATCCGGAGATCCGGCGCCGCGCCTGGCGGATGCGCGCCGAGGTCGGGGCCCTCGGGGCGCAGCCGAATGCCGCGCATCTGGCCGTGGCGCAGCTGGAGCGCGCCGGTACCCCGGTCCGGGTGATCACGCAGAACGTGGACGGACTGCACCAGCTCGCCGGAATGCCGCCGCGCAAGGTGTTCGAGCTGCACGGGAGCGCCCGGTCGGTGGTCTGCACGGCGTGCCACGCCCGGTCGGGGATGGACGAGGCGCTGGCCCGGGTCGCCGCCGGGGAGCCGGACCCGGCCTGTCTGGCCTGCGGCGGGATCCTCAAGTCGGCGACCGTGATGTTCGGCCAGCGGCTCGATCCCGAGGTGCTGGCGCAGGCCGTGGCCGTCGCCAAGGGCGCGAACGTGTTCATCGCCGTCGGGACGACGCTCCAGGTGCAGCCCGCCGCCTCGCTGGCCGGGATGGCCGCCGAGGCGGGGGCCCGCCTGATCATCGTGAACGCCGAGGAGACCCCGTACGACTCCCTCGCCGACGAGGTGATCCGCGAGCCGATCGGGACCGCCCTCCCGGCCCTGCTGGCCCGCATCGGCGGCCTCGGCTCCGACACGCCCTAGGGGGTGTCCGCAAAGTCCCGCCTGCCCCGCGGAGCCCGGCGCTACTTTGCGGACACCCCCTAGCCGGCGTCGGCCGCCCGGCGCATCTCGGCCACGTCCAGCTTCTTCATCTTCATCATGGCCGCGGTGGCGCGGGTGGCCCGCCCCGGGTCCGGGTCGGTGATCAGGTCGATGGCGCCGGGCGGGATGACCTGCCAGGACACCCCGAACTTGTCCTTGACCCAGCCGCAGGCGGATTCCTGGCCGCCGTCCTTCGTCAGCTCGTCGTAGTAGTAGTCCGACTCCGTCTCCTCGGCGCAGTGGATCTGGAACGAGATGGCCTCGGTGAAGGGGAACTGCGGGCCGCCGTTGAGGCCGATGAACTTCTGGCCGTTGATCTCGAACTCGACGACCATCACGTCACCGGCCCGGCCCGGCCCCGCCTCGTTGTAGTAGCCGGTCCGTCCGATCTTCCCGTCCTTGAAGACGGACACGTAGTAGTCGGCGGCGGCCGCCGCGTTTCCGTCGAACCACAGGCACGTGGTGAATCCGTTGCTGCTGCTCATGACTGCCTCCAGGCGGGTGCGTGGTCGAGTCCGTGCGGTGGGGCACCTTCTCGCTCCTATACAGACCGGCCCCGGGCCCGAAATTCATCGGTGGGCCCGGGGCCGGTCTGCAACGCGTCCTGATTGCACTCCAACGGCTTACACCGCGGGCTTGGCCGCCAGGGAGAGCATCCGGTCGACGACGCGCTCGGCGGCGCCGCCGTCGTCCAGGTCGCAGAACTCGGCGCGGAACGCGGCCCGCGCCTCCTTGAACTCCGCCCCGATCGCGTCCACGCCCCGCACGGCCTCGATCAGGCTCGCCGAGTCCGCGAGCAGCGGGCCGGGGGCCTTCGCCTCCAGGTCGAAGTTGAAGCCGCGCAGCGTGGTCCGGTAGTGCTCCAGGTCGTACGTGAAGAGCAGGATCGGCCGGTCGGTGAGCGCGAAGTCGAACAGCGCCGAGGAGTAGTCCGAGATCAGCACGTCGGCGACGAGCAGCAGGTCCGTCGCGTCGTGCCAGCGGGACACGTCGATGACGAAGCCGTCGCGGACGGAGTCCCGGACCTGCTCGGTCACGTGGTGGTGGCCGCGGACCAGCAGGACGTGGTCCTCGCCCAGCTCGCGGCGGGCCGCGTCCAGGTCGATCTGCAGGTCGAGCTTGTAGCCGCCCGACCAGCCCTCGCGGTTCTCGCGCCAGGTCGGCATGTAGAGGACGACCTTCTTGCCCTCGGGCAGGCCGAGCCGGCGGCGGACCTCGGCGATCCGCTGCGCGTCGGGCTTGACGAGCGCGTCCGTGCGCGGGCTGCCGGACTCGATGACCTCGCCCTGGTAGCCGAGGGCGCGCTTGAGCAGGGGCGTCGCGTACGAGCTCGGGGAGGCGAGCAGCGACCACTGGGCGCTGTCGTGCTCCAGGCCCTCGAGGATCTCGGGGCTCGTGTAGTAGTCGTGGATGAAGTCGTGGCCGATCTCCTTGATCGGCGTCCCGTGCCAGGTCTGCACGACGACCTGGCCGGCACGGCGCTGGAAGCGCCGCGGCACGTTGTCGTTCACGACGTAGTAGCGGGCCCGGGCGAGGACCTCCCAGGCCTCGGTGCTGTCGTACTGCACGGCGCGGGCGGTCGGGGGGACCTCGGCGCGGCCGTCGCGGACGAGCCAGACGTGGTCCAGCTTCTCGCCGCGGCGCAGCAGCTCCTCGTGGATGGCGCGGGGCGCGTCGCCCGTGCCGTTCCCCTGGTGGGTGTCGTAGACGGCGATGTCCTTGACCGGCAGGGCGCGCTGCGCCGGGTAGGTCTCGTAGCGGGTGACGCGCTGGGCGTACCGGGACCGGTCGTGCGGGCTGAGCAGCGGGTCGGCGACGAGCACCATGCGGTCGTAGAAGCGGGCCTCGACCCGCATCCGGCGGCCCTCGACGGTGATCGCGTGCGGTCCGGCGTGCAGGGCGGTGGGCGCGAACTGCACGGGGGCGCCGCGGTCGACGCCGAGCAGGCCCGCGGTGGTGCCGGCCTGGGCGAGCGGGCGCAGGGTGGGCCACCAGCGGCCCTTCGGCAGCGTGGTGCGGCCCGCGTAGGACTCGGGGAGGACGGGCTCGAAGGTGGATTCGAAGCGCTCGCCGTCCCGGGTGACCGGGTAGCTGAACTCGGTGCCGTGGGCGTCGTGCAGGACCAGCTCGTACGGCTCGTCGACGGGCGCGACGAACCGGCCCTTGACGGTGAGGGTGCCGTCCTGGCCGGTGACCGAGTCGACGAGCGGCGGCGAGGGCTGCACGGAGAGGGTCAGGTGTCCGGTGTTGCCGCGCTTGGCGAAGAGGGCGCGGCCGGCGTCCCCGCCGGCCAGGGGCACGACCAGGCCGGCGAAGCCGCCGCGCTCGTCGTGCGCGAGGCGGTGCTCGGAGCCGTCGGCGGCGACCACCGTCAGGCTCCACGGCTCGGGGGTCCACTCGCCGGGCTCGCACTCGGCGTCCGGTACGGCGGCCAGCTCGGCCAGCGGTACGCGCACGGTGAACGGGATCCGGCCGGCGCCGCCGGAGCCGCTCGCGGCGGCGGTCTCCAGGGGCAGGGTGAGGACGGCTGCGGTGGAGACGTGCTCGGCGCGCAGGGTGGCGCCGGCGCCGATCTCGGCGGCGAGCTCGCCGGACACCTCGACGGCGTCGTCGCCGGAGGGGCGGACGTCGAGGGCGCGGGCCCGGACGGTCTCGACCTGGATGGTGAGGGCGCCGGTGGAGTTCGGGACGATGCGGACGTCCGGGGTCACCCAGTGCGCGGGCGGGTTCTGGCCGGAGTCGGACTCGCCGCCCTTGAGGCGCGCGCGGTGGAGGCCGCCGGCGCCGGTGACGGCGACGGAGGTGGTCCATATGCCGTCGATCCACTTGCCGCCCGACTGGAAGGCGGTGGGGTCGACGACGGCGGTGAAGCCGGCCCAGTCGGCGTGCCGCAGCGCGAGGTGCGGCGCGTTGACGGTGGCCATCGGGGAGGCGACCGTACGGGCGGTGACGACGGTGCGGCGGCGCTTGCCGCCCTCGCGGAAGACGAGCATCTTGCGCGAGCCGAGCCGGCTCTCCGCGCCGAGGTGGCCGGGCAGGGCGTAGCCGCGCAGCAGCAGCTTGCCGTCGCTCCAGACGGCCTGCTCGAGGCGGCTGACGACGCGGCGCTCGCGCGGGCCGAGGGTGAGGATCTTGGCGGGGACCGGCGGACGGCCGTGCAGGAACGGGTAGTCGGCCTGCGGGCGGGCCAGCCCCTTGACGGGGACGCTGTAGGAGTAGTCGCTCTGGTGCTGCGTGAGGGCGATGAAGTCCTCGACGCGGCCTTCGCGGGCCAGGTAGGCCTTGAGGCGGTCGGCGACGGTCAGGTCGGACCAGGGGGCGGTGCCGATCTCGCGGACGAGGCCGCCGACCTCCTTGACGAAGGCGGCGCGGAAGTCTGCGCCGCCCTCACCGACGTACTTGTAGATGAGCGGGAGTTCCTCGCTCAGCACGTTGTAGTCGTAGTCGCGCAGGTAGCGGACGTACTTGGCGCCCTCCTTGGCCTTGAGGGCCTCGCGGACCAGGCGGACGGAGGTGACGCGGTCGATCAGGGAGACCGGGTCGGTGGAGCGCTGGGTGATGGAGCGCTCGCCGGTCTCGCGCACGCGCCAGTGGTAGACGCAGTCGCTGAGGATGTCGACGCTGGAGGCGAAGTAGTGCGCGGGGATGCTGACGGGGGCGTCCTCGTAGAGGATGCCCTCGGGGTACTGGAAGCCGTGCTCGTCCCAGAAGGTGCGCCGGTAGACCTTGTTCCACGCGGTGCGGTCGGTGACCAGCGCCGGGAACTTGGAGATGTGGGTCTTCAGCTGCGTCTTGGCGAAGGCGGCCCGGTGGCCCCAGGACTGCTGCATGCCGACGGAGCGGAAGCGCTTCACGTTGCCGCCGGCGAAGTCCGAGCCGGTCTCGTCGAGGGCGGCGATCAGGCGCTCGTACGCGTAGTCCGGCATCGTGTCGTCACTGTCGACGAAGGCCAGGTACTCGCTGTCCTTGGAGGCGTGGCGGGCGCCCACGTTGCGGGCGGCGCCGAGTCCGGCGTTCTCCTGCATGACGACCCGGAAACGCTTGTCCCGCGCGGCGAAGGCCTTGGCGATGACGGCGCTGGTGTCGGTGGACCCGTCGTCCACGAGGATGCACTCGAAGTCGTCGAACGTCTGGGCGGCAATGGACTCCAGGCACTCGTCGAGATAGAGCTCGACGTTGTAGACGGGGACGACGATGCTCAGGCGCGGGGGCATGGGTGGCGGGTTCTCCAGCGTTTCAAGCTATTTCGATGATCAGGTGATGAGAGCATCCTACTCGGTAACGGGATGATAAAGTCCCCCCATCCTGGACATATGACCCGCGACTCCCGGGGCGGACGGCAAAGAATTCAGCCGCCCGCCACCTCGGCGTCGGGGTCGGACCGAACGTCTGCTCAGATTTCGAGCTCGGCCTCGATCTTCATGAGCTGGTGCCGGGCCATCGCGAGGTTGGCCCGGCCCCGGTCCAGCGCGAGGTAGAGGAAGAACCCCTTGGAGTCTCGGCTCTTCATCAGCCGGATGAGGTGGTACTGGGTGCCGAGGGTGATCAGGATGTCCTCGATCTCGTCCTTGAGGCCGAGCAGCTCCATCGTGCGGACCTTGGCGCGGACCACGTCGGTGTTGCCGGCCGCGGCGACCCCGAGGTCGAGGTCCTTGCCGCCGCCGATCGTGCCGAGGGCCATGCCGCTGCCGTAGTCGACCAGGGCGGCGCCGATCGCGCCGTCGATGGTGGCGAGGATCTCCTTGAGGGCGGTCTCCACGTTGGCCATGAGTGGCTCCTCTTCTTTCTCTGGATTCTGGTCTCTGGGTTCTGGCGAATTTCAGGCGATTTCACGCAATGTGCGGCGACCCCTCACGGGGTGCCTCGTCAGTACCGGCTACGCCTGGTCCGTACTGACGTGGACGTGCGGGACCTCGGGGCCGCGGCGCCCGAGGACCTGGTCGATGAGCTCGGCTATGCGAAGGCTGGAGCGGCGGGCCTCCAGATGGAGCCGGCCGACGTTGACGCGGGGTTCGGCGATCAGGGTGAGGACGGCGGCGTCCCCGGCGGCGTACGTGGCCACGTATCCGTGTTCGCCGCGTATGAGCAGCTCGCGGAACCCGCCCTGGCCGGTGCAGTCGCTGAGCCGCTGGGCCACGCCGAGGGCGGCGGCGGTCAGTGCCGCGACGGACTCCACCTCGGTGGCCGCGCTGTCCTGCGCGAGGACCAGGCCGTCGGCGCTGCCGGCGAGGGCGCCGGTCAGCTGCGGGACCCGGGCGCGCAGCCTGCGGAGCTCGGCGAGTATGTCCGCTTCCGCCTCGGGGGGCACCATCGCCGTGCTCATGTCGGCCTTTCTCCTTTCCGGCTGCCTCCGCTCGAGGCGGTCGGCGCGCTCGGAGCGCAGAGCCGGTCGCAGCGGGAGCCTCACAGGCTTGCCTCCAGTGCGTCGCGTAACCGGCGGAGCAGCGCCACGTCCGGGGATTGGGTCTCGGTGATCCAGTCGGGCAGGGGTGTTTCCACCGGTGCCAGGACCGGAGCGTGCGGGGTCTCGACGAGCCCGGCCGCCGCGAGGCGCCGTACGTCGAGCAGCGTGTGGAAGGCCGGGCGGCCCAGCAGCCACGCGAGGTCCGCCGGGGTCCGTACGCCGTCCGCCCTGGCCAGCAGGGTGCGCTGGCGGGCGGTGACGGTCTGGCCGGGGGCGGCGGCCCGGGGCACCACCGGGGAGGTGTCCAGCAGCGGGTACGGCCACACGGCGTCGAGCAGCTCCCGCCGGCGCCGGGTCTCCCGCTCGACGGCGGCGGCCGGGACCGAGCGGACGGAGCCGATCCAGTGGGTGGCCCCGCGGCGGAAACGGGAAGGTCCGGTGCCCGGGGACAGGGCGAAGAAGGCGGCGTCGAAGATGGCGGCGAGATGGCAGATCTCCAGTTCGCCGCCGGCCAGTCCCCCGCTGTCGACGAGGAAGCGGGCGACCTGCCGGCGGGCGCCGGCCCGGTCCACGGCCTCGCGCCAGCGCTCGGGGGCGAGGCCGCCGCCGGTGGTGAGGAGGACGTCGAGGCCGGGGGTGGCGGGGCTCTCGGCGTGCACGATGCGGCCGTCCTCCAGGAAGAGGGTGCCGCGGTCGCGGAGCAGGGCGCCGGTGGCGCGCTCGGCGGCGAGCCGGGTCAGGAGGGGGGAGACGGCGACGGCGGCGAGGCCGCTCATCTGGGCGGCGGTCATCTGAGGACCAGTCCCTCGGCGAGGATGCGGAGTCTGTGCCGGGCCAGGGCGAGGTTGCCGTCGGTGCGGTCCAGCCACAGGTGGAGGAAGACGCTGCTGTCGAAACTGGTCTCGACGAAGCGCAGGACGTGGTAGCCGGTGCGGGTGGTGACGATCAGATCCTCCACGGGGAGGCCCAGGCCCGTTTCGCCCGCGGCTCCGCCCGATGCGGAATCCGGCGCCGGCTGGGCGAAGGACTCGTACTCGGCGGCCGCCCTGGCGAGCTCGGCGGTCTCGGCGGCGGTGGTCTCGTGGTCGCCGACCGGCGAGTCCCCGGCGGTGCCGAGGGCCAGTCCGCTGCTCCAGTCGACCAGCGCGGCCCCCCGCGCACCAGGCAGGGCCATGGCTTCGAGCAGGCATTCGTCGATCCCGGGCACGCGGGCTCCCCTCCCGGCCAGACGTGCGAAGTGCACGGTCTACGGCGCGACAGGAGGGAACTTACTCACGTTCCACTGCACGGAAGGGGCTTCTGGCATTTTCCGCGGGAACATGCACAGAACCGCATGGCTGCGTGGCCGGAACCCGTCGACTTCTGATCACGAATGTTGATCACGGCCGTCGGTCACGCAAGAGGGCGCACGGGGCGCACGCGGCGCGCGGGGCGCACCGAGGGGCCCGGCCGGGGGCTCACGAAGCAAGCGGAAGATGCTCCGCGAGCCGGAAGGCGCCTCCCTCGCGCTCGACGTACCCCTCGTGGCTGAGGGTGCGCAGCAGGTGGTAGACGGTGGGCAGCGGAATCCCGGTGAGCCGCGCGAGCCGTTTCGCCGTCGCGCCGCCCTCGGCGTACATCGCCTCCAGGAGGCGCAGCGCCCGCTGCACGGAACCGATCAGGGTGGGTGCGCTCTCGCTGTCCTTCTGACCGCCGTCGGTGACCATGAATACTCCCCCTGCTCCGGTACGAGTCCTGGCACCCCCATGAAAGTCGCTCCCGGCCCGCAATCCCAGCTGACTCGCGCACACATGCAGTGATTCGGACACGCCGTCGGACCCGGCTCGGTCCCGGCCCTCCCCACCGGCCCCTCCCCCGTGTCACCCTGCCCGTCATGGAGCGGATCATCGAGGAGATACGAGAGGACCTGTCCCGGCGGATCACCGTGGCGGCGGACCGGCTCGCCGACCGGACGCTGGCCGAGGATCCCGCCTACGCCGCCCTGTTCGGCCGGGCCGAGCTGCGCGAGCGGATCCGCCGCGGCCTCCGGCAGTCCGTCGAGGGCCTGGAGCGCGGCATCCGCGGGCTGCCCGTGGAGCTCGCCGACGCCCGCGCCGCCGGCACGCTCCTGGCCGAACAGGGCCTGCCGCTCGACTCGCTGCTGCGCACCTGCCGGCGCGGCGGCCGCATGGTGTGGCAGACCCTGGGCGAGGCGGTGGCCGCGCACGATCCGGCGGCGCTGCCCCGGCTGCTGCCGGCCGCACCGGTGCTGTGGGACGTACTGGACCAGCTGACGGACGCCGTGGCCGACGCGTACCGGCGCACGCAGGCCGCCCGCTCCGACCGGGACCGGGAGCACCGGGCGGCCTTGTTGGACGCGCTGCTCGACGGTGCGGGCCCCCCGCAGGGGCCCGCGGCGCGGCTCGGGCTTCCCGAACGCGGCCGCTTCGCCGTCGTCGTGCTCGCGGCGTCCGCCTCGGGCGGCCCTGGCGGGCCGGACGGCCCGGACGGCCCGCCCGAGGCGGACGGCCTGCGCGTGCTGTGGCGGATCCGCGCCGACGGGGAGACCGGCCTGGTGGAGCTGGGCCACCATCCGCTGGAGTCCGTACGGGAGATGCTCGGCCCGCTCGGAGCCCGGGCCGGGGTCAGCCCGGTGGTGGACACCCCCGCGGACCTGGCCGGGGCGCGCCGGCTGGCCGCGCTCGCGCTGCGGGCCGCCCCCGCGCCCGGCGGCCCGTGCACCGCCCTGCTCGACGAGCGGCTGCCCGCCGCGCTGGTCGCCTCCCAGGCCGAGCTCGCGGGCCGGCTGCGGCAGGTGGTGCTCGGCCCGGTGCTGGCACTGCCCGCGGAGGACCGCCGGGTACTGCTGACCACCCTGGGTACCTGGCTGACCTGCCAGGGCTCGACGACGTACGCCGCCCAGCGGCTGTACTGCCACCGCAACACCGTCTCGAACCGGCTGCGCCGCCTGGAGCAGCTGACCGGCCGCACGCTCTCCGACCCGGCGCACGTGGTGGAGCTGGCACTGGCCCATGCGGCCGTCCTCCAGCGCGTGAACGCCCCGGCTACCTCCTCGGCTCCGCAGGCTCCGCCGTCTCCGCCGTCTCCGCCGGCCGGGCCGACTCCAGCAGGTACGGCACGTCGATCACCGCGACCCCCGGGGTGAACAGCAGCCTCGCCTTCAGCCGGAAGGCGTTCTGGTTGTGCAGGGGCTGCTCCCACCAGTGCCCCACCACGTACTCCGGGATCACCACGGACAGGATGTCCGTGCCCTCGGCGGCGGCCAGTTCCTGCACGTGCGCGAGCACCGGCCCGACGACCTCGCGGTACGGGGAGTGCAGGATCTTCAGCGGTACGCCCGGGTCGTGCTCCGCCCAGGCCTCGCGCAGCCGGCGCGCGTCCTCCTCGTCGGCGGCCACGGTGACGGCGGTCAGGGTGTCCGGCCGCAGCGCCTGCGCGTAGCCCAGTGCCTTCAGCGTCGGGGCGTGCACGTTGGCCACGAGCACCACCACGTGGTGGCGGGAGGGTTTGCGCGGTTTGACCCCCGAGGCGACGGCGACCTGGGCCGAGACCCGGTCGTAGTGCCGCCGGACCCCCTTCATGCCGAAGAAGAGCAGGGGCATCGCGATGACGACGAGCCAGGCGCCGTGCGTGAACTTGGTGAGCAGGACGATGATCAGGACCACGGCGGTCAGGGTGGCGCCGACCGCGTTGATCGCCAGCCGGCGGTGGATGTGGATCCGCTCCCCCTTGGGCGTGGCCGGGGAGGCGAGTTCGCGTCGCCAGTGCCGGACCATGCCCGACTGGGAGAGCGTGAAGGAGACGAAGACGCCGATGATGTAGAGCTGGATGAGGCGGGTCAGCTGGGCGTCGAAGGCGACGATGAGGGCGATGGCGGCGAGCGCGAGCAGCACGATGCCGTTGGAGTAGACGAGCCGGTCGCCGCGGTTGAAGAGCTGGCGCGGCGCGTACCGGTCCTTGGCCAGGATCGAGGCGAGCATCGGGAAGCCGTTGAAGGCGGTGTTCGCGGCGAGGATCAGCACGCCCGCGGTGACGGCCTGGAGCAGGTAGAAGAGGAAGTGCCAGTTCCCGAAGGTGGCGCGGCCGATCTGGGCGAGGGCGGTGGACATCGGCGTGCCGGGCGGCAGGCCCAGTTCCGTCGGGTCGGCGGCGACGTGCACCTGGTAGACCATGGCGAGGACGGTGATGCCGAGGAACATGGTCACCGACAGGACTCCCATCGCGGCCAGGGTGTTGGCGGCGTTGCGGCTCTTGGGTTTCCGGAAGGCGGGCACGCCGTTGCTGATCGCCTCGACGCCGGTCAGCGCCGTACAGCCCGAGGCGAAGGCGCGCATCGCGAGCAGGACCAGGCCCAGACCGGTGAACGTGCCCTCCGCGGTGATCGGGAGATCGGCGGACTCGGCGCGGATGGTGTCGCCGGTCGCGAGCCGGACGGCCGCCACCGCGAACATGAGGTAGATGACGAGGACGAAGCCGTAGGTCGGAATGGCGAAGATGCGTCCCGACTCCCGGACGCCGCGCAGGTTCATCAGCATCAGCAGCACCACGAACCCCACCGACAGGCCCACTTCGTGGTCGCTGAGGGAGGGGATCGCGGAGGTGATGGCGTCGACGCCGGAGACCACGGAGACCGCGACGGTCATGACGTAGTCGACGAGCAGCGCGCTGGCCGCCGTCAGGGCGGCGGTCTGGCCGAGGTTCTCGGAGCTGACGATGTACGCACCGCCGCCGCCCGGATAGGCGTAGCAGGTCTGCCGGTAGGAGGCGACGACCACGATCATCAGGAAGACGATGGCGGCGGCCGCGTACCAGGCGAGGTGGAGCAGCGCCACGCCGCCGAGGGCGAGGATCAGCAGGATCTCCTCCGTGGCGTAGGCCACGGAGGAGAGCGGGTCGCTGCAGAAGATCGGCAGCGCGAGCCGTTTGGGCAGCAGTGTCTCGCCCAGTCGTGCGGTGTCGAGCGGTTCACCCACCAGCACGCGCTTCAGATTGATACGCCTCATCCCGGCATGATCGTGCATGTTTCATGCACTTCGTCCCTTATCGGGACTGTGTCATGCCACGCACCCCGCGGACCCGGCCAGTTCCTCGGCCCGGTGGGCCAGCCACAGGTCGTGGCGGGCGCTCGGCGACCGGAGGAGCGAGCGCTCCAGCAGCTCCTCGACCCGGGCCAGCCGCTTGCGCGTGCCCGGTACCGAGATGCCGAGCGCGGCCGCCGCGGGGACCAGGTGCGCGTCGTGGCGCAGCCACGCCCGTACGGTCTCGCGGGCGCCGGGCGGGGCGTCCGGTCCGCTCAGCGGCGCCAGGTGCGCGCGGGCCCAGACCGCCAGGTTCCGGTGGCGCAGTACTCCGTCCAGATCGGCCGGGGCTCCGACCGGGACTTCCGGGGAGGCGCCCGGTCCGCCCGGGGTCAGCCGCAGCGCGAGCGAGAGCTCCGCCTGGCCGGGCAGCCGTGCGAGGTCCGTACCGAGAACCGACCCGATCAGGCGGAGCCGGGTGGCCAGGGTGTTGCGGTGGATCTTCAGCAGCCGCGTCGCGTGCGGGCCGAAGTTCAGCCACGCATGGGCCGTGGCCCGCAGCTCCTGCGCACCCGGGTCCTGGGGCCGCCGCGGCTCGTACGTGTGCAGGGGCGCGAGGCGCGCCCGCGCCCAGCCCGTCCCGACCGCGTGCGCGGCCAGCTCCGGCTCGGGCCCGGGGCCGAAGCGGGCATGGCCCCCGGCGCGGCCGCGGGCCACGGCCAGGGCGTGGAAGGCCTGGGTGTACGCGGCCGGGGCCTCGCGCAGCAGCAGCCGCCCGCTGACCCCGACCACGCGGTCCCTGTCCGCGCCCACCAGGGCCTGCGCCAGCGGATCGTGCTCGGCGCAGCCCCCGGCGGGACCGGCCGGGACCAGGGCGATGAGGTGGCGCACGTACACCGGGCAGCGCACGACCCAGGCCCGGCCGCCCGTCAGCTCCCCGCAGATCCGGGCCACCTCGCCCCGCTGCCCGGCCCGGCACTCCACGACGTACATCCGCAGCGGATCGGGCAGCGAGGGGCCGAGCGCCTCGGCGATCTGGTGGGCGGTGGAGAGCCGGCCGTTCATGAGCAGGTGCAGGACGGCCTCGCGGGCCCGCGATTCGGCGAGCTCGGCCCGCTCCTCGCGCCGCTCGGCCTCCTCGGCGCGCAGGACCAAGGCCAGCGCCGCGGCGGCGTCCGCGAGCAGCGCGGGCGCTCCCGGGTCGTGCGGCAGGTCGAGTACGGCGGCCAGCGCGCGGCCGCCGTCCAGCGCGAACAGCAGCGCGGCCGAGCGCTCGCCGTGCAGGACGGCCGAGCGCACGCCCCGGGTCCTCAGCTCCGCGGCCCCCCGGACGGCGAGCCCGGGACCCGCGTCGGCGGCCGCGTCGGCGTCCACCACGCCGGTCCAGCCGCCCAGCCGGGCGGCGAGCCAGTCCAACAGGGCGGCCGAGCCGCCGGAGTGGGCCAGCCGATGCACCTTGAGGACGTCCTCGGCCCGGCTGTGGGACCGGTCGCAGGACGTGGTCGGGAGGGGCGGGTGCGAAATGAGAGGTTCCCTTCGGTCCGGGTCGCGCCGTCGCGGTCACAGTCCACCACGCGAGGCCTCACTGTGCCCGGTGATACCCGGCCCGTCCGGTCACTGTGCAGTGCGGATCCTGCGAACCGGCCCGCGCCCGCCTAGGTTTGACCCGAGCGGTCGGGGCCCCGGGACGCACGGGGGAATTCCCGGGGTCCGGACGCTCGCATCCGCACGCTCACATCCGGGCGGCCGCGCTGCGGATGGCCTCCCGGATGCGGAAGTAGGTGCCGCAGCGGCAGATGTTGGCGATCGCGTCGATGTCCTCGTCGGTCGGCGTACCGGTGCGCTTGAGCAGCGCGACGGCGGCCATGATCTGGCCGGGCTGGCAGAAGCCGCACTGGGCGACGTCCTGCTCGAGCCAGGCCTCCTGCACGGGGTGCAGCACGTCCCCGTCCGCCAGCCCCTCGATGGTGGTGACCGCCTTGCCGGCGCACGCGGACACGGGCACCACGCACGGGCGGATGTCCGCCCCGTCGAGATGGCTGGTGCAGGCCTTGCAGACGTCCACGCCGCAGCCGTACTTGGGGCCGCGTACGCCCAGCATGTCGCGGAGCACCCACAGCAGGGGCAGATCGTCGGGCGCGTCCACGGTGACGCTCTGCCCGTTGACGGTGAAGGTGTGCGAGGGCACGGCGGACTCTCCTGAACTGGGCTACCGGTTAGCGGGGGTACGGGGTGAAGTCGACGTCGAAGTCGAGGGGGAAGCTGCGCGGCTTGGCACCGGTGGCCCTGGCCCAGGCGTTGGCGATCGCGCCGACCGCCGCCGGGACGCCGAGCTCGCCCGCGCCGCCCGGCTCCTCCCCGGTGGCCGGCAGGACGAAGACCCGTACGTCCTGGGGGGTGTCGCGCTGCCGCGCCCAGTGGAACTGACTGTAACTTCCCTCCAGCGGCAGCCCCTTGTCCAGGTGCAGGCCGGCCTTCAGGGTGGTGGAGATCGCGTCGGTGAGGCCGCCGATCATCTGGGCCTCCAGTCCGCGCGGGTTCACGGGCAGGCCCACGTCCACCGCGATGACGGCCTTGGTGACGCGGACGTGCTCCGGGTCGCGGGCGTCGATCTCGACCAGGCAGGCCGTACGGGACTTGTACTCCTCGTGGAAGGCGATGCCCTGGGCGCAGCCCGCCGGCATCGGCCGCCCCCACTCCCCCTCCGTCGCCGCCTTGTCGAGGACGGCGCGCTGCGCGTCGGTCTTCAGGAAGGTGCGCCGGAACCGGTACGGGTCCTTGCCGGTCCGGGCGGCGAGTTCGTCGACCACGATCTCCTCGGCGCCCCGGGTGTTGGCGGAGTACACCGAGCGCCAGGAGCCGGTCGGGATGCCGGTGGGCACCTCGCTGAGCCCGTGGGTGGTGAGCCCGAAGTGGTAGGGGGACTTGATCGTGGTGTGGAACAGGGTCTGCGCGAGGGTGGCGTTGCCGATGCCGAGCGGCAGGCTGGCGGCGGTGGCGGTGATGATCTCGCCGAGCCCGTGTCGGAAGTCGGTCTCGGCGGCGGCCACCCGGTGCTCGAACGAGAGCACCTCGCCCAGCAGGTGGGTGGCGCGGATCTTGTGGTGGGTCGCGGGGCGCATCCGGCCGTGCCGGGTGTCGTCGACACGGGTCCACATCAGCCGGACGGGACGGCGGCAGGCCTTCGACACGCGGGCGGCCTCCAGGGCGGCGTCGAAGAAGAGCCGCCGCCCGAAGGAGCCGCCGGCCTGGACCACGTGCACGGTGACCTTGTCGAGCGGCAGGCCGAGGTCGGCGGCGATGGTCTCGCGGGCCACGATCGGGGACTTGAGCCCGGACCAGATCTCGGCGCGGTCCTCCCGTACGTCGGCCACGGCGGAGTTGGTCTCCATGGGCGCGTGGCTGACGAAGGCGAAGTCGAACTCGGCGTCCACGTACGGGGTGAGCAGCGGCGGCACCAGCAGCGGCGGGGTGGCGGCGCGCAGCTTGGCGCGGATCTGCTCGTCGGAGAGCTGATCGGCCGGGCCGGGTCCCCAGGTGACCTGGAGGGCGGCCTTGGCGTCGAGGGCCTGGCCGAAGGTCTCGGCGACGACGGCCACGCCGGTCGGGACGGTCACGACGTGCAGGACGCCGGGCATGGCCCGGACGGCGGCGAGGTTGGCGACACCCTTGACGCCGCCGCCGAGGCTGGGCGGGCGGCGCACCACGCAGGGCTTGGCGCCGGGCACGTCGAGGTCGAGGGTGTACCGCTGGGCGCCGGTCACCATGGCGCGGGCGTCGATCCGGCCGGTGGGCCTGCCGACGAGGGAGTGCTGCGCCGCCTTCTTCGGGGTGGCGCCGAGGACGACGAGGGCGGGGTCGGCGGCGGCCGCGGCGAGTCCGCCGTACGCGATGGTGCGGCCGTCGGGGGCCCGTACGACGCCGTTCGCGGTGGTCAGCGAGGAGGCGGAGAGGCCCCAGCGGCGGGCGGCCGCGGCGAGGAGGCGGGCCCGGGCGGTGGCGGCGGTCTGCCGGACCGGCCCGTACAGGGAGCGGATGGAGTTGGAGCTCCCGGTGAGCTGGTTGAACAGCAGCTCCGGCCGCGCGTCGTCCAGTTCGACGCGGACGGCGGCCAGCGGCGCGTCGAGCTCCTCCGCGACGAGCATCGCGACGGCGGTGGTGAGGCCCTGGCCGACCTCCTCGCGCGGCAGCCGGAAGCGGATGGTCCCGTCCGCCTCCACGGAGAGCGCCAGCAGGGCGGAGGTGGGCGCGCCGGCCAGGATGAACAGGTCTCCGAGGTCCACCAGATCGGCCGGGGCGGGAAGGCTCGGGACCACGGCGTGGGCGGGCTGCGGGGCGAGTGCGTCGGCCCCGGCCCGGGTGACGAGGGCGAGCGTCGGGGCCGCGACGAGGTACGTGAGGAAGGAGCGGCGGCTCTGCCCGGCCGCCGGACGGCTCTGCCCGGTCATGTTCTGTGTCCCCACCCTGCGCGGATCCGCGTGCCCGCGGACCTCCCCGGCTCGTTACCGGCACGTAGCGTAGCGATCATGCGATGAGCTGGGAAGCGGAGTGTCGTCGACGCCGCGCACGGACGGGGTCCTTCGTTCGGGGGGTACCCCCGCGGGGGCGTTGATCCGGCTCCTGTACGGGTTCCGCCGCCCGGAAGTGTCGTACACCTCGTCCGTACGATCGATCCGCGCCCTCCACGAGGCCGGTTTCCGGCCGCGGGAGGACGATGGGAGGAGACGGCCGCACGAGCCGCCATCACGTGAGGAGGTGTGCGCGGTGACGATGTACATGGATGTCCACCACGACATGAAGGGCATCACGGAAGCCGAGCTGATGGCCGCCCACAAGGCGGACCTGGCGATCGAGCACGAGGAGAAGGTGCACTTCGAGCGCGCCTGGGCCGACCCCGCCTCCGGCACGGTGTACTGCCTCTCCGAGGCGCCCTCGGCGGACGCGGTGATGCGGATCCACGAGCGCACCGGGCACCCGGCGAGCGAGATCCACCCGGTGCCGATCAGCGTGTGACGCGGGAGGCCGCCGGCAGCCCGGGAGGGGCTGACCGGAATTGTTCGTACAGGCGAAGGGGGGGCCGGGAGGCCCTTGGCATATGCCCGAAGCAAGGCCCTTACGGATGTTGCCAAACGCCTTACGGGTCGTCGCCGCCTGTGCAACAGTCGTAACCGGTCCTTCCTTCAGACATGGCCGTACCGCGCCGCCTGTATCGGAGTTCTCATGCCGTCCCACCTCTTCGCGGACCGTCCCGCGCAGCCGCCCGAGCCAGGGCCGGTGGACGCGCTGATCTCGCAGACCCGGCGGCTCCGCGGCGAGGTGGACGCGGTGCGCCGCGACACGGTCGTCGACGACGACGACGCGCAGGGCCGCTGGCAGCGGGCGCTGTGCGACCTCGCCGTCCACCAACTCGACGACCTGGGCGAGCACTTGGGCCAGCTCAGGGAGGGCGTGCCGGCCGCCCCCGAACTCGACGGACTCGACGGACTCTCCGAGGGCGCGGCGCAGGAGGAGACGGCCGGGCCCGAGGCGGGGCAGACCCGCGTGGGCAGCGCCGAGTGGAACCTGCTCACCGACGAGGTCAACTGGTCCGAGGAGCTGTTCCAGATCTTCGGCCGCTCGCCCGAGGCGGGCCCGCTCCCCCTCGACGAACTCGGCTCCACGCTCTTCTCCGATGACCAGCCGCTGCTCACCTCGATGGTGACGGCCTGTCTGGTCGACGGAAAGCCGATCGACGGCGAGTTCCGCATCGTCCGGGCCGACGGCCGGGTCCGGACGCTGCACATGCGAGGCGAGCCGGTGCTCGACTCCGACGGCTGTACGGCCTCCATGTGGGCCGTGCTCCGGGACGTGAGTGAGCTGCGCCGAAGCCAGCGCGCCGTACGCGAGTCCCGTGACTCGCTGCAGCGCCGGCGGGAGATCGCGCAGACCGAGCACCGGCTGGCGGTCGAGCTGCAGGAAGCCGTGCTCCCCCCGTGGCGCGGCTCCCTGCGGTTCCCGCACCACACCACCGGAGCGCTCGACGTGGCCGCGCACTACCTGCCCGCGGCGACCAGCGCGCTGGTCGGCGGGGACTGGTACGACGCGCTCGAACTGCCCGACGGCCGCTCGCTGCTGACCGTGGGCGACCTGACCGGGCACGGGGTGACGGCCACCTCCGGGATGGCGATGATGCTCGGCGCCCTGCGCGGCATGGCGATGGCCGGGATCGAGCCGGGCCCGCTGATGGGCTGGCTCAACCAGCTCCTGGAGGCCTCCGTGCAGCCGGCGCTCGGCTCGGCGGTGTGCTGCCGCTACGATCCCGCGCGCCGCGTGCTGTCCTGGGCCCAGGCCGGCCATCCGGCCCCGCTGCTGTTCCGCGGCGGCTCCGGCCGCGCCCTGCAGCCGCCGGAGGGCGTACTGCTGGGCGCGACCTCGGGAGCGGCGTACGGGCAGGCCGAGGAGCGGCTGGAACCGGGCGACGTGCTCGTCCTGCACACGGACGGACTGACGCCGCGCAGCATCGAGTTCAGCCGGGCGGACGGCACCGGGCGGCTGCTGGCCCTCGCGCCGCGGTTCGCGGGCGCGCGGTCGGCACAGGACTGCGTGCGGATGGTGGTCGAGGAGTTCGGTGTGGGTGAGCGCGAGGACGACGCCTGCGTCCTGGTGGCCAAGGTCGGGGGCTGACGACCCTCCGCCGAGGGCGGACGGGTACCGCTTCAGGGCCGCGCCGCGGGGCGCGGCCTTTCTGTTCTCCGTTCCGTACGGGTGCCGGTGCGCGCACCGGCACGGGGTGCCCGCGCAAGGCTAGACGGTGCGCTGCGACGGGCTGTTCGGCAGGGCCAGTTCGATCTCCGCGCGCAGGTCCTCGATCCGCGCGTACCCGGCGTACTGGCCGGTGAGCCGGTACATCTCGCGCAGCCGGTCCCAAGTCCGGTGCGAGGAGGTCTCGTTCATCGAGACCAGCGCGAGCCGGGCGTAGCGGTCGGCCTGCTCCGGGTCGTCGGCGATGAAGCAGGCCGACGCCATGGAGATGTAGTCGAAGATCTGCGAGCGCTGGTGGCCGCCCGAGCGCAGCCGCAGCGCCTCCCGGGCGTGCCGCTGGGCGATCGGCGCGGCCGAGGGGTCGTGGTCGGCGAGGGTACGGAAGGCCAGGGCCTGCATGCCGTGCAGGTCGGCCTCGTCGAAGTTCTGCATCCACGACGGCGGCGGGACGTCGCCCTTGTCCGAGACGAACAGGTCCTCGGCCTCGCCGAGGGTGCGCCGCATGGCCTGGCCCTTGCCCATCGCGGCCTGCGCCCAGGCCTCGATGGTGTGCAGCATGGCGCGGGTACGGGGCAGGGTCTGCTCGCCGGAGCCGGACTGGGCCAGCTTCATCAGGTCCAGGGCCTCGTGCGGCTTGCCCAGGTGGACCATCTGGCGCGCGGCCCGGGAGAGCGCTTCGCCGGCCCGCGGCCGGTCCCCGCCCTCGCGGGCGGCGTGCGCGGCGATGACGAAGTACTTCTGCGCGGTGGGTTCGAGGCCCACGTCGTGGGACATCCAGCCGGCCAGCACCGCCAGGTTGGCCGCCACCCCCCACAGCCGCCGCTGGAGGTGGTCGGGGTGGTGGTACGCGAGCATGCCGCCGACCTCGTTGAGCTGGCCGACCACGGCCTTGCGCTGCAGTCCGCCTCCCCGGGAGGCGTCCCAGGCGCGGAACACCTCCACGGAGCGTTCCAGCGCCTCGATCTCCTGGGAGCCGATGGGGGCGGCTTCGTAGCGGTCGTAGCCGATCGGATCGGCCTGGTAGGAGTCGCCGAAGTTCTGCGGGGCCTTGGCGGGGGCGGGATCGGTGTGGAGCCAGTCGTTCATGGCGTGGGTGAGGGCGGAGCCGGCGGTGAGCGCGACACCCGCGCCCATCAGACCGCGACGGTTGAGCATGAGGTCCATTCCCGTGAATTCGGTGAGGACCGCGGCTGTGCGTTCGGGCGCCCAGGGCATTCCGTCGGGGTTCTCCTTCGCCCCGTCCGGCTGCCGTTTGGTGGTGCGCCGCTGCCGTACGAACCCGAGGTCCTCGATGGTCACGACACGACCGAGCCGCTCGGTGAACAGGGCTGCCAGTACGGTCGGCACCGGTTCGCGCGGGGTCTCCCCCATGTCGATCCAGCGCCGTACCCGCGAGGTGTCGGTGGCCAGCTGGTGGTGGCCCATGGCCGCCGCCTGCCGGTTGACCATCCTCGCAAGCTCACCCTTCGACCAGCCGGCCAGGCCGAACAAGTCGTTCAGGCGGGTGTTTGGTCCTTTGCTCACGTCAAGCCCCCAGGTTCTCGGCTGATTTGACAGTAGCCCGCCGTCAGAGGCCCCGTGCATATTCGCCAGGCTTCGCCAGGGCACGCTTCGTGGTCCGCCACCCACGGCCGGGTGTCAGGTAGGAATGCGCCTCCCCGACCCGGTCTCCGGGCGGAACTCCCCAGGGTGAAGTACGGGACCGGCGGGGTGGCGTACGCAACTCGTCGGCGCACGAAGGGATCCGTAACGCCATGTACGCAGCAACGTCCTCCGTGTCCGCCCCGGTCCGGCCGCACCGCACGCTCCAGGCGGGCGGCGGCCCCTACCTCGATCCCGGCCGCCAGGCGGCACCGGCGCAGGGCGCCGTACGGGCGCGGCGGATGCCGGGTGCCGGATCGCAGCCGCTCAGCGGAAGAATCGACCTGTCGGGGCCGCAGGGTGCGCAGCTGCGCACCGCGCTGGCCTCGGTGCAGCGGATCTGTCCGGAGTTCGCGCCGGTCCAGGTGCTGCGGCGCAGCGGACGGTCGGTCCTCCTGGTCGGGACCACAGGCCGGATGACCGCGGTCGCCAAGGTTTTACTGGACCACTCGCCGGAATGGCGCGAGCGGTACCGGCACGAAATAGCGGCGTACCGGGCGTTCGTCCGGCACCGCCCGCCGGTCCGGGTGCCGCGGCTGATCGCCGCGGACCCCGAGAACTGCACGCTGGTGGTCGAGCGGATGGCGGGCCGGGTCGCGGCTTTGCAGAGGCACCCCGTCGAGGCCCCGCCGCGGGCCGACGTGCGGGCCGCGCTGGGCGCGGTGTGCCGGGTGAACCAGTGGCGTCCGCCGACCGATCTCTTCGGCGACCCGCTGAACTACGGGCAGCGCGTGGCGCGGTACCACGAGCTGGGACTGCTGACCGACCGGGACCTGGGTGATCTGCAGAAGCTGCTGTGCGGGCTGAAACTGGCGGGCGTCCAGCGGCAGTTCAACCACGGTGACGCGCTGCTGTCGAACCTGCTGCTGTCCCCGGCGGGGCCGGTGCTGCTCGACTGGGAGCACGCGGGCTGGTACCTGCCCGGCTACGACCTGGCCACGCTGTGGACGGTGCTGGGCGACGCCCCGGCCGACCGCAGCCAGATCAGCCGGCTCGCCCAGTCGGCCGGTCCGGCCTCGCGGGACGCGTTCCTGGTCAACCTGATGCTGGTGCTGACGCGGGAGATCCGGATGTGCGAGACGGCGGTGCAGCGCTCCATGCTGGCCACCGCCCCGAGCCACCCGCTGCCGACGGGCGCCCTGTCCTCCGGCGAGGAGCAGCGGCTGCTGCTGCGCCGTCTGCACGACGACTGCGGCATGGCCCGCAGGGCGGTACGCGCGGCGGTCGGAACCCGCTGACCCCGGCGGCCCGACCCCGTACGAAAATCCCGTGCCGTACGCACCCGGTGTGCGTACCACGGGATTTCGTGCGTTCCGGGCCGTCTCGTCACCCCTGCGCATGCCTTGACATCACATGATCCCCCGAACACCTTTTCTGACTCAGCATCAGAAATGCTGGAGCCGCCGACCGTCCCCGCCTCCCCACTCCGCTGGAGCCCGCCCATGTCCGCAAGCGCCGAGTCCGCATGCCCTCCCCCCGCTTCCCCCGCTCCCCCCGCCTCCCCTCCCTCCCGCCGCACGGTCCTCGCGGGGGCCGGGGCGGGGGTGCTCGCCGCGGCCGTCCTGCCGTCGGCCCCCGCGCGAGCCGACGGGGCCGGTGCGGGGGTTCCGCTCGGCGAGTACGACGTGGTCGTGGTCGGGTCCGGGGCGGCCGGGATGACCGCCGCGCTCACCGCCGCCCAGCGGGGCCTGAGCGTGCTGGTGGTCGAGAAGGCCCCGACGTTCGGTGGTTCGGCGGCGCGCTCCGGTGCCGGGATCTGGCTGCCGAACAACTCGGTGATCCTGGCGGCGGGCGTGCCGGACACCCCGCAGAAGGCGGCGGCGTACCTGGCGGCGGTCGTCGGCGACGGCTCGCCGGCGGACCGGCAGGCGGCCTTCCTCGCCAACGGCCCCAAGATGCTGGACTTCGTGATGGCCAACAGCCCGCTGCGCTTCCGGTACATGGACGGGTACAGCGACTACTATCCGAACCTCCCGGGCGGGCTGGCGAACGGCCGGTCCATCGAGCCCGACCAGATCGACGGCCATCTCCTGGGGGAGGAACTGGCCCGGCTGAACCCGGCGTACATGCCGGTGCCGGCCGGGATGGTGGTGTTCAGCCAGGACTACAAGTGGCTGAACCTGGCGGCGGTGAACGCCAAGGGCCTCGCGGTGTCCACGGAGTGCCTGGCGCGCGGGACGAAGGCCGCACTGTGCGGGCAGAAGCCGCTGACGATGGGCCAGGCGCTGGCGGCCGGGCTGCGGGCCGGACTGATGCGGGCGGGCGTGCCGGTGTGGCTGAACAGCCCGCTGGTCGACCTCGTGCAGGAGGGCGGCGCCGTCACCGGGGTGGTGGTGGAGAAGGAGGGCGTACGGGGTGTCGTACGGGCCCGCAAGGGCGTGGTCGTCGGCTCGGGCGGCTTCGAGCACAACGCGGAGATGCGGGCGCAGTACCAGCAGCAGCCGATCGGCACCCAGTGGTCGGTCGGCGCCAAGGAGAACACGGGTGACGGGATCCGGGCGGGGCAGCGGGCCGGGGCCGCGCTGGCGCTGATGGAGGACGCCTGGTGGGGGCCGTCGATCCCGCTGCCCGGGGAGCCGTACTTCTGCCTGGCGGAGCGCACGCTTCCCGGCGGGCTGATCGTGAACCGGGCGGGGGCGCGGTTCGTCAACGAGGCGGCCCCGTACAGCGACGTGGTGCACGTGATGTACGAGAAGGACCGGGGCGCGACGGGCTCGCACATCCCGGCCTGGCTGATCGTGGACCAGAACTACCGCAACAAGTACCTGTTCAAGGACATCCTGCCGACGATCGTCTTCCCGGACGCCTGGTACGAGGCGGGGGCCGCGAAGAAGGCGTGGACCTGGGACGCGCTGGCGGGCCAGATCGGCGTCCCGGCGGGAGCGCTGCGCGCCACCCTCAACCGGTTCAACACCCAGGCGTGGAACGGCACCGACCCCGATTTCCACCGGGGGGACACGGCGTACGACCACTACTACACGGACCCGGGGGTGCAGCCGAACTCGTGCCTGGCCCCGATCTGGGCGCCACCGTTCCACGCCTTCAAGATCGTGCCGGGTGACCTGGGCACGAAGGGCGGCATCGTCACGGACGCGCGCGCCCGCGCGCTGCGCCCCGACGGCTCGGTGATCCGGGGCCTGTGGGCTGCGGGCAACGCGAGCGCGGCGGTGATGGGCCACAGCTACGCGGGGGCGGGTTCCACGATCGGCCCCGCGATGACGTTCGGCTACGTGGCGGCCAACGACATCGCGGACACGGCCGCGGGCTAGCCCTGCTGGAAGAGCTCGGCGGGGAGCGGCTTCAGCAGGGCGTAGAGGTCGTCGGTGATGGGCCGGTCCCAGCTGGCGATGGTGACCAGCACGTTGTCACTGCGGTCGAACTGCACGCAGCTGATCCGGCCCTCGGAGAGCTTGACCTTGCGGACGATGAGGAGGTTGTCGCCCTGCATGACGGGGCAGTCCTCGATGCCGGTGACCTCGACGTCCTCGTCGTTCTCGAGGGCGTCGAGGAGCTGGGCCACCTCGAAGGGGACCTGGCCGTCGGTGAGCTCCCGGGCCGGGGAGCCCTCGGGGAGGTTGCCGATGATCATTGCGGGGCCGCGTCCGCCGAACAGGTCGTAGCGGAGAAAGACGCCCTGGCAGCTGCCGTCGGGCGCGGGCAGCAGCCCGGCCCCGAGATTGCCCGGCCAGTCCCCCGGGTCCATGGCCAGGACGTCGAAGTCCGGGCCGGCGGGTGTGGCGGCGCGGTTGCGGCGGAGGAAGGACATGCCGCCATGGTACGTGCCCGCCCCGCATTTCCAGGCCCGCCCCCGGCCCACGGCCCCGGGGCGCCGCCCCGCCCCTCGGGGTCCCCGCCGCGGGGCCCTCCCGGCGGCGGGGCCGGAGCGGACGGCGGGGCCGGGCGGCGCTCACACCGGCGGGACCAGGGTGAAGTAGTGCGCCAGCAGCTCCGCGTCGCCCGTGACCCGCAGCGCGGACGCCGGGATCCTCCGCCACAGGAACAGCATCAGGTCCGACGCCGTGCCCGCCGCCTCCACGTCCGCCGCGGCGCGGGCCCCGTGCTCCACCAGGACCCGGTCCCCGGAGAAGGTCACGGTCCAGGAGCCGGGACCGTCCGTACGCCGGAAGCGGTACCGCTCGCCCGCCCCGGCCGGGGCCCCGGCGGCGGCCCGCCGGAACGGGGCCATCGTCTCGAAGCTCTGCGGGACCGCGTCCGCGGCGATCGCCGCGTCGACCGGCTCCGGCGCCCCGGTGGCGGACTGGGCGTCCCACCGGTGTACGGCCAGCTCGATGGTCTGCATGCGCAGCCAGAAGCCGCTCGTGCGCTCCCCGGAGTCCGCCGACCACGTCCACACCGGCACGTCCGGCCCGAGCTCCTCGAAGAGGGCTTCCAGCTGCCGCGCGCCCTGGGCGAACCACTCCGTCAGCGCCCGTGGCACCGGCCCCCGGTGCGGTTCGCCCTCCGGCTTCGGCCAGGCCGCCCGTACGGCCGGGTCCCGCGGGAGCTCGAAGATCGTGGGATCGGTGTGGTCGGGGGCCTGTGCGAGGCGCTCGCGCAGGATGCGGGCCACGAACCGGTGCACCGCGCCCAGGTGCCCCACCAGGTCGGCGACCGACCACCCGGGGCAGGACGGCACCAGCGGAACCGGGGCGGCGCCGGCCTCGTCGATCGCGCGCCGGACGGCCTTCTCGAAGGCCGACGTCTCGTTGCGGAAGTGGGAGAGCCTCGTCGAGTGGTCCATGGGGTTGACCCTGCCCCCGCCGGCGGCGGCCGTATCACCTTGAGCTGCGGGCGAACACCTCCAGCGCCTCGCGGAGACCGGTGCGGTCCGTGCCGAGTTTGCGGCAGACCGCCGACAGGACCGGGCCGGACACCGCCGGGTCTCCTTCGGCGGCCCGGCGCGCCAGCCCGGCCTCTTCCTCCGTGAGGGCGCCCTCGTGCGCCGCGGCGCACGGCAGCGCTCCGCCGAGCGCGAGCACGGCGTCCACCGCGCCGCGCTCCAGGCCGTCGGCGCCGCACTGGCGGGCGGTCACCGCGGCCCGGGCCAGCAGGGCCGTGTCGCGCAGCTCGGTTCCCAGTGCGGCGAGGGCGAGGGCCAGCTCGTACCCCGCGGGCGACTCGGACAGCAGGGACACCGCTTCGGTCAGCAGCGCCGGACGCTCTCCCGGGGGTGCGACCTCCGCGGCGACCCGCAGCGCCTGGCCGATGCCCGAGGGGGCGCCGAAGGCCCGGGCCCGGCGGACCGCGTCCTCGGCCAGGTCGCGGGCCCGCTCGGGGTCCTCCGCCGCCACCGCCCGGGCCAGGTGCAGCTGCCAGGGGCACCAGGTCGGGTTCCTGATCCCGCGCGGGCTCAGCCTGCGGTCCACGGCCTCCAGTTCGGCCGCCGCGGCCTTCGTCTGGCCCCGGGCCAGGAGCAGTTCCGCGTAGACGGTCTGCGCGTCCGGGAAGACCACCGCCGCCGGGAAGGACTCCCCGAACCCGTGCTCCCGCGCCAGCTCCCAGGCCTCGTCCACCCGCCCCCGCGCGAGCAGGGTCGTGGCGAGGATGGCGATGGCGTACCAGTGCACGGGCGTGCCGCGGCCCACCCGCTCGGCGAGCCGCAGCCCGGCCCGGGCCAGCTCCTCGGCTTCCGCGAGCCGCCCGCGCCGGTAGCGGATGTACGCGCGCAGGCTGTACGCGAACGACAGGTGGGCCCCGCGCCAGCCCTGCCGCTCGAATTCGGCGGTGCCCGCCTCGAACAGCTCTTCCGCGCGCCCGGGCCGGTCCGCGTACATGTGGACCATGGCGGCGAGCACCGGCACCTCGAAGCCGCGGTCCTCGTGCGCCCAGCTGAATTCCGTGCCCAGGGCGCGTACCGCGTGGTGCAGGACCACGTCGACCGGCTCCCCGCGCAGGCAGGCGTCCCAGGCGCGCAGTCCGATGACGTAGCGCTCGGTGAGGTCGCGGCCGGTCAGCCGGTCGGCGAGCCGGGCCAGCCTGCGCGAGCGCGCCGGGGAGTCGGGCTCGACGGCGTCGAAGGCGTCCCACATGAACTGCTCGGACTGCAGGCGCAGCCGGGCCCGGACGTCGCGGGTGGACGGGATCTCCCGCGCGAGCGAGTCGGAGGCTTCGGCGAGGCGGTCGCTGTGGGCGAGGACCTGGGCCAGCCGGATGACGATGCCCTGGCGCAGCGCGGGGTCGTCGAAGGGTTCGGCGAGCGCGGCCCTGAGGTGGTTGACGGTGTTGGCCGGTTCGGTGAGGAGGGAGGCGCAGCCGAGCTCGTACAGCACGGCCGCGCGCTCGTCGAAGTCCGGGGGTTCGCGCAGGGCGCGCGCGAGCTGGCGGCGGGCGGCCTCGGGGGCGCCGGCCCGCAGGTTCTCGGCGGCGGCCGTGCGCAGGGTCCGTACCACCCAGGGGTCGTTCTCGGGGTGGGTCTCCAAGAGGTGGCGGGCGGCGGCGGAGGACCCGAGTCCTGCGTCGACGACGGCCACGGCGGCCTGGCCGTGGAGGGCCACGCGCAGGGCGTCGGGGATGGACCGGTAGAGGGCGGTGGCGATCAGCGGGTGGACGAACTCCAGCCCGGCGTCGGCCTCTTCGCCGGGGGCGGACAGGATGCGGGCCTCCCGGAGCCGGGCGGTCGCGTCGGCGGCCTCCTCGGGGCCGAGCCCGGCGACGCGGGCGGCGAGTTCCTGCGGGATGGCGGTGCCGAGGACGGCGCAGGCCCAGCCGAAGCGGACGGTGGACGGGCCGAGCCGCTCGAAGCGGGCGACGAGGCCGCTGCCGCGCTGGGCGGCGGCGAGGTCGCGCAGCAGCGGGGCGCTGGCCGAGGTGGGGTCGAGGCCCTTGTCGCGGACCTTGGCGGTGAGCTCGACGGCCTCGAAGGGGTTGCCGGTGGTGACGGCCCAGGCCTCCCGGCAGAAGGCGTCGTCGGCGTGGGCTCCGACGGCCTCGCGGACCAGGGTGGTCACGGCGGCCTCGGTGAGCGGTGCGAGGGCCAGCGGGCGGTGTCCCGCGCGGCCGGGCAGCGTACGGAAGGCCTCGGCGTGGGAGGGGAGTTCCTCGGGGCGGTACGCGACGACGAGGAGCAGCGGGAGGTGCTCGGTGCGCGGGGCGAAGGCGGCGAGCCAGGAGAGGGATTCGGGGTCGGCCCAGTGGGCGTCGTCGAGGACGAGGGCGACGGGGGCGCGCTGCACGGTGAGGTGGGTGAGGACCCAGTCGAGGCCGTCGCGCAGGCCCTGGGGGTCGGGCGGGGCGCCCTGTTCGGGCGCGCAGAGGCCGAGCGCGGGGCCGACGATGGAGTACCAGCTGCCGAGGGCGGCGCGCAGCTCCTCCTCGGGGCGGCCCGCGAGGTGCGGCTGGATGAGCTGGCGGGCGACGTGGAAGGGCTGGCTCTGCTCCTGTTCGCCGCCGCGGGCGGCCAGCAGGGTGCAGTCGCGGGCGAGGGCGCGGCGGCGCACTTCGGTGAGGAGGGTGGTCTTGCCGAGGCCGGCGGGGCCGGAGAAGGCGAGCAGTGTGCCGCCCGCGCCGGTGCCGCTGCCGCTGCCGCTGCCGCCGAGCTGTGCCAGGGCCTCGTCCACGGTGGCGAGTTCGGCCTCGCGTTCGAACAGTTTGCGCCGCCTGCGGGTCGGGCGTTCCGTCATGGCTGGTACCCCCCGGGCCGGTTCGGGGCATCAGCGTACGCCCGCGCACGCACGCGCGAAGGCGTTCGGCCGAGAAAGATCGGAATCTTCGGGATCGTGCGTCCGGGCCGTTTACGGGTGTCTCAATTACATCGAACGGGTTGCCAGTTCTTCCAGAACGGCCACGGCTTCGGCCGCCCGCTCGGCGGGCACGAAGAGGTGGTCGTGGTGGTACCCGGCGATCACGTTGCAGCTGAGTCCGTGCGCGGCGAGCTCGGCGGCGAAGGCTCCGGTGAGGCCGACCGCGTCGAGGGCGGAGTGGATGCGCAGGGTGATCCACCCGGCGGTGTAGTCGTAGGCGAGGCCGACCGCGTCGGCCTCCTCCCGGCGCAGGACCAGGGTGAGCCCCTCGGCCTCCAGGACGGTGGCGACGGGGGTGGTTCCCTCCGGGGGCGCCGAGGCTCCTGGGACCGTGCAGAAGACGTACCGCCCCTCGTGCAGTTCGGGGCGCATGCCGCTCAGCAGTTTCCTCAGGTCGCTCTCGCCGCTCATGCCGCCACCCTACCTATCATCCCGGTATGACCGATTCCGCGCCCGCAGCGTCGGCGCCCGCCGAGGGCGAACGGCACGCCTCCTGGCTGGAGCTGTTCTTCGACCTGACGGCGGTGGCGGGCGTCGCCCAGCTGGCGCACCTGCTGCACGGCAGCCCCGGCCCGGGCGATGTGGCGCTGTACGCGGTGATGTTCCTGGCCTTCTGGACGGCCTGGATGCTGTTCACGGTGTACGGGAACGTCAGCGGCGAGGAGACCCGCACCTGGACGGTGCTGGCGGGCATGTTCGGCATGGCGGTGATGGCGGCCTCGGTGCACGGCGTACGGGAGGACCGTGCGGGGGCGTTCGCCCTGGCCTACATCCTGGTGCGGTCGCTGGCGGGCAAGGCGTGGGAGCGGCGCGGCGAGTACGTGCCCGATCTGCCCATCACTCAGCTGGGGCTGGGGCTGACGCCGTGGATCGTCTCGATGTGGTTCGACGGGACGGCCCGCTACGCGCTGTGGGCGCTGGGGCTGGCCATCGACCTGGCGGTCATGTTCACGGTGTCCGGCAAGCGGCTGGCGGCCCGGGTGGAGGCGCAGTACGCCGAGGAGGCGGCGCGCAGGCGGCGGGCTTCGCCCAGGCCGGTGGCGGCGCTGATGGACGCGCCGCATCTCGGCGAGCGGCTGGGCCTGTTCCAGCTGATCGTGCTGGGCGAGGCGGTGGCGCAGGTGGTGGCCGCCGCCTCGCAGGTGGAGTGGGACGCGGCGCTGTACGGGGTCGGCGTCGGCGCCTTCCTGCTGCTCCTGCTGCTGTGGTCGCTGTCGCTGCGGCACGGGGCGGACGGGGTGCCGCTGCTGGCGTGGGACGTCCTCCCGGTACGGCTGGTCCTGCCGCTGCACTGCTTCGTCGCCGGCGCGGTGGCGGCGCTGGCGGCGGCGCTCGGCGACGCGGTGGAGTACACGGACCACCCGGTCCCCGGGTCGGTGCGGTGGCTGCTCTGCGGAAGCCTCGCGGTGTACCTGGCGATCGCCGGGGTGGCCGCGCTCGGCTCGGGCCGCGGGCTGCGCGAGGTCCTGCTGCTGGTGGGGCCTTCGTCGGCGGTCGTACTGGTGGCCGCGGCGCTGGCCCGGGACGCCGCGGCCGTACAACTGGTGTGGGTGCTGGTGGTGGCGGCGGCGTGGCCGCGGGTGCTGGTGGACCGGCTCCCGCGGACGCCGGCACCGGGTCGACCGGACACCCCCTAGGGGGTGTCCGCAAAGTAGCGCCGTGCGCCCGAAGGGCGGTCTCGCGGCGTCCGGTGCGTGCTCTCGGTGTGCCGGGCGGAAGCCCGTGTACTGGACGTACTCGGGATTTCGCCCGGTGCGCCGAGAGCGCGTGCCGGGCGCCGCGGGGCAGGCGGGACTTTGCGGACACCCCCTATAGAGGGTGTCCCGGTCAGCCGTGCTCGTAGATCCGGCGGTGCCACCAGGCGTACGGGATGCCGCGCCACCGGGCCCAGTCGTCGACGTACTCGATCCGGTCGGCCCAGTGGCTGGGTGGCGAATCCGGGTCCGGGAGCGTGCGGCGCCGCAACTCCGCGTCCAAGGCGCACAGGACGCGGCCCAGCGCCGTGCGCGCCTGCGGCGGCAGCCTCCGGTAGACCTCGCCCAGCCTGTCCCGGACCTCGGCCAGGTCGTCGAGCGCGCAGCACGGGCAGGCCGGCACCCGCGAGGCGACCAGCCGCAACCGGCCGCCGGGCCGGTTCAGGAACGCGCGGTACCGGCGCAAGAGGTCTGCGAGATCGGTGCAACTCGCGCTCTGCTCGTGCTGGACCCAGTGGACCCCGGCACTCACGGCCGGCGACAACCGGTCCACGGGGGGCAGTTCCCGCGCCCAGGCGGGCGGTCGGCGGTCCTCGAACCGTCCTCGTTCGGCGCGCAGCGCGCCGGGCCGTCTACGCGGCATCGCCCTTTCGGCGGATGGTCTTCATGGCACCCATGGTGCGGGGGCGCTCCGCGGGGTGCAAGGGAATTCGGCGTCGCGCCGCCGGCGGCCTCCGCCCTCGCCCCCGCACCCGCGGGCCGCCGGCCAGGGGGTGTCCGCAAAGTCCCGCCTGCCCCGCGGCGCCCGGCACGCGCTCTCGGCGCACCGGGCGAAATCCCGAGTACGTCCAGTACACGGGCTT
>NZ_JBIASZ010000035.1:0-27356 GCF_042891345.1 Streptomyces sp. NPDC001903
ACGCCCGGTTACATTCCGAACCCGGAAGCTAAGCCTTTCAGCGCCGATGGTACTGCAGGGGGGACCCTGTGGGAGAGTAGGACGCCGCCGAACAACCCGCCCTTTTAGCTCAGTCGGTAGAGCGTCTCCATGGTAAGGAGAAGGTCAACGGTTCGATTCCGTTAAAGGGCTCCAAAGAAAAGGCCCCCGCCTCATGGCGGGGGCCTTTTTGCATTTCCGGCAGCCGGCGACTCCGCCCGACGGGCGGGCCGCACCACAACTCTCTAACATGGGCCGGAAGGGGTGAACCCTGGGAGGCGTGATGACCGTTCCCTTCGACGCGGCGCCGCAGCACAAGCAGAGCGACCCCGAGGACGTGCTCAAGCAGGTCGGAGGCACCTGGCACTGGGCACTCGGCTTCGCCCTCGCGACCTTGATCCCCGGCATTCTGATCCTCGTATGGCCCGATGAGACGCTGCACATCCTGGCCGTCATCATCGGCCTGCAGCTGCTCGTGGCGGGTGTCTTCCGTTTCGTCACCGCCTTCTCGCACAGCAACGACGGCGGCAGCAGACTGGCGGCCGTCCTCGTCGCCATGCTGGCGCTTCTCGCCGGCGTCCTCGTCCTGAGACATCCGATGCAGACCATCGGCGCGCTGTCCCTGGTCCTCGGGGTGTTCTGGCTGCTGACCGGAGTGCTCACGGCCTACACCGCGATCGCCGACCGAGGGCTCGTGCACCGCGGCATGTTGTTCGGCCTGGGCGCCCTCGGCACGGTCGCCGGGATCGTCGTGCTCTGCTTCCCGGTGGATTCCGCGGTCGCGCTGACCCGGCTGCTGGGAATCTGGCTGGTCCTGCTGGGCGTGTTCGAAGTGGTGATGGCGTTCGCACTGCGCTCCGCCACCCGCCACACCGGGTCCGGCTAGTCGCCCGTGCGCTGCTCGGGGACGCGGAAGGCCAGGATGGCCATGTCGTCCGAGGCGGGTTCGGCCGCGAAGCGCTCCACCGCACGCAGGACGCGGGCGGCGACCGCGCCGGCGGTCAGGCCCGTACACGTGGTGAGGACCTCCGCGAGGCCGTCGTCACCCAGCATGCGCGTGCCCTCGCGGCGTTCCGTCACGCCGTCCGTGACGCAGAGCAGCACGTCGCCCGGGTCCAGCGTGAGGGTCTGTTCGTAGAGGTCCAGATCGTCGATCACGCCCAGCAGGGGCTGCGGATCCGCGGCCGAGGTGACCTGGCCGTCCGGGCGCAGACGCAGCGGCAGCGGGTGGCCGGCGCAGACCACCTTCATCAGGGCGCCGCCGTCAGGCTGCGGGTGGAGCTCCCCGTACAGGAGGGTCAGGAAGCGGCTGCGAGCCCCCTCGTCGAGGATCGCCGCGTTCAGCCGCTCCAGCACCGCCGGTCCGCCGAGTCCCTCGCGGGCCAGCAGGCGCAGGGCGTGCCGGGCGAGGCCGGTGACGGCGGCCGCCTCCGGGCCCGTACCGCAGACGTCGCCGATGGCGAAGCCGTACGCGCCGTCGCGGATCGGGAAGACGTCGTAGAAGTCGCCGCCCACCTCGTTGCCCTCGCCGGCCGCGCGGTAGATGACCTCGACCTCCATGCCGGGGATCGCGGGAGAGCCGGGCGGGAGCAGGCTGCGCTGCAGGGAGCGGCTGATCGCGGTGCGCTCGGAGTAGAGGCGGGCGTTGTCCAGGGCGAGGGCGGCCCGGCGGGAGAGGTCCTCGGCGAGTTCCAGGATCTCCTGGCGGAAGTGCTCCTCCGACGGCTTGCCGAGGGTGAGCATGCCGATCACGCGGTTGCGGGCCAGCAGCGGGAGGACGACGGTCTCCCCGCCGACGGCCTGGGTCGTGGCGGGCCACGGCCGGGCGCCGGCCTCGCGGACCGGCTCGGGCGGGCTGACGCGGGAGAGCAGGGCCTTGAGGCCGTCGATGCGCTCCTCGTCCTCGTGCAGGACGTACGAGAGGTACGGATCCGAGGACTGGTCGGCGATCGTGTACACGGCGCACCAGGTGGCCAGGGTCGGGACGGTCATCTGGGCCATGAGGGCCAGGGTCTGGTCCCGGTCGAGGGTGCCGGCCAGCAGGTCGGAGGCCTCGACGAGGAAGGACAGTGAGCCGCGGCGCAGCCGTTCCAGTTCGCCGAGGCGGGCGGACTCGACGGCGAGGGCGATGCGGTCGGCGGCGAACTGGAGGCGCAGCGCCTCGGCGTTGGAGTAGCGGCCGGGGTTCTCCGCGGCGACGCCGAGCGAGCCGGTGAGCCGGCCCTCGACCTTGAGCGGGACGGTGATCACCGAGCGCATGCCGGTGGCCTCCAGGAGCGGGACGGCTCCGGGGACGGCGGCGAGGTCGTCGTGGACGGCGGGCATGCGGGCGGAGCCGTACCGGTTGGTGCCGGCCTCGACGGGGACGCGGGCGAAGCGCTGGCGGGTGGAGGGGAGCCCGGTCGTGGCGCGGACCTCGAGCTCCGTTTCGTCGTCGGTGGCCAGCAGCAGGAAGGCGGAGTCGGCGTCGAGCATGTCGCGGGCGCGTTCGACGGTGCGCTGGAGGAGTCCGTCGAGGTCGTCGGGGGCGGGGGAGCCGATGAAGACCTCGAAGGGGTCCGCGGGGCGGGGCTCGGTGAGCTGGAGGCTGTCGGCGGAGGCCACCCGTACGGGGGTCTGGAGCAGGGCCCGCTCGTCGTCGTGGACCAGGAGGCAGACGATCGAGGGCTCGCCGTGGGCATCGCGGACCCGCAGGTGGGAGGCGTACACGGGGATCACGCGGCCGTCGGCGCCGCGGATGCCGTAGCTGCCCTCCCAGCGGGACAGGCGCAGGGCCTCGGCGATGCCGGTGCCGGTGCCGGGGGTCTGGGGCCAGGCGGCGAGCTCGGCGAGGGGGCGGCCGAGGACCTTTTCGGCGGCGTAGCCGAAGACGTGCTCGGCGTCCTCGTTCCAGGCGGAGATCGCGTCGGCGGCGTCGACCTGGAGGACGGCGACGCGTACGCGGCTGTCGGCCAGGGGCAGGAGACGGTCCGGTACGACGGGGCCCGCGGATCGGGTACCGACCGGCCGGTCCGGGAGGTCGAGGCGGAACCACACGTGTTTGTGGGTGGCCGTGTACTCGACTCCCCAGCGGGTGGCGAGGGCGGCGCAGAGCATCAGTCCGCGGCCGCTCTCCCGGTCGGGGTCGGCGTAGGGGCGCTCGCCCGGATGTTGGAGAGGAAGCTCACGTTCCGGATATCGGTCGGCGATCTCGACCCGTACCCCGTCCCCGGAGCGCAGGCACAGGACCTCGGCCCTCGTGCCGGCGTGGACCACGGCGTTGGTGACGAGCTCGCTGGTGAGCACCACGGCGTCGTCGACGATGTCCGCGAAGCCCCAGCCCTGCAGGGTGTCGCGGACGAACGCCCGGGCCGCGGCGACCGAGCGCCCGAGGGGGTCGAAGCTGGCAGCCGCCCGAGCCGTGATCACGAATCTCCTTCGACGCGGTTGGACATCGGGTGCCAGGTTACTTACCTTCGCGGTCGGCATGGTGCCGTCGTCCGGGATTCCACCCGCAGGGTGCGGCCGGTGTGCGATGGTGCCGAAGTGTTATGGCCGGGTTCGGCCGGGGTGAAACACTGGGCAGGATCGAATAGCCGGGCGTGCGACTCGCCGGGTGTCGGTGGAACAGCGGTCGACCCTTTCGGGAGGGACACGGTGGAGTCTGGCGCAGCGGTGCGGCGAACGGGAGCGCGCCCGAAGGGCGGGAGGTCCCGCCGGGGCGGCACGACGGAAGTCGATACCGCGGCCCTGAACCGGCTGCTCACGGCCCTGGTGTCGATGCGGGACGGGAACTTCCGCAAGCGGCTGACGGTCTCCGGCGACGGTGTGATGGCGGAGATCGCCGCCGTCTACAACGAGGTCGCCGACCGGAACCTCCATCTGACGGGAGAGCTCTCCCGGGTGCGGCGGATGGTGGGCCGCGAGGGCAAGCTGAGCGAACGGCTGGAAACAGGCGCCTGCGAGGGCTCCTGGGCGGCCGCGATCGATGCCTCCAACCAGCTGGTGGACGATCTGGCCCGGCCGGTGTCCGAGGTGGGCCGGGTGCTGTCGGCGGTCGCCGAGGGTGATCTGGACCAGCGGATGGACCTGCGGACGCAGGCCGCGGACGGGGCGGGGCATCCGCTGCGCGGTGAGTTCCTGAAGGTCGGGCGTACGGTCAACAACCTGGTCGACCAGCTGTCCGCGTTCACCGACGAGGTGACGCGGGTCGCGCTGGAGGTGGGTACCGAGGGCAAGCTCGGCGGTCAGGCCCAAGTGCGCGGAATGTCGGGTTCTTGGAAGGACCTGACCGACTCCGTCAACACCATGGCGTACCGGCTCACCGCGCAGGTGCGTGACATCGCTCTCGTCACGACGGCGGTCGCGAAGGGCGATCTGTCGCGCAAGGTCACGGTGCACGTGGCCGGCGAGATGCTGCAGTTGAAGAACACCGTGAACACCATGGTGGACCAGCTGTCCTCGTTCTCCTCCGAGGTGACGCGGGTCGCGCGCGAGGTGGGTACGGAGGGTGAGCTCGGCGGCCAGGCGAAGGTGCCCGGGGTCGCGGGCGTGTGGAAGGACCTGACCGACTCCGTCAACACCATGGCGGGCAATCTGACGGCCCAGGTGCGCGGGATCGCGCAGGTCACGACCGCTGTGGCCAACGGTGATCTGTCGCAAAAGGTACGGGTCAGCGCGCGCGGCGAGGTCGCGCAGCTGGCCGAAACGATCAACCAGATGACGGAGACGCTGCGCACCTTCGCGGACGAGGTCACCCGCGTGGCCAGCGAGGTCGGCGCGAAGGGCCTGCTGGGCGGTCAGGCGCAGGTGCCGGGTGCGGCGGGTACGTGGAAGGACCTCACCGATTCGGTGAACACGGTCTTCCGCAACCTGACCACGCAGGTGCGGGACATCGCGCAGGTGACGACGGCGGTGGCCAACGGCGACCTGTCGCAGAAGGTCACCGTGGACGTGGCCGGCGAGATGCTGGAGCTGAAGAACACCGTCAACACGATGGTGGACCAGCTCCAGTCCTTCGGTGCGGAAGTGACGCGAGTGGCCCGTGAGGTCGGCGTCGAGGGTGAGCTGGGCGGTCAGGCGCAGGTGCCGGGTGCGGCGGGTACGTGGAAGGACCTCACCGATTCGGTGAACACCGCCTTCCGCAACCTCACCGGCCAGGTGCGCAACATCGCGCAGGTGACGACGGCGGTGGCCAACGGCGACCTGTCGCAGAAGGTCACCGTGGACGTCTCGGGCGAGATGCTCCAGCTGAAGAACACCGTGAACACGATGGTGGACCAGCTGTCCTCGTTCGCCGACCAGGTCACGCGGATGGCCCGGGACGTGGGCACGGAGGGCCGCCTCGGCGGCCAGGCACGGGTGGAGGGGGTGTCCGGCACGTGGAAGGAGCTCACCGACTCCGTCAACTTCATGGCCGGCAACCTGACCTCCCAGGTGCGCCAGATCGCCCAGGTGACCACGGCGGTGGCCCGCGGCGACCTCTCCCAGAAGATCGACGTGGACGCGCGCGGCGAGATCCTGGAGCTGAAGAACACCATCAACACGATGGTCGACCAGCTCTCGGCCTTCGCCGAGCAGGTGACGCGGGTGGCGCGGGACGTGGGTACGGAGGGCCGGCTCGGCGGTCAGGCGCAGGTGCCCGGGGTGGCCGGCGTATGGCGCGACCTCACGGACTCCGTGAACGGCATGGCCGGGAACCTGACCTCGCAGGTGCGCAACATCGCGCAGGTGGCGACGGCGGTGGCCCGCGGCGACCTGTCGCAGAAGATCGACGTGGACGCGCGCGGCGAGATTCTTGAGCTGAAGAACACCCTCAACACGATGGTGGACCAGCTGTCGAACTTCGCGGAGCAGGTGACCCGCGTCGCCCGCGAGGTGGGCACCGAGGGCATCCTGGGCGGCCAGGCGGAGGTGAAGGGCGTCTCCGGCACCTGGAAGGACCTCACGCAGTCCGTCAACTTCATGGCGAACAACCTGACCTCGCAGGTGCGCAACATCGCCGAGGTGACGACGGCCGTCGCGATGGGCGATCTCTCCAAGAAGATCACGGTCGACGCGAAGGGCGAGATCCTCGAGCTCGTCACCACCGTCAACACGATGGTGGACCAGCTGTCCTCGTTCGCGGAGCAGGTGACGCGGGTCGCCCGCGAGGTGGGTACCGAGGGCATCCTGGGCGGTCAGGCACGGGTGCGCGGGGTGACCGGCATCTGGAAGGACCTGAGCGACAACGTCAACCTGATGGCCAACAACCTGACCTCGCAGGTGCGCAACATCTCGCAGGTCTCGGCGGCGGTGGCCAACGGTGATCTGACCAAGACGGTCACGGTCGAGGCGCGCGGCGAGGTCGCGCAGCTCGCCGACACCGTCAACACGATGGTGAAGACGCTGTCCTCGTTCGCCGACGAGGTCACGCGCGTGGCCCGCGAGGTGGGCACGGAGGGCCGCCTGGGCGGTCAGGCGCACGTGCCGGGTGTGTCGGGTACGTGGAAGGACCTCACCGATTCGGTGAACTTCATGGCCTCGAACCTCACCGGCCAGGTGCGGCAGATCGCCATGGTCACGACCGCCATCGCCAAGGGCGACATGACCAAGAAGATCGACATCGACGCCCGGGGCGAGATCCTGGAGCTGAAGACGACGATCAACACGATGGTCGACCAGCTGTCTTCGTTCGCCGACCAGGTCACGCGGGTGGCGCGCGAGGTGGGCACCGAGGGGATCCTGGGCGGTCAGGCGCGGGTCCGGGACGTGGACGGCACCTGGCGCGACCTCACGGAGTCCGTGAACGAGATGGCCGGGAACCTGACCCGGCAGGTGCGCGCGATCGCGGCCGTGGCCACCGCGGTGACCCGCGGCGACCTCAACCTGAAGATCGACGTGGACGCGGCGGGCGAGATCCAGGTCCTGCAGGACAACATCAACACGATGATCGCGAACCTGCGCGACACCACGTTGGCCAACAAGGAGCAGGACTGGCTGAAGGGCAACCTCGCCCGGATCTCCGCCCTGATGCAGGGCCGCCGCGAACTGGACGACGTGGCCTCGCTGATCATGAGCGAGCTGACCCCGGTGGTCTCGGCGCAGCACGGGGCGTTCTTCCTGGCGCTGCCCTCGGGCGGCACCACCGAGATCGGGACCGAGGGCGGTCCCGACGGTTCGTACGAGCTGCGGATGCGCGGGAGTTACGCGTACGCGGGCGGGGCGGTGCCCACCTCCTTCCGGCCGGGAGAGGGGCTGATCGGGACGGTCGCCGAGGAGAAGCGGACGATCCTCGTCGAGAACACCCCGCCCGGCTACCTGAAGATCTCCTCGGGGCTCGGGGAGGCGCCGCCGGCGCACGTCATCGTGTTGCCGGTGCTGTTCGAGGGGAAGGTGCTCGGCGTCATCGAGCTGGCCTCCTTCCAGCCCTTCACGCAGATCCAGAAGGACTTCCTCAGCCAGATCGCCGAGATGATCGGCACGAGCGTCAACACGATCAGCGTCAACTCCAAGACGGAGATGCTGCTCAAGCAGTCGCAGGAGATGACCGAGCAGCTGCGAGAGCGCTCCGACGAGCTGGAGAACCGGCAGAAGGCGCTGCAGGCGGCCAACGCCGAGCTGGAGGAGAAGGCGGAGCTGCTGGCCCAGCAGAACCGGGACATCGAGGTGAAGAACACCGAGATCGAGGAGGCCCGGCAGGTCCTGGAGGAGCGCGCCGAGCAGCTCGCGGTCTCGATGCGCTACAAGTCCGAGTTCCTGGCGAACATGTCGCACGAGCTGCGCACGCCGCTCAACTCGCTGCTGATCCTGGCCAAGCTGCTCGCCGACAACGCGGACGAGAACCTGTCGCCGAAGCAGGTGGAGTTCGCGGAGACCATCCACGGGGCGGGGTCCGACCTGCTCCAGCTGATCAACGACATCCTCGACCTGTCGAAGGTCGAGGCCGGGAAGATGGACGTCTCGCCGACGCGGATCGCGCTCGTACAGCTCGTGGACTACGTGGAGGCGACCTTCCGGCCGCTGACCGCGGAGAAGGGCCTGGACTTCTCGGTACGGGTCTCCCCGGAGCTGCCCGCGACCCTGCACACGGACGAGCAGCGGCTGCTGCAGGTGCTGCGCAACCTGCTGTCGAACGCGGTGAAGTTCACCGACAGCGGGGCGGTGGAGCTGGTGATCCGGCCCGCCGGCGCGGACGTGCCGACGGCGATCCGCGAGCAGCTGCTGGAGGCCGGTTCGCTGCGGGAGGCGGACGCGGACCTGATCGCCTTCTCGGTGACGGACACCGGGATCGGGATCGCGGCGAGCAAGATGCTGGTGATCTTCGAGGCGTTCAAGCAGGCGGACGGGACGACCAGCCGCAAGTACGGCGGCACGGGGCTCGGGCTGTCCATCAGCCGGGAGATCGCCCGGCTGCTGGGCGGGGAGATCCACGCGGCGAGCGAGCCCGGCCGCGGCTCCACGTTCACGCTGTACCTGCCGCTGCACCCCAGCGAGCTGCCGCCCCAGGGGTACGCGCCGCCCACGCCCGGCGGCGGGCGCGGCGAGGTGTACCGCAGGCAGGTGGACGGGGCGCGGCCCGCGCTGCCGGCGACCCCGGCGGCGCCGGTCCCCGCGGCGCAGCCGCAGCACGCGCAGCAGGTACGGCCCGCGCTGCCGGCCGCCGAGCCGGCCGGTCAGGGGCAGGGCGGAGCCGCGCTGTTCCGGCGGCGGCGCAAGGCGCTGAGCGACCTGGAGCCGCGTACGGCGGTGCCGGGACAGCCGAACGCGCAGGGGACCGAGGACGGTTGGGTGAACCCGGAGGAGGAACTTCCGGTGCTGCCCAGGTCGTACGACTTCCACGGCGAGAAGGTGCTCATCGTGGACGACGACGTGCGCAACGTGTTCGCGCTGACCAGTGTGCTGGAGCAGCACGGACTGGCGGTGCTGTACGCGGAGAACGGCCGGGAGGGCATCGAAGTCCTGGAGCAGCACGACGATGTGACGGTCGTACTGATGGACATCATGATGCCCGAGATGGACGGGTACGCGACGACCTCGGCGATCCGGCGGATGCCGCAGTTCGCCGGGCTGCCGATCATCGCGCTGACGGCGAAGGCGATGAAGGGGGACCGGGAGAAGGCGATCGACTCCGGTGCTTCCGACTATGTCACCAAGCCGGTCGACCCGGACTACCTGCTGTCGGTGATGGAGCAGTGGATGCGAGGCAAGTGATCAACAGGCGAGCACTCTGATACCAATTGCTGACTGACTGTGGCGAAAACGGTGTGAAAGGGCGGGAGGCGGGGAACCTTCTGCTCTCCCGCACCGTTTCTGCTTCGTGCACAGTGACATCCTGGTGACAGGGTGTGGCGATCTCGGGACTGGGGCTACGATGACCGGCACAAGGACGGACGGCGCAAGGATGCCGTCCTCTTCTGGGGCGGGGCCCGGCGTACCGGCCGGTGCCAGGAGCCGGGGAGGCCCCATGCCGGGGCGAGGAGGACAGGGCATGGTGCAGAAGGCCAAGATCCTCCTGGTCGACGACCGGCCGGAGAATCTGCTGGCGCTGGAGGCCATCCTCTCCGCGCTCGATCAGACACTGGTCCGGGCGTCGTCGGGGGAGGAAGCGCTCAAGGCGCTGCTGACGGACGATTTCGCGGTCATCCTGCTGGATGTGCAGATGCCCGGGATGGACGGATTCGAGACCGCCGCGCACATCAAGCGGCGCGAGCGGACCCGGGACATCCCGATCATCTTCCTCACCGCGATCAACCACGGTCCGCACCACACGTTCCGCGGCTACGCCGCCGGCGCGGTGGACTACATCTCCAAGCCCTTCGACCCGTGGGTGCTGCGGGCCAAGGTCTCGGTGTTCGTGGAGCTGTACACGAAGAACTGCCAGCTGCGGGAGCAGGCGGCGCTGCTGCGGCTCCAGCTGGAGGGCGGCGGCTCCAACGGCGACGGCAGCAAGGAGACCGCCGGCCTGCTGGCGGAGCTCTCCGCGCGGCTCGCGGCGGTCGAGGAGCAGGCGGAGGCGCTGACCAAGCAGCTCGGCGAGGAATCGGCCGACGCGGCGGTCGTGGCGACCGCGGCCCACCTGGAGCGCAAGCTCACCGGCCTGCGGCGGGCGCTGGACGCGCTGGAGCCCGGGACCGGCGGGGGAACGCCGGTGCTGCCCGCCCAGAACTGAGCCCGTCCGGGCGCTGACCGCCGGACCGTTCGGACGGGTGCCGTGTCTGGCGGTGCGTCAAAGCACCGACACGGCGCGCGACACGAACGGGTGAAGGGGTGGGCACGCGTGTCCACCGGCGCGCGCACCGGTAACCTCGGCCCCATGGCCTCACGTACGTCCGGCAAGGGTTCCCAGAGCACGGCGGGCACCGCGAAGGGCCGCACCGGCCGTACGGCGGCGCCGGCGAAGAAGGCGGCCCCCGCGCGCGGGTCCGCCGCGAAGAAGGCCGCGGCGCCCCGGCGGGCCCCCGCCAAGAAGGCGCCGCCCAAGCCCGCGCCGTCCCCCACCGGGGGCGTGGTGCGGCTGGTGCGCGCCGTGTGGCTGGGCTGCGCGCACGCGGTCGGCGCGGTCTTCCGCGGAGTCGGCCAGGGGGCCAAGAACCTCGACCCCGCCCACCGCAAGGACGGCGTCGCGCTGCTGCTGCTCGCCCTCGCGCTGATCGTCGCCGCCGGTACCTGGTCGAACCTGAGCGGTCCCGTCGGGGATCTGGTCACCATGCTGGTCACCGGCGCCTTCGGACGACTGGATCTGCTCGTGCCGATCCTGCTCGGCGTCATGGCGGTACGTTTCATCCGCCATCCCGAACAGCCCGACGCCAACGGCCGGATCGGCGTCGGCCTCTCCGCGCTCGTCATCGGGGTCCTCGGCCTCGTGCACATCGCCTGCGGGGCGCCCGGCCGCGACGAGGGCACCACCGCCATGCAGAACGCGGGCGGACTGATCGGCTGGGCCGCCTCGAAGCCGCTGATCTTCACCATGGGCGCGCCGCTGGCCGTGCCGATGCTGGTGCTGCTCACGATCTTCGGGCTGCTCGTGGTCACGGCGACCCCGGTGAACGCGATCCCGCAGCGGCTGCGGCGGCTCGGGATCCGGCTGGGGATCATCGCCCCGAACGAGTACGACGAGGGGTACGGGGAGGACGGCGCCTCCGCGGACCGGCACGACCCCGAGCAGTGGCGGGCCCGGTCGGGCGCCGCCGGCTCCGCTGCCGCCGCGGATCCGGCCCGTCCCGCCGACGCCGCCGAGGAGCAGGCGCTCGCCCGGCGGCGGCGCCCGCGCCGGACCCCGGCCCGGCCGGCCGCCGAGCGGGAGATGGACGCCGTCGACGTGGCCGCGGCGGCCGCCGCCGCGCTGGACGGGGTGGTCTACGGCGGGATGCCGCCCTCCCCGCTGGTGGCCGACCTGACGCACGGCATCTCGGGGGAGCGCGAGGGCGCCGAGATCACCGCTCCGGTACCGCCCGCGCGGGCGGAGCGGCCCAAGGCCGCCGAACCGGCGCCCGGCCCGGACCCGGCCGAGCCGCCCCACGACACCACCGCCGCGGCGTCCGGGACCCTGTCCGTCCCGGACCTCACCAAAGCCCCGCCGGCGCCCCAGCCGCTGCCGCCCCGCGCCGAGCAGCTCCAGCTGCGCGGGGACATCACGTACGCCCTGCCCTCGCTCGACCTGCTGGAGAAGGGCGGGCCCGGCAAGACCCGCAGCGCCGCCAACGACGCGGTGGTCGCCTCGCTGCGCAACGTGTTCACCGAGTTCAAGGTCGACGCGGACGTCACCGGCTTCACCCGGGGGCCGACGGTCACCCGGTACGAGGTCACGCTGGGCGCCGCGGTCAAGGTCGAGCGGATCACCGCGCTGACCAAGAACATCGCGTACGCCGTGGCCTCGCCGGACGTCCGGATCATCAGCCCGATCCCGGGCAAGTCGGCCGTCGGCATCGAGATCCCGAACACCGACCGCGAGATGGTCAACCTGGGCGACGTGCTCCGGCTGGCGGACGCGGCCGAGGACGACCACCCGATGCTGGTGGCGCTCGGCAAGGACGTCGAGGGCGGCTACGTCATGGCCAACCTCGCCAAGATGCCGCACGTGCTCGTCGCCGGCGCCACCGGCTCCGGCAAGTCCTCCTGCATCAACTGCCTGATCACCTCGGTGATGGTGCGGGCCACCCCGGAGGACGTCCGGATGGTGCTCGTGGACCCCAAGCGCGTCGAGCTGACGGCGTACGAGGGCATCCCGCACCTGATCACGCCGATCATCACCAACCCCAAGCGGGCCGCCGAGGCGCTCCAGTGGGTCGTGCGCGAGATGGACCTGCGCTACGACGACCTGGCCGCCTTCGGCTACCGGCACATCGACGACTTCAACCAGGCCATCCGGGACGGCAAGATCAAACTGCCGCCGGGCAGCGAGCGGGAGCTCAGCCCGTACCCGTACCTGCTGGTGATCGTCGACGAGCTCGCCGACCTGATGATGGTGGCCCCGCGCGACGTCGAGGACTCGATCGTCCGCATCACCCAGCTGGCCCGCGCGGCCGGCATCCACCTGGTGCTCGCCACCCAGCGGCCCTCGGTGGACGTGGTCACCGGCCTGATCAAGGCGAACGTGCCCTCGCGGCTCGCCTTCGCCACCTCCTCGCTCGCCGACAGCCGGGTCATCCTCGACCAGCCGGGCGCCGAGAAGCTGATCGGCAAGGGCGACGGGCTGTTCCTGCCGATGGGCGCGAACAAGCCGGTCCGCCTCCAGGGCGCCTTCGTCACCGAGGACGAGATCGCCGGGATCGTGCAGCACTGCAAGGACCAGATGGCGCCCGTCTTCCGGGACGACGTCACGGTCGGGCAGAAGCAGAAGAAGGAGATCGACGAGGAGATCGGCGACGACCTGGACCTGCTGTGCCAGGCGGCCGAGCTGGTGGTCTCCACCCAGTTCGGGTCGACCTCGATGCTCCAGCGCAAGCTGCGGGTGGGCTTCGCCAAGGCCGGCCGGCTCATGGACCTGATGGAGTCGCGGGGGATCGTCGGCCCGAGCGAGGGTTCGAAGGCGCGCGACGTCCTGGTGAAGGCGGACGAGCTGGACGGGGTCCTCGCCGTCATCCGGGGAGAGACACAACCGTGATTCGCGGGCGGGCAACCGTTTCCCTTGGGGCCGCGTCAAGTTGAGGGAGGTGGCGGCGCCGTGCCCGGTGCGGGGCCGCCGCAGGACCCGGACTTCCCACACTGTTCGGTTTTCCATTCGGATGGCGTAGGAAGTCCACCCTCCGGTTGCTCCACCCTTTCGTCACCCCCCTAGACTGGACATCCAGCAGGTGGCTACACGCTCGAAAGGCGCCCTCGTGTCCATCGGCAACTCCAACTCCCCCGAAGATGAGCGTCCTTCGACCGACGACCGGTCCGAGGACCGCATCATCGAACGCAAGGCCGAAGGGCCGTCCATCGGGACGGTCCTGAAGAAGGCCCGGATCGCCGCCGGGCTCACTGTCGACGAGGTCAGTTCCACCACCCGTGTGCGCATCCCGATCGTGCACGCGATCGAAGCTGACGATTTCACGCGGTGCGGCGGCGACGTCTACGCCCGCGGCCACATCCGTACGCTCGCCCGCGCCGTCCACATCGATCCGGAACCCCTGGTCGACGCGTACGACGCGGCCCACGGCGGCCGGCCGGCCCCCACGCCCGCCGCGCCGATGTTCGACGCCGAGCGCATCCGACCCGAGCGGCAGCGGCCCAACTGGACCGCGGCCATGGTCGCCGCCATCGTCGCCGTGATCGGCTTCGTGGGCTTCACCGCCTTCAGCGGCGGCGACGCGAAGGAGAAGCGGCCGGTGGCGGACGCCTCCGCCGCCCCGCAGGCAGCGCCCAAGCAGTCGGCCGGGAAGCCGGCCGCCCAGCCCCAGCAGACCCCGAAGCCCGCCAAGCCGGAGCCTTCGGACAGTGCGATCGCCGCCGCGCCCAAGGACCTCGTCACGGTCGTCCTGACGGCCAACGACGGCGAGAGCTGGATCTCCGCGAAGGACCACAGCGGCCGGCTGCTGTTCGACGGGACGCTGACCCCCGGCGAGTCCAAGACCTTCACGGACAAGGAGTCCATCGACCTCGTCCTCGGCGACGCCGGGGTCGTGAAGCTCTTCGTGAACGGCAAGGAGATCAAGGACGACTTCCAGCCGGGTCAGGTGGAACGCCTCACATACACCAAGGACGACCCCCGCCAGGGACCGGCCCAGGCGGGCTGATACAGCGCTGAATCCGTGATTCCGGGTCCCCGGGGTGCTGCGCCGCACCCCGGGGATCTTGGTTTACCGGGACTTGGGGCGGGGGCCGGCGTTTGGACAAAGTAGTCTTGAGTCCATGCCCGAACGCCGTACCGTCGCCCTTGTCACTCTTGGCTGCGCCCGTAACGAGGTGGACTCGGAGGAGCTCGCAGGCCGCTTGGCGGCGGATGGCTGGGAGCTCGTCGAGGACGCCGCCGACGCGGACGTAGCCGTCGTCAACACCTGCGGCTTCGTCGAAGCCGCCAAAAAGGACTCCGTAGACGCCCTGCTGGAAGCCAACGATCTCAAGGATCACGGCAAGACCCAGGCCGTCGTCGCCGTCGGCTGCATGGCCGAGCGCTACGGCAAGGAGCTCGCCGAGGCCCTCCCCGAGGCCGACGGCGTGCTCGGCTTCGACGACTACGCCGACATCTCCGACCGCCTTCAGACCATCCTGAACGGCGGCATCCACGCCTCCCACACCCCGCGTGACCGGCGCAAGCTGCTGCCGATCAGCCCCGCGGCCCGCCAGGAGAGCGCGGTGGCGCTGCCCGGCCACGCCCAGTCGGCGCCCGTCGAGGAGCCGGCCGAGGCCCCCGCGGACCTCCCCGACGGAGTCGCTCCCGCCTCCGGGCCGCGCGCGCCCCTGCGCCGCCGCCTGGACAAGAGCCCCGTCGCCTCGGTCAAGCTCGCCTCCGGCTGCGACCGGCGCTGCTCGTTCTGCGCCATTCCGTCCTTCCGCGGCTCCTTCATCTCCCGCCGCCCCAGCGACGTGCTGGGCGAGACGCGCTGGCTCGCCGAGCAGGGCGTCAAGGAGATCATGCTGGTCTCCGAGAACAACACCTCGTACGGCAAGGACCTCGGCGACATCCGCCTGCTGGAGACCCTGCTGCCCGAGCTGGCCGAGGTGGACGGCATCGAGCGCGTCCGCGTCAGCTACCTACAGCCGGCCGAGATGCGGCCCGGCCTGATCGACGTACTGACCTCGACCCCCAAGGTCGTGCCGTACTTCGACCTGTCCTTCCAGCACTCGGCCCCCGACGTGCTGCGCGCCATGCGCCGCTTCGGCGACACCGACCGGTTCCTGGAGCTGCTGGACACCATCCGCAGCAAGGCGCCGCAGGCCGGCGTCCGGTCCAACTTCATCGTCGGCTTCCCCGGCGAGAGCGAGGCGGACTTCAAGGAGCTGGAGCGCTTCCTCACCCACGCCCGGCTCGACGCGATCGGCGTCTTCGGCTACTCCGACGAGGACGGCACCGAGGCCGTCACGTACGAGAACAAGCTGGACGAGGAGACGATCGCCGCGCGGCTCGCGCACATGCAGCGGCTCGCCGAGGAGCTCACCTCGCAGCGCGCGGAGGAGCGGATCGGGGAGACCCTGGAGGTACTCGTCGAGTCCGTGGAAGCGGTGGACGAGGACGGTGACGGTGCCTACGGGCGGGCCGCGCACCAGGCCCCCGAGACCGACGGACAGGTCGTCTTCACGGACAGCACGGGCCTGGTGCCCGGCCGTATCGTGACGGCGAAGGTGGTCGGCACGCTGGGCGTGGACCTGGTGGCCGAGCCCCTGCACCTCGACGAGGAGGCGGCCGGATGACCGGAGTCCCGGCATCTGCGGCGGGCGGGACCGGCCGCCGGCCCGCGCCCGGCGCGAAGCTGGGGGCCGCGGCGGTCAATCAGGCCAGCCTGTGGAACATCGCGAACATCCTGACGATGATCCGGCTCGTCCTGGTGCCGGGATTCGTCCTGCTCCTGCTCGCCGACGGCGGGTACGACCCGGTGTGGCGCGCGTGGGCCTGGGCCGCGTTCGCCGTCGCCATGATCACGGACATCTTCGACGGGCACCTGGCCCGTACGTACAACCTGGTCACGGACTTCGGGAAGATCGCCGACCCCATCGCCGACAAGGCGATCATGGGGTCGGCGTTGATCTGTCTCTCCTGGCTGGGAGACCTGCCCTGGTGGGTGACCGGGGTGATCCTCGGGCGGGAACTCGGGATCACGCTCATGCGTTTCTGGGTCATCCGCTACGGAGTGATTCCCGCCAGCCGGGGCGGCAAGCTCAAGACCCTGGCCCAGGGGACGGCGGTGGGCATGTACGTGCTCGCACTGACCGGCCCGCTGGCGAGCTTGCGCTTCTGGGTGATGGCGGTCGCCGTCGTGCTGACCGTGGTCACCGGTTTGGACTACATCCGTCAGGCCGTGGTGCTGCGTCGCCAGGGCCTGGAAGCGGAGCGGGCCGCGAGGTGACATACGCGGTGGGGGAATCTGCGGTGGCGGGCGGGGCGGCTTCGGGCGCCGCGGAACCGGCGCCGGAGTCCGGGACCACCGCAGTGCTCGCCGCGGAGGTGCTGCGCCTGCTTGCGGAGAGTGACCAGACCCTCGCGGTGGCCGAGTCGCTGACCGGCGGCATGGTGGCCGCGGAGCTGACCGGCATCGCCGGCGCCTCCCGGTCGTTCCGCGGTTCGGTCACGGCGTACGCCACCGAGCTGAAGCACCGGATCCTGGGGGTGGACGCCGGGCTGCTGGCCGCTGAAGGCGCGGTGAACGCGCAGGTCGCGGCCGAGATGGCGGCGGGCGTACGACGCGTGCTGGGTGCATCGTGGGGGATCGCGACCACCGGAGTGGCCGGCCCGGACCCGCAGGACGGGCAGCCGGTGGGCACCGTTTTCATCGCCGTGGCGGGTCCGGCGGGCAGGAAAACCGTCCCGCTGAGGTTGAACGGCTCCCGTGCGGAAATTCGTAGGGAGAGTGCACGGACAGTGCTCGAACTGCTCTCGAGCGAACTCCGCGAGAATGCGCGGGGGCAGGATACGGAACAGAACGGGGGGATTTGATGTTTGCAGCCCTGAGTGAACACGACATAGCTCCCCGCACGGCCGCGGCGCGAGGCGGTACGGTGGGGCGTGAAGGATGCGGCTACACGGTCAGAGGAGGGAGCCACCGATGATTCTGCTCCGTCGCCTGCTGGGTGACGTGCTGCGTCGGCAGCGCCAGCGCCAGGGCCGTACTCTGCGCGAAGTCTCCTCGTCCGCCCGAGTTTCTCTCGGCTATCTTTCCGAGGTGGAGCGGGGGCAGAAGGAGGCATCCTCCGAGCTGCTCTCCGCGATCTGCGACGCGTTGGACGTACGGATGTCCGAGCTGATGCGCGAAGTCAGCGACGAACTGTCGCTGGCCGAGCTGGCGCAGTCGGCCGCGGCCAGCGAACCGGTCACCGTGCCGGTCCGCCCGATGCTCAATTCGGTCTCCGTGGCTTCGGTCACGGGCGGGCCGGAGCGGGTGACCATCAAGGCGCCTGCGGAAGCGGTGAATGTCGTAGCCGCGTGAGCTCCATGCGCGAGCTGTGAAGAAATGAGCGTGGCCGGAGCCCCGGCCGGTGCATCACGCACCGGCCGGGGCTCCCGGCCGTTCTGGGTGCGCCGCCGGGGGGTGTACGGGAGGATGGGGAATCCGGACGCGTCCGGATCGCGGCCCTGATCCCGGGAGGCACGCCGTGCGGCGGTTACTGCGGACACCTCCGGTACTGGGCATACCCCCGGTGGTGGCCCTCGCTGTGGCGATGGGCGCGCTGTGGTGGTGGGCGGTGCTGCGGCTGGCGCTGGTGCCGGGTGAGTCGGGTCCGGTGGAGGGCGCGGTGGCCGTGGGCGGCTGGGGGCTGGGGCTGCTGCCGGTGCACTGCACGCCGGGGCCCGTACGCAGGGCCCGGCGGGCGGCCCGGCTGGAGGCGCAGCGCGCGGACGCCGAGCCGGTCGACACGGCGCGGGAGATCACCAGGGCATCGACACTCCGCCGTTCGGGCGGAGGATCTGGCCCGTCATGAAGGACGAGGCGTCCGAGGCGAGGTAGAGCACGGCCCGGGCGACGTCCTCGGGCTCCCCGACGCGGCGCAGGGGGGACATCCGGACCATCGCGGCCTCGGTCTGCGCCTGGACCTCGGGGCTGTGCCGGCCGGTCATGGGGGTGCGGATCCAACCGGGGGCGACGGCGTTGACGCGGATGCCGTGGGGGCCGGCCTCGGTGGCGAGGGTCTTGGTGAGCTGGACGACGGCGGCCTTGGCGGCGCTGTAGCAGAGCAGGCCGGGCTGGGCGGCGTCCACGGCGCCGGAGGCCATCGTGACGATCGAGCCGGGGCGACCGGCCGCGATCATGGCGCGGGCGGCCTCCTGGCAGGTGCGCAGGACCCCCTTGAAGTTGATGTCCAGGACCCGGTCGAGGTCCTCGTCGGCCGTGTCCAGGACGCTGCTGGTGTGCATGATCCCGGCGATGGCCGCGGTGATGTCGAGCGGTCCGGCGGCCGTGACGGCGGCGCGCAGGGCGGCCCGGTCGGTGACGTCGAGGGGGTGGACGGCGGCGGATCCGCCGGCCTTGGCGACGAGGTCCGCCGTCTCGGCGAGGCCCTGCTCGTCGCGGTCCGCGCAGTGCACGGCGGCGCCCGCCTCGGCGAGGAGGACGGCGGTGGCCCGGCCTATGCCGCTCGCGGCGCCGGTGATCAGGGCGGTCCGGCCGGTGAGGTCGTACGGGGCTCTGGGTGTGGGCATGCGGGGACGGTACGACCGGATCTGACGGACCGTCAACCAGGCGGGAGGGGTGGGGTCGGGCCGGACTGGCAGCGCGGGCACCAGTACGTCGGCCGGTCGTCCTGCGGGGCCTCGCGGACGGGGGTGCCGCAGCGCAGGCAGGGGCGGCGGGCTCGGCCGTACACGAAGAGCTCCTGGCCGGGGCGGCGGCTGCCGGTCGTGTTGCGGATCCCGCGGTCGCCGGTGTTGGCGCGCAGCAGGCGGTGGGCGGCGCCGGCCAGGCGGACGGCGGTGGTCCCGGGGTCGGGCAGCCCGCCGACCGGGGTCCAGGGGGTGACCTGGGCGAGGAAGCAGAGCTCGGACTTGTAGATGTTGCCGATGCCGGCCAGGTTGCGCTGGTCGAGCAGGGCCTCGCCGAGCGGGCGCCCGGGGGTGGCGAGGAGGTTGGCCGCGGCCTGCTCAGCGTCCCAGTCGGGGCCGAGGAGGTCGGGGCCCAGGTGGCCGACGGCCCGGTCCTCCTCGGAGGTGCGCAGCAGCTCGACGACGGGGAGGCGGTAGCCGACGGCCGTGTGTCCGGCGGTGGCGAGGACGGCCCGGATCTCGTACGCGGGGCCGCCGTGCCACTTCTCCCGCGCCCCGAAGAGGCGCCAGGAGCCGTCCATGCCCAGGTGGGTGTGGAGGGTGAGGCCACCTTCGAAGCGGGCGAGGAGGTGTTTGCCGCGCGGGGTGACGTCGAGGGTGGTGCGGCCGGTGAGGTCGGCGGTGGCGAAGCGGGGGACGCGCAGGTCGCTGCGGGTCAGCTCGTGGCCGGCCAGGGCGGCGTGCAGCCGGGCGGCGGCGCGCCAGACGCTGTCTCCTTCGGGCATGGCGCCATTGTCGCCCCGGCGGGCCGAGGCGGCCGGAGCCCCCGCCGCGCGGTGGCGCGGGCGGGGGCTCCGGTGGTCGGGAAGGGCGGGTGCGGGGTGGCCGCTACTTCCAGAAGAGGCCCTTGCCGTCGTTCAGGTTGTTGTACGGGTCGCCCCAGTACTCGGCGCCGACCACCTTCGTCTGGGCGGAGGGGGCCAGGGCGATGGCGCAGCTGGTCTGCGTCTGGCCGTTGGTGAAGCCCTTCGGCAGGGTCTCGTCCTTGCACTTCTCGAACTTGCCGATGACGGAGACGCCCTGGGCCTCGGAACCGTCCGGGAGGAGGCCCTTCATGTGGCCCACGGAAGCGTAGGAGAGGTCCACGGTGCCGATGTTCTTGACCGAGTAGCGGATGTAGTAGGGGATCATCCCCTTGACCTTGTCGCCCAGCTTGAGCGCGTCCAGGTCGGCCGGCTGGCCCTGCTCGACGGCGGTGACGGTGAGGGCGAGGGTGCCGCCCTTGGTGCTGCCGTAGCTGAACGGCACCTGCGCCGTCTCGCCGATCTTGAAGGTCTGGCCGGGCTTGGCCTGGCCCGCCGCGCCCGCGGGGGCCTGGCCGCCGCCGGTGGAGGGGCTGGCCGGGGTGCTGGGCTGGGCGGAGTCCTGGCCGCCCTGGCTCGGCTGGGCGGCCGGGGCGCTCGACTGCGCGGGCGCGGCCTCTTCGTTGCCGTTCTTACAGCCGGTGAGGGTCAGGGTTCCGGCAACCGCCAGACCTATGACGCCCGTTGCCGCTCGTCGCATGGTGTTGGTGCTCACTTTTCTGGTCCCCCATGAGTGTGATCTTTTGACGTGGCATCGTCACGCTTGATGCCTGCGGTGATCTTGATAGTCCAGAAAAGGGCGGGGTTGCCAGCCGAGACGGGCTTCGTGACGTGCTCAAGACATAAGCGGGACGTAAGCGCGATGGTCGAGACCGGAATGTGGGATTCAGCCTTCGGTTCACGAGCGCAGGCGCAGCCCCCGCGGGGTGGCGTGGAAGCCGGCCGCCTCCAGGGCCGGGCCCAGCGGGGAGGTCAACGCCGGGGCGGCGTTGATCCGTTCCACCGTGAGCGCCGGGAGCGTGCCGATCCGGGAGGCCGCCGCCAGGGCCGCGGTGGCCGCCGCGAGCCGGGGGTCCTGCGCCGGGGGCCAGGCCAGGAGCGTCTTGCCGCCGCGCTCCACGTACAGGATGAGCTCGCCGTCGACCAGGACCACCAGCGAGCCCGCCTTGCGGCCCGGCTTGTGCGTGGCCCCGGCCGGGGGCTCGGGCCAGGGCAGGGCCGCCCCGTACGCGTTCGCCGGATCGGCCGCCGCCAGGACCACCGCCGCCAGCGGGGGAGGGTTCCGCTCGGCCGAGCGCAGCCGGTCCACCGCCCCGTCCATCGCGAACTGGGCCGCGCCCAGGCCCTCCACCACATAGCCGCGGCGGGCCTGCCCGCTGTCCTCGAAGGCCGACAGGACCCGGTACACCGCGCTGAAGCCGCCCTCCACGCCCTCGGCGGCCACCGCGCCCCGCGTGACCACCCCGTGCCGGTCCAGCAGGGTCCGGGCCAGCGCGTGCGCCCGGTGGGTGGGGTCGGGGGCCTGGGCGGGCAGCAGCGACCAGCGGCCGGAGACCGTGGGCGGGCCGGGGCGGGACACCTGCGCGCTGAGCGTCCCGTAGCGGCCGCGCGGGACGGTGCGCCGGGCCCGGTGGGCGGTCGCGCCCGCGGTGCGGCCCGAGCCGAGCAGCGAGCGCAGCGGGGAGAGCGTGTCGTTGGTCAGCCGGCCCGACCAGGCCAGGTCCCAGACGGCGTCGGACAGTTCGAGGTCGGTGGCCTCGGACCACTTGGCGCGCACCGATTCGGCGAGCTGGCGGAAGAACAGCCCGTACCCGCCGGACAGGGTCTCGAGCACCGCCTGGTGGAGGGGGGTCAGCTCCAGCGGGTGCGGCGGGGGCAGCAGCAGCGGGGCCGCGTCCGCCAGGTAGAGCGAGACCCAGCCGTCCTTGCCGGGGAGGGCCCCGGCGCCCGCCCACACCACCTCACCGGTGGTGGTGAGCTCGTCCAGCAGGGTCGGGGAGTACCCCGAGACCCGGGAGGGCAGGATCAGCCGCTCCAGCGCAGAGGCGGGCACCGGGGCGCCCTGGAGCTGCTCGATCGCCCGGGCCAGGCCGTCGATGCCGCGCAGGGCGCCGCCCAGGTGCTGCCACTGCGGCAGGAAGGTGGCCAGGGAGGTCGGCGGGACCGGCTCCAGCTCCTGGCGCAGCGCCGCCAGCGAGCGGCGGCGCAGCCTGCGCAGCACGGTCGCGTCGCACCACTCCTGGCCGATGCCGGCCGGGTGGAACTCGCCCTGCACCACCCGGCCCGCCGCCGCGAGCCGGTGCAGGGCGCCCTCGGTCACCGCCGCGCCCAGGCCGAAGCGGGCGGCGACGGCGGCCGTGGTGAACGGCCCGTGCGTACGGGCGTACCGGGCCAGGAGGTCGCCGAGCGGGTCCTTGACCGGCTCGGTGAACGCCTCGGGGACCCCGACCGGGAGCGCGGTGCCCAGCGCGTCGCGCAGCCGGCCCGCGTCCTCGACCGCCGCCCAGTGGTCCGCGCCGCCGATCCGGACCGCGATGGCCCGGCGGGCCCGGGCCAAGGCCTGCGGCCAGGCCGGGTCGGCGCCGCGCTCGGCCAGTTCGGCCGTGGTCAGCGGGCCGAGCAGGCGCAGCAGGTCGGCGACGGACTCGGCGTCCTTGGCGCGCCGGTCCTCCGTCAGCCACTGGAGCTCCCGCTCCAACTCCTCCAGTACCTCCGCGTCGAGCAGCTCGCGCAGCTCCGCCTGGCCCAGCAGCTCCGCCAGCAGCCGGGAGTCCAGCGAGAGCGCGGCCGCCCTGCGCTCGGCGAGCGGCGAGTCCCCCTCGTACAGGAACTGGGCCACGTACCCGAAGAGCAGCGACCGGGCGAAGGGAGACGGTTCGGGGGTGGTGACCTCGACCAGGCGGACCCGGCGCGCCTCGATGTCCCCCATCAGCTCCGTCAGGCCCGGCACGTCGAAAACGTCCTGCAGGCACTCCCGCACGGCTTCCAGCACGATCGGGAACGAACCGAACTCCGAAGCCACCTGGAGCAGTTGGGAGGCCCGCTGGCGCTGCTGCCACAGCGGGGTCCGCTTGCCGGGACTGCGGCGCGGCAGCAGTAGGGCGCGCGCCGCGCACTCGCGGAACCGGGAGGCGAACAGGGCGGAGCCGCCGACCTGGTCGGTGACGATCTGGTTGATCTCGCCGTGGTCGAAGGCCACGTCCGCGGCGCCCAGCGGGGCCTGTTCGTCATCGAACGCGAAGGCGTGGGACGCGGCCGGGTCGTGGTCGAGCAGGTCCATGGAGAGCAGGTCCGCATCGGGCAGCCGGAGCACGATCCCGTCGTCGGCATGCATGACCTGCGCGTCCATGCCGTACTTCTCGGAGAGGCGGGCGCCGAGCGCGAGCGCCCACGGGGCGTGCACCTGCGCGCCGAAGGGGGAGTGGACCACGACCCGCCAGTCGCCGAGCTCGTCGCGGAACCGCTCGACCACGATCGTCCGGTCGTCGGGGACGTGGCCGCAGGCCTCACGCTGCTCCGCGAGATAGGCGAGGACGTTCTCCGCGGCCCAGGCGTCCAGCCCGGCCGCCACCAGGCGCAGCCGGGCGTCCTCCTCGGCCAGGCCGCCGAGCTCGCGCAGGAACGCGCCGACCGCGCGGCCCAGTTCGAGGGGGCGGCCCAGCTGGTCGCCCTTCCAGAACGGCAGCCGGCCGGGAACCCCGGGGGCGGGCGAGACCAGGACCCGGTCGCGGGTGATGTCCTCGATCCGCCAGGAGGTGGTGCCCAGCGTGAACACGTCCCCCACGCGCGACTCGTAGACCATCTCCTCGTCGAGCTCGCCGACCCGGCCGCCGCCCTTCTTCGGATCGGCGCCCGCGAGGAACACGCCGAAGAGGCCCCGGTCGGGGATGGTGCCGCCGGAGGTCACCGCGAGGCGCTGGGCCCCCGGCCGCCCGGTGACCGTCCCCGCGACCCGGTCCCAGACGACCCGCGGTCTGAGCTCCGCGAACGCGTCGGAGGGATACCGGCCCGCCAGCATGTCCAGCACCGCCGTGAACGCCGACTCCGGCAGCGCCGCGAACGGCGCCGCCCGGCGCACCAGCGCCAGCAGGTCGTCCAGCTGCCAGGTGTCCATCGCGGTCATCGCGACCACCTGCTGCGCGAGCACGTCCAGCGGATTCGAGGGGATGCGCAGCGACTCGATCGACCCGCTGCGCATCCGCTCGGTGACCACGGCCGCCTGGACCAGGTCACCGCGGTACTTGGGGAACACCACCCCCGTGGAGACCGCGCCCACCTGGTGCCCGGCCCGGCCCACGCGCTGCAGCCCGGAGGCCACCGAGGGCGGGGACTCCACCTGCACCACCAGGTCGACCGCGCCCATGTCGATGCCCAGCTCCAGACTGGAGGTGGCGACCACGGCGGGCAGCCGGCCCGCCTTCAGATCCTCCTCCACCAGCGCCCGCTGCTCCTTGGAGACCGAGCCGTGGTGCGCCCGCGCCAGCAGGGGCGGGGCGCCCTGGGCGGCCCCCGACTGGGCCATGATCTCGGCCGGGGGCGGGCCGTCGGGCAGCTTCTCGCCCATGGCGCGCTCGTACGCGATCTCGTTCAGCCGGTTGCACAGCCGCTCGGCCAGGCGGCGGGAGTTGGCGAACACGATCGTGGAGCGGTGGGCCTGGACCAGATCCGCGATGCGCTCCTCCACATGCGGCCAGATGGAGGGCTTGTCCCCGCCCTCCTGCCCCTCGGTGGCCGGCGAGCCTCCCAACTCGCCCATGTCCTGCACCGGGACGACCACCGACAGGTCGAACTCCTTCGCCGAGGGCGGCTGCACGATCTCGGCCCTGCCGCGCGGCGCGAGGTAGCGCGCCACCTCGTCCACCGGCCGGACCGTCGCCGACAGTCCGATCCGGCGGGCCGGGCGGGGCAGCAGCTCGTCCAGCCGCTCCAGGGACAGCGCCAGGTGCGCACCGCGCTTGGTCCCCGCGACCGCGTGCACCTCGTCCAGGATCACCGTCTCGATCCCGGACAGCGCGTCGCGCGCGGCCGAGGTCAGCATCAGGAAGAGGGACTCGGGCGTGGTGATCAGGATGTCCGGCGGCCGGGTGGCCAGCGAGCGCCGCTCCGCCGGCGGGGTGTCCCCGGAGCGGATCCCGACCCGGATCTCCGGCTCGGGCAGACCCAGGCGGACGGACTCCTGGCGGATCCCGGTCAGCGGGCTGCGCAGATTCCGCTCGACGTCGACGGCGAGGGCCTTCAGCGGGGACACGTACAGCACCCGGCAGCGCTTCTTCGGCTCGGCCGGCGGCGGGGTGGAGGCCAGCTGGTCGAGGGCGGCGAGGAAGGCGGCCAGGGTCTTGCCCGAGCCGGTCGGCGCCACGACGAGGACGTCGGAGCCCTCCCGGATGGCCCGCCAGGCACCCTCCTGGGCGGAGGTGGGCGCGACGAAGGCCCCCGTGAACCAGGAGCGGGTCGCGGGGGAGAACGCATCGAGCGCGGAGCCGGCCATGCCCCCATCCTGCACCCGGGTACCGACAACGGCCCGGACCTGGGCAAACACCGGAACCGGCCGGGGCGCAGAATGGGGGCATGGCGGACAGGGCGCAGGAGTCGGGCGAGCGGGAGTGGGCGCGGCACTGGCGCTACGCGCAGCTGCCCGGACTGGACCTGCTGCGCGCCCACTACGTGCGCCACACCTTCCCGCGCCACGCCCACGACGGGTACGTCATCGCGGCCGTCACCGGCGGCATCGAGGAGGTCGGCCTGCCCGGCGGTACCGTGCGGGCCGGGCCCGGCAGCGTGGTCCTGATCAACCCCGAGGTGCCGCACACCGCGCGCGCCGGGGTCCCCGAGGGCTGGGCCTACGCCACGCTCTACCCCTCCCGGGAGCTGATCACCGAGGTGGCCGCGGAGATCGGCAGCCTGCGCGGGACCCCCGGCTTCACCGCCGACTCGGTCACCGACCCGCAGACGTCGCACGTGATCACCGAGGTGCACCGGGCCGCCGAGGAAGGGAACGCGCTGGCCGCCGACACGCTGCTGCGCGGTGCGGTCGCGCGGATGCTGACCCGGCACGCCGGGCCGCTGCCCGCCCGTACGCTCCGCAGCGCCGGAGCGGTCGACGCCGCGGCGGCCCGCGCGGTGCTCCAGGAGCGGATGGCCGAGCCGCCGTCGCTGGAACAGCTCGCCGCGGAACTGGGGACCAGCCCCTTCGCCCTGCTGAGGGCCTTCCGGGAGCGGTACGGGATGCCGCCGCACACCTGGCTGACCGACGCCCGGGTCCGGCGGGCCAGGGCACTGCTGGACGCGGGCACCCCGCCCGCGGAGGCGGCCGTCACCGTCGGCTTCACCGACCAGCCCCACCTGAACCGCCATTTCACCCGCATCGTGGGCGTCCCGCCGGGCGCGTACCGCCGCGAACGCTCGGGCGGCGGGCCGCCGGCCGGGGGCTGAGGCCGCCCAGCGCTCCCGTTCTCCCGCGTTCCGGCGCTCCCGCGCTCCCGCGTGCAAGAACGTACAAGACCCGGTCGGGGCGGGCTGCGTACGGTCGGGGCGTGGTGGAGCGACAGATGGTGAAGCAGGAGACCCCCGAGGGGGTCGGGGAGCGGCCGCGCCGGGCCGTCGTACGGGACGCGCTCGGGGTCGGGGTGGCCGTCGGGCTGTCCGGGTTCGCGTTCGGGGTGACCGCCGCCGGGGCCGGGATCAGCGTGCTCCAGGCCTGTGTGCTGAGCCTGCTGGTGTTCACCGGAGCCTCGCAGTTCGCACTGGTCGGGGCGCTGGCCGCGGGCGGGAACCCGTTCACCGCGGCCGCGGGAGCCTTCTTCCTCGGCACGCGGAACGCCTTCTACGGGCTCCGGCTGTCGCAGCTGCTCGCCCTGCCCCGGGCGGTGCGGCCGCTCGCCGCCCACTGGGTGATCGACGAGACCACCGCCGTGGCGCTGGCCCAGCCCGACCGCAGGTCGGCCCGGCTCGGGTTCACCGTGACCGGCCTGAGCCTGTACGTCCTGTGGAACCTCACCACCCTGCTCGGCGCCCTCGGGGCCGAGGCCCTCGGGGACACCTCGGCGTGGGGGCTGGACGCCGCGGGCCCGGCCGTCTTCCTGGCCCTGCTCGCGCCGATGCTGAAGACCGCCACCGAGCGGGCCGTCGCCGCGCTGGCCCTCGTCCTCGGGCTGGGCCTGCTGCCCGTACTGCCCGCCGGGCTGCCGGTGCTCGTCGCCGCGCTCGCCGCCCCCGCGATCCTCTGGCTGAAGGGACGCCGCTCGTGAACGTCTGGATCGCCATCGCGCTCACCGTCGTCGGCTGCTACGCCGTCAAGCTCGCCGGGCTGCTCGTGCCCTCCGGGGTGCTGGAGCGGCCGGCGGTGCGCCGGCTCGCCGCCCTGCTGCCGGTCGCGCTGCTCGCCGCGCTCACCGCCCAGCAGACCTTCAGCACCGGGCACGAGCTCGTCCTCGACGCCCGCGCCGCCGGGCTGGCCGCCGCCGGGCTCGCACTGCTGCTGCGGGCGCCGTTCCTGCTCGTGGTCGCCGCCGCCGTGGTCGTCACCGCCGGAGTCCGGGCCCTGGGCGGCTAGGGGGTGTCCGCAAAGTCCCGCCTGTCCCGCGGCGTCCGGCACGCGCTCTCGGCGCACCGGGCGTAATCCCGAGTACGTCCAGTACACGGGCTTCCGCCCGGCACACCGAGAGCACGCACCGGACGCCGCG
>NZ_JBIASZ010000036.1:0-25712 GCF_042891345.1 Streptomyces sp. NPDC001903
CTTCTGGCCGGCGGGGTCCGGCACGCGCGCTCGCCGCGTTGTCGTCGGTCGACGACGCGAGCGTCGCCTCTCTCCTCCGCCTTGCGATCACACGCGCCAGACCCCGCCGGCCCCGCCCTCACGGGCGGACGAAGCTACTTTGACGACACCCCCTGGCGCAGGAACGCCCGGTCGCTGTCCGTGAAGGAGTCCAGCGGGGCGGCGGCGCGCAGGACCACGTCGAGCGCGCGCTGCGGATCGCAGACGTACGTGCCGCTGGCCCACGCGGCGTTGGCCTCGATCACCGACCAGCGGCCGTCCGCCACACCGACGTCGACCACGATCGCGGACGGGAGGGTGTCGAACGGCAGCCGCTCGGCGAAGGCGACCGCTTCGGCGGCCGCCGGGCCGGGGCTCAGACGGCCGTCCTCGGCGTAGCGGCTCGCGGTGTGCACGGCGCCGTCGAGGAGGTGCATCCGGTATTCGGCCGTGAAGCGCGTGACATCGCTGACCAGCACCTCGGTCTCCGGGTCCACGGCGTCCGGGCCGGGGAGGCGGGAGCCGTCGGCATAGACGAGGGCCGGGATCGACTTGTCGTTGGGCGACTTCACGAAGACGGGCCGGCGCAGTGCGTAGGCCTCGCGGATCGGCACCAGGCGGACCTCCCGGCCGGTGAACTCGCGGGGCAGCCGCGCCAGCCAGTCGGCCGGGGCCTCCAGCAGCCCGATCCCGAGCCGCGCCGCCACGGCATCGGCGAACGCCGGACCGGCGTGCAGATGCCGTGCCCGCAGGCCGTCGGGCACGGCGAAGGACTCCAGCCGTACGGTGCCCAGCCCGCGTGCGCGGGCGGCGTCCCGGAGCCGGGCGGCGGAGTCGGTGATGCGGGGCGGCAGGATCAGGGTCACCGGGCAGACCCTGCCAGGCGCCCCGGCGGACGGCACGCGGTTTTCCGCGGCGCGGGGTGCCGGGAGCGCGGCAGGCATTCGGGTGGCCCGGGGCGAATCCGGCCACCTCCGGGGTGCCGGACCGGCGGGCCCCGCCGGGCGGTGGCTAGCGTGGAGCCCATGACGCTCCAAAGCGACCGCGCGGACGCGGCCGACGCAGCCGACGCAGCCGGCGGAGCCGGCGTGGAAGCCCGGATCCGGGGAGTGCTCCAGGCCGCGGATCCCGACGCGCTCTGGGCGGTCGGCGGGCCGGACGGGCTGCACGCGGGATCGGCGGAGGAATCCCCGGCCCGCGAGGTCGGCGGGCTGCTGCCCGTACTCGCCCTGTGGCCCGTGATCGGGAGCCTGGTGGCCGAGGAGGCCCTCCGGCTGCACACCCCCCTCGCGGCGTACGGGGTGGAAGCCGCCCCCGGGACCACCACGCACCACCTGCTGAGCCACTCCACCGGCCCCGAGGCCCACGACACCCTCACCCGCCTCGCCGAGCACCTCACCGGCAGTCCCCTCGCCGAACTCGCCGCCACCCGGATCTGGCACCCCCTCGGCATGACCGGCACCGGCTTCGCCGACGGCGCCCTGCACGCGCCCCCGGCCGACCTCGTCCGCTTCCTGAGCCACCTCCTCTCCCCGGCGGAGCACCCCCTCACCCGTGCCTGGATCACCGACTCCCTGCGCATCCGCACCGGCGAGCTGACCCCGGCCCGCGGCCTCCTGTGGCACCCGGCCCCCCACGGGACCTGGTCCTACGGCGAAACCCCGACGGTCTGGCTCTCCCCCCGCCTCCACCGCTGGGCCCTCCTCCACCCCGCCCACCCCGCGGGCCCCCTCCGCACGCCCTTCCGTGAAGCGGCCTTCGCGCCGGCTCCGGCCGGGGGCCCGGCGTAGCCCGGATGCTGATCGAACGGGGGGTGCCGGCCGGTGCGGCCGTGGCGCTCGGCCGGCAGCTGCGATCGCCCCGGGCGCCGGGGGATGACGGCTTCGCCTCCTGCCTTTCCGCCGCTCTCGGCGCGGCCGCGCCGCCCGCCGGGTCGGATCCGCCCGGGTAGTGCTCGGGGCGCGGGTGTCGCGGGGCCGACGTACGGTGAGGGCGATGTCACCGACCGTTGGTTTCCGGCCGCGCGCGGAGGTACCCGGATGCGCACGCTTCACGAGGCCGCCCCGGACGTCCTGCCGGAGGACCTCGCCCCGGCGGCACGACCCCTGGGAGGTGGTGCGGCCATGACCGGTCCCGGTACGACCCAGTCCGCCGTGTCGCGCGGGCAGCAGACACGGGCCGGCCGCGCCGGGGCCGTCCGCTTCGCGGCCGGCCGCGCGCTCCCGCTCCTCGTCCGCGGCCGCGGCTCCGGCGGCGCCCGTCCGGCCTTCTCGGCCGATGCGCTGCGCGCCCTGCGGGCCCGCCACGGCGGTGCCCCGGTACTCGTGCGCGGGCTGTCCGGAGCCGTACTCGTCCTGCTCGACCGGCAGGAACTGCGGCAGTTCTACGAAACCGAGCCCGTCGCCGCTCTGTCGCCCGGACCCGACGCGGTCCGCCCCTGCGCCGCGGTCCGCGCCGTCGTCGCCGAGGAGGCCCGGCACCTCACCGCCGCCGCCACCCTCGACCTGGCCCGCGCCCGGCAGGCCGTGGCCCGCGCGGCCCGCCGGATCGTACTCGGCGACGGCGCGGCCGCTGCGGCCGGTGCGGCGGCCGCAGCGGCCGCGGGCGGCGGGCAACCCGCCGGCCTGTTCGGCCGGCTCCGCCGCCGCGGCGCGGCCGACGGAGGGCACACCCTGCTCGGGCGCTCCGCCGCCTGCGCCGACCGCGAGGAACAGGCCCTGCGGGCCATGGACGGCATCCCCGCCACGATGCTGCGCACCCTGCTCCTGCTCGCCGCCCACCCCGCCGAACTGGACGCCGCGGCCGCAGAAGCCGCCGGAAGCACCGCCGCCGGGGAACTGCCCCGGCTGCGGGCCTGCGTACGGGAGTGCCTGCGCCTGTACCCGGCGGTGCCCGACCTGGTCCGCGTCACCCGTACCGAGACCGAGTGGCGGGGCGTACGCCACCCCGCCGGCACCACCGTCCTGCTGCCCGCCCACTTCCACCAGCGCGACCCGGAGCACGTGCCGGCCGCGCACGTCTTCGTACCGGGCCGGTGGAAGACCCCCGGCGCGGACGAGGACATCCGGATGGCCCCCTTCGGCCACGGCCCGGGCCGCTGCCCGGGCGACCGGCTCGGCCTGCTGATCACCACCGCGCTGTGCGCCGAAGTCCTGCGCCGACGGCGGATCACGGCCACCCGGCCGGTGCTCGACCCGCCGGGACCGCTGCCCGTGGCACTGGACCCGCGCGGCATCCGGCTCACCCTCACCCGACGCTGACGCCCCCGTCGGCGAAGCCCCCTCCCCAACGACATCCCGCGAGGATTCCATGTCCGACGCCGCGACCTCCGCGCCCACCGACCCGGAAGCCGAGCTGCTCGACGCCCTGTGCCGCGAGCTCGCCGAGGCCGCCGACGCCGTCGGCGAAGCCGCCCGGCACGCCTCCGAACTGGCCCTCGGCACCCGGCTCCCGGCCGCCGCCCTGGGTCGCCGCCGCACCGGCTCCCGGCACGGCTGGCGCACCCTGCTGCGCACCCTCACCGACCCGGCGGGCCTGGGCTGGGCCCCGCGCGGCCGGGGTGTGGCCCGGGCCGGCTGGTTCGCCGGGATCCTCACCGGCCGCGAGAGCCTCGCCGTCAGCCTCGCCGTCTGCGGACTCAAGGCCCGCATCCGGGCGGCGAGCACGGAGCGGCCCGATCTGCTGGAGGACCCCGACTGCGCGGCCATCCTGCGGGCCGTGGACGAGGACCGGCAGGCGGCGGCGGTCAGGGTGTTCCGCCGGCTGATGCGGGACCGGGGCGCCGAGCGGGCGTTCGCGCTGCTCTCCCCGTCCTTCGCCGACCTGTTCGCCTGGAACGCGCTGACCGACGCGAACCCCTTCAACGACCACGCGGGCTGGCAGGTGGCCACCGGCCGGGCCGTGCCCGCGGAACCGCTGCTCGGACTCGGCGCCGCCGTCCGGGCGTTCTTCGACCGAGACCGGGACCGGGACCGGGACCGAGACCGGGACCGGTGCCGCGACCGCGATCAGGGGCAGCGCCCCGCCCCCGCCGCCCCGCACCAGGGCTGCGTCCACACCATCGGGCTGCTCGGCACCGGCGGCATCCTCCTCGTCCAGCCGTGGCGCAGCCGGTGAACGCCGCCCCCCGGCTCCGGCCCTGCCCGCCGGACCCGGCCGACGGCCTGCGCGGCCACTCCGCGGCCCTGCGCACCCATGCGCTCCGGCTGCGCGCGGCAGCCGAAGCGCTGGTCTGGCAGGGCCCGCGGGCCGACGCGTTCCGCGCCGAGGTCGCCGCCCTGGCCGACCGCTGCGCCACCGCCGCGAACGGCCTCGCCGCGGCCGCCGACCAGTTGGAGGACGGCGGCCGCAAGAGGGAGCTAGAGGACCAGTGACAGGAGCAGGACGAAGCCCAGCCCGACCACGGAGATGATGGTCTCCATCACCGACCAGGTCTTGATCGTCTGTCCGACCGTCATCCCGAAGTACTCCTTGACCAGCCAGAATCCGGCGTCGTTGACGTGGCTGAAGAACAGCGAGCCGGATCCGATCGCCAGCACCAGCAGTGCCGTCTCCGTGGTGGACATGCCCGCGGCGAGCGGGGCGACCAGTCCCGCCGCCGAGATCGTGGCGACGGTCGCCGAGCCCGTCGCGAGCCGGATGGCCACGGCGATGAGCCAGGCCAGCAGCAGGGCCGATATCGACCAGCCCTCCGACAGGTCCAGGATCATCCGGCCGACGCCGGCGTCGATGAGGGTCTGCTTGAAGCCCCCGCCCGCGCCCACGATGAGCAGGATGCCCGCGATCGGGGCCAGCGACTTCTCCACCGTCGTCGAGAGCCGCTCCTTGGTGAACCCGGCCGCCCGGCCGAGGGTGAACATGCCCACCAGCACCGCCGCGAGGAGTGCGATCAGCGGGGAACCCGCGACGTCCGTGACCCGCTGCAGGCCGCTCGCCGGATCGTCGACAACGATGTCAACAAGCGCCTTGACCAGCATCAGCGCGACCGGCAGCAGCACGGTGAACACCGTGGCCCCGAACCGGGGGCGGTGCTCCAGCTCCGCCGAGGGCCGCTGCGGGATCATGTTCTCGGGGGCCGGGATGTCCACCCAGCGGGCCGCGAACCGGGAGAACAGCGGACCGGCGATGATCACGGTCGGGATCGCCACCACCACGCCGAGCGCGAGGGTCACGCCGAGGTTCGCGTGCAGCGCGTCGATGGCGACGAGCGGGCCGGGGTGCGGCGGGATCAGCCCGTGCATCACGGACAGGCCGGCCAGCGCCGGGATGCCGATCCGCATCAGCGAGTAGTTGCCGCGCTTGGCCACCAGCAGCACCACCGGGATCAGCAGCACGATGCCGACCTCGAAGAAGAGCGGCAGTCCGATCACCGAGGCGATCAGCACCATGGCCCAGGGCATCGCCCGGCCCTTGGCCTTGGCCAGGATGGTGTCGACGATCTCGTCCGCGCCGCCCGAGTCCGCGAGCAGCCGGCCGAGGATCGCGCCGAGCGCGATCAGTACGCCGACCCCCGCGACCGTGGCGCCGAGCCCGGCCGTGAAACTCGCGATGGTCTTGTCCAGCGGGGCGCCCGCGAACACTCCGAGGGCGAGCGAGCCGACCGTCAGCGCCAGGAAGGCGTGCAGCTTGAGGCGGGTGATGAGCAGGACGATGACGGCGATACCCGCGAGGACGGCCATGCCCAGCTGGGTGTTCCCGGCCGACGTGATCGGGGCGGGCGCGGCCGCTGCCAGTATCTCGACGCTGAGACCTGTCACGGTGGGGGTTCCTCAGTTCTCTCGGGAGGGAGCGGCGGCCGGGCGGACGCCGGGCAGCGCGGACAGCGCCGCCAGGGCCCGCCCGGTGATCTCCTCGGGTGATCCGGACACGTCGACGACGACGCCGAGTTCGTCCTGCCGGAGCGGCTCCAGCGTGGCGAACTGCGAGTCCAGCAGCGCGGTCGGCATGAAGTGGCCCGTACGCGCCGCCATGCGCCGCTCGATCAGCGGGCGCTCGCCGGTCAGGTGCACGAACACCGCGTCGGGCGCGGCGGTGCGCAGCCGGTCGCGGTACGCGCGCTTGAGCGCCGACGAGGCCACCACCGCGCCCTGCCCGGCCGGCCGGGCGCTGATCCAGGCGCCGATGGCGTCCAGCCAGGGCCGGCGGTCGGCGTCGTCCAGCGGGATGCCGGCGGACATCTTGGCGACGTTCGCCGCCGGGTGGAACGCGTCGCCCTCCACGTACGGAAGGCCGAGCGCGTCCGCGAGCAGCCGGCCCACGGTCGTCTTGCCCGTGCCTGCCACGCCCATCACCACCAGCACGCGCTGGGTGCCGCTCACCTCGTACCTCGCTGTCTTCGTCGACATCGGTTCGTGCGCCCTCACTGAAACCTATTAAGTAGTACTTATTCAAGAGTCTGACGGCAAAACATCACATCTTTTGTCCGCCGAGGGGTCACCGTACGCTTACGCCATGACCACAGAAGGCCAGGGACTCCACTCCCACGTGCTGGACACCCTCGGCCTCGCCATCACCGCGGGCGAGCACCCGCCCGGCAGCGTCCTGCGCACCGACGAGATCGCGGAGCGCTTCGACGCCTCGCGCACCGTGGTCCGCGAGGTCGTCCGGGTCCTCGAGTCCATGCAGCTGGTCGAGTCCCGCCGCCGGGTCGGCGTCACCGTGCGCCCCGCCGAGGAATGGAACGTCTACGACCCGCGCGTCATCCGCTGGCGCCTCGCCGGCGCCGACCGCCCCCGCCAGCTGCGCTCACTGACCGTGCTGCGCTCCGCGATCGAGCCGGTCGCGGCCGGCCTCGCCGCCGCCCGGGCCACCCCCGGCCAGTGCGCCGCGCTCACCGAGGCCGCCCTCGGGATGGTCAGCACCTCGCGCGGCCACCAGCTCGACGCGTACCTGCGCCACGACATCGACTTCCACCGGATCGTGCTGAACGCCTCCGGCAACGAGATGTTCGCCCGGCTCGGCGACGTCGTCGCCGAGGTCCTGACCGGCCGTACGCAGCACGCCGTGATGTTCCCCGACCCCGACCCCGCCGCCGTCACCCTCCACGTCCAAGTCGCCGAGGCGGTACGGGAGGGCGACGCGGAGCGTGCCGAGTCCCTGACCCGGCAGATCGCGGTGGGCGCCCTGGAGGAACTCGACGTCCTCGCCCCGGCGCCCACCTCCCCGTGACGCTGCTACTGCTGGAACGGGCTCAAGAAGCCGTCCCCACGGGCGCGGTCTCGAAGCCCGCGTAGTAGGCGGCGGCCATGTCCTCCTCGGCGTGGCCCCCCGCCGCCGCGCGCCGCATGCGGGCTCCCGTGGCCCGGGCCAGGTCGACCGCGACCCCCGCGCCGTCCGCCGCCTCCGCGATCAGGCCGGTGTCCTTCTCGGCGCCGTACACCGTGAAACTGGGCGCGAAGTCCCGTTCCAGGACGGCCTTCATCTTCGCCTGGAGGTACGGGTTGTCCATCGGGCCGCCGGTCAGTGCCTGCGCGAACAGGCCCGGATCCACCCCCAGCCCCTCCGCCAGCGCGAGGGCCTCGCCGACCGCCGCCGTCAACGTGATCGCGTACCCGACCGTGGTCAGCTTCAGCCGGGTCGCGGCCCCCGCCTCCGCCCCGGCCCACAGCGTCTTGGCGCCCACCGCGTCGAACACCGGGCCCAGCCGCGGATCGGCCGGGCCGGAGGCCAGTACGACCAGCGTCCCGGCCTCGGCCGGCTGCCGGGTGCCCTGCACCGGGGCGTCCACGAACACCAGGCCGTGCTCCCGGGCGAAGCCGGCCAGTTCGTCGAGCGCGACCACGCCGACCGTGCTCATCTGCGCCCACACCTGCCCCGCGCGCAGCCCCGGCGCGGCGGCGGCCATCGCCTGCGCCACGGCCGCGCCGTCCGTCAGCATGGTCAGCACCACATCCGCCCCGGCGACCGCCTCGGCCGGGGTGTCCACGACCACCGCGCCTTCCGCGGCCAGCGGTTCGGCCCTCTCCCGGGTCCGGTTCCACACCCGCAGCCCCAACCCGGCCCGCAACAGGTTCCGCCCCATCCCCGAGCCCATGATCCCGGTGCCCAGCAGCGCGACAGTGTTCACGGCGTCACTTCCCTTCCGGATACGTCCAGTCCGTCCAGTCTGGGCGCCGCACCCCGCCCGGCGGGTCATCCCACGCCCGGCGCCCGCGGGCCCGGCGCGATCCGGAGGGCGCGGCCTAGCCTTCGGCGGCCGCCGTGCGCGGGGTCGTCTGCTGGACCGCCCAGCCGTTGCCGTCCGGGTCGGAGAAGTAGACGAACGAGCCCCACGGCATGTCCTGGATCTCCGTCACCTCGATGCCCCGGCCGCGCAGGTCCTCGTACGCCTCCTCGATGTCGGCGACGACGACCTGCATGTTGTCCAGGGAGCCCGGGGCCATCCGGGTGAGCCCCTTGCCCAGGGCGATCGAGCAGGCCGATCCCGGCGGGGTCAGCTGCACGAAGCGGATGTCCTCGCTCACGGTGACGTCGTGGTCGGCGTGGAAGCCGACCCGCTCGTAGAAGGCCTTGGCCCGGTCGACATCGGTGACGGGGACGGCGACCAGCTCCAGCTTGATGTCCATCGGTGCTCCACGTGCTCCACGGTCGGTGCTCGGCGGCGGCCCGCCGCTCGCGGGCCCTCCGGCATCATGCGCCCGCAGCCGGTACGGCGCCGCCCGGAGCGGCCTGCGATGCCGCGTCCCCCGCCGCGAACTGGGTCCGGTACAGCTCCTCGTACCGCCCGCCCGCGGCCAGCAGATCCCGGTGCGTACCGCGCTCCACGATCCGGCCCTCCTCGACGACCAGGATCAGGTCGGCCGCCTGCACGGTCGACAGCCGGTGCGCGATCACCACCGCGGTCCGGCCCGCCAGCGCCTCGCCCAGGGCTTCCTGGACCGCCGCCTCCGAAGTGGAGTCCAGGTGCGCCGTCGCCTCGTCCAGGATCACCACCCGCTGCCGTGCCAGCAGCAGCCTCGCGATGGTCAGCCGCTGGCGCTCGCCGCCCGAGAGGCGGTAGCCGCGCTCGCCGACCACCGTGTCCAGTCCGTCCGGCAGCGAGGCGACCAGCCCGTCCAGCCGCGAGCGGCGCAGGGCCTCCCAGACCTCCTCCTCGCTCGCCTCCGGCCGCGCCAGCAGCAGGTTGGACCGCACCGACTCGTGGAAGAGGTGCCCGTCCTGGGTGACCATGCCGAGCGTCTCCCGGATCGAGTCGGCCGTGAGGTCGCGTACGTCGATCCCGCCCAGGCGGACGGCGCCCGCGTCGGCGTCGTACAGCCGCGGCAGCAGCTGCGCGATGGTCGACTTGCCGGCGCCGGACGAGCCGACGAGGGCGACCATCTGCCCGGGCTCGGCGCGGAAGGACACCTCGTGCAGGACCTGCGTACCGCCCCGGGCGTCGAGGACGGCGACCTCCTCCAGGGAGGCGAGCGAGACCTTGTCGGGGGAGGGGTAGCCGAAGGAGACCCGGTCGAACTCCACGGCCACCGGCCCCTCCGGCACCCGGCGGGCGTCCGGCTTCCGCTCGATGAGCGGCTTCAGGTCGAGGATCTCGAAGACCCGCTCGAAGCTCACCAGCGCGCTCATCACCTCGACGCGGGCGCCGGCGAGCGAGGTCAGCGGGGCGTACAGCCGGGTGAGCAGCAGGGCGAGGGCGACGACGTTGCCGGCGTCGAGGGTCCCGCGCAGGGCGTAGTGGCCGCCGAGCCCGTAGACGAGGGCGAGCGCGAGGGCCGAGACCAGCGTGAGCGCGGTGATGAACGCGGACTGGGCCATCGCCGTACGGATCCCGATGTCCCGTACCCGCGCCGCCCGCGCCGCGAACTCGGCCGACTCGTCGGCGGGCCGCCCGAAGAGCTTGACGAGGGTGGCGCCGGGTGCGGAGAAACGCTCCGTCATCTGCGTGCCCATCGCCGCGTTCAGCGTCGAGGCCTCCCGCTGCATGGCGGCCATCCGCACGCCCATGCGGCGGGCCGGCAGGACGAACACCGGCAGCAGGACGAGGGCCAGCAGGGTGATCTGCCAGGAGATGCCCAGCATCACGGCCAGCGTGAGCACCAGGGTCACCGTGTTGGCGACCACCCCCGACAGGGTGTTGCTGAACGCCCGCTGGGCGCCGATCACGTCGTTGTTGAGCCGGCTGACCAGAGCGCCGGTGCGGGTACGGGTGAAGAAGGCGACCGGCATCCGCTGCACGTGGTCGAAGACGGCCGTGCGCAGGTCCAGGATCAGCCCCTCCCCGAGGGTGGCCGACAGCTTGCGCGTGAGCAGCCCGAGCCCCGCCTCCGCGACCGCGATCACCGCGATGAGCAGCGCGAGCCGGGTGACCGAGCCGCTGTCCCTGCCGTCCACGATGGCGGTGACCACCCGGCTGGCGAGGACCGGGGTGGCCACCGCGAGCAGCGCGGTCACCACGCTGAGCAGCAGGAAGAGGGTGAGCCCGCGGCGGTGCGGGCGGGCGAATGCGGCGACCCGGCGCAGGCTCGCCCGGGAGAGCGGGCGCCGGTCCTGCTGGGCGTTCATCGCGCTGTGCAGCGATGTCCAGGCGGTGACTTCCATGTCCATGCGGGGAACGCTAAGACCTCAACCAAACTTTAGGTCAATGTATTGGCCGGATCGGTACCGAACCCCCGCTCGTACGGGGGATGTTCGGCATCCTGTGGACTGTCGGCGGGGGGTGTCATCATCGGGGAATGACCCAGGGATCGACGCAGGGATCGACGCAGGAACCAGGGCCCGATCGCTCCGGTCGGACGACCGCCGACACCGTCTTGCACCTGTTCGGGCGACGGGCGCGGGACACTCCGCGGGCGTACGCCGTCATCGCCGGCGCGGACAGTCTCACCTACGCGCAACTGGACGTCCGCGCAAACCAGTTGGCGCACCACCTCATAGCCGACGGACTGCCGTCCGGCGCCGTCGTGGCCATCGGGACCGCCCGCCGGACCGAGATCGTCGTCGCCCTCCTGGCCGCCCTCAAGGCCGGCGGGGCCTATGCCGTCATCGACGTCGAGGTCCCGTTCACCGCGCAGCGGCAGCTCGCCGCCCTCACGCCGTACGTCCTGCTCACCGACGCCGCGCACCACGCCCGGCTGGACGACGGCAGCGGGCTGCGGGTGATCCGCCTCGGTGCGGAGGCGGCCGCGATATCCGGCCGGCCCACCGAAGCGCCGGAGCGGCCCGAGCCCGGAGGGACGGCCGCCGTCCTGTTCACCGGAGCGGCGTTCCCGCGCGCCGTCCCCGTCGGGCACGCCCGGCTGCTCGCCGCCCACGAGAGCTGGGCCGAGGTCATCCGGCCGCTCCCCGAGGACCGCCACCTGATCACCCACGGCCCGGACCTCACCGCCTTCGCCGCCGGTTGGACCCGCGCCCTGTGCTCCGGCGGCGCCCTCGTGGTGCCCGAGCGCGCGCCCTGGACGCCCGACGGGATCCGCCGGGCCGTCGAGACCGAGCAGGTCAGCGTGGTGCACACCGACCCCGCGGGTGCGACCCGGCTGCTCCTGCGCGATCCCGCGGCCGCCGCCCGACCCGGCGAGGGATCCGCGGAGGGAGGCGGCGCGCGCGGACGACGCGAGGGGGACCCGGCCCTTCGGTCCCTGCGCCTGGTCACGGTCACCGGCGACCGGCTCTTCCTCGACGAGCAGGACGCCCTGCACAGCAGGCTCAGGGCGGGCGCCCGGCTGCTGAACGCGTACGGGCTCACCGAGACGGCGGGCACCGGCACCTGGTTCGAACTTCCCCAACTGCCCCGCCCGTTGGACGAACCCGAGCAGCTCTCCCTGATCGGCACCCCCTTCCCCGGCTGCCGGGCGGACGTCCGCGACGGGGAGCTGCGCCTCACCCCGCCCGAGGGCGGTGACGCGATCCCCACCGGCGATCTCGCGGAGCTCCGCCCCGACGGGCTGCTGGAGTTCCGCGGCCGGCTGCGGGACCGGATCGCCACGGCCGACGGCGCGTTCGACCCGCACGGCATCGAAGCCGTCATCCGCAGCCACCAGGACATCGGCGCCGCGCTGGTGGCCGAGGTCCCGGACGGGCCCAGCGGTGCACGGCGGCTGATCGCCCATGTGGCACCGCCCGCCGACGCGCAGTCCCGGCCCCCGGCCGTCGACCTGCCGGACGGCGGTCAGCTGCGCGAACACCTCGCGGGGAAGCTGCCCCGAACGCAGGTACCGCACGCCGTGATCCGGCTGCGCACCCTGCCCCGCAACCGCGGCGGCCAGGAGAACCGGCAGGCCCTGCCCCAGCCCGTGCTCACGGGGAAGCCGGGCCAGGGCGGCGCGGGGGGCTCCGGGAAGTACACGGCCGCCGGCGGCGGCACCCCCACACCGCTCGGGATCATCGGCTGCGGCATTGCCTTCCTCGTCGGCACCGGCCTGTTCTTCCTCCTCCTCTCGAAGATCTTCTGGCCGGGCTCGACCGACCTCGGCGGCGTGCCCAACCCGTGGGCCTTCCTCTTCTTCGTGCTCTACCTCTTCGAGGGAGCCTCGTTCGCCGCCGGGCTGGTGTTCCTCTTCGGCGGCCGCGCGATGATGCTGCGCCACGGCCCGGGCGGGAGCCCCGGCCTCACCACGGCCGCGCACCTGGCGGTGGTCTACCTGCTGATCGCCTGGTGGCCGCAGGACAACTTCTACCGGCTCGCGGCCAAGCACGACTGGCCGGTGCAGGCCGCGCTCGTCTACGTGTTCAACATCCCGCTGATGATCGCGGCCGTCGTCCTCGCCTTCCACGTCACCCGCAAACCGTCCTCGCCCTTCGACTTCTACGAAGTCGGGGACCCGGGCGGCCCCTCCGCCCGCTGATCCCCGGTGAACGCCGCCCCCACGGCGAGCGCCTCCGCCCGTACCAGTGCCTCGGCCGCGTCCAGCACCTCCCTGCCGTGCGCGGCCACCAGCACGCCCAGCCAGGGCGCGGGATCGAAGGCGCCCGTCGGGATCGCGGGGAGGAAGACCGCCCCGAGTTCCGCGCAGCCCCGCTCCAGCACCTCGCACAGTTCGTCGAGGGCGGCCTCGGGCAGCCTGGCCCCGAGCTCCACCCGGTCCGCGATCCGTACGAAATGCCCGGCGCCGCGCAGCGCGTCGAGCCGGGCCGCCACCATGAAGGCGATGGACGGCCCGGTGAGCCGCAGGTTCGTCTCGGTCGGCGCCAGCCGCCCCGCCCCGTCGGCGACGAAGTCCACGTCGAACCAGCCCCGGTAGCCGGCGGCCGACAGCTCCCGGCCCACCGCCTCCCCGAACGCGAGCAGCGGTTCCTCCGCCCACGCGGGCACCACCCCGGGGCCGACCGTCGCTCCGCGGTAGCCGGCGCCCGCCACGTCCATCACGGCGCCGCCCACCTCGTGCACCCGGCCCGCCTCGTCCACGAACCCGTCGTACGTCAGGTCCCGCGGTTCCCCCGGTCCGGCCGGGCCGGACACGTACTCCTCCACCAGCAGGGGCCCGCGCGGGAGGGTGCGCAGCACGGCGCGGGCGCTGCCCGCGGCGCGTACCCGGTCGGGGCCCACCACGGTGGTGCCCGAACCGCCGACACCGTGCTCCGACTTCAGCACCGTGCTCTCGCCCGCCTTGGCCCGCGCGGCCAGCAGTCTGGCCGCCGCCCGCCGGGTGGGGGCCGGCCACTGCCCGGGGAGCAGGATCCGCGGGTGCCCGCCGCCCGCCAGGATCCGGCCGAACAGCCCGTGCGCCGCCGACTTGGACTCGTACCGCAGGTCGCGGGGCTGCCACGGCCGCCCGGCCAGCCGGGCGAAGCCCGCCGTCCGCCCCCACGGTACGAGGGGCAGCCCGGCCGAGGTGAGCCGCCCGGCCAGCGCCGGCCTGGCCCGTACGGCATCCGACAACCCGCCAACCGACAACCCGGCATCCGGCGGCCCGGCAGCGGCCGGCAGCCCCGAACCCCCGTCCGCCAGGCCGTCGTACACCTCCACCCCCTCCCATTCCAGGAGGCGCCCGACCTGCCGGAGCCAGCCCGCGGGCACCGCCGCGGGCAGGACCAGCGCCCCCGGCCAGGGACTGTAGAAGGCGGCCAGGCAGGCGTAGTGGCGGGCGGCCCGCTGCTCGCGGTTCAGGGAGGCGTCGGCGAACTGGGCGTTGTACTCGGCGACGTTGCCCACGTGCACGGCGGGTCCGCCGCCCGTCCAGGCGCGCGCCCAGTCGGCGAGCGGCGCGGGCGCCGCCTCGAACCGCACCAGCCCGGCGGGCGGTTCGTCGTCGGCGCCGGCGTCGCCGTCGGCGCCGGCCGGGCGCGAACCGGACGGACCCAGCGCGCCCATCGCCCGGTAGAACCCCGCCGCGTGCGGATCGGCGTCGACGAGCAGCCTGCGGAAGCCAAGCCCGGCGGCCCGGCGCAGCGCGTCCCGGTAGAGCCGCCGCCCCACGCCCCGGCCGATGGCCTCCGGCTCCACGAACAGCAGCCCCAGCCGGGCCGCCGGCGGCGCCCCCTCCACGGAGGCCAGTCCCAGCACCCGGCCGCCGGCCGCCTCCTCCGCCACCACGATGCGGCGGTCCGCCACCTCCGCGGCCCGGATGCGCAGTTCCGGCTCGCACGAGGCCAGGAACGCGGCGTCGTACCCCCAGTACGCCTTGGAGCGGAGCACGAGAGCGGTGAGTTCCTCCGCCTCACCGGGCCGCGCCGCCCTGAGCTTTACCATTCCCTGACCTCCCCATGGCCCGCCGCGAGGCCGTGCGATAGATTCGGCCACCCTGAGCCCCCCTGACGGGAGGTGTCCCGTCACGTACGGCAGGTCCTTCCTACCCCCGCGGAGAACGGCTTCTCAATGAGCGACATCATCAACGGACTCGGCCGCACCAGCGCCTACGGCGCCCTCGGCCTGGTCCTGCTGATCCTCGGCATCGTCCTGGTGGACGTGCTGACGCCCGGGAAGCTCCCCAAGCAGATCTGGGAGGAGCGCAACCGGAACGCGGCCGTCATGCTGAGCTCCGCGCTCCTGGGCGTCGGCGGGATCGTCTTCACCTCGATCTGGACCACCTACGACGACTTCGGCAAGGGGCTGCTGTCCACCGCCGCGTTCGGCCTGCTGGGCCTGGTCCTGATGGGTCTCGCCTTCCTGGTGCTGGACTGGGTGACCCCCGGCAAGCTGGGCGCGATCGTCGTCGACCCGGAGCCGCACCCGGCGGTGTGGGTCACGGCCTCCTGCAACCTGGCGGTGGCCGCCATCGTCGCCGCCTCGATCGCCTGAACCGCCCGCCCGCCACGCGGACATGACGAGAGCGCCGCCCCCCGCGGGGAGCGGCGCTCTCGTCTCTCCTCGCCCGTCTCGTCACCGCACGGGCCGGGTACGGGTGCTACGCGAGCCCCAGCGCGAACACCGCGAACCCGGCCGCAAGCACCCCCGCGAGCGTGCGCCGCACCGCCGTGGCCCGGGTCCACGGCTCCTCGAACCGGCGCGCGTACCGGGCGATGCACACCAGCAGCACCGCGAACACCGGCATCCACGCCAGCCGTGCCGCGATCCAGCCGAGACTGTCCGGCGCCGTCGTCAGACCCGTCAGCCCGCCGAAGAACGAACCGGGAACGGCCGCCGCCAGCATGGCGCTCTGGTGCCAGCACAGGATCGTCATCGCGCACAGGTTGACCACGACCACCGGGGCCCACAGCGCCGGCCGGGCGAGCAGCCTCGCCAGCCGGTCGCGCAGCAGCATCGCCGCCCCCGACTGCGCCGCGGCCAGGGCCGGCACCAGCAGCGACGGCGGGTGCGAGTTGGTCCGCGCCTCGCCCGGCACGCCCACCATCGAGGCCGGGTAGTGGAACACCGCCAGCAGCGCCGCGAACAGCAGGGTCCCGCCCGCCAGCAGCAGCCAGGCGCCGCGCCTGCCGATCCGCCCCTCACCCCACGACACGCCCAGCTGGTACGCGAACAGCCAGCCCGGCAGGATGTTCACCACCGCCAGCCAGGAGGGCACGGACTCGGCGAACGGTCCGTACCGCAGGAAGTCCACCACCGCGACCGAGGCGAGCAGCGGGGCCGCCGCCCAGTCGCCGAGCCGGCGCGCCGCCCGTACGCAGTACGGGGTCAGCGCGGTCACCACCACGTACACCCCGACGAACCACAGCGGCTGGATCACCAGCGTGGCACCCGTGCGCAGCGTGGCCTCGGGCACGCCCGCCGCGTACAGCACCGGCGCGGCCAGCGCCCACACCGCCGTGACCCCGAGCACCGGCCGTCCCAGCCGGGCGATCCTGCCCCGCAGCCACTCCCCGGCGGACCCCTTGCGGCGGTGGTAGGACAGCACCGAGGCGTAGCCGCCGACCAGGAAGAAGATGCCGAGCATCTGGAGCACCCAGCCGGCCGGGGCCAGAGCGCCGAAGGCGGAGAGCGGGCTGGCGTTGTGCAGGCCGCCCTCCGCGTCGAGGGTGAAGCCCCCGAGCAGCCAGTGCCCGGTCGGCACGGCCAGCAGGGCCAGGGCGCGCAGCCCGTCGACGGCCCGGTCGCGGTGGACGGGGGTCTGCCGCTCGATGCGGTCGGCGGCCTTCCTCAGCCGGACCAGCGTGCTCATCGGACCTCTCCCTTCGCGATCGCGGCGAAGGCCGCCAGGGACTGGGTTCCGGGTACGAGGTATCCGGTGTGGCCGTGCACGTCGGCGGCGGGCACCTTGCGGGCGCCGAAGTCGGCGGAGGTCGGATCGGTGCCGTGGCCGATGCCCGCGAACTCCACGTTCGGCACGTCGCCGATCCAGTCGGAGGGGCCCCGGGCCGCCCAGACGCGGGCGCGGGTGTGCAGATCGGCGGCGGTGTCGGCGCGCATGCCGGGGGAGCCGAACACCACGATGTCGCCGGCGTCCGTACGCCCGGCGGCGAGGCCCCCGACCACCGAGCCGTAGCTGTGGCAGAACAGCACCGGGTCGGGTGCGCCGACCGCGTCGAGCCCCGCCGTGAACCGGGCCAGCCGGTCGGCGCCCGCCTCGGCGAGCCGCCCGGAGGCCGCGTCCAGACCGACTCCGACGGGGGTGGTGTAGCCGGCCCAGGCCACCACCGCGGTGTCCGGGCCGGCCGCGGCGTGCAGGGAGCGGGCCATCCCGGCCGGCCCGGTGTTCGGCGCGCGCTTCGCGTCGTACGTGGTGGCGTCGCTGTCCGAACCCGGCACGATGACCGAGACGTGCGCGGCCCGCCCCAGATTCCCGAAGACCTCGGCGACCTGGCCGCGCCCGCGCGGATCGAAGGCCAGGATCTGACGGCCCGGGGAGGCGAGCGAGGCGTAGCGCGCCTCGCCCGTCGCGAGGACGGCCAGCCGGTTGGCCTCGTACCTGAGGGTGACCGGGGCGCCGTCGAGGTTGCCCACCACCAGCGGGTGGCGGCGTACGAGCTCCTGCCGTGCGGAGTCGTCCAGCCCGGCGAAGAACCGGGCCACGTCCCGCGGCGAGGCGCTCGCCGGGTCGGGCAGCGACCGGCCGGACGCGGTGTCGGCCCGCCAGGCGGCGGTGCCGGGCGGCGGTCCGGTGACCGCCCGCTGGCTGTCGCCGGAGGCCCATCCCGCGGTCCCCCCGACCACAGCCACGGCCAGTGCGGCGGTGGCCAGGGTCCTTCCGAAGCGGCGCATGCCCCTTCTCCTCTCCTCGTGACGAGGAGGAAGGTAAGGAGAAGGTGTCGAAGCGGACGTCGGACCGTGGAGCCAAGTCGGATGTCATACCCCGGTAGGGGGTGGAGGAGAAGCCGGTCCGTGGCGCGGGAAGTCAGTCCGAGTCGCCGGGCCGGACCAGCCCCGCCTCGTAGGCGAAGATCACGGCCTGGGCCCGGTCCCGCAGGTCCAGCTTGGCCAGCACCCGCCCGATGTGCGTCTTCACGGTCTGCTCGGCCAGCACCAGGTGCCCGGCGATCTCCTGGTTCGAGAGCCCGCGCGCGATCAGCTCCAGCACCTCGGTCTCCCGCGGGGTCAGCCCCTTCAGCCGCAGCGCCGGGTCCTTGCGCGGGGCGGGCCGCTGCTGGACGAAGTCCGCGATCAGCCGCCGGGTCACCGAGGGCGCCAGCAGCGCCTCGCCCGAGGCGACCACCCGGACCGCCGCGATCAGGTCGGCCGGCGGCGCGTCCTTCAACAGGAACCCGGAGGCGCCCGCGCGCAGCGCCTCGTACACGTAGTCGTCGATGTCGAAGGTGGTCAGCATCAGCACCTTCGGCCGGTGGACCACCCCCGGCGGCGGGCTGAGCAGTTCCCGGGCCGCCGCCAGCCCGTCCATCTCCGGCATGCGCACGTCCATCAGCACCACGTCCGGATGCGCGGTGCGCGAGACCTGCACCCCCTGCCGCCCGTCGGGGGCCTCGCCCACCACGTCGATGTCGGCCTGCGCCGACAGCAGGGCGGCGAACCCCGCCCGCACCATGGCCTGGTCGTCGACGATGATCACACGGATGGTCAACTGGGTTCCTCGGTCACGTCGTTCAAGGGCAGGCGGGCCGCGACCCGGAAGCCGCCGTCGGGCAGCGGACCGGTGTCCAGCGTCCCGCCCGTCAACCGTACGCGCTCCTGCATGCCGACCAGGCCGTGCCCGGTGCCCGAACCGCCCGGCTCCACCACCGCGTCCCGGGCCGCCGGGCCGTTCACCACGAGCACGAGGACCTCCCCGGCGTCGTGCGTCACCGAGACGCGGGTCTCGGCGCCCGGGGCGTGCCGCACCACGTTCGCCAGCGCCTCCTGCACGATCCGGTACGCCGACAGGTCCACGGCCGGCGGTGCCACCCGCTCCGCCCCGGCCGCGAGCGACAACTCCACCGGCTGCCCGGCCCGTACGGTCGCCTCCACCAGCTGCTGGATCCGGCCGATCCCCGGCTGCGGGGCCAGCGCACCCGAGCCGCCGGGCGCCGCGTCCCCGCCGTTCGCCGCGTCGCTGCGCAGCACCGTCAGCAGCCGCCGCATCTCGCCCAGCGACTCGCGCGCACTGGCCGCGATCGCCGCGAACTCCTCCTGCACCGGCTCCGGCATGCCGGGCAGCCGGTACGGCGCGGAATCCGCCTGCACGGTGATCACCGACATGTGGTGGGCCACCACGTCGTGCAGCTCCCGCGCGATCCGCGCCCGTTCCTCCAGCAGCGTCCGCCGTGCCCGCTCGGCCTCGCTGATGCTCTCCTGCTCGGCGACCCGCTGCTGGGCGTCGCCGATCCCGCGCAGCGCCCCGGTCACGGCGAGGAGGCTCCCGCTCAGCACGAAGAGCAGCGCGGCCGTGGTCGTCACCCCGTCGGGCTCGAAGAAGCCGAGCACCACCCCGACGGCGCCCGTCACCAGCCACACCCCGATCAGCGTCCGGATCGACTCGCGCAGCCCCAGGCAGACCATCAGCACCAGATAGCCGACGATGCACATCGGGGTCCACGGCCACGCGTGCCCCGCCACCCGGTCGGCGTGGGTCAGCACCACCGCCCCGACCGTGTCCGCGGCCAGCACCAGAGCCCACGCGGGCAGCGGCCGCGTCACCGCCAGCAGCAGCGGCACGGTCTGGGCCACGCCCAGCGCCCCCGCCCAGCCACCGCCCGCCTTGTAGTCGTTGGTCAGCACGGCGATGGTCGCGGGCAGCAGCGACACCACGAAGATGCCGGCCACGACGTACGGCAGCATCCGCTGCCAGGCCTTCGGCGCCCGCGCGAACAGGGGCTCCGCCGCCCGGGCGGGCGTGCGCAGCACCGCCGTGAACCGCAGCGGCGCCCGGGGACCCTCCGAGGGAGCCGGGGCGGGAGGGCGGGCTTCATCGCGATCGCTCATGATCGGTCCAGACTATGCGCCAGTGGTCTTCGAGCGGGGCAGGAGTACGCTGCTCGCGAATCGATCACAGGGGGATCCGGTACGCATGGGCACGGCAGCGGCACTCGAAAAGCTCGTACCGGTGCTGCTGGCCTTCGGCGGAGGCGTACTGCTCGCCCGCCGCAAGGCCGTCCCGGCCGAGGCCTCCAAGGCCTTCGCCGACTACGCCTTCCTCTTCGCCGTCCCCTGCTACCTCTTCGGCAACATCTACGGCAGCGACCTCGGCGCCCTCTTCGACTGGCACGCGATCGGCGCCTACGCCGCGGCCGCCGCCCTCGCCGTGCTCCTCATAGCCTTCGCCTCGGGCGTCCGCGGCCTACGGGACCCGCGTGACGTGGCGCTGCGCGTGATGGCCGGAGTCCAGGTGAACACCGCCTACTTCGCCGTCCCCGTGTTCATCACCTTCTTCGGGACGGCCGCGCCGATCTTCCCCGTCCTGCTCTTCCAGGTCTGCGTGCTCTCCCTCGTCGTCATCTCCATCATGGAGCTGGGCCGCGCCGGGCCGGCCGCGGGCGGCCCCGGGCAGCGGCTCTCGCGGGCCGTCGGCGCCTCGCTCGCCACCCCGGTGGTCCTGGCCTGCAACGCCGGCATCGTCCTCAACCTCCTCTCGGTGCACCTGCCTAAGGTGGTCCTGGAGGGCGCGGCCTTCGTCGGCGACAGCGCCTCCCCGATCGCCCTGTTCGCCCTCGGCCTGCACCTCGGCGGCGTAGGACTGGACGTCCGGGGCACCTCCCGCGAGGAGATGGCCCTCATCGCCTTCAAGTGCCTGGCCTTCCCCCTCCTGGCCTGGGCGGTGTGCGGTCTGCTGTTCGGCGTACGGGGGGAGTGGCTGACGTACCTCGTCCTGATCGCCGCGATGCCCACCCCGCAGAACCTGTTCGTCTTCGCCCAGCGCTACGACGTGGGCGTGGACCTCTCCGCCTCGCTGGTGATCAAGAGTTCGGTCGTGTCGCTCCTGTTGCTCCCCTTCTGGCTGCAGACTGTGGCCTCATGAGCACACCGATACGAACTGCGGCCGCGGGCACCGCCGTTGCCGCCGCCGGCTGGGGGCTGCTGGCCGCCTGGGCCGTGCACGACCTGGAGGAGGTGGCGACCGTGGGACGCTGGTCCCGCACCCGGGTCCCCGCACTCCGCGAGCGCCACCCCCGCGTCCCCGACCGCGTCTGGGACGTCCTGGGCAGCACCGACGGCCGGCAGTTCGCCCGCGCCGTCGGGGTGATGGGCGTCATCGTCGCCGCGGCGGCCGCCGACGGGCACCGCACGGGCGGCCGGTCCGCCTTCTACCAGACGAGCCTGAACGCCTTCGGCCTGCACGGCCTCGTCCACCTCGGGCAGGCGGCCGCCACCCGCGGCTACACCCCCGGCGTGGTCACCTCCCCGCTCCTCGTCGTCCCGTTCACCCTCTGGGCGCGCGGCCGGCTGCGCCGCGCCGGGGTGCTGCGGCCCGTAGGGGTGCGCGAAGTCGCGCAGGGGCTGGCCCTGGCCGCCGTGAGCGCGGCGGGAGCGCAGGCGGTGGCCCGCCGCCTGGGGTGAGCCCCGACGAGGTGAGCCCCGCCGGGGTGAGCCCCGCCGGGGAACCGGCGGCCCGCCGCTCGTTCCCCGCGGGGGCTTCGGTCGTTGACCCGGCATGGAGCTGCTGCCGACCATCGCGGCGCCGGGCGTCGGTGAACGGGCCGACGCCGCGGCCGATGCCGCCTGCCACCTCTACGACGCCGTCGCCCCCTGGAGCTCCGCCGAGCCCGGCGGGTGGAGCCGTACGGCGGCCGAGGACGCCGCCGAGACCATCGAGACCACCGCGCACGCGCTCGCGTACGCCCATCCGCGCGCCGAGGTCCTCCTGGCCCCGGTCCACGCCGCCCTCGCCGACCTGCGCCGCCAGCTCGGGCTCCCGCCCGCCGACCAGTTGACCGCCGACGGGATCCCCGCGACCCCGCGCACCGTGGGCAACCCGCGGCGCACCCGCTGGGTCCGGGTGCTCACCCCGCCTTTGCCCCGGCAACCGCCTGCTCGTACAACTTCTTGATCTCCGGGCCGAAGTACGAGCTGTACGAGGTGTCGGCGGTGTCCCCGCCGGTCTTCCAGCCGCCGATGACCCCGACGACGTCCCCGGTCTCGGTCACCTTGTCGTAGTTCTTCAGGAAGGGGCCGCCACTGGTGCCGCCCGGGTATCCGGTGCAGTCGATCCGCAGGAACGATCCGGGGATCCCCGGATCCTTGCTGGTGAACTTGGTCGTGCGGTTCACGCACAGCCGCGGGCGCGCGGCCGATGCCGGGTAGCCGACCAGCGACACCTTCGCGTGCTCGTAACCGGCGCCGGTGACCAGGCGGTTCCCGCCGACCACGTCCTCGACGGGGAACCCGTCGGCGTCCGGCCCGACCTGCGCGAAGGCCACGTCGAGCGTGGCCCCCTTGTCGGCGCCCAGGCTCTTGTAGCGCGGGTCGATCCACACCTTGGACTTGCCGTCCGCGGCCCGCAGCACCGGGAACATCCCGTACGGCTGCGGGTTGTCCGCCGTGTACAGCGGTACGAAGGCCACCTGGCGGGCGTCGGTGCCCAGCAGGCAGTGCGCCGCGCTGAGCACCAGGTCGCGGCCGGGGGAGGAGACCACGCTCGCGGTGCAGAAGTACGCGCCGCCGCCCTTCATCACGAACATCCGGCCGACGACCGGGATCCCGTCGAAGTCCTGCCCGGTGCCGGGGTCCGTGGCAGCGATCGCGGACGCGGGGGTCATGGGGGCCGCGGACGCCATGCGGTCGGCCGTCCAGAAGCTCGCCGCCTCGCGGGCGGACCACCGGCCGGGCGGCGGCATGGCGCTCCCGGCCTCGGCCACCGGAAGCGGTCCGGCCGGCAGCAGCAGGGCGGCCGTCGCCGCCGCCACGGTCAACGTACGTCGCATGTCGAGCTCCTCTAGATGGCCTGCGGGAAGCGGAACAGCCGGTCCGGGTCGTAGGCGCGCCGGACCTCTTCGAGGCGGGCGAGGTTCGGCCCGTAGTACGCCTCGCGCCAGCCGGGCAGTTTCGGATCGATGTAGTTCTGGTACGCGCGGCCGCCCGCCCAGGGGCGCAGGTCCTGCCACAGCCCGTCGAGCCAGCCCTGGTGCGCGGCCACCTGCGCGGGCGTGGCGGAGGCGGGCCAGTACGCGAGGTACTGGGTGAGGAAGGCACCGTCGCGGTGCACGAACGCGGTGTCGGCGGCGGCCGGCCGGTTCACGGCGCCGCCGAGCTCGCCGGTGAACTGGACGACTCCCAGGCCCCCGGCCGGCGCGCTCCTCCCGTAGCGGCGTACGGCGGCCAGCACCGCGGCGACACCCGCGTCGGGCAGCCCGGCCGCGCCCCAGATGTCGGAGCGCCCGCCGTACGAGTCCCGGCCGATGCCCCCCTCGGGGGTGCGGCCGGGCAGGGTGCCGGGCAGATGGCACTGCGCTGCGCTCTGCTCCGAACAGCCCGACATGGCCCGCAGGGTCTCCTCGTAGGTGCGCACGACGATCCAGCTGTCCCGTAGCGGCCGGCCGACCAGGTCGGACAGGCGGGTCAGCTGCCGCTCGAGCTCGGCGCGCCCGTCGAGGCACAGGACGCGTACGGCGGGGGCGGGGGCGGGGGCCGGGCCGCCTTCGACCAGGAACTCGACCTGGCTCCAGAAGGGGTCGGGGAGGGCGGCCAGCCAGCGCTGCCAGCCGCGCAGCAGGGCGGCGGAGTCGGCCTCGGGCCAGTGGAGTTCGGCGTAGGCGCAGTCGGCGGCCGGGTGGGTGCGGAAGCGGAACTGTGTGACCACGCCGAAGTTGCCGCCCCCGCCGCCGCGCAGGGCCCAGAACAGGTCCGGGTCACGGGTGGCGTCGACCTCGCGCACGACGCCGTCGGGGGTGACGACGGTGGCGCCGGTCAGGGCGTCGGAGGTGGTCCCGTGGGCGCGGGAGGCGAGGCCGAGCCCGCCGCCCAGGGTGAGTCCGGCGATCCCGACGGTGGGGCACAGCCCGGTCGGCACGGCGAGGTTCCGCTCGGCGAGGCTCCGGTTGACGTCGCCGAGCCGGGCCCCGGCGCCGATGCGTACGGCGGCCGCGCCTTCGACGGCGAGCCCCGCCATGGCGCCGACGTCGACCACGAGCCCGCCGGCGCAGGTGGACCAGCCGGCGTAGCCGTGGCCGCCGCTCCGCGGCACGACGGGGACGGCGGAGCGGCGGGCGAAGTCCAGGCAGACGGCCACGTCGGCGGCGTGCGCGGGGTAGGCCACCGCGCCCGGCGCGACGGTGTCGTACCGGGGCTGGAACAGCTGCCGGGCCTCGGCGTAGTCGGTGTCGCCCGCCGGCACCACCCGCCCGTCGATCCCGCGCGCGAGCGCCGCCCAATCGGGAGCGCGGGCGTGCGCGCCGTTGGCTCCGAGGGCGGCCAGCACGACTGCGGGTGCGGCGCCCAGCAACCGGCGGCGATGGAGGCTCATTCCTCCTTCCTGCCATCGCCCGGCCCGATCGCGGCGAAGGCGGGCCCAGGGGGAGGGCGCTGCCCCCCGAACGGCCCACGCCCCGGCGGGCGAAGCCGCCCACCCTGCGGAAGCCCCCTCGCGCGCGGCCGCGCGGCCCCGAATCGTCTCGGGCGCGGGGACCGACACGTACGGGTCTGTCGAAGGCGGGTCCGGGGGTGCCCGCGGGTGCCCGATCAGGCCGGTCGGCGAGGGGCGCAAGGGTATCGTTCGAACCCCTGGGCTGCGACGGGGGCGTGAGGTGAGTACGGTCTGCCCATGCAGATCGACGGAGCCGGCAGGCAGCAGCGGGGGCATGTTCTTCTCATAGCGGGCGACGCCGCCGTACGGCGGCGGGCCGTCCAGGTCGCGCCCAGCGCGAATCTGGCCGCGCTCGGAGTGCTGCCCGCATCCGTGCTGCTGAACAGCCACGCCCCCAGTGACACCACGTACCTCGACGGCGCCCGGGATCCCAACACCGTGCTGATGCGGCTGCGCGCCGCCGCGGCGACCCCGGGGCCGCTGCTCGTCTACCTCTCCGGGCGGCTCACGCTCGACCGCCGCGGGCACGGCCTGCACTTGGCGCTCGCGGGGACCACGGCCTCCACCGTCCGCTACACGGCCCTGCCCTGGGACTGGCTGGGGACCGAGCTCGCGGCCCGCACCACCGGCCCGACCACGGTGGTGCTCGACCTCGTCGCCGACAAATCCGCCTGGCCGGTGCTCCAGGAGTACGGGAGCCTGCCCGCCTCACCCTCCGCCGAGGTGTACGGGGTGGTCGTCCCGCCCGCCTTCGCCGGCGGGCCCCACCAGGTCAGCGCGTACACCCGGCACTGGATCGACCAGCTGCGCCGCAGCCCCACCCGCCCCACCAACCTCCAACTGCACGCCTTCGCCGTCGGAGCCGCCGCCCTGCCGCCCGGCACCCTCGTCCTGCCCGCCACGCGCGAACTCAGCGCCTCCACCGCCCCGCAGGCACCGCAGGAGCAGATTCCCGACCCGCGACCGCACATCCACGCCCTCGCCTCCGGCGGCCGGCACCAGGAGGCCGCCACCCTCGCCCAGGCCTGGGAGCAGCACGTCCTCCAGACCCACGGGCACACCTCGCCCGAGGCCACCCACTGGGCCGAGATCCGGGCCGACCTCGCCCGGATGGCGGGGAACTACCGCTCGGCGACCCAGCTCTGGATCAACGCGGGGCACACCCGCCTGGAGCACCAGCCGCCGGACGCCCCCGAGGTCCTCGCGGCCGCGGCGGGCGCCCTGTACTGCTGGACGCAGCTCAAGGACCAGGCGGCGGCCCGGGACTCCGGCCCCGAACTGGTCCGGCTGCTGCGGGCCTTGCCGAGCCTCGAACCGCGCCTCCTGCGGCTGACGCAGCACCGGCTGGAGGTGCTGGAGGGCAGCGTCGACGCCACGGCCTAGATGTATTGATCACGAGCGTTGTTGACACTGGGCGGGTCTTGAACATGGCGAAGACCTCCGGTGTGGTGGGAGCTGTCTAGGAACTCACCGCACGGA
>NZ_JBIASZ010000037.1:0-12671 GCF_042891345.1 Streptomyces sp. NPDC001903
ACCGATCGCAGCCGGTCTTGCCGATGATGCCCGGGGTGCCCGAACGCCGCAGCCACGACTATGTGCGCGCGGGCACCACCACGCTCTTCGCCGCCTTGGACACGGCGACCGGCAAGGTCATCGGCTCGCTCCACCGCCGCCACCGCGCGGTGGAGTTCAAGAAGTTCCTGCTCAAGCTCGACAAGGAAGTGCCGGCAGACCTCGAAGTCCACCTGATCCTCGACAACTACGTCACCCACAAGGTTCCGGCGGTGAAGACCTGGTTGGCCGCACACCCGCGCTTCCACCTGCACTTCACCCCGACCGGCTCGTCGTGGCTGAACCTGGTCGAGCGGTGGTTCGCCGAACTCACCACGAAGAAACTCCGCCGGGGCGTTCACCGCTCCGTCCAGGCCCTCGAACACGACATCCGGGCCTGGCTCGCCGACTGGAACGAGCACCCCCGGCCCTTCGTCTGGACAAAGACAGCCGACGAGATCCTCGACAAAGTCGCCGCCTACTGCCGACGAATCTCCGACTCAGGACACTAGCCCTCGGGGATCCGCCTCGGGAGCATGGCCCGCAAGACACTCGGCGCATCAGCAGGGTCGGCCAGCACGAGCGTGATGGCGGCGAGGGCAAGCACGTGCTGGGGCTGCCGAGGCCGTACGTAGTGAGCGGCTAGGCCACTACAGCCCCCGGGATGTGCAGAACATCAGTGCCCGGGTTAAGGAGGAGAGCTTCGGCGTCGACGCCGACGAGCTGATCACCAGGCTGTGGAGGCTCGCCGAGGCGGGCAAGCTGGCTCCCCCACTTCGGTGACACGACCCGCTTCGGGGCTCTTTAAGTCGATGTCCTGCGCCCGGGGCGGGGAAGCCCGTAGCCGAGGGCCTGGGCAAGCCGCCTCTCGCGGGTGGTTTGCCACGGGTCTCCCTGGGCTTGCCCAGGCGCTCAGGCTTGTCCGGCTGCCGGCTCCCACAGCGGCCGGGCACGGCCGGTCTCGTCGCAGTGGAAGCGCTGGCCGCCGCCGGGCGTGCTACGGGACCCGATGGTGCCGGCGGCCTGGCGCAGGAGCTGGGTGAGGCCGTGGATGTGGGCCGGGTGCAGGGCCAGTTCGTGCCGGGTGCCCACCACGATTTCCAACGCCTGCCCGGAAGAGCACGCCTGTCGTCCGGATTCAGGGCGGGCGCCAAATCCGCTACCAGGTCGTGCAGGTCGGCCGTGGTCTCTCCGCCTGCCAGCTCCACCCGCGCCCTACAGAGAAGTTTGATCCTCTGACGGAAGGAATTCAGGGCGCGATCATCTCACCTTCTTGTGCGATGTGAAATATCACATCGCACAAGGCACGTGGATGACCCGTCACGCACCGACGAAATACAAAGGAGAGCACGTCCCCATGAACCGCTTAGCCCTTCTCGCGGTCGGCGTTGCCGGCCTCACCGTTCTGGCCGCCGGCCCGGCCGCCGCTACCCCCGAGGCCGCCGCCGACCAGACCTTGACCACCTGCGGGAACTCGGGCCTCCAGGCAGGCCTGCTCACACGGCTGTGCGCGGACGTCACCGGTAACACGGTGCAGTTCTACGGCAGGGTCAGCCTCGCAGGGCCGCCCTCTCCCGGCAGCCCGACGCAGGCCACAAAGGAGCTGTCCACCACGCTGTCCGCCCAGGTCCTGGGCGCCGGCGCCCCGCCCCTCACGCAGGACAAGCCTGTCGTCTTCACCACCACGACGCTCGAGGTGCGCGGCCCGGCGAGCACCGTCCCCTGTGGCACCACGGTCCGCGGCACGTTCGGCGTGGCCTCCTTCCCCTGGACACCCCAGCCGGTCGTGCACGAGGTCACCCTCACCTGCTGACGCCCCGCCACCCGGCGGACTCGCCCCAGCGGGCGCCGACGCGGCCTCCACCCACACTGCCGCCACGCAACCGGCCCCGGGCCCGCTCCACACGGCAACCTGCCCCGCCCGGCTCTCACCTGGGCTGCTCCCTCTCACCGGAGGACAACCCTCGCCGCGAACGGCCTGCCGACGGGGGCGCGCCCCGCTCCCACGACACAAATTGCGAAGGCCGGCCTGGCGCCGCTGCGGGCGAGCCAGGTGAGCACCATGTCGGTCTGTAAACCCGGCCCGCACCTCTCCATGCGCACAGGTGGTTTCGCACTTGGCCCACGTGCACCGAGGGCATGTACAAGGCGCCCGGCCACAGCGATGATTCCTCTCCCCCACGGCACCGCTGTGGCCGCCACCCCAAAGCGGGCCCCAGGCGCCGACCCGTCGGGGCGGCCCCCGAGCCGGGCTAGCCGAGCCGACGCCCGCCCCGGCCGCCCACCTCCTGCCAGCAGACTTCACTCCCGGCCTGTGGAGCGGGTAGACGGACACGTCGCGCGGGCCCGCGCTGGATGCCAAATCAGCGTGACGGCCCGGCGCCCGGCACGCGCGGAGCTGTTGTGCCTGCCCTGATTCGTACCCGCATCGACTGTGAAGGTGCTGCTGCCCATGAGGTCGACCGCAACCGGGCACTCAGACAACGCAGCCAACCGGGGTGAGGTCGTTATCCATGACGGTGCTGCTCCAGGCGCAGGACAGCGGCCACGAGCCTCGCCATCTGGACACTCTGCGCTGGCACCGGCCGCGAGCTGGCCTCGGACAGGCCGGCCGGGGTGTACCCGGGGAAGCCCAGAACGCCCGCACCGAGCAGGTCCAGGATCTCCTCGGTGCACAGGTGGGCATGGTCGTGACCGTCCCCGTCCCGGACCAGCAGGTCGAAGACGTCATGCTCATGCGCGGCCGAACTCTGCCCCTGCGGCCCGGCACAGGCTCGCCTCCATGTTGACCAGCCCGCCACCGACCATCAGGTCAGTGGCTATGACCAGGTACCCGCCCTCCTTCGTCGGCCAGGCCCGCATCCGCACGTGCACGGGGCGGCCGTTCACGTGGGGGAAGCGCCAGGCATGGTCGTCACGCACCGGGGTCAGCTGAGCAAGGGAAAGGAGAACAAGATCAGCAACGATCGGTCCTCTCAACGGGGCACGTGCGTCGCCGATCACGCTTGCCAGCCGGCCACGAGGATCTCAGCGGGTCGGCTTGCAGCACGATGCCTGCGGTCCCGGCCCGCTGGCCCTCTCGGCCAGCTCCCTGTCGGAGAGCCTCCATGAGGCGGTGGACGGCCTGCTCGCTCCCGGGGTCGCCGTCGGTGTGGTGGTGGTCAGTACAGGCCCATTCGGCGGGCAGTGTTCTCTCCGTGCTGCATCCGCTGGTGGGCGCCGTCGCCTAGGGCGGTGAGCACGCCGGCGACGACTGTTTCGATGATGGCCAGGGTAGGGACGAGGCTGTCGTAGGGGGATGGTGCGGCGACCTGGCTCGGCAGTACTACCTGTGCGTGCGCTGCGGCGGGTGAGAGCCATACGTCGGTGAAGAGGATGACCTTGCCACCGTGTTCCTGGACGAGTTCGGCGATGGAGACCTTGTCCGGCTCGTAGCGCCGGTAGTCGAACAGGACGAAGACATCACGTCGGTTCACCGCTGCGAGCTGCGCGGTGCGTTCGACGTCGCGGTCTGGCAGGAACCGGACGTCGTCGCGTACCTGCATGAGGTGCAGGCCGAGGTATTGGGCGAAGAGGTTCGTGAAGCGGCCGCCGGCGAGGGTGATGCGGCGTTTGCCGTCGGAGAGCAGTGTGATCGCGTGTTCGAGATCGTGCGGGGGTAGTTCGGCGAGGGTCTGGGCCACGGCGGAGCTGAAGAGGTTGCTGCCGCGCTGGAGGAGGGAAAGGTCCTCGGCTCCGTCTTGGTTGCGGCCGTAGTCGGTTGCCTCGTAGAGGGAGAGGGGGGAGGCGTTGCGTTCGTCGAGCTCTGCGCGGAGCGCGGTCTGGAAGTCGGGGAAGCCTCGGTAGCCGAGTCGGTTGATGAAGCGCAGGACGGTGGGGGTGCTGACGGCGGCGCGTTCCGCGAGGACGGCCATGGTTTCGAAGCCGGCGGAGGGGTAGCCGGCGAGCAGCACCCGTGCGACTTTACGTTCGGCGGGGCTGGCGTCGCCCAGCTTGAGGCGGATCTCGTCGGCGAGCGTGCCAGGGGCCATGCGCGGGCTCTTCCTTCGTGTGTGTGGGTGCTGGGGCGGGTCAAGGTCGAGCTTAGTGTCGGGCCTCGCGGCTGGGGCCGGCCGGATCCCCCGGATTCCGCCGGCCCTGTCGCCCGGAGTGCGTCAGGGCGGAGTCACTCCGGTGCGACGGCTATCCGCAGGCCAGTGACGGTTTGCGCGGTGGCGCCGTCGCTGGTCCAGGCGGTGAATCCGGGTTGCTTGGTAAAGGTGACGGTGAATCGGGGGCCGCTCTCGAAGGTGCTGGCCGTGGTGGTGCGCTGGGTGCTGGCGGTCAGGGCGCGGGCGGTGTTCAGGAAGGAGTAGGGGACGCCGGCAGGGTTGGCCGGTGAGTAGAAGACGTCCGAGTTGACCGGTACCGGTGAGGCCGACAGCGGGATCAGCGGCCATTTGCCGTCGGCGGGCAGGATCTGCCATCGGTTCGGGTCGTAGCGGTCGCCGCTCGAGAGGTAGTTGTAGCGGGCGCCGGTCAGGGACCATCCGGCCGGCGAATTGCTGGTCCGGACTTGGCGCAGGTCGAGGACGGCGACACCCTGCGGACCCAGAACACGCAGTCGCTCGCGGGGGGTGTTGGGGTCATCGACGATGAGCGCGGTGTTCTCTTCCAGCGCGTACACACGGTCGTGTCCCGTGTCGGCGGCCAGTCGCAGGGCCCTGCCTTCGCGTCCGTTGGTGCCGGTGTGGGTGTCGATCAGTCCTGAGCGCAGGAAGCCGAAGCCGCCTTCGGGGAGGTATCCGAGGCGGGCGGGGTCGTCGAAGTAGCCGGGGCTGCTGCCGTCGCGGAGTGCTTCGTAGGAGTCGCCTCCAGTGACCATGTCGGCTCCGGCTGCGATCTGCGCTCCGGCGCTGGATCCGGATACGACGGCCCCGGCCTCGAGCTTGGCCCGGATGGCGGCGAGAACCTTGGAATCGGTGTGCGCGGAGCCGTGGAGCAGGGTGGTGACATAGCGGTACTGGTCGCCGCCGCCGAAGAAGAAGCCGGTCATCGAGTTGACCTGCCGCACGACCTCGTCGGAGTCGGCGTTGGCGATGTGGTCGAGGTCGACGGGGATCCACTGGGCGTCGGCGGCGCCGTGCTGCTTGAAGAGCCCGGCGTAGTAGGCGCCGTTGCAGGCGGAGTTGCTGCAGTTGGCAGGGTCGTTCGCGTCCGGGTCCTGGCTGGCGGGGATCGAGGCGGCGGTGAGGACACCCATGCGCGCTTTCGATCCACCCGCACGCTTGATGATCTCGCCGTAGATCTGCGTGTTGTCGGCCTTCAGGCCGCCGCCGATCAGGACGAGCGAGCCGCGGCCGCCGGCAGGTGCGGAGCTCTGTGCATGGGCGGAGGGGGCGAGGGTGAGAGCGACGATGAGAGCGGTGCTGCCCACCAGTGCGGTACGACGGGCTCCGGTCGGGACGGGCATGAGGGTTGTCTCCTGTGGGTGGGGTCGGGTGGTGGCCGGGACCGCAGCGGCGGGTGGCTGCTGCGGTCCCGGCGCGGGTCGGCAGCCCGGTGCGTGGTGGGAGGGGCTGCCGGAGTGGGGTCCCGCACCGGGCAATGGCGCGATCAAACCGGTACGGGACGTCTGGGGAAGGTCAGCCGGTGCGGCTGTCGCCGAGGTCGGCGATGAGTGAGGCCAGGAGCGCGACGCGGGCCGGGACGGTGGAGGTGTCCAGCCATTCCTCGGGGGTGTGGTCGGCTCCGCCTACGGGGCCGAGGCCGTCGAGGGTGGGCACGCCGAGGCCCGCGATGAAGTTGGCGTCCCCGACACCTCCGGTCGCAGCTGCTCCCAGGCTGATTCCAAGGCCGGCGGCCAGGTATCTGGCCTGGTCGAACATGCGGCGTGAGGAGGGTGTGTCCTCCATGGACGGGCACAGGTCCAGCTGCTCGACGGTCGCCGTGGTGCCGGCCACGGCGGGCCGTGCCGCGGCCGACTCGATCGCGGAGCGGGCTGCTGCGAGTCCGGCTGCGGTGGCCGAGCGGACCTCGACGCGCAGCTCGGCTTCCGGGCAGACGATGTTGGTGCGGCTGCCGGCCCGTACGACACCGACGTTGACGGTGACGTCGTCCCAGTGGCCGTTGAGGGACTGCAGGGCCACGACCAGGTGGGCGGCGGCCAGGGCAGCGTTCGCTCCGCGTTCCGGCTCGATGCCGGCGTGCGCGGCCCGGCCGGTGACGCTCACACGGAAGTCGGCCACGCCTTTGCGGGCGATGACCAGGTCGCCGTTCTCCCGGGCGCACTCCAGGGCGAGGGCGAAGTGGACGCCGCGGGCTGCTGCTTCGGTCATCGGGCGGCTCGCCGGAGAGCCGATCTCCTCGTCTGGGGTGGCGAGGAAGACGAGTTCTGCGTACTGGCTTGCCCGCGTCTCCTCCAGGATCTCCAGCGCGGTGATCCCGGCCAGCAGGCCCGCCTTGTCATCGCTGACACCGGGGCCGCGCGCCGTGTGGCCGTCGAGGTGAAAGGGCCTCGCTGCGGCAATACCGTCGTCGAAGACGGTGTCGAGGTGCGCGACGAGCAGGATGCGTCGTCCGCCCTGCTCGACCGGAAGGCTGCCCGCCTTGCGGGCGAGGATCATGTCGCCGACAGGGTGCCCGTGAGAGGAGGCGGGGGTGACGCGCTCGACGTCGAATCCGAGCCGGTGCAGCCGGTTCTGGGTCCAGTCGGCCATCTGGTTGACGCCGACGGGGCTGTAGGAGCCCGAGTCGATGGCCACCAGGGCAGCCAGGTCGGTCAGGTAGCCCTCCAGGCGGGCCTCGGCATGCGGGAGCAGCGGGTTGGTGTGCAGCTGTTCCCGTGAGGGGGTGGTCACAGGACCTTCGAGAGGAACGCGCGGGTGCGTTCCTGGCGGGGTTCGACGAGGACCTGGCGCGGGTCGCCGGATTCGACGACGACGCCGTCGTCCATGAAGACGGCGGTGTCGGCGACCTCGCGGGCAAAGCCGATTTCGTGGGTGACCACGACCATCGTCATGCCGTCGGCGGCGAGCCGGCGCATGACGTCCAGTACGTCTCCGACCAGTTCGGGGTCGAGCGCGGAGGTGGGTTCGTCGAAGAGCATCAGTTTGGGTTTCATCGCCAGGGCGCGGGCGATGGCGACGCGCTGCTGCTGCCCGCCGGAGAGCTGGGCCGGGTAGTGGCCCGCCCTGTCCCCGAGGCCCACCTGTTCCAGCAGATGGTGGGCCTCGTCCCTCGCCTGCGACTTGTCGGTCTTGCAGACGTTGACGGGGGCTTCCATGACGTTGTCCAGGGCGGTCATGTGAGGGAAGAGGTTGAAGCGCTGGAAGACCATGCCGATGTCGCGTCGTCTCTCGGCGACTTCCTTCTCACGCAGTTCGTGCAGCCTGGATCCGTTCTGGCGGTAGCCGACCAGGTCGCCGTCGACCGCCAGCTTGCCGCCGTCGACTCGGTCGAGGTGGTTGATGCAGCGCAGGAACGTCGACTTGCCCGAGCCGGAGGGACCCAGCAGACAGCACACCTGGCCGCGTTCGACGGTCAGGTCGATGCCCTTGAGGACTTCGAGTTTCGCGAAGTGCTTGCGCACGCCGTGGGCGTGGACCATGGGGACGCTCACGCACCCGCCTCCTTGGTGTTCTTCTTCGTGCGGGCAGACTGGGCCAGTGCACCGGCAAGCATCCGGCGCAGGGGCGAGGTGTGGCCGCATCGGTCGGTGCCGCGGCCGTAGCGGCGCTCCAGCCATGCCTGCGGGATGCTGAGCAGGGTGACCAGGCCCAGGTACCAGAGGCTGGCGACGACGAGCATGGGGATGACCTGGTAGTTCTGCGCGTACACGTCCTGGATGTTGGACATCAGGTCGTGCGCCGAGATGATCGACACCAGGGCGGTCATCTTCAGCATGTTGATCGTCTCGTTGCCCATCGGCGGGATGATCACCCGCATGGCCTGGGGCAGCACGATCCTGCGCATCGTCTGCGCGGGCCGCATACCCAGGGAGTGCGCGGCTTCGCTCTGGCCGGGGTCCACCGACTGGATGCCGGCCCTGACGATCTCCGAGGCATACGCGGCCTCGTTCAGCCCGAGGGCCAGCAGGGCTGCGACGGCCGGGGTGAGGAGGGAGTTCGTCTCGACCTGGAAGAAGGTGACGCTGGTGAACGGAATGCCGATCTTCACGTACTGGTAGAGGGCGGCGGCGTATCCCCAGAAGATGATCTGGACCAGCAGCGGGGTACCGCGGAAGAACCAGACGAACAGCGAGGACATCCCGTAGAGAACCGGGTTGGACGACAGCCGCATCACCGCGACCAGCGTGCCCAGAATGAGCCCGAGGGCCATCGCGGCCACGGTGAGCCACAGGGTGGTGACGAGTCCGGAGAAGATCAGGTCGGCGAACAGGAAGTGCCCGATGATCTCCCAGTGGAGATTGCTGTTCTTCGCCAGTGATCCGGCCACACCGATGAGTGCAGCAATGGCCGCGACGGCGGCGATCCAGCGGCCGTAGTGGCGCAGTGGCACGACGGTGAGCTGCTGGGGCGCGGGACGGTCGGTGTCCACGGGGACTGTGGTCGTGGTCATGTTTAGTCCACCGCCGCGTTCTTGGTGGCTTCCTTGACGGCGATGGAAGCAACCCCGTACTTGTCGAAGATCTTGGTGACGGTGCCGTCGTCGATCAGCGCCTGCAGGGCCTTCTGGATCGCGTCGCTGAGCTGGGGCAGCTTCTTGGAAACCGCGATCCCGTTCGGCGAAGCCCCGTAGCCGCCCGCGGCGGCCGGGTCGTCGACGACCTGGAAGGCGTTTCCGCCGTCAGCGGTCTTCGCGGTCCAACCCGCGGCGGGCTTGGTCTGCACCTGGGCGACGACCTTGCCCGAGCGCAGGGCGAGCTGCGCGTCGGAGTCCTTGGGGAAGGTCTGGATGTCGATCTCCCCCCTGCCCGCGGCCTTGCACTTGGCCTGGTGGTTCTTGAGGAGGTCGAGCTGGTTGGTCGCCGCCTGCACCGCGGCCTTCTTGCCACACAGGTCATCGAGGGTGGTGATCTTCTCAGGGTTGCCCTTGGCGACCATGATCCCGGAACCGGAGACGGAGTAGTCGACGAAGTCGACGACCGCCTGGCGCTCCTTGTTGTCGGTCATTGCCGACATCGCCGCGTCGAACTTGCCGGCCTGGATCGCGGGCACGATCCCGTCGAACTTCTGCGGCGCAAAATCGAACTTCACACCCAGCTTCGCCCCGAGCGCCTGCCCGAGGTCGTAGTCGAGCCCGGTGAGCTCCGGCTCGCCCTCGGCCACGAACATCTCGAACGGCGCGTAGGGCACGTCCGTGGCCACGCGCACGGTGCCCGACTTCTTGATCGCGTCCGGCAGTGCGTCGTGCAGCGCGGTGTCCTTCGTGACCGCCGCACCTGCGACGGTGATCTGCTCAACGCCAGCGGACTTGGCGGCGTCGGCGGAGTCCGAACAGGAAGTGAGCGTGGCCAGCGCGGTCGCGGCCGTCAACGCAATGATCAGGTTTCGGGACAGACAGGTGTTCATCAGGCGTATGCCTCTCCGGTCTTCGGGCCGACGGGGCGTTCGCCGTCGACTGCAACACCGAAATTACAGACCTGGTTCGATGATGGCTAGATGTATCGCTCGTTACATTGCAGTAACGGGGCACGGTTTGGACTGCAAGGCCCTCGCGGCCAAGCGATTGAGCGGCCTGAATCAACCGACCAGGGGAGAGGTGCTGCGTTTTGCGCGCTACAACTACCGTTCACTCAACTTGGCTTGTAAGTTCTGCTACTGCGCACCACCGCGACGGCGCAGCTCCCCCACGCGCCCCTCAGGGCATCGCCACGCCCTGCCCTCTGCAGATCCGCGCACCTCCCCCACCTCTCGGAGACTTCATGGACACACGATTCAGGCATGCCAAGCTGGCCTCGGCCGCCATGGCTCTGCTCACGCTGACCGGCGCACTCGCCTCCACCGGCAGCGCCGAAGCGGCCGGCACCCGCATACGCCTCGGCAGCCCTTCCGACGTCAGCCGCACCGCCTGGCAGGGCCCCGCCTTCACCATGAACGGCGACGGAAAGATCAACCCCGGATCCATGTCGGCCGCCATCGACGCCATCCGCGGCGGCACCGGCAGCCTCGACGTCGTCATCCTGGCCGGCTCCGCCCCCACCTCAGGCAGCGCCACCCCCGAATGCGACGCCGTCATGGCGCTGCCCGGCATCAACTCCTGTACCAGCTGGACCCTGACCGCCGCCTCCGACGGCAACAACAGCCAGGTCAACGCAGACATCCGCAACGCCGAGTTCGTGTACTTCGCTGGCGGGGACCAGTGCCGCTACGCCGCTTGGAAGGGCACCGCACTGGAAGCCTCCGTCGAATCCGTCGTCGCCAAGGGCGGCGGCTCGGGCGGCGGCAGCGCGGGCACCCACATCAACAGCCCCGTGGTCTACGACGCATGCCAGGGAAGCATCACCAGCGCCGAAGCCCTCGCCAACCCGTACGACAGCTACATCACCTTCACCACCGGCATGTTCGACTGGCCGAACTACGCTGGCGTCATCAACGACTCCCACTTCACGGCCCGCGACCGGATGGGCCGCACCATGGCCTTCGTCGCCCGCGCGATCAAGGACGGCCGGACCTCCGGCGGCAAGGCCTGGGGCGTCGGAGTCGAGGAAGGCAGCTCGCTGCTCCTCGACAGCAACGGCCAGGCCACCCTCTACGGCACCGAGGCCTTCATCGTGCTCGGCGACCACCAGCCCGAACAAGCCACCGCCGGCAAACCTCTGACGTTCTCCGGCTACAAGATCTGGCACCTCGGCCCCGGCCAGACCTACGACTTCAAGAACCGTCCCACCTGCGGCTACTACCTCCGCAACGTCACCGGCGGCGTCATCGACACCAACCCGTACAGCGGCACGCCGCAGACCACCTGCGGCACCCCGGGCGGCACAGTCCTCCTCGCCGAGGACGAAGCCAACGACACCCGGGCCACCGCCAACGACGCCACCGCCCTCACCTACCCCGCCTCCATTAGCGGCACCATGGCCTCCACCACCGACCGCGACTACTTCCGTGTCTCGCTGGCGGCCAACGAACGCCTCACCGTGCAGTGCGCCGTACCCGACGCCTACGACGCAGACCTCTACCTCCTCGACTCCAACGGCAGCACCCTCACCCGATCTGTCAACAACGGCCTGGGCGCCGACGAGTCACTCACCTTCACCAGAACCGCCGCGGGAAGCGCCACCTACCACCTCGAACTCGAGGCCTACCGCGGCTCGGGCACCCCCGCTTACACCTGCACCCTCACCAAGAACTGACACCAGCGCTGGACCGGCGTCAACCGGTCCAGCGCACGTGTCGCCGCGGAGGCCAGGGGGATGACCATCAGCGCGGCGAAGGTGGCCGCCAGGACTAGAGCGTGTTCGGCCCGGGAGACGACGGACGCCGATCAAGCAGAGGAACGGTCATGGCGGCGAAAATACCGCCCGCCGGCCAGCCGCCACCCGGCAATGGGCGAGACTGGCGCTATCGCGCCGCCACCCGCCGACCGGGGACCCCCGGGGACTCAATGGTGTGATCCTCCCGCAGGCGCGAGAACCACGGCCAGCTACTAGAGGTTCCTGGGGTATGAGCGACGAGAGCGTGATCACGATCGAGATCCGGGGCCAGGAGAAGGCCGCACTCGGAGCCGCGCAATGGATCTCCGCCCTGTTCTTGTCGTCCGGGCCGTGCCGGCTGCGCCGTACCCCGGTAAGTCAGAGGTACAGCTGCCGGTGTCCGCGGACGTCAGCCGGGATCCGGGCGACGGCGGGTACCTCGACCCTGACGAAGCTGAAGGAGCAGGCTCGCTTCTTCGGTGAATCCGGCCGCCCACACGAGTGAGTTGTCCCCCGGGGCCTGTCAGGGTGGGTGTCGGGCACGCTCCACCGGCCTTTGGCCCTGCCCCTGTTCACCGCGGCTCCGGCCGCACACTCCGCTCCCACCGCCACGCCGGCACCCGCGGCCGCCCTGGCCGCTGGCCCTGCCGGGCTGCGGGCTCCGCTACCGCTGTTCGAAGCCATCGACCGCCTGCCCGTCGCCGTCGAGCACCGCGAGGGCTACAAGCGGGACCTGTACAAGCACTGGAACAAAGGCCTGAACGCCGGAAGCGGCTGCGACACCCGCAAGGAGGTCATCCTCGCCGAAGCCGTGGAAGCGCCGCAGGTCGCGACCGGCTGCAAGCTGACCGGCGGATCCTGGCGCAGCACGTACGACGACGACATCGTCGTCACCGATGCGGCTCGCCTCGATGTAGACCATTTTGTTCCGTTTGGCGGAGGTTTTCGACTCGGAGCAGGTGCCGTGGCCGGCGGCGCGACGGGAGGCGTACGCGAACGACCAGGCCTCCCCTGACACGCTCATCGCGGTATCCGCCGCATCCAACCGGTCCAAGGCCGACAAGGACCCCGCCGAGTGGCTGCCGTCCGACGGCTCCTACCACTGCACCTACGCCGCAACCTGGGTCGGAACCAAGCTCCGCTGGGACCTGGCCGTCGACGAGAACGAGCGCCAGGCCTCCTCGGACTCGCCGAGGACTGCCCCACCACCACCGTCGTCTACGAACCCGCCGTGTGATATCCGAATGGTGGGGGCGGGGGACATCGCCGGCCGCCCCAATACACCCACGGATTTGGG
>NZ_JBIASZ010000037.1:12681-23391 GCF_042891345.1 Streptomyces sp. NPDC001903
CGAGCCCCAGCCATCCTGTCACTCGCCTCGCAGGCCCCCACCCCCCCCGTGGTCACCCACCCCGCGTTTTTTTACCCTTTGGGTGCTGCCTGCGCAATGCGCAGGCAGCACCATTCCACCGACGTTGATGGCACGACGATGGTCGGCCCCTGCTCGCCGTGCTCGACAGGTCAGGGTTGCTTCTGCTCCCAATGGCCGGCCGACAACACGACGGCTTCTGGGTCGCTCTCCCGGAGATACTCGTGGACTGCGCATTTCCGGTACCTGGAGGATCGCCCGACACGGATCGCCGGAGGTGTCCGGTGTGCACGAGGCGGTACACAGCGTAACGCCCTGGCTTTCACCGCGTTGTACAGGCGGTCGGCTCGCCCGTGCGGTACGGGCAGGTCCCAAGAAGCCTGCCCGTAAGGCGGTCGCCGGGGATGTCGCGACCACATCCCCCGCAGCCCGACTCCTGTTGCTGAGGAACCTGGTTCGTGCGGCGGTGGGCGGTCCTCGCCTCACCCCGTCAAGGAAGGGGGTTAGTGCCATGGACGGTAACCCGGTGGTCCCTGCGCGCGTCCCGCGCCGTGTGGTGCTGGCCACGTGGGGCACGGCGGGTGACATTGCGCCCTACACCGGCCTCGCCGCAGGCTTGATGAGAGCAGGGCATGAGGTTGTGGTGGTGACGTCCGACCGCTACTCGGCTGCCTTTCGAGGCTTGGGGCTCACCGTCTGCGCCATGCCTTTTGACCGGCATGAAGCGGCGATCGGACAATTCACGTCCCGACGCGCTCGGACGAAGAACTCTCAGGAGATGGCAGTCATCGCGGCAGAGCATCTCCTGATGGTCGCGGGCAGGGGGGCGGACGTCCTGCTCGCCCATCCACTGCTCCACCCCCAGGCTGCCTTGATCGGCCGCGGGCTGGGGATCAGCTGCATTGGCGTCTACACCGTCTCCCACGCGATGATGCTCCCCCGTCTGGTGGCGGGAAATCCCCGGTGGCGCTACACGGCATCCGATGCGCTGGTCAAGGTCCTGCTGGCCCCGGTGTACAAGCCGGCTGCCAGCTACCTGGGACGGGAACTGGGACTTCCTGGGAGCGCGACGGAGAACTCGCTGCTTTCGGCCTCGCGGGGTTCCGTACGGTACGGGTTCAGCACCGTGTTGCTTCCGCCTCGTGTGCGGTTTCCCGCTCTGCACCGGGTGGTCGGTGCCTGGCAGCCCCACCGCGTTCCGCACTGGCAGCCCGAGGCTCGTCTCGTGGATTTCCTGGAGGCGGGGCCTGCCCCGATCTACTTCGGATTCGGGAGTATGGCGGGCGTAGATGTCGAAAAGCTCGCCGAGAGCATCACCCAGGTGGTGCGGCGTCTTGGTGTGAGGGCTGTCGTCCAGGGTGGGTACGCCGGGCTGGCAGGGCGGGGTGAGGACATCTTCAATATCGGAGAGTGTCCCCACGAATGGCTGTTCCCCCAGATGCGAGCAGCGGTGCATCATGCGGGGCCCGGGACGACTCATGCCTGCCTGCGCGCCGGCACACCATCATTGCCCGTCCCTGTCGGGTTGGACCAGCCTTTATGGGGAGCCCGGCTGCATGCGCTGGGTCTCACATCGGCGGTGATCCCTCAGCGGCAGCTCAACGGCGACAACCTCGCCTGGGCCTTGGGCCGGCTGCTGGAGGAGGAGGGATACCGGGCCCGGACGCGTGACATCGGCAGGATGGTGGAGCAGCAGGACGGCACTGCTGTCCTTCAGGCGGAGCTTGGGCGGCCCGTTCCTGCCTCAGGCCGCTAGGGGACGTCTTGCCGATCATGCCGGGCTCGCGGCGGCGGGCACCGCGCCTCGCCGCGTTGTCCTCGCTCGCCGACACACCACGTCGCCTCCCTCGTCCGCCTTGCAATCCACGGCGCCCACCACCGCTCCCTGACCCGGCCTGATCAACAAAACACCCCCTAGCCGTGTCTTTCGGATCAGGGCGGATCAGCCCGGGGTGTCCGGTGCCGTGCATCGCAAGGCCGAGGAGGGAGCCGACGTGGTGTGTCGGCGACCGACGAGAACGCCGCGAGGCGCGGTGCAGGGCAGCCCGGGCCCGCCATGATCCGAAAGACACGGCCTAAGGCCGGCTTCCCTTGCCGTTGACGCGCGAGCGGGCGGCTCGGGTCATGGAAGGAGTTCGACGGCGCTGTGAGCCACGGTGGCGAGGGGCTGGTTGTCGAGGAAGAGGGTGACGGCGGCTGCGAAGTCCGCATCGCGTTCGAGGTGCAGCAGGTGGTCGGCGTGCTTCATGACGAGGAAGGTGCAGCCGGCGATGGTTGCGGCTACGGCGCGGTTGTCTTCGACGGTGGTGGCGGTGTCGTGCTCGCCCACTCCCACGAGGGCGGGGACACCAGTCAGACCGCCGGCGGGAAGCGCGTTGGACAGGAGGAGCGACCCGCGGTCGAAGACGTAGCGGACCAAGGGGTCATGCGGGGTTGCGGTGAGCTGGGCGAGCATGACGCGGGCTGCGGCCTTGAGGAGCAGGTATTTTTCAGCCGCTTGGGTGTTGGTCAAGGCCTTCACGAGTTGGGCTGCGGCATGGTGTCGGCGTTCGGGTGAGGCGTCGGTCGTAGTGGTGGCTTCGCGCTGCAGGCCTTCTCGGATGAGCGCGGCAAGGTGCGGGCGGGGTTGGGGGGCTGCGCCGAAGAGCATCAGGTGGCTGATGCGGTCGGGGTGTTGTTGGGCGAGCCGGTAGCCGATGGGGTAGCCGGAGGAGACCGCGAGAACCGCGAATCGGCCGATGCGCAGTTGGTCGGCTGCGGCCAGAGCGGCGTCGGTAAGGTCGTCCCAGGTCAGGTGCGTTCGGGTCTGTCCGGGTGAGCGGGCGGGCGGTAGGTCGGGGATGAGGAGTCGGCGGTCGGGGACCCGGTGTTCCAGGCGTGTCCAGGAGTGGCGGCTTTGGAGGCCTCCGCCGAGCACAAGCAGGGGTGGTCCGCCCGGCGTCTGGGTGCGTGGGGTGAGGACGCGGCAGGGGTAGCCGGCCTTCTCCCACGCGATGTGGTGGTCGCGGGCGTCGCGGCCGGGCAGGACAGGTGCCGGTTGGGCGTGGTGGGTCACGCGGTGGCCTTGCGGTGCTGTTCGATGAAGTCGGCGAGCTCGGTGAGGGTGGTGTTGGCCGACAGGTCCGCTTCGGCGATCACGATGCCGTGGTCGTCTTCGAGGATCATGGACAGGACGGCGATGGCCATGGAGTCGACCCCGGCTTGGGCCAGGGTGGCCGTGGGTGTGACGGGGGCCGCGGGCAGTCCGGCCTTCTGTGTGAGGGTGTCGATGACGATCCGCAGCATGTCGCTCATGGGTTCTCCATAGATCGGCGGCAACCGGTCGGCTGGACGGTGTGCTGGTGGGTGCTCAGGGCGTGGCCGGTTCGGTCAGCGACCTCGTCCGGGGTTCCGCCGCCGGCGTACGGCCGGCCGCGGTCGTTGCCGGGTTCACAGGTGCGCAGTGAGCCCCGGGGGCCAGGTGGCGGTGGTCGCTGCCCAGGACAACCCGCTACCGAAGGCCACCAGGAGGATGCGTTGGCCCTCCTTCAGCGTTCCGTCCCGGGCGGCCTGGGCAAGGAGGATGGGCAGCGAGGCCGCGGCGGTATTGCCGACGCTGTCGATGTTGGAGGGCATGCGGTCCGCGGGGAAGTCCAGGGCGGCGGCCAGCGCCTTGGAGATCGCCGCGTTGGCCTGGTGTGCAATGAGGAGGTCGATGTCCGAAGGATCCCAGCCGGCAGCAGCCCGCGCCGCGGTTGCGGCTTGCTTCATGCGGCGCACCGCGTTGCGCAGGACCTCGCTTCCGTGCATGTGCAGGTAGAGGTCCGCGCCGTCGGTGTCGGCTGCGGAGCGTTGGCGTGCTCCGCCGGCGGGGATGGAGATCGTGTCCGCGAGCGTTCCGTCGCTGCCCCAGATCGTCGGGCCGAGGGTGGCTTCCTGGCCGGGGCGCGCGCGGCGCAGCACGACGGCTCCGGCTCCGTCTCCGAAGATGGGGGCGGTGGCGGAGTCGGCGGGGTTGACCATCGTGGAGGTACTCTCGGCGGCGATCACCAGGACGGAGCCGGCGGTGCCCGCCGCGATGAGCCCTTTGGCGAGTTCGCAGGCGTAGAGAAAGCCTGAGCAGCCTGCGTTGATGTCCAGGGCTGGGGTGCCGGTCATGCCCAGCCGGCTGGCGACTTCGGGGGCTCCGGCGGGACAGAGCCGGTCGGGGGTGGTGGTGGCCAGGATGACGGCATCGGTGCGCTCCGTGTTGGCGGAGGTGAGCGCTCGGGCGCCTGCTTCGGTGGCCAGGTGGACGGTGGCATGGCCGTCGGTGATGCGGTGACGCTGGGCGATACCGATGCGCCGTCGTACGAAGGCGTCCATGCCGGGGGCCATGAGGTCCGCGTTGCGCACTACGGTGGGCGGCAGCCAGCATCCGAGCCCGGCCACGACGGTCTGTGTCATCTTGTCCCGATCTCAGTGACGCTGGTTCGGATTTCCCCTGCGGTCGGCAGGGGTCGGGCCGGCTGCTCCTCGACGTGTCCTAGGAGGGTCAGCCGTTGCGAGCGGCGACGTAGGCGGCCGCAGCCGGTTCGAGGAGGTAGTCGCAGTCGTCGAGGCTGCGGCCGGTGAAGAAGCGCATGACGAGGTCGCTGGCCTCCTCGCGGCGCTGCATGAACACCCAGTGGTCGGCGTCGGCGATGGCCGCGAAGGTGCAGTCCCCGATGGTCTGTGCGAACTCGCGCTGTTCTACGAGAGAGCTGATGGTGTCGTGTTCACCGCAGAAGACCAACGTGGGCACCCCCTGGAGGCCGCCTTCGGGATCGAGGTTCTCCAGCACGGACCGTTCCATCGTCCAGAAGCCGTGGGCGTTGGCGGTGACCGCGCGCAGCGTCATGCGTTTGACGAGCTGGCGTACCACGTCACGGTTGCTGACGGTGACCTGCTCGTCGGAGCACAGGAACATCTCGGCGAGGACGTCGACGAAGCCGCGGGGGTCCCCGCTGTGCATGCGCTGGGCGCCGCGCTTCCACAGGGCGATGAGCTTGTCGCTGATGCGGACGGGGACTCCGCCCAGGACGAGCTTCGCGAAGCGTTCTGGGCGGCGCTGCGCACAGCGGAAGGCGATGGCGGAGCCGAAGGAGTATCCGAGGAAGTTGCTGCGGTCCACAGCGAGGTCGTCGATGATGATCTCGGTGGCCCGGCACATGACCTCCATGCTCTGCTCGGGGCGCAGGGGGGTGGACCGGCCGGCGCCGGGGAGGTCCACGGAGATCAGGCTGGCGTGCGGCAGGACATGGCGTTCCATGATGGACCAGCCGTGCATGCCCTGGAGGACTCCCCCGATGACGAGGACCGGTTCGACGACGGGGTATTCGGCTTCGATGAACTGGTAGGAGAATGACAGGCCGTCCAGGGACAGGGTGCGGGTGATCGCCTCGGTCACGGTTCTCCCTCAGACGGCGGGCGGACAGGGTTCGTACGGGGCTCTGCGATCCCCTCGGGCAGTTTTTTGGTGCGGGCCGGGGCTGCCGGTGGGGCAGCTTGCTGGGGGCTGGGAGGCCGCACGCCGGTCAGTGTGGGGTGGCGGCGGCGCAACCCTGTCGCTGGCTGGCGATGCCTCTGTCCCGGACCCGCTCCTCGACACCGGGCCCGCCAGCCAGGTCCATGCGCAGGTGGAGCGGCTGCTGCCTCGACAGCGAGGTCAGTCGCTCGGAGAACAGCGCATCCCACTCGGCGACCCGCAGCGGCCGCTCCTTGGTGGGCAGCGTGCAGGACTGCCGCACCCACGCCGGATCGCTCGTGCCGCTAACTCCCGTCACCCGCGTCCCGCAAGTGGGAACACATCCGACGGTAAACCTGTACCTGGGTACCGATCGAAAGCCCGCTGCACACAGAGCCGGCCCACTGAAATGCTCACGGGCCAAGTAGGAGGTGCTGACCATGCTCCTGTGAAGGCTTCGCGCGTGCCTGCCAGACCAGCATCTGGACGGGGCGCCCAGCCTCCGAGCCATCCCCAGCAGCCCGCGGGACTCACAACTCACCCCAGCGCCCGGGGGCCTCCATCGGCGGGCCGGGTGACCCCGCCTCACAGGTCCGGCCGTCGGCCCGCCGTTGGGCTGGCTCGCTCCCCGCCCACCGGCCCGTCCAGCTACGACGTAGAGGCGCGCGCATAGCCGTGAGACTCGTACGCGGTCCGGGACCGCGACGGCCGCCGCTCAGCCTTCCTCGCCACGCCGTATCTCAGGTGGGGGGGGGCGGAGCACACGGGACGTACACGATCCTGCGCAAGCCCTCACGGCCTTGCGTAGCCACGCGCTGAATGGCATCGACGTCGGCGGCGCCCGAGGAAGCCGTAGCGGGGCTACACGTTCAATGTCGCCCCGCCGCCCGGTGGCTACTGCTGTTGTTGCTGTTGCTGTTGCTGTTGCTGCTGTTGTTGTTGCTGCTGTTGTTGCTGTTGCTGTTGCTGTTGCTGTTGCTGTTGCTGTTGCTGTTGCTGCTGTTGCTGCTGTTGCTGCTGCTGCTGGTTCGGTTGCTGTTGCTGCTGCTGTTGCTGCTGCTGTTGCTGTTGCTGTTGCTGCTGCTGCTGCTGCTGCTGCTGCTGTTGCTGTTGCTGTTGCTGTTGCTGTTGCTGTTGCTGTTGCTGTTGCTGTTGCTGCTGCTGCTGTTGCTGCTGCTGCTGCTGTTGTTGTTGCTGCTGCTGCTGTTGCTGCTGGTTCGGTTGCTGCTGTTGCTGTTGCTGTTGCTGCTGCTGCTGCTGCTGCTGCTGTTGCTGCTGCTGCTGCTGCTGCTGGGTGATTTGATTAATGATTTGAATAATGATCGGCTGCGAAATGCCGAGGCGCTTCCCTGCGGCTTCTGTCGCCGCTCTGGCCTCTGCCTTCACTACCTGCGGGGGGGCACCTCTCCGCACCGCCGCTTGCGCTGCATCCGTTCCCGCCTTGAGGGCAGCGGCAGCCTTTGCCGAAGATGCTGCAGGGCCGATGCAAGCCACAGAACCTACGGAGAACGGACCCTTGCCCGTGACGGTGACCGGTCCGATGCGACCGTCAGAAGTGGAGCGTACCGACTTTCCGCCAGGCGAGATGGTGAACGTCTTATTACCAGCGAAGTTCTGTCCCGTCAGAGTGCTTCCGCCGCTTACCCGACACGTCGGGGCGGTAACAGCGGAAGCCGAAGTGACGGTGGCGCCAGCCGTCCCGCCTCCTAGCGCGACTACTACCGCGACACTCAGTACGATCTTTCCTTTCACGGACTTCTCCTCTCGACACTGCGCCATCACTCAACCGGCCAGGCCGGACAGAAATTGAGGCCCCTTCAGGCAGTCGACAAAGCCTGCTCGGCTGGAACTCATCTGGTCTGAGCCTTAGAACCCGGGCGCACCGTGGATTTCTCCCACCCCGCATTGAAGGTTCAAGAGCTACTTGGGGCACGCCCGGTCGGGTCACTTTGCCAGACGGTTGAGCGGCTGTTGATGTTGCGCCGGAAGCCGGCGAGCCCTCGGAACACAGGACCTTCCCGTGCGCCCAGTCCGCCGTGCTTCCGCAGTGGTGACACCTTCTTCTCTGTTTGTTCCCCAGAGGCGGTGCAGTTGCGGCGCTGTGCCGCTTTCCAGCTCGCTGCTGTCCGGCTCGACCTTAATGGCCCGGTAGCTGCGCACCCGCCGACTACCGCCACGACCGCAAGGCCCAAGGGACATCATCTCGAGCCAGCTGGAGGGCAATGCATACCTCACTTCCACCATGCCCGCCATCCCGTTGCATCGCATCCCGAGAACGAGGGTGCTGGGGGGATGGGGGTCGCCCGGTCCGCGGCTTCGGGCACGCCGCGATCGCGGCGGCCCGCAGGCAAGCCGTCGCCATCGTGATGCCGATCTCGGTCGCGGCCTGCGCAGCCGCCATCCCGGCCCACGATTACTCCACAAACGGCCGGACCAACGTCACGCGCGGGCCCCCGGCCCCGATCAAAGTCGGTCGAGTACCGCCGCCGGCACTCCCGCGCCCGATACCCGGCGGCCGGCCGTCACGACCGATCCCACGGGACCTCGAGGAACTTCGCCGTCACCGCCCGCTCGTACTTCTCGCACACACCATAAGGATTCGCACATTTATGCGGCCGCGAACTAGAACCGGTGTGCTGCCGAAGGCAGGTAGGAGATTGGGCAGTTGGGCCGCGTCTGGGGGCAAAGGGAACCGACAGGGGACCCACCGATAGATGGAGCCAGTTACATCCCAGTGTTTATGGAAGCGGCCGGCCACGCCCCGGCCGCCCGCTGCCCCGGCCTCCCTGACCGCGGTGCAGTTCCGGTACGAGACACTGCCGCCGCCCCCGGTGTTCGTGCTGCCGCCGGATGAGGATCCCCCGCCCGCCTGTGTGCCGCCGGAGAGCCTTGGCTTGCTGTCGTCTGCCGCAGGGGGCCATGGCCGGGCCGGCGGCTGCTCAGGCACAGGCTGCGCCGGGACGGGAACAGGTGGAGGCGTCAAGGTGGCCGCAGGGACGGGGCCGATGAAGCGGGCGCCGGTGTCGCCGGGGCAGCGGGAACGGAGGCCGGTGGCGGCGGGTCCGGGGCGGTGACAGTGACCGTGGCGGCCGGCTGCGAAAGGGGCTTCGCGTCGTCCTGCGTGTTCTTCGGGCTGGAACCGGCTGCGACCAGGACCGCGAACCAGATCGAGGCCAAGACCACGGTCACCGCTTTGCCGGCCTTGTCCCAGCGAGCCATGGACGCCAGCGCGGCACCCAGCGGGGGAACCACCAGCGTCGCGACGACCACAGCGGGAACAGCCAACAGAGGATGCCAGCGACGCGGCGGGACCGGCTGGAACGGGGCGGCTTCAGGGGGTGGGTACACGGAACTCCAGACCAGACGAGGCGAAGCGGGCACCGCGGACTCGCACATACCCCGCGGGAACGCTGGTGTCCTGTCCCCGGTGTGCCGAGGACGGGCTGCAAGGACGCAGCCTGCCGATGCGGCAACGGCTGCGGCACCAGCGCGGATACACCAGCCCAACGCCCGCGCCAGGCAACGGTTACCGCCAACACGCCAGCAGGAACCACCGGCCCCGGACACAGCGAAGTGGGACCGCCACCCATCGGTGTCGACCCCGCTCAGGGACCTTCGCTGTGCGCCCGCCCTAGATCCTGTCTGACAAATGATCATCCGGTCGGCTCGCGAAGCCAGAGGATCAGGGAGGCCGACGACTCCGGCCCGGTAGCGGTCGGCGAGCTTGTCGAACCTGGTCGCGATCGCACGGAACTGCTTGAGACGGGCGAAGCATCGTTCGACTACGTTGCGGTCACGGTAGATGGCCTTGTCGAAGGTGGGCGGCCTGCCACCAAGGGTCCCGCGTCGTCGCCGATTGGCCGCCTGGTCGCGGCGCTCGGGGATCGTGGCGACGATCCCCCGGCACCGAAGCAGGCGACGAATCGCCCGGCTGGAATACGCCTTGTCGCCCAGCACCCGGACCGGTGTCGTGCGAGGACAGCGGCAGGCCTCGGCCGTCGACGGCCAGGTGGACCTTGATGGTCAGTCCGCCTCGGGACCGGCCGAGTGCCTGGCACGTCTGCGAGCGGCCCGGATCTTCCGGTTCGTCCCCTTCTGCGGCCCCCCTTTGCGGGCGCCAGCCGCGTGCTGGTGGGCCCGGTTGATCGTGGAGTCGACAGCCACGGTCCACTCCACCCGGCCCACCGCGTCATCGCGGACCTGGACGTACTCCAGCAGCCTCGCCCAGGTCCCGTCCGCCTCCCAGCGCGAAAAGCGTTCGCCGAAGGTCTGCCAAAGCCCGTACCGCTGGGGCAAGTCACGCCACGGAGCCCCGGTTCCCAGCCGCCACAGCACACCGTTGACCACCTGACGGTGATCACGCCAAGGACGGCCACGCCCGTCCACCTGCGGCAACAACGGTCCTATCCGCTCCCACGCCGCATACGTCAACTCACCTCGACCCGCCACAAGATCAATTATCGGGCAGGCCGCCGCGCCAGGGGCCGCCTGGCGAAGGCGGTAGTCTCCGGTGCTCAAACATGGCATGGGGATCACCTGTGACGGCGAGGGGCACGGAATGTTGCGGGGCGCGGAGGCGGTCTTTACGGAGGACCACCTGGAGGAGCACTCGGGTGCGCCGGTACTGCTCGACTCGGCGGAGGCGGTCGATGCGATGGTCGACGCGCTGATCGTCGGCGGTCCGCTACGCAACACGGCCCATCTGATCTCCTTGGATCGCCCTCTGCTGCCGTCGGGCTGGCCGGACCACGAGTTCTTGGTCGGGGTTCGCGCCGGTGGGCAGGTCGGAATCCTGTCCTACAGCACTGGCGAGGAGGGTGCCTTGATCCCGGCCGGCGAGGTCACCACCCCGGTGGCGACCTACATGATCGTCACCTACCCCCGGGAGTTCCTGGAGCCGACGGAGGTCCCGATCAGCCTGTTGCGTCAGGCCGTGAAGGAGTTCGTCCTGTCCGGCGGACTGCGGCCCACGTGCCTCGAGTGGCGTGAAGAGCCTTACTGACCCCCGGCTCGGAGGCCGAAACACCGGCAGGCAGGTTGCGCACGATGCGTTCACGTGATCATTTGTCAGACAGGGCCTAATAGGCGCCCTCGGGGCGGCGTGGCGTACGTGGAGCGCACGAAACGTGTACATGGAGCACACGGGCGCTGCCTCGAGATGCGCCGGAATTGCCCCGGTGGGACCGTGAGGGTGGGGGCTGCATCGGTACAGGCCCTCACCCAGTCCG
>NZ_JBIASZ010000038.1:0-6593 GCF_042891345.1 Streptomyces sp. NPDC001903
TACACGGGCTTCCGCCCGGCACACCGAGAGCACGCACCGGACGCCGCGGGAGCGCCCTGCGGGCGCACGGCGCTACTTCGCGGACACCCCCTAGGTCAGGTCGAACTCGCCGCCCCTCGCGCCCAGTACGAACTTGCGCCACTCGTCCGGCGCGAAGATGAGCGAGGGGCTTTCGGGGCGTTCGCTGTTGCGCATCGCGATGAACCCCTCGACGAAGGCGATCTGGACGTCGCCCGCTCCCCGGCTGCTCGACTGCCAGTCCGCCCCGCTGAGATCGAGGTCCGGCTTGTCCCAGCCGGCTGCCAGAGGCTGTGAAGTCATGCTCTCGGCCACGTGCGTGCTCCTCCCGGTACTCCCGGTACGTCGTCCGGGGGCCAGAGTAACCATCGCAGCGGGTGCCGCACAGGCCACGGTGAGTCACCCGTGGCCGGTCCGGCACCACACCGCGCGCCGGCCGCCTGCCCGGCGTCCTGCGGCCCCGCGGCCCGAGCCCGCTCAGGAGGCGGGCGGCTCGGCTCCCACCAGCCACATCGCGAAGAACTGGGCGCCGCCGCCGTAGGCGTGGCCCATGGCCCGGCGGGCGTCCGGGACCTGGTGTTCGCCGGCCAGGCCGCGGACCTGGAGCGCCGCCTCGGCGAAGCGGATCATGCCCGAGGCGCCGATCGGGTTGGTGGACAGCACCCCGCCCGAGGGGTTCACCGGGAGGTCCCCGTCGAGTTCGGTGACCCCCGCCTCGGTCAGCTTCCAGCCCTCGCCCTCCTGCGCGAAGCCCAGGTTCTCCAGCCACATCGGCTCGTACCAGGAGAACGGCACGTACATCTCCACCGCGTCGATCTCCCGCCGCGGATCGGTGATCCCGGCCTGCCGGTAGACGTCGGCCGCGCAGTCCTTGCCCGCCTGCGGCGAGACGAAGTCCTTGCCCGCGAAGAGCGTCGGCTCGCTGCGCATCGCCCCGCCGTGCACCCAGGCCGCGGGCTTCGGCGAACGGGCCGCGCCCGCCCGGTCGGTGAGGACCATCGCGCAGGCCCCGTCCGAGGAGGGGCAGGTCTCGGAGTACCGGATCGGGTCCCACAGCATCGGCGAGGCCTGGACCTTCTCCAGGGTGATGTCGTGCTCGTGCAGGTGCGCGTACGGGTTCTTCAGCGCGTTGCGGCGGTCCTTGTACGCGACGAGCGAGCCGACCGTGTCGGGCGCGCCCGTGCGGCGCATGTACGCGCGCACGTGCGGGGCGAAGAACCCGCCGGCCCCCGCCAGCAGCGGCTGCTGGAACGGCACGGGCAGCGACAGGCCCCACATGGCGTTGGACTCGGACTGCTTCTCGAAGGCCAGGGTCAGGACGGTGCGGTGGACCCGGGCCGCGACGAGGTTGGAGGCGACCAGCGCGGTGGAGCCGCCGACCGAACCGGCCGTGTGGACGCGGAGCATGGGCTTGCCGACCGCACCGAGGGCGTCCGCCAGGTACAGCTCCGGCATCATCACGCCCTCGAAGAAGTCGGGGGCCTTGCCGATGACGACCGCGTCGATGTCCGCCCAGGTCAGCTCGGCGTCGGCGAGGGCGCGCAGCGCGGCCTCGCGCACGAGTCCCGCGATGGAGACGTCGTGGCGGGCGGCGACGTGCTTGGTCTGGCCGATGCCGACGACGGCCACTGGCTCCTTGCTCATGCTCGGTCCCCTTCCAGGACGGCGACCAGGTTCTGCTGGAGGCAGGGGCCGGAGGTGGCGTGCGCGACGGCCCGGTCGGACTCGCCGCGGTGGATCCGGGCGGCGGCCTCGCCGATCCGGATGAGGCCCGCGGCCATGACCGGGTTGGCGGCGAGCGCCCCGCCGGACGGGTTGACGGCGACGCCGTCCCCGCCGAGCCGCAGCGCCTTGCGGAGCACGACCTCCTGGGAGGAGAACGGCGCGTGCAGCTCGGCGGTGTCCACGGGGGCGTCGAACAGGCCCGCGTGCTCGGCGGCGATCCGGGTGGACGGGGAGTCGGTGAGGTCGCGCAGGCCCAGGCCGTGCGCCTCGATGCGGTGGTCGATGCCGGTGATCCAGGCGGGACGCGCGCACAGCCTCCGCGCGGTGTCGCCGGCGGCGAGGATGACGGCGGCGGCGCCGTCGCCGATGGGCGGGCAGTCGCCCGTGCGCAGCGGCCGGACCTGGTAGTCGCCCTGCGCGACGGCGCCGCCCCTGAGCTGCGCGTGCGGGTTGGCCCCGGCGGCGGTCCGGCTGCGGGCCCCGATGGCCGCGAGCGCGCCCTCGTCGGTCTCGCCCGCGTCGATCAGCGCCTGGGCCTGGAGGGCGGCGAGGGCCACCGAGTCGGGCCAGAGCGGAGCCAGGTAGTACGGGTCGAGCTGCCGCGTCAGGACGTCCCGTACGGATCCCGGCGAGGACTTGCCGTACGAGTACACCAGCGCGGTGTCGGCCTCGCCGGTCTGGATCTTCACCCAGGCCTCGTACAGGGCCCAGGCGCCGTCCATCTCGACGTGCGACTCGGAGATCGGCGGCCAGGCTCCGACCCCGTCGAGGGTCATGGTGAAGGAGAAGGCCCGGCCGGCGAGGTAGTCGCTCGATCCGGAGCAGGTGAAACCGATCTCGCCGGCCTTCAGGCCGGTCTGGTCCAGCACCTGGTGCAGGACCGGCATGACCATCTCGACTTCGCTGAGTTCGTCGCTGCGGCGCCGGTGGTCGCTCTGCGCGAAGGCCACGACGGCCACGTCCCGCGCGTACCTGCTCGTCGTGGGCATCAGATGAGCTCCTTGTACGCGTCGTAGTCGGCGTCGGGCTCGCCGGTGGGGCGGTAGTGGTCCGGGTGGCGCCCGCCCTCGGTCCACACGGGTTCGACGCGCAGGCCCATGCGGACCTGGTCGTACGGGATGCCGCCGATCCGGCCGTGCAGGGCGAGGTCGGCGCCGTCGAGGGCGATGTGGGCGTAGACGTACGGGACTTCGATGTCCAGGTTCTTGGCCTTGATGTTGACGATGCAGTACGTGGTGACGGTGCCGGCCGGGCCCACCTCGACGTGGTCGGTGGTGGCGACCCCGCAGGTGGGGCAGGCGCCGCGCGGCGGCACGTACACCTTGTGGCAGGAGGGGCAGCGCTCGCCGACGGTCCGCCGCTCGGCGAGGGCGTTGATGTAGGCGGTCTGGGAGCGGCCGGGGCTGTAGGTGTAGTCGAGGCGGGCCGCGGCGACGATGCCGGTGACGGCGTCGGCGAACCGCCCTTCGTGCGGCGTCGCCTGCGCGGTCGCCTCCGAGTCGTGCGGCTCGAAGCAGGCGATGTCGGTGATGGCGCCGGTGCGTTCCCGCGCCCAGCGGATCCGTACCCGCATGCCGGTGCGGACGGCTTCGGGGCCGGTGGCGTCGAGGGCGTGCAGGATCGCGGTGTCGGCGCCGTCGAGGCGGACCAGGACCCAGGCGAAGGGGGTGCCCAGGGGCTGGTTCGGACGCGGGGAGCCGTTCCAGGCCCAGGTGGTGACGGTTCCGGTGGTGCCGACCTCGACGAGCTCGCGGATCTCCTCGGCGGTGACGGGGTCGTACTCGGCGGGAGGCACCATCACCTTGCCGTCGGCGGTCCTGACGCCGAGGACGACGCGCTCGCGCAGCCCGGTGAGGAAGGCGCTCTGGACGGGCCCGAGGGAGCGGGTGAAGGGGAACTCCACGACGAGGGGTGCGCGCAGCACCTCCGGCGGGGACGCGGCTGCTGTCATGGCTGTCTCTCCGATGGTCTGGACGGCTGGGAGCGGGGGGCGCGCGCCGGGCCGCTTCCGGACGGACGGCGGCCACGCGGACGGCGGCTGGGCGCGGGCCACGGCGGCTGCGCGCGGACGGACGGCGGTCACTCCCGCCGGTACACGGCGGGCCGCTTCTCGGCGAAGGCGCGCGCCCCCTCCTTGGCGTCCGCGGTGTCGAAGACCGGCCAGCCCCGCAGCAGCTCCGAGGCCAGGCCCTCCGTCTCCGTCAGCTCTGCGGTCTCGTAGACCGAGGCCTTGACGGCCTCGACGGCCAGCGGCCCGCACGCGTTGATCTGCTCGGCGATCTCCAGGGCCTTGGCCAGGGCGGTCCCCTGGGGGACGACCTGTCCGACGAGCCCGATCCGGGCCGCCTCGTCCGCCGTGTACGGGCGGCCGGTCAGCAGCATCTCCAGGGCGTGCGTGCGCGGGATCTGCCGGGGCAGCCGTACCGTCGAGCCGCCGATCGGGAACAGGCCCCGCCTGACCTCGAACAGCCCGAAGGTGGCGCCCGCGCCCGCGACCCGGATGTCCGTGCCCTGCAGGATCTCGGTGCCGCCGGCCACGCAGTACCCCTCCACCGCCGCGATCACGGGCTTGCGCGGCCGGTGGTGGCGGAGCATCGCCTTCCAGTGCAGGTCGGGGTCGGCCTTGAGGCGGTCCCGGTACTGGTCGCCCGCCATCCCCTTCCCGGCCAGTGCCTTGAGGTCCATCCCGGCGCAGAAGTCCCCGCCCGCGCCCGTCAGGACCACCGAGCGGATCGTGTCGTCGGCGTCCGCCTCCAGCCAGCCGTCGTACAGCCCCACCAGCAGCGGCAGCGAAAGCGCGTTCTTCGCCTCCGGCCGGTTCATGGTGAGCACCAGCGTGGCGCCGTGGCGCTCCACGGTCAGGTGTTCCGTCCCACCCATTGCCGTCCTCCCGTCTCAAGACCTAGAACAGGTTGCAGGAGGGCCGGGTGCAGTTCAATAGTTTTCTGACACCCAGTCAGTTTTCTTGGATCGCGCCCTTCCCACTTGGGCTGAGCGGCGCTCTAATGACCGCCGCGGGCCACAGCCATGGCCCGGCAACGGGAAACCTCGGGGGTGAGGAGGAACGGTGGAGTACAACCTTGCCGACCTGTTCGAGTCGGTCGTCGACGTGGTCCCGGACCGCGAGGCCCTTGTGTACGTGGACCACCCCGGCACCGGCGCCGAGCGCCGCCTCACGTACGCGGAGCTGGACACCGCGGCGAACCGCATCGCGCACCACCTGCTGGACAGCGGCTTGACGGCCGGCGAGCACCTGGGGCTGCACCTCTACAACGGCATCGAGTACCTCCAGACCGTCCTGGCCTGCCTCAAGGCCCGCCTCGTACCGGTGAACGTCAACTACCGTTACGTGGAGGAGGAGCTGGTCTACCTCTACAACGACGCCGACCTCGCCGCGCTCGTCTTCGAGGGCGAGTTCACCGGGCGCGTGGCCGCCGCCCTCCCGCAGACGAAGAAGCTGCGCCACCTGATCCGCGTCGGGGCCGCTCCCGAGGGCGCCCCGGAGCCCTCGATCGCCCCGGTCGCGTACGCGGACGCCGAGGCGGCCGGCTCACCCGGGCGCGGCTTCCCGCCCCGCTCCCCCGACGACCTCTTCATCATCTACACGGGCGGCACCACCGGCATGCCCAAGGGCGTCATGTGGCGTGCGGAGGACCTGTTCTTCGCCGGGCTCTTCGGCGGCGAGCCCTCGGGCGAGCCGGTCAAGAGGCCCGAGGAGCTCGCCGAACGGGTCGCGTCGAAGGGCGCCGGCCTGACCTTCTTCCCCGCGCCGCCGCTGATGCACGGCACCTCGACGCTGACCTCGTTCATCGCCTTCAACTACGGCCAGCGGGTGGTCATCCACCGCAAGTACGCGCCGGAGGAGGTGCTCCGCACGATCGAGAAGGAGAAGGTGTCGAGCGTGTCGCTGGTCGGCGACGCGATGCTCCGGCCGCTCATCGACGCCCTCAAGGGCCCGCTCAAGGGGACCGACCTGTCCTCGCTGTTCAGCGTCTCCTCGTCCGGGGCGATCATGTCGGAGACGGTGCGGGCCGAGTTCCAGCGCCTCGTGCCGAACGTGGTGCTGCTGAACAACTTCGGGTCGTCGGAGTCCGGGTCGAACGGCAGGGCGGCCGAGGACTCGGGCCCCGAGAAGGGCTTCCGGCTCGTGGTCAACGACCGTACGCAGGTGGTGGACCCGGTGACGCACGAGCCGGTGCCGGTGGGGGTGCCGGGGCGGCTCGCGCAGCGCGGCCACGTCCCGCTCGGCTACTACAACGACGCGGCGAAGACCGCCGAGACCTTCTTCCGGAAGGGCTCCGAGCGGTGGGTGCTGCTCGGGGACATGGCGACGGTCGACGAGGAGGGCATCGTCACGGTCCTCGGGCGCGGCTCGCAGTGCATCAACACGGGCGGCGAGAAGGTCTATCCGGAGGAGGTCGAGCAGGCGCTGAAGTCCCATCCGGACGTGTACGACGCCCTGGTCGCCGGGGTGCCGGACGCGAAGTGGGGCAACCACGTGGCGGCGGTGGTGCAGGTGCGGGCGGGCGCGCCCGAACCGACCCTGGACGAGATCCAGCAGCACTGCCGGACCAGGCTCGCGGGGTACAAGATCCCGCGCCAGCTGGTGGTGGCGCCGGCCATCCAGCGCTCGCCGAGCGGCAAGGCGGACTACCGCTGGGCGAAGTCGGTGGCGACGGAGGCGGACGCGGCGCACTGACGAGCGGGGTCGCGTCAGGCGGTGGGGGGGGGCCCCCCCGGGGCCCCCCCCCCCCCCGCGCCCGGCCCCCCCCCCCCGGGGGCCGGGGTGCGGCACGACCCACGCCCGGGGCGCCCCCCGCCCGGCGCGCCCCCCGCCGCAGGCGCCCGCC
>NZ_JBIASZ010000038.1:6603-20733 GCF_042891345.1 Streptomyces sp. NPDC001903
GGCGGCGTCGGGGAAGGGCGCGAGGCCGACCTGCGGGTGGGCCGACTGCCATTCGGCGTACTCGGTACGGGCGAGGGCCCTCCCGGGTCCCGCCCACCGCCGCGCGCCGTGTCCGCGGCCGCCGGGGCCGGAGGTCCTGCACGACCCAGGCCGTGCGCGCCCCCGGCCGTGCGCGCCCCCGGCCTCAGGCTCCGGCCTCAGACTCCGGCGGCCAGGAAGCGCTCCACGCGGGCCGCGAACCACTTCGGGTCGTCCAGCCACGGGAAGTGCGCGCCGCCCGGCTGGACGTCGGCCAGTCCCCGCGGGAAGAGCGCCGCGAGTTCGGCGGCGAGGCCGGCCGTGGGGTTGCTGTCCAGCTCCCCGGCCAGCACCAGCACTTCGCCGCCCACGCTCCGCAGGGCGGCCCGGGTGGCGGGCGGGTCGAAGGCGCCGGGGCCCGCGAAGGCGGCGGAGGCCGCCGCGTTCTTCTCGCGGTCGCTCGCGTCGATGTGGGCGCGCACCTCCGCGTCCCAGCGCCCGTACGCGAGCGGCATCGCCCTGCGCCAGTGCGCCGGGGCGGGAGTGCCGCCGGCCGCGAGGATGCCGAGGATCTCCTCGTAGGCGGCGACGGCGCTGTCGTACGGCTCGCCGCCCGCCCGCTTGCGGACCACCTCCAGGCGCTGCTCCGGGGTCGAGTCGAGGCCCACGGCCCAGCAGGTCGGGGTGATCAGGGCCAGGCGGCGCAGCCGGTCGGGGTGGGCGGCCGCGTACAGCTGGGCGAGGTTGCCGCCGGCGGAGTGGGCCAGGACGTCCATGCGCTCGAGGCCGAGGTGGATCCGCAGCGCCTCGACGTCGGCGACCTGGTGGTCGACCCGGTACGTGGACGCGTCGGCCGGGACCGCCGAGTCGCCCGTGCCCCGCAGGTCGAGGAGGACCAGGCGGCGGCCGGCGGCGAGCCCGCCGAGGTCGCCCATGTAGGCGGAGGCCCGCATGGCGCCGCCGGGGAGGCAGACGAGCGGCTCGCCCTCGCCCCGGAGGTGGTAGGCGAGCGCGGTTCCGTCATGAGTGGTGAAGATCGGCATGGGCCCATCCCATCATGCGATCACTCGTTCGAGTCATTGATTTAGCCGCCGGGCTGGGGCAATCTACCGAATGATCGGTCGGTCGACTCGAAGCAAGGCTCCGGTTCACGGTTCAAGATGGGGTGACGGCATGACGGCGCATGCGGATGTCCACGACGAAGGCGAGCGGCTCGGCGGTGACGAGCTGGCCGCGCTCCAGCTGCAGCGGCTGCGCGCCACCTTGAGCCACGCCTACGAGCGGGTGCCGCACTACCGGCAGGCCTTCGACAAGGCCGGCGTCCACCCGGACGACTGCCGCTCCCTCGCCGATCTCGCCCTCTTCCCCTTCACCACCAAGGCCGACCTGCGCGACCAGTACCCCTTCGGCATGTTCGCCGTGCCGCGCTCCGAGGTCCGCCGCATCCACGCCTCCAGCGGCACGACCGGCCGCCCCACCGTCGTCGGGTACACCGACAAGGACCTCTCCACCTGGGCGGACGTGGTGGCCCGGTCCATCCGGGCGGCGGGCGGCAGACCGGGCCAGATGGTGCACGTCGCGTACGGGTACGGCCTGTTCACCGGCGGCCTCGGAGCGCACTACGGCGCGGAGCGGCTCGGCTGTACGGTCGTCCCCGCCTCGGGCGGGATGACCGATCGCCAGGTCAGGCTGATCCAGGACTTCCGGCCGGAGATCATCATGGTGACGCCCTCGTACATGCTCACGCTGCTGGACGAGATGGAGCGCCAGGGGATCGACCCGCGCGGCACCTCGCTGCGCACGGGGATATTCGGCGCCGAGCCGTGGACCGAGGAGATGCGCCGGGAGATCGAGCAGCGGCTCGACATCGACGCGGTGGACATCTACGGCCTGTCCGAGGTGATGGGCCCGGGCGTGGCACAGGAGTGCGTGGAGACCAAGGACGGCCTGCACATCTGGGAGGACCACTTCTATCCGGAGGTCGTGGACCCCTTCACCGGTGAGGTGCTGCCCGAGGGCGCGTCCGGGGAGCTGGTGTTCACCTCGCTGACCAAGGAGGCCATGCCGATCATCCGGTACCGGACCCGGGACCTGACCCGGCTGCTGCCCGGTACGGCCCGGCCGGCGTTCCGGCGGATGGAGAAGGTGACCGGCCGCAGCGACGACATGATCATCCTGCGCGGGGTCAACCTCTACCCGACGCAGATCGAGGAGATCCTGCTGCGCACGCCCGCCCTGGCCCCGCACTTCCAGCTGCGGCTGACCCGGGAGGGCCGGATGGACGCGCTGACCGTGCGGGTGGAGGCGCGCCGGGAGGCGGATCCCGCCCAGCGGCAGGCGGCGGCCGCTTCCGTGGTCCGCGCGGTCAAGGACGGCATCGGGGTCTCCGTGGCCGTCGAGGTGGTCGACCCGGAGACCCTGGAGCGGTCGGTGGGCAAGATCAAGCGCCTGATGGACCTGCGCGAGCCGCGGTAGCCGGCCGGGGAGGCCCCGGCGGCGCCGCGCGACCACCCCTTCGGGCCTACTTCGGGGGAGCCTCCGAGAACCGGCGGGTCCGTCCGGGTAGTCCATGAGGCGTGACCTCGATCTTCCGCCAGCTCCACGACCGGCTCCAGGCCTCCCCGGCCGGGCTGGCGTGGAGCCGGGGGCGGGAGATGGAGCTCATGCACCGGGCCATGGGCTTCGCCGCCCTCGGCTTCCTGACCCTGGTGCCGCTGCTGGTGGTCGTCGCGGCCGCCGCCCCGGGCAGCGGCTCCGGCTTCGGGCGCTGGCTCGGCCAGGCCCTCGGGGTCACCGAGTCCTCGCGGGCCCGCGTCGAGATGCTGTTCGGCGCGGCCGACCTGGCCCTCGAGCGGACCACCGCGTTCGGGCTCGCGGCGCTGGCCGTCTTCGGCCTGACCTTCGGCTCGGCCGTGCAGACCGGGTACGAGAAGGTCTGGGACCTGCCCACCGCCCGCTGGCACACCATGTGGCGGCACGTCGTGTGGCTGGCCCTGCTGGTCTGCTACCTCGCGCTGCTCGTCGAGATCCCCGCCCCGTCGAACGACGCGGTCGGCACCATCCTCGGCACCACCGGCGACCTGCTCGGCACCATCCTCTTCTTCTGGGGCTCCCAGCGGCTGCTGCTCGGCGGCCGGGTCCGCTGGCGGGCCCTGCTGCCGGGGGCGGTGGCGACCAGCCTCGGCCTGCTCGGCCTGCGGGTCTTCTCCCAGCTGGTGTTCTCCCCGCTGATCGCCTCCAACGCCGTCACGTACGGCCCCTTCGGCACCCTGCTGGTCGTCCAGTCCTGGCTGGTCGGCGTCGGCTTCGTGGTCTACGGCGGCGCCCTGGTCGGGCGCCTGGCCCACGAACACCTCACCGCCCGGCGCCTGCGGGACACCGTCCTGCCCGACTGAGGCCCCGGGCGGCCCTAGAGGGTGTCCTCCCGGCCGAAGCGGTCCCGGAGTTCCCGCTTGAGGATCTTGCCGCTGGCGTTGCGCGGGAGGGCGTCCACGAACAGCACCCGCTTCGGGGCCTTGAAATGGGCCAGCTTCTCGCGCGCGTACGCCAGCAGCTCCGCCTCCGTCACCTCCCCGCGCACCACCACGACCGCCGTGACCGCCTCGATCCACCGCTCGTCCGGCAGGCCCACCACCGCCGCCTCGGCCACCCCCGGGTGGGTGTACAGCACGTCCTCGACCTGCCGCGAGGCCACCAGCACGCCGCCCGAGTTGATGACGTCCTTCACCCGGTCGACGACCGTGAAGTACCCTTCCGCGTCCCGTACGGCGAGGTCCCCGGAGCGGAACCAGCCGTCCCGGAAGGCCTTCTTCGTCGCCTCCGGATCGTTCCAGTAGCCCAGGCAGAGCTGGGGCGAGCGGTACACCACCTCGCCCGCCGTGCCGTCCGCCACCTCCGCACCGTCCTCGTCGACGACCTTCGCCTCGACGTGGCGGACCGGCCGCCCGCAGGACTCCATCCGCCCCTCGTGCTCGTCCGGTCCCAGGACCGTGGCCAGCGGCCCGATCTCGCTCTGCCCGAAGCAGTTGTAGAAGCCGAGCCCGGGCAGTCGGGCCCGCAGCCGCTCCAGCACGGGCACCGGCATGATCGAGGCCCCGTAGTACGCCTTGCGCAGCGCGCCCAGCTCGCGCCGACCGAACTCCGGGTGGTTCGCGAGCCCGATCCACACCGTGGGCGGCGCGAACAGGGAGTCCGCCCGCCCCGCCTCCACCAGGTCGAAGACCTCCTCGGCGACCGGCGCGTCCAGGATCGTGTTCCGCGCGCCCACCGCCAGGTAGGGCAGCAGGAAGACGTGCATCTGCGCCGAGTGGTAGAGCGGCAGCGAGTGCACCGGGCGGTCCGCCTCGGCCAGGTCCAGCGCCTCGATCGCGCTCTCGTACTCGTGGACCAGGGCCTTGTGCGTCATCATCGCGCCCTTGGGCAGCGCGGTGGTCCCCGAGGTGTAGAGGAGCTGCACCACGGCGTACGGATCGCGGTCGGGCACGAACGGCAGCGGATCGGCGAGCTCCGCCAGGAAGGAGCCGGGCGCGTCGCGCAGCGGCCGCACGGCATGGCCCCCGGGAATCCGCTCGGCCAGGTCCGGGTCGGCGAGGACCAGCGCGCTCGTGCAGTCGCCCAGGGTGTGCGCGAGGTCCTCGCCGGTGAGGTTCTGGTTGACCGGGACGTGCGTGAGACCGGCGCGCGCGCAGGCGAGGAAGGCGATCAGGTAGGCGTCGCTGTTGTGGGCGAAGGTCGCGACCCGGTCGCCGTCGGCCAGCCCGTAGCGCTCGCGCAGGACGGCGGCGCCGGTGGAGACCGCGGCGTCGAGCTCCGCGTACGACCACGTCCGTCCGCGGTAGCGGACCGCCTCCCGGTCCGGGACCCGCAGCGCGCTGTCGCGCACCAGCCCGTCGACCGTGTTCTGCCGCACCGCCCGCGCTGCCGTCATGGCGTGATCCTCGTCTGCGTACGCACTCGGGGTCAATGATCCGGACAACCGGGACACCAAACGGGATGTTGACAGATCATCAGCCCGCCTGCATGAGTGTGGGGGCACACGAGCACCGCCTGCACCACGGCCAACCCCGCCCATCCACAGGCTACTTGGGAGGCACTTTGCACTCGTTCGACGGACAAGGCCGCACCCGCCCGCTCCTGCGGCGCGTCGCGCTCCTCGGCGCCGCCCTGCTCGCCGCCACCGCCGCGGCCCCGCAGGCCTCGGCCGCGACGGCCGCGGCCGACCGCGGTTCCTCCGGCGGCGGCCTGTCGGCCGTCATCCGGTACACCGAGAACGGCATCCCGCACATCGTGGCCCAGGACTACGCGCACCTCGGCTTCGGCACCGGCTGGGCCCAGGCCGCCGACCAGGCCTGCGTGCTCGCCGACGGGTTCGTGACCGTGGCCGGCGAGCGCTCGCGCTGGTTCGGCGCCGACGCGGCGACGGACGGCTCCCTGTCCTCCGCGAGCAAGAACCTCACCAGCGACCTGTACTTCAAGGGGGTCCGGGAGGCCGGCACCGTCGAGAAGCTGCTCGCCGCGCCCGCCCCGGCCGGTCCCACCCGGGACCTCAAGGAGCTGATGCGCGGCTGGGCCGCCGGGTACAACGCCTGGCTGGCTCAGAACAAGATCACCGACCCGGCCTGCAAGGGCGCCGCCTGGGTGCGCCCGATCACCGCCGTCGACGTGGCCGCCCGCGCCTTCGCCGTCTCGGTGATCGGAGGCCAGGGGCGGGCCGTGGACGACATCGCCGCGGCGCAGCCGCCGGGCCGGGCGGCCCCCCTCGCCTCCGGCCCGGCCTCCGGCCCGGCCACCGATCCGGCGGCCGCCGCCGAGGCCGCGCGGGCCTTCTTCGACACGGGCCGCTACGACATGGGCTCCAACGCGGTGGCCTTCGGCGGCTCCACGACGGCGAACGGCCGCGGCCTGCTGCTCGGCAACCCGCACTATCCCTGGCAGGGCGGCCGCCGGTTCTGGCAGTCGCAGCAGACCATACCCGGCGAGCTGAACGTCTCCGGCGGCTCCCTGCTGGGCACCCCCGTGGTGAACATCGGATTCAACGAGAAGGTGGCCTGGAGCCACACGGTGGCCACCGGCACCCCCGTCAACCTGCACCAGCTCACCCTGGACCCGGCGGACCCGACCGCCTACCTGGTCGACGGCAAGCCGGAGAAGATGACGCAACGCCAGGTCAGCGTCCCGGTGGCGGGCGGCGCCCCCGTCACCCGCACCCAGTGGTGGACCCGCTACGGACCCGTGGTCAGCGGCCTCGGCCCGGGCCTGCCGCTGCCCTGGACGGCCGGCACGGCGTTCGCGCTGAACGACCCGAACGCGGCCAACCTGCGCGGCTCCGACACCGCCCTCGCCATCGGCAGGGCCCGCTCCGTCTCCGGGATCCAGGACGCGCTCAGGCGCACGCAGGGCCTGCCCTGGGTCAACACGATCGCCGCGGACTCCGCCGGCGGGACGCTGTTCACCCAGTCCCAGGTGCTCCCCCGCATCACCGACGAGCTCGCCGCCCGCTGCTCCACCCCGCTCGGCAAGGCCACGTACCCGGCGTCCGGGCTCGCGGTCCTCGACGGTGCGCGCGGCGACTGCGCGCTCGGATCGGATCCGGACGCGGTGCAGCCCGGGGTGTTCGGTCCGGGCAAGGCCCCGACCCTGCGCGACGCCCCGTACGCCGAGAACTCCAACGACAGCGCCTGGCTGGCCAATGCCCAGACGCCGGTGACCGGCTACGAGCGGGTCTGGGGCTCCCTCGGCACCCCGCGCTCGCTGCGGACCCGGGGCGCGGTGGAGGACGTCTCCGCCATGGCCGCCAGGGGCCGGCTGACCGTGGCGGACCTGCAGAAGCAGCAGTTCGCGAACCGGGTCCCGGCCGGCGATCTGGCGGCGGCCGACGCGGCGAAGGCCTGCGCCGCCCTGCCCGGCGGCGCGGCCACCGCGAGCGACGGCCGGTCGGTGGACGTCTCGGCGGCCTGCGCGGTGCTGGCGGGATGGGACCGTACGGCCGACACCGGCAGCCGCGGCGCCCTGTTCTTCGACCGGTTCTGGCGCAAGCTGACGGCGAGTACGCCGGCCAAGGACCTGTGGCTGGTGCCGTTCTCGGCGGCGGACCCCGTCCGCACGCCCCGTACGCTCAACCAGGCGGCGCCGGGGATCGGACGGGCTCTGGCGGACACGGTCGCGGAGCTGGCGGCGGCCGGCATCGCGCCGGACGCGGCGCTCGGCGAGCACCAGTTCGTGGTGCGCGCCGGGCAGAAGCTGCCGGTGCCGGGCGGCACCGAGGCGCTCGGCGTGTGGAACAAGATCGAGGCGCCGTGGAACGCGGCGGCCGGCGGCTACCCGGAGGTCGTGCACGGCTCCAGCCACATCCAGGCGGTCGGCTGGGACGGCGGCCGCTGCCCGGTGGCGCGCACGCTGCTGACGTACGGCCAGTCGTCGAACCCGAACTCGCCGCACTACGCCGACCAGACCCGGCTGTTCTCCCAGGAGCGGTGGGTGACCTCGCGGTTCTGCGAGCGGGACATCCTCGCCTCGCCGCAGCTGAAGGTGGTCTGGCCGCGCGAGCGCCGCTGACCCCCGCCCGCCCCGGGCGGAGCCGGATCGCTCCGGCCCCGCCCGGGGGGGGCTCACGGACTGACGGCGAGGAAGAGGTACGCGGCGAGGAGTACGAGGTGTACGCCTCCCTGCAGCAGGGTGGCCCGGCCGGGAGCGATGGTGAGGGCGCTGACCACGACGGTCAGGGCGAGCAGCACCATGTGGATCGGCCCGAGGCCGAGCAGCAGCGGGCCGGAGAGCCAGATGGTGGCGAGGGCGATGGCCGGGATGGTCAGTCCGATGCTGGCGATGGCGGAGCCGTAGGCCAGGTTGAGGCTGGTCTGGACGCGGTCCCGGCGGGCGGCGCGGACGGCGGCGAGGGTCTCGGGGGCCAGTACCAGCAGGGCGATGATCACACCGACGACGGCGTTGGGCAGGCCCGCTTTGGCGACCCCCGCCTCGATGGTGGGCGAGACCGCCTTGGCGTCGCCGACCACGGCGATGAGTGCGACGAGCAGCAGGCCGAGGCTGACCAGGGCGGCGCGGGACGTGGGCGGCGCCGCGTGCTCCCCGTCACCGTCGCCGTCCCCGACGCCGTCGCCGTCCCCGCCCCGGTCCGCCTGGCCGCCGTCGGCGGCCCCGGCCGTCTTCTCCGCGCCCGCCCCGGTGGCCACCGGCAGGAAGTAGTCCCGGTGGCGGACCGTCTGGACGGCGATGAACAGCCCGTACAGGGCGAGCGAGGCGACGGCGGCGAAGGCCAGCTGGGCGGTGGAGAACTCCGGGCCCGGCTTGCTGGTGGTGAACGTCGGCAGTACCAGGCTGAGGACGGCCAGGGTCGCCACGGTGGCCAGGGCCGCCCCCGAGCCCTCGGCGTTGAAGACGGCGACCCGGTTGCGCAGGGCGCCGACGAGCAGCGACAGGCCGACGATGCCGTTGCAGGTGATCATGACGGCGGCGAAGACGGTGTCCCGGGCGAGGGAGGCGGTCTTGTCGCCGCCATCGGCCATCAGGGTGACGATGAGGGCCACTTCGATGACGGTGACGGCGACGGCCAGGACGAGGGAGCCGAACGGCTCGCCCACCCGGTGGGCCACGACCTCGGCGTGGTGCACGGCCGCCAGCACCGCACCGCCGAGGCAGAGGGCGACCAGGGCCACGGCGAATCCGGGCAGATCGCGTCCCCAGCTGAAGACGAGCGCGAGGAGCGCCACCACGGGGACCACGACGGTCCAGTCGGTCAGGGGCAATCTGCGGGTAGCCGTACTCATATCAGCCAACTTGCCAGAAGTGTCCCCCGAGTGCGTCGCAAGGAACGCCTCCGTGGGCCTGACGTGGCACTTCTCACGGAATGCCGGGCGTGGCGGACCGGGACCCCGAGCTCGGGTCGCGGGACTCGGGTCCCGGTCCGCCACGCCCGGGGCGCTCACATCGCGCGCTCGCGGCCCTCCCAGTACGGATCGCGCAGCCGCCGCTTGTACAGCTTGCCGTTCGGGTCGCGCGGCATCGTCTCGATGAAGTCGACCGACTTCGGCCGCTTGAAGCCGGCGAGCTGCCGCTCGCAGTGGTGCAGGATCTCGGCGGCGAGTGCGTCCCCGGCGACGAAGCCCTCGGCCGGTTCGACGACCGCCTTGACCTCCTCGCCCCAGTCGGCGTGCGGGATCCCGAAGGCGGCGGCGTCCGCGACCGCCGGGTGGGAGAGCAGGGCCGACTCGATCTCGGCCGGGTAGATGTTCACCCCGCCCGAGATGATCATGTCGATCTTGCGGTCGCGCAGGAAGAGGTACCCGTCCTCGTCGATCAGTCCGAGGTCGCCCACCGTGAAGAAGTCGCCGATGCGGTTCTTCTTCGTCTTGCCCTCGTCCTTGTGGTAGCTGAAGCCGCCGGTGTTCATCTTCAGGTAGACGGTGCCGAGTTCGCCGGGCGGCAGCCGGTTGCCGTCGTCGTCGAAGACGGCGAGTTCGCTGATCGGCCAGGCCTTGCCGACCGTTCCCGGCTTCTTCAGCCAGTCCTCGGCGGTGGCGAACGCGCCGCCGCCCTCGCTGGCCGCGTAGTACTCCTCCACGCAGGTGCCCCACCAGTCGATCATCGCCCGCTTGACGTGGTCCGGGCAGGGCGCGGCCCCGTGGATCGCGTGCCGCATCGAGGAGACGTCGTACGCGTCCTTCGTCTCCTGCGGGAGCGCGAGGAGCCGGTGGAACTGCGTCGGGACCATGTGGGTGTGCGTGCAGGCGTGGTCGTCGATGAGCCGCAGCATCTCCTGCGGGGTCCAGCGGTCCATCAGCACCAGCGGGTGCCCGATGTGCAGGGCGGCGCCCGCGAATTGGAGGACGGCGGTGTGGTAGAGCGGCGAGCAGACCAGGTGGACGTTGCCGTCGAAGGGCCGGATGCCGAAGATGCCGAGGAAGCCGCCGAGGTAGGTCTCCTCCGGGAGCTTGCCGGGCAGCGGGCGGCGGATGCCGCGGGGGCGCCCGGTGGTGCCGGAGGTGTAGTTCATGACCCAGCCGAGGGTGCGCCCCTCGGGCGGTGTCGCGCTCTGCCCGTCGAGGAGCCGTGCGTACGGGTGGAAGCCCGCGACGGCTCCGACGGCGAAGCGGTGGCTCGCGGGCAGGCCCGCCTCGTCGGCCGCGGCGGTCGCGGCCTCGGTGAAGCGCTCGTGGGCGATGAGGACCTTGGCGCCGGAGTCGGAGACGATCCAGGCGATCTCGGGGCCGACGAGGTGGTGGTTGACCGGGACCAGGTAGAAGCCGGCCTGGGAGGCGGCGAGGTAGGCGGTGAGGAACTCGACGCCGTTGGGCAGGACGACGGCGAAGACGTCGCCCTGCTCCAGTCCGGCGGCGCGCAGTCCGTGGACGAGGCGGTTGACGTCGGCGTGCAGCCGGCCGGCGCTCCACTCCTCTCCCTCGGGGGTGATCAGTACGGTGCGCTCGGGGTCGGCGGCCGCCTGGGCCCAGAATCCGTTGGGGAGCTGCTCACTCATGCTGGTCACACCTCTCAGGCCCGGCCGGCGATGCGGTTGATGCGGTCGATGGCGCGTTCGAAGCCGCTGGTGAGTTCGTCGAAGACGGCCTGGACGCTGCGTTCGGAGTTCATCCGGCCGACGATCTGGCCGACGGGGGTGCCGAGCAGCGGCTGGACCTCGTACTTCTGGATGCGCGAGACGGCCTCGGCGACGAGCAGGCCCTGGAGCGGCATCGGGAGTGCGCCGGGGCCGGCCGGGTCGTCCCAGGCGTCGGTCCACTCGGTGCGCAGCTGGCGGGCGGGCTTGCCGGTGAGGGCGCGGGAGCGGACGGTGTCCCCGGACCCGGCGGCGAGCAGCTTCTCGGTGAGGGCGCGGGAGTGCAGGTCGGCCTCGGTGGTGGTGAGCCAGAGGGAGCCGAGCCAGGCGCCCTGGGCGCCGAGGGCCAGGCCCGCGGCGATCTGCTCGCCGCTGCCGATGCCGCCGGCGGCGAGGACGGGGAGCGGGGCGACGGCCTCGGCGATCTCGGGGACCAGCACCATCGTGGCGATGTCGCCGGTGTGCCCGCCGGCCTCGTAGCCCTGGGCGACGACGATGTCGATGCCGGCTTCGGCGTGGCGGCGGGCGTGTTTGGCGCTGCCGGCGAGGGCGGCGACGAGGACGCCGTGGTCGTGGGCGCGCGCGATGACGTCGGCGGGCGGGGAACCGAGGGCGTTCGCCAGGAGTTTGATCGGGTAGTCGAAGGCGACGTCGAGCTGCTTGCGGGCGACCTGCTCCATCCAGCCCGTGATCCGCCAGCCCGATGCCTCGCCCTCGGCCAGCTCGGGGACGTGGTGCTTGGCGAGGGTGTCGCGGACGAAGGCGCGGTGGGCGGCCGGGATCATCGCCTCGATGTCGGCTTCGCTGATGCCGTCGACGGCCTTCTTGGCCGGCATGACGACGTCGAGGCCGTACGGCTTGCCGTCGGTGTGCTCCTGCATCCAGTCGAGGTCGCGTTTGAGGTCGTCGGGGGCCGTGTAGCGGACGGCGCCGAGGACGCCGAAGCCGCCGGCGCGGGTGATGGCCGCGGCGACCGCCGGAAAGGGCGTGAAGCCGAAGATGGCGTGCTCGACTCCCAGTTTCTTGCTCAGCTCCGTCTCCATGGGCGGCAGCATGCCGCAGCCCGGCGACCGAGGGAAGAGGTTTCTGATGACTCGTCAGATTCTTTACGGGCCGGTCGGTGCGGGGCACGCCGCGCCCGCGGGCAGATACTTCGGGAGGGCGGTTCGGCGAAGAGGAGGCCGGTGGTGGAGGAGCACACGGGGGACGGGGAGGCGCGCCGCAGAAGCCCTGCCGGGGCAGGAGTGAGCCGACGTCGGCTCGGGGGGCGGCTGTTGGCACTGGGCGGGGTGCTGCTCCTGCATGCCGCGCTGCCCGGGGCCGCGGGGGCCGCGGGCAATCCGGCCGAGCGGCGGGCGCTGCAGGGGCTGCGCCTGCGGTACGGGTCGGCGCGGCAGGCGGGGCTGGTCGAGCGGCATCTGGAGGCGGCGGCCGACGAGGCCCGGCGGTTCCTCGGCCCCTCCCCCGAGCACCCCTACTACGCCGGGGCCGTGGTGCTCGCCGGCCGGGGCCGCACGATCGCCCTGCACCGCGCGATGGGCGAGGCCGTGCGGTACGCGGACTACGACGGCCGCACCGACCGGATCCGGGAGTTCCCGGCGGCGCAGCGCATCCCGATGGCCGAGGACACCGTCTTCGACCTGGCGTCGCTGACCAAGCTGTTCACCTCGCTCCTCGCCGTGCAGCAGATGGAGCGGGGGCGGCTGGAGCTGGAGGCACCGGTGGACCGGTACCTGCCCGAGTTCACCGGAGGCGGCAAAGAGCTGATCACCGTGCGCCAGCTGCTCACGCACACCTCGGGGCTGCGCTCGTGGGCCCCCTTCTACCAGCAGCCCACCCGGGAGGGGCAGTTGAGGATGCTGTGCGGCGTGCGCCCGCAGGACACCCCCGGGACGGTGTACCGGTACTCGGACCTCAACCTCATCGCGCTCCAGCTTCTCCTGGAACGGATCACCGGTCACACTTTGGACCTCCTGCTCCACGACGAGATCACCGCTCCGCTCGGGATGCACCGCACCCGGTACAACCCGCCGCTCTCCTGGCGCCGCGTCACCGCCGCCACCGAAGTGCAGCGGCCGCCCTGGTCGGGCCTGGACCGCGGACTGGTCTGGGGCGAGGTCCACGACGAGAACGCCTACGCCCTCGGTGGCGTCGCCGGCCACGCCGGCGTCTTCGGCACCGCCTTCGACCTGGCCGTCCTCGCCCGTACCCTGCTCGACGGCGGCGTCTACGCCGGCAGGCGCATCCTGCGCCCCGCCTCCGTCGAGCTGCTCTTCACCGACTTCAACACCGCCTTCCCGGGCGACGACCACGGCCTCGGCTTCGAGCTCTACCAGCACTGGTACATGGGCGCCATGGCCACCCCGCACTCCGCCGGCCACACCGGCTTCACCGGCACCTCCCTCGTCCTGGACCCCTCCACCGACTCCTTCCTCGTCCTGCTCGGCAACTCCGTCCACCCCGTGCGCACCTGGCGGGCCGGCAGTGCACCGCGCGTCGCCGTCGGCAACCGCTTCGCCCGCGCCGTCCCGGTCCGTACGAAGCACGGCGGCCCGGCCTGGTACTCGGGCATGGAGAGCGGCGGGTCCGGCACCCTCACCCTGCCGCCGCTCACCCCGGAGACGGCCGCGGCCCGGCTGCGCTGCGCCGTGTGGTGGGACACCGTGCCCGGCGAGGGCGCGTTCCACCTGGAGGCCTCGGCCGACGGGGAGACCTGGGAGCCGCTGCCGTTCAGCACCCTGCGGTCCACGGGAGGCGTCCCCGAGCAGTGGCCGCGGGGCAGCGCCGGCGGCTGGTCCGGCCGCATCTGGCACCGTCTGGAGGCCCCGCTCACCGCATGGGCCGGCCGCCCGGTCCACCTGCGCCTGCGCCACACGGCGACCGGCCGCTACGTCGGCCGCGGGGTGTACGTGGACGTCGTACGGGTGGCGGAACCGGCCCGGCTCCTCTTCGCGGAGGACCGCCCGGCCGACGCCTCCCGCATGCGGGCCGACGGCTGGACCCGCTCGACGGACTGACCCACCGCGGGGTACGGCGAGGGCAGCCGCCCGCGTCAGGCCTCGCGGACCAGGCAGAAGGGATGGCCCGCCGGGTCCGCGTAGACGCGCCAGTCGTCGGGGACGGCACCGGTGCGGGCGTCCAGCAGCTTCGCGCCGCAGGCCAGCACCTGCTCCTGCGCCCGGTCCAGGTCCGGCACGGCGAAGTCCAGGTGGAACTGCTGGGGGTGGGCGGGGTCCGGCCAGCGCGGCGGCCGGTGGTCCGCGACCCGCTGGAAGGCGAGCACCTGGCCCGACGGCACGTGCAGCGTCGCCCAGTGCTCGTCCACCGACCAGCGCGGGTCCGGCCGGTTGACGGTCCCGCCCAGCACCTCCCGGTAGAACTCGGCAAGCCGCAGCGGATCCGGACAGTCCAGCACCACACACTGAAGTTCGGCGATCATGGCCCGATCCTAGGGGGTGTCCGCAAAGTAGCGCCGTGCGCCCGCAGGGCGCTCCCGCGGCGTCCGGTGCGTGCTCTCGGTGTGCCGGGCGGAAGCCCGTGTA
>NZ_JBIASZ010000039.1:0-12454 GCF_042891345.1 Streptomyces sp. NPDC001903
GTTCCTAGGCGCTGCGCGCCTAGGAGAGATCGGGAGCGCTTCGCGCTCCCGGAAGCCCCCTTCGGGGGCTGACCCTCCGCTTCGCTACGGGTACCTGAGTGCTGCGCGCTCAGGAGAGAACCGCCTCGCTGCGCGCGGCCGGGCGCCTTCGGCGCCTAGCCCTCCGCTTCGGCTCCGGGCAAAGGCCGGCCTTCGGCCGGGAGTCCTCCGCTTCGCTCCGGACTAAGTCGGGGCTTCGCCCCGAACGGCCCGCTGCGCGGGCCTAGGCAGTCTCGTTTGGATCATGAAGGTGAGCTGTTGCTCGGTAAGATTGATGGTCCGAGGGGCAACGAGGGGGTGTGATGACGCTCGTCATCGAGCTGCGGCGCGGGGTCTCAACCGCTCGGACCGGACGGAAGGCAGGACCGCGTCCCGCAGCAGGGGCACTTGAGCGGATAGTCGTCGATGGTGAGCTCTGGGCAGCCCTGGAAACGTTGGGCCGACACCGGCTGCCCACCCTGGCTGACGTCGATCCTTACGGGGAGACCCTGCTGCGCGGTGAGGCAGTGGACCACATGGTGCGGGAGCTTGAAGGTTCGGATCTTGCTCGGCTGCGAGGCGCCGAGAGCCAGGCCGTCTCGACGCTACTGGCCTGGGGCCTGCGTTGCCGCTCCGACAGAGAGCTGCGCATTGCCTTCTCCGGCGATTAGTCCGCCACTCTCCGATCATCTGATCGTTGGTCCGGGTATGCCGTTGACTGACGCGCAGTGGGCGCGGATCGAGCCCTTACTCCCGGACCGGACACCAAAGCGGGGTGGCCGCTGGCTGGATCACCGGCAGGTGATCGACGCGATCGCCTTCAAATTCCAGACCGGAACGCAGTGGGTTCACCTGCCGGAGAAGCACGGCAACTGGCGAGGCGTCTACAACCGACTGCGGATGTGGGCCATTGACGGCACCTGGGAGCGGGTGTTCACCGCGCTGATTGCCGACGCCGACGACAACCTCAACTGGGCCGTCTCGGTGGACTCCACAATCGTCCGTGCACACCAGCACGCAGCCGGAGCCCGCAAAAAGGGGCACCGATCAGCGAACCAGACGACCACGCCATCGGCCGGTCTCGCGGCGGACTGACGACAAAGATCCATCTGGCTGCCGACGGTAACTGCCGGCCCCTGACCTTCGTCCTCACCGCAGGACAGGCAGGCGACGCACCCGCCTTCACTGACGTCATGGACCAACTACGCGTCCCGCGCCAACGTGGGCGGCCCCGCACCAGGCCAGACATGGTCCTTGCCGACAAGGCGTACTCGTCGCGCGCAATCCGCAGGCACCTGCGCAGGCGCGGTATCCGGGCGGTAATCCCCATCCCAGCGGACCAGCAGGGCCACCGCCTTCGGCGCGGCAGCCAGGGCGGCAGGCCACCCGCATTCGACCGCGACGCCTACAGGCAACGCAACACAGTCGAGCGATGCATCAACCGTCTCAAACAGTGGCGCGGCATCGCCACACGCTACGAGAAGACCGCGACCATCTACCGGGCCGGACTGCACGTCGCAGGCATCTTCATCTGGTCCGCACGGTGATCCAAACGAGGACTGCCTAGATGACCCCGTTTCACGAGGTCTGGGCCTTCTGCTCGTTCGGGGTGGGTTCGCTCCGCTCCACCACCCAAGCTCCTTCCGGCTCCGCCTCCAGGACCAGGACCCGCTGCGCGGGCCCAGCTGGCAACTGCACGGGCTGTACGGGCCGCGGCGGGGGCGGTGGCGCAGAGGTAGAGGTAGAGGTAGAGGCGCCCTCTTGTGGAGGGGGTGACGCCGGTTCGAATCCGGGCCGCCCTCGTCGTTTGCTCGGCCTTCCGGCCCTGCTTCCAAGACCAGCCCGGTCAGGGAAGCCGGCGAAGCGCGCACCCTTCCTAACCGGCACAGACACCGAAGCGTGATACCGATGTGCACCCAACTGAGCAGGCACTACGTCAAAAACCGTCAGTGCAGAATCGGCAACCCGTGCTAGTAGAAAACAGCACTCAAACCCGCCCTGACCAGAGACAACCCCACCCCGAACCAGTTCGCACCAAAGCACCGAAGCTCCGAAGCACCAACAAACAAACACAGAACATCACTTCGGACCCCGCTCTGCGCTCCGCTCCGGACTACCCGCCCGCTCCGCAGGCCTGGCGGCTCGCGCGCTTCGCGCGGGAGAGATGACCCCGTATCTAGGCCCGCAGCGCCTGGATACGATCGGAAGCTTCGAGCCTCCCCAGTCAGCCAGGTGCCCGTCCTGAGCCGCATGGGGCTCGGCTGCTGCCCGGGGCCGGGGTGATATCCGGGTTCGGACGTCAGTTGGGAATCGGCTTGACGATCGTGTGCGTGATGACCTGGCCCTGGATCTCCAGCCTCTGGTTCCCAGCCTTGGGAGCCGGCTTCTTCTCCGGAACCTGCTCGGCCGCAGCCTCAACCTCTTCTTCGTCAGCCATGACGCTCTCCTTCTCTTCCACGAACCGCTCGTACCCGCCCAATCTCCCCGGCCAGCCCACCGGACAATCGGCGATTACAAGCCCTCGACAAGACACCTTTCAGGCCAGAAGCCTGCACTCCGGACGAGGTTCGGAGTGCAGGCTTCACTCCACCCAAAACAGCCCGCTCCGCGGGCCTGACTGGCCCTGCTTCACGGGGACTGGCCTGTGCGGCCACGTCAGGGGTTACCGCAAGACCTTCGGGTGCGGCCCTCCTTGGTGGAGGGCCGCACCGACCGTCAACGCTGGTCGTTTTTCTCCTGGTCGCTGTCCGGGGTGGTCTTCCTGCTGTAGTTGACGATCGCCTGAAGACTGCGCCCCTCGGCCTTTCGGGCATCCTTCGCCTTGGGCGCAGCTGCCTTGCGGGTCGTCTCGGCCGCCTTGTCATTCTTCTTACTCATACCCACTCCCTTCAGAGCCACAGGCCCGCTTCTCAAGCCCTATCCGCAACAGCGAATGGCCTTGAGTGGCAAACAGGCTCCAGGCCGCCATGGCCTCGGAGGCCGACTGTTTCTCTCCCTTTCCACGTTGAACCACCTCGCCGACCTACGCCACCCATAAGCTGACCGTTTCCTGCATGCTCGGGAGAGAAACGCCTCGCTGCGCTCGACAGGGCTTGGCTTCGCACCGGGCATGGTTGCGGATTCCGCTGCCGACTACGCCGCCGCCATTCGTGCCTGCGGCTCTGACCAGCACAAACAATCAGTGTGATAACGATCTACACCAGAATGAGCAGGCGGTAGGTCAGCACAAAATTGGTATGAGTGGAAACGAACGTGAGGCTGACCAGGGGAAACCCCGCTACAAAGAGACACGGGGCATCATGGGCTCGTGGGCCGGCTCGTCGGGCACCGTGTCCTGCACTTTGTTTCAGCGGAGCCGGCCTCGTTCGACTCGGCCTGTGCCTTCGGCTGGTTGGGACCTGTGGGCGCTTCGCGCCCTTGGCGGGCAGGTCCCCGCTCCGCTTTCCTAGCCTTCCGGCTCTGCTGACGCGGGGCCAGGCTGGCGGCGAGGGACGGGCTTTACTAGAGGGGGCGGACCTGCTCGGCCTGCGGTCCCTTGGGTCCTTGCGAGGTGGTGAACTCCACCCGCTGATTCTCCTCCAGCGACCGGTAGCCGGAGGAATCGATCGCAGAGAAGTGCACGAAGACGTCCGGGGTTCCGTCATCCGGCTGAATGAACCCGAACCCCTTCTCCGCGTTGAACCACTTCACAGTTCCCTGAGCCATGCCGAGCCTTCCGTATCAGGAGCCTGACGCATGATCGCGCCGACCACGCGCTGATCATCCCCCAACCGCCCAAAGCCGAAACCGATACCTTGAATAGGCTGCATGTATCATTTTGTGGGGTGGATTAGCTCTGGGTCTAGAGGGGTCGCCCTCCGGCGGGATATGGCTGCGGGGAGCGCACGCCACCTGCGATGTACCCGGACACGTTCGTCGCGTGACAAGGTTGCTGTTGGTGTTTTCGGTCAGTATGGGTGGATTCCCGGTCATTGTGATCGAAGATGCGGCCATGTGGGCACGGGCGGACCACTCTGGAGTGGAGTGCCGTCCCGGCCAGGGTGGGCGTCGCGATCGTGGTGCACGGGGGGGATGGGGAGACCATGGGGGTACTTGCACGGCTGCGCGGGGGTGGCGTCGTGGTGGGGGGTGTGGTGCTGGTGCTCGGAGTGGCTTCGGGGCCGGTGGGGGCTGCCGATCAGTGGCGGCCGAGGCCGGGGACCTTGTACATCTCCGACATGCCGAAGACCGAGTCGTGGCGCGCCGTCCCGGTGGCGCGGGGCTGGGGCCACGAGTACGTCTGTCCGGCGGGGTGGCCGGCGGAGCCGGCCGTGGTGAACGTCTGGAACCGGGATTTCACCACCGCGGAGACGGCGTTCGCCCAGCAGAAGGTCGCGGTGTTCGCCACGGAGGCCGAAGCGATCGCGTTCGCGGCCAAGGCCCGGCAGGACTACCTCGACTGCGCTCACGCCCCGCAGCGGCCCGGCGTGAGCGCGACCTACTACGACCACGGCACGGTCGACGTCGAAGAAGGTGCCACGATTCAGGGGATGTACACCTTCGACTCCAACGCCTCTGAGCGCCCCGGCTTCAACTACCTGTGGGGTGTGGGCCGCGACGGCGACACGGTCACGCTGGTCATGTGGCAAAGCTACTGGGGCGAGCCGCCCGTGACCCAGTGGAAGAGCACCCTGCGGACTGCGGTGAACAAGCTGTACTGAGCATGATCGGGGCCGTCATCGCGTCACGCGGAGGCTGCAGCGACGCAGAACTCGTTGCCCTCGGGATCGGCCATCACGACGTGATGGCCGTCGAACTGCTCCAGGACTGTTCCGCCCGCTCGTACCAGGCGCTCGGATTCCGCCTTGATCCGTGCCCATCGCTCGTCAGGACTGCCGTGTCCCGGCACTCGGACGTCGATGTGGAGCCGGTTCTTCGCCGTCTTGGGCTCGGGAACCTTGAGGATGCACAGGCGCGGGCCGATGCCGTCGGGATCACAGAGCCACGCTCCGTCGTCCACGGAGTCGTCCTCCGGCAGGTCGAACTGCGCGAGCCATTCCTCGCGCGTCGTGAAGGGAGCAGGCGGTGGCTCGTCGACGTAGCCCAGCGCCGTCTTCCAGAAGACGGCGAGGGTCTGCACGTCCGAGCCGTCGAGCGTCAGGTCGATTCTGGCTGCCATGGAGGGACCGTACTGCGTACCTCTGACAACCTGCACGACCTGCGTGGGGAGACGTGTGGCGGGTTGGGGGCGGCAGCGCGTCGGGGTGAGTACCGGTACTCATGACCGGCACGCGGCGGCGGCCGACGATGAGGGCGTCCGTGCAGAACGACGTGAACGAGGCCGTCCATGCTCAGCCGAATCGCCGCCGTGGTCGTCCCCGTTGCCGGGAGGCTGAACGTCACCTCCGACACCGCGGATGGTCCCGGCGCCGGCACCATCCTGGTGGCCAACCACACCTCGCTCGCCGATCCGGCCGTCGTGATCGCGGCGCTGCGGCGGTATCGGGTCGAGCCCGTCGTCATGGCCGCCGCCGGCCTGTGGCGGGTGCCGGTGCTCGGAGCGGCGCTGCGCCGTGAGGGGCACATCCCGGTGCGGCGCGGCACCGCCCGCGCCGGCGAGTGCCTGGATGCCGCGGCCGCCGTACTCGCGGCCGGGCGGTGCGTGCTGCTCTACGGCGAAGGCCGGCTGCCCGACCGCGCCGATGCGGGCGAAGCCGCACCCGGGCCCTTCCGGAGCGGCCCGGCGCGACTGGCCGCCATGACCGGAGCGCCGCTCGTACCGATCGGCCAGGCCGGTGCCCGCCGGCTGTGCTCAGGCGGGCCGGTCAAACAATTCGCCGGAGCCGTGACCGCGCCGCTGCGACGGCCGGACCTGCACGTGCACATCGGCGCACCGCTGCGGCTTCCCCGTCCGCTGTCGGAAGCGACGCTCCACATCCAGGCGGCCGTCAACGCCGCATGGCGGAGCGCGATCCGTAAAGGTGACGGGATCTGTCACCTTTAGCCGGAAGGCTGGACGGCATGGACAGCCACCAGGACACCACCACCCACAACGCCCGCCCCCTCGCCGGCCGGATCGCGCTCGTGGCCGGGGCCACGCGCGGTGCGGGCCGCGCCCAGGCCGTCGAACTCGGCCGGGCCGGCGCGACCGTCTACGCCACCGGACGCACCACCCGGACCCGGGTCAGCGAGGTCGGCCGGAGCACCGAGACCATCGAGGAGACCGCCGAGCTGGTCACCGCGGCCGGCGGCACCGGGATCGCGGTGCCCACCGACCACCTCGACGAGGAGCAGGTGCGCGCCCTCGCCGAACGGATCGACCGGGATCACGGGCGGCTGGACGTCCTCGTCAACGACCTGTGGGGCGGCGAGCACCTGATCACCGCCTCGGTGTTCGGGAAGCGGAGCTGGGAGACCCCGCTCGCCGACGGGCTGCGGATCCTGGAGCTCGGCGTACGGTCGCACGTGATCACCGCTGCGCTGCTGCTGCCGCTGCTGATCCGTTCCGACGCGCCGCTGCACGTGGAGGTCACCGACGGGACCGCCCGCTCCAACCGCCGCTACCGCGAGAACATGTACTACGACCTCGCCAAGAACGCCCCGATCCGGCTCGCGTTCGGGCTGGGCCAGGAGCTGGCGGCGTACGGGGGTGCGGCGGTCGCGGTCACGCCGGGGTTCCTGCGCTCGGAGCAGATGCTCGCCCACTTCGGCGTGGGCGAGGAGAACTGGCGCGACGCCATCGCCCAGGACCCGGCCTTCGCGATCGCCGAGTCCCCGCTGTACCTGGCCCGCGCGGTCGCGGCGCTGGCCGCCGACCCCGACCGCGCCGCCCGTTGGAACGGCAGGTCCACCTCCAGCGCGGAGCTCGCGCAGGCGTACGGGGTGCGGGACGCGGACGGCAGCCGGCCGAACGCCTGGGCGTACTTCGAGGACGTCGTCTTCGGCGGGAGGGATGGCTCCGCCGAGGGCTACCGCTGACACCCCCTAGGGGGTGTCAGCACGGTAGAGGGCGGCCAGGGCGGCGGCTCGCTCGCGGAAGCGGGTGCGCAGGGTGGCCGGGGCCAGTACCTCCACGTCCGCGCCGAGTCCGGCCAGCTGGTCGAACGCCACTTCCTGTGATTCCACGGGCAGTTCGAGCGTCACCAGACCCGCGGCGTCCGGGGCGCTCGCGGAGGCCAGGGCCTCCTCCACGGCCGCCCCGTCCACGACGGCGGGCAGCCGGCGCAGCCCCGGGGCGGTCAGCCGTACGGTGATCGTGTCGCGCAGCAGGGCGCGGGCGAAGGCGGCCGACCGGTCCTCCCAGTGCGCGGCCAGGTCGAAGTCCGGATCGCGTGCGAAGGGTTCCTGCGCGGCGGGGGCGGGGTCCAGCGCGGTGACGCGGTCGACGCGGTAGGTGCGCCAGCCGCGGTCGGGGGCGCGGGCGACGAGGTACCAGGTCCCGGCCTTGAGGACGAGCCCGTACGGCTCCACGGTCCGGGACACCGCCGAGGGCGGCGCGCCGCCCGGGCCCGGCCGCAGGTAGGACAGCTCGACGGTGCGGTCGGCCCACACCGCGCGGGCCAGCTCCGGCAGGAGTTCGGGGGTGGGCGGTTCGCGGAACCAGGCCGGTGCGTCGAGGTGGAAGCGGCGCACCGACGATTCGGCGGCCGCGCGCACGGACGGCAGCAGGGTGGCGGTCAGCTTCAGCCGGGCGGCGCCGGCCGCGTCCGCCAGCCCGAGGTCCCGCAGGGCCGACGGGACGCCGGACAGGAACAGGGTCTCCGCCTCGCTCGGGTGGAGCGTGGTGAGCCGGGTGCGGTAGCCCGGGGCCAGGTGGTAGCCGCCGCCCCGGCCGCGCTCCGACCGGACCGGGATGCCGGCCTCCTGGAGGGCCTGGGCATCGCGGATCACGGTCCGTTCGGAGACCTCCAGCTCGCGGGCGAGGGCCGCGCCGGTCAGGCCGGGGTTCGACTGGATGAGGAGGGCCATGCGGATCAGGCGGGCGGCGCGCATGCCCCGAGCATCCCGGTGAGGGGGTCCGCCGGTCGACGCGGTGGAAGCGGCGGCCTGCGCCGTGTCGCCGCGGGGGCGGGGGGTGTCACGCTCGGAGCGAGGGGAGGAGGACGTCCTTGACCTCTTGCCAGCGCTCGACGATGTCCTCGCGGTCGTGGAGTGCGTCCGAGATGTGCTGGACGCCGAAGAACGCGGCGACGATGACGCGGGCGGCCACTTCGGGGGCGCAGCCGGGGCGCAGCTGGCCGGCCTCGGCGGCTCCGCGGAGCAGGTCGGTCAGCAGGCGGGTCCAGCCGACGAACGGGGTGGGAAGGGGGATCCCGATGGTGCTGCGCTCGATCTGGAGCCGGGCGCTGGCCTGGACGAGGGGGTCGTCGCGGAAGGTCACCGCGACCTTGTCCAGGAGGTGGATGACCGTGTCGAGCGGCGGCAGTCCGGCCGCTCCTGCCTCGGAGACGAGCGCGGGCCAGAGGGCGTAGTGCTCCTCGACCACGGAGGCGGCGAGGTTCTCCTTGTTGGTGAAGTGGTGGTAGATCGCTCCCTTGGTGATCTCCGCCCGCTTGGCGACGGCTTGGAGCGAGGTGTTGCGGAAGCCGTTGGCCGCGAACTCGTGTGCCGCGGCCCGCATGATCAACTGCCGCGTCTGCCGGGCCCGCTCCTGATGCATGGGCGGTCCGTCGTGGGCGATCTTCGCCGCCCAGGGCTCCGTCGCGGACCGGTCACTCATCTGTCGTTCCTCCGTCATGTGCCACCTCGTCGTGCTGATTGTGCCCCCCGCGGCCGGCCACCCCGGCCGTTGCAATATACCTTCCGGAAGGTATATTTTCCTCGAGCGTCATGCGAGTTGCTGAACGCAAAGCTGTGAATGCCCGGTTGATCTTGAGTCGGGCATGTCAGTCAGGGGGAACTGAACGTGGCAGTCATGAGTCCGCAAGCCGTCGGGGCGCCGTACCCCGACGTCACACGGCCGGAATTGACCTTCGACCGAGGAGTGCCTCGCACCCTGGTCCACAAAGCAGCCGTGTCCGAAGTGCTGTTGACGGATGCCGTTCGCACCGGCACCCACCGTTACACGGTCGCGGCCCAGTGGCCCCAGCACCACGTCCTGTTCGGGTCGGGCACCTGCCCGGCCGGTACGGCCGATCCGCAGCTGCTGGTCGAAACCGTCCGGCAGGCCGGCATCTACCTCTCGCACGTCTACTACGAGGTTCCGCGGCACCACCCCTTCGTACTGACCAGCCTCGACTACGAGATCGAGCCGCCCGATCTCCGGACCGCCGCACGTACGGGACCGCTCTCCGTGCTCGTGGACGTCACCTGCCGGCTCGACTCCGACGCCTCCGAGCGGTTCGGAATGACGCTCGACGCCACCCTCACCGTGGACGGGCGCGTGGAGGGCCGGGTCGGCCTGTGCTGGCAGGCACTCGGCCCGGAGCGCTACGAGCGCCTTCGCCACCCGCACGGATCCGCGCATCCCGGCCCCGCAGCACCGGCCGCGCAGGCCCTCGTCCTCGCCGACCCTCAGCTCAGGCCCGAGGTGTTCGGCCGGGTTCACGAGCGCGACGTCATGCTCGCCGACGACGGGGACGGTGCGCCCGACAGCTGGCTGCTGCGCCTCGACACGGCCCACCCCGTCTACTTCGACCACTCCTGTGACCACATTCCAGGGATGTCGCTGATCGAGTCGTTCAACCAGGCCGCAGCGCTCTGCGCGGCCCGGGCCACCGGGGTCGGCACCGGTGTGCTCCGCTGGGCCCTGCGGTCCAGCGCCGTATCGTTCCTCTCCTTCGGAGAGCTGGACGCACCCGTGACGATCACGGCGGAGCGGATACCGGAACCGCCCGAGTGCGGACGGCACACCGTTCGGGTCGCGGCCGAGCAGGGCGGCCGGCTGCTCGCGACGGCCGCCCTCATCGGGGTCCTCGGCACCGCGGCGGCCGGAGGGGCGCGATGAGCCTCGTCACCGCGCCGCTGATCGCCCTCGCGCAGGCCTCGGCGGACGTCGTCGAGCACGAGCGGCGGCTGACCCCCGAGGTCGCGGAAGCCGTCACCGCAGCCGGATTCGCCCGCCACTTCGTACCGAAGCAGTGGTACGGCAGCGCGGGCTCCTTCGCGGAGGTCGCGCAGGCGGCGGCCGCCGTCGGCGAGGTCTGCGCCTCCACCGCCTGGTGCGCCGCCCTCTACGCGGCCCACGGCAGGCTCGCCGCCCATCTCCCGTACGAGGGCCAGCGGGACCTGTGGTCCCACTCCCCCGACGTGCGCATCGCGGCGGCCGTCATCCCCACGGCGGGGGAAGCGGAGGCCGTGGAGGGCGGCTGGAGCCTCACGGGGGTGTGGAACCTCGCCAGCGGCGTCGACCACGCCCACTGGATCCTGGTCTCGGCGTGGACCGGGGCGGGCGAGGCCCGGTCCGGCCGCATCTTCGCCGTGCCCCGCTCCCGGTTCGAGGTCGACGACACCTGGCACAGCCTCGGGCTCCGCGGCACCGGCAGCAACACGGTCCGCGTCGAGCGCGCCTTCGTACCCGCTCACCGCACCTTCACCCTGGCCGACCTCGGCCGCGACGAGCCGGGCCGCGAACGCTGCCACCGAGTGCCGTACCAGCTGGTCGGGGCCGCCCAGTTCGTGGCACCCGCCCTCGGCGCCGCCCGGCGGGCCCTGCGCGAGTGGGCGGAGCTGACCACGGCCCGCGTACGGCTCGACGGCCGTCCCGCGCACACGGCGGCGGGCGCCCAGGAGGTACTGGCCCGGGCCTCCGCCGAGATCCACGCGGCGGGGCTGCTCGTGGGGCACGCCCTCGAGCGCGCCGACCTGGCCGAGATCACCCCGCTCGTGGTCGCCGAGAACGTACGGGACTTCTCGCTGGCGGCGGAGCTGTGCGCGGGCGCCGTCGGCCGGCTGATGCGCAGCGCGGGCAGCCGGGCCCAGGTCACGGACGGCCCGCTGCAACGCCGGTGGCGGGACGTCATGGCCGCGACCGCGCACGCCGCGGTCGACTTCGAGGCGGCCGCGGCCCTCTACGCCGGCGCCGGATTCACCACGCCCGGGGCGGGCCGGTGAGCGCGCGCCGGGTGGCGTTCTTCGACGTCGACGAAACGATTCTTCAAACCAAGACCATGATTGCCTTCTGGCAGTACTGGCAGATCCACCGCCCCGACCTCGGCCCCCGGGACTCCCGGGATCCCAGCCTGGCGGAGCTCCTCGCCCTGCCCCGGGAGGAGGCCAACCGGGGCTACTACCGGCTCTTTCGCGGCGTGCCGTCCGCGGAACTCGCCGAAGCGGGCCGCCGCTGGTACGAGGAGTACCGGCGCGGCGAATCCGTGGTGGTCATCGCCGCCCTCAACGCGCTGCGCCGTCACCAACGGTGCGGCGACGCCGTGGTCCTCGTCTCCGGTTCGCTGCGGGCCTGCCTCGAACCGGTCGCGGAAGAGCTCGGGGTGGACCTGCTGCTGTGCACCGAGCAGGAGCAGACCGCGGCCGGAGTGTTCACGGGCGAGCTGCTGCGGCCGATGATCGGGCCCGCCAAGGCCGCTGCGGTCACCGCCGCCATGGCCGCCCTGCGGGTGGACCCGCGCGACTGCTTCGCCTACGGGGACCACGCCAGTGACCTGGGCATGCTGGAGGCGGTCGGCCATCCGGTGGTGGTGGGCGGCGACTCCGTACTGCTGGCGGCCGCCCGGGCCGGGCGCGTCGGCCGCTGGCGGCTGCTGCCTTCGACGGGCGGCCCGCTCGGGGTCCGCCGCGAAGAGATCGCCGCCTAGGCGGGCGTGGGGGGGCCACGATGAAGCAGGACAGAGCACGCCGCACCCGGGAGCGGATCCTGGACGCGGCGGCGCAGGAGTTCGCGGCCAACGGCTACGTGCACACCACGATGCAGGGCGTCGCCGGCCGCATCGGGATGACCAAGGGCGCGCTGTACGGCCGGTTCGACTCGAAGGAGGCGCTGGCGCGGGCCTTGTTAAGCCACGGCCGGGCCAAGGTCGACGAACTGCGGGCCCGGGACCGGCCGGAGGGCTGTCCCCTGCGGGCACTGCGCCGGTTCACGGTCGAGCTCTCGCAGTGTCTGCACCAGGACGTGCGGCTGCGGGCCGCGTTCCGGCTGCTGCTCGACGACACGGAGGCGGACGGTCCCTCGTACGGGCTGGTGGAGCTGCTCACGGAGCACCTCACCGGCCTGATCGTACGGGCGCAGGACCGGGGCCTGCTGTCCGGCGAGCACGCACCGCAGGACATCGGCCAGCTGCTGCTGGCCGTTGCCTTCTCCGTGCAGTACGCGCCGTTCCTCCTCTCGGGGCGCAGCTCCGGGGAGTGGGCGGAGTTCGCCTGGGGCCGCATCGCCCAGTCGCTGGCGCCGGCGGGGGGCCTGTCGTGGGGGGGGGGGGGGGGGGGGGGGGGGGGGGGGGGGGGGGGGGGGGGGGGGGGGGGGGGGGGGGGGGGGGGGGGGGGGGGGGGGGGGGGGGGGGGG
>NZ_JBIASZ010000040.1:0-12055 GCF_042891345.1 Streptomyces sp. NPDC001903
AGCACCCCCGGCCCTTCGTCTGGACAAAGACAGCCGACGAGATCCTCGACAAAGTCGCCGCCTACTGCCGACGAATCTCCGACTCAGGACACTAGTCCCGCCTGCCACCGCTGTTCATACGGGGCCTCGCCACGAGGCCCTGCCTGGTGCCCGGGTGCGGCCATGCCTGCGCTCCGCGGTATGCCACGCATGGATTGAGACGTTTTGTGAAGAGCCCGGGGCCGTTGCCAGCTCCTGGGTGACGAAAGGACTTCCCCGCATGATGATGAGTACGCGACTCGCGCGCCCGGCTGCCGTGGTCGTCGGTGCGGCCGCTTTACTGGGCAGCCCGGCGGTGCCGGTGGTGGCCGCCGCCCCCGCTCCTGCCCTCGCTCTTGGCCGGCCTGGCGTGAGCGAGCTGTGCCAGGTCCGTCTCAGGGAGGACGCGAGGCCGCTGGGCTACGGCCATCTGGCCGGCATGCCGGACGGGAAGCCGTTGCCGTACTTCGTCAATGACGACCTTGTAGCCGAGCTGGCGGGGGCCTGTGTGACGGCGGGGAGTTGAGGGTGCAGGGGTGGTTCGTGCGCAAGACGGCGACGGACCCGGACGACGGGCAGATCGTCTACTGGAAGCCGGCCAAGAAGCGGGACCCGGGCGCCGTCTACAAGGCTTCTACACCGTCACGGTGGCCGGCAAGCCCGGCTACATTCTGGACGCCGAGGACCTCGACCTGGAGGCCCCTTGAGTGGTATTCGTCTCGTGCAGGCAGCAACCATTGGTATGCACCGAATCGCTACTGTCGATGCTGCGAGGGTGCGTCTGTGTGGCGCTCCAGGGGGTTGCAACTTTTCGAGATGCGCGGAGATCGCCGCAGTGGGATTCTACTGATAGGGAAGTTGCGCTAGCGCCCGTCCATCCACTTTGTTCTTGATCGAGCTCAGCTCTGATTCAAACGAGGTTTGTGATGAGGCTTGGACGTTGCTTGGTGGCTGCAGCTCTGATAGCTCCCATCCCGTTTGTTGGAATGACAGAGCGAGCTGAAGCGAACACGATTCACCGTGTCAGGGTAACCGGATATCTAAGAGTCCATGACGCCTCTGGATTGCTTGCGGGCGGAGTAACTAAAACCCGAAACTTCAGTAGGCCGTTTGATCTTACGCATAGTGCGCCGAGGGATTCATGGGGCATTCCGGTATGTGCAGATGATGAGACCTTGGGCGAGCTCTTGATAGAGATGCAACTGAACGATGAAACAGTAACCGTCACCTCAACGCTTGCCTTGTACGAGTGGGTGACATGTGACCACACCGATCTCGAATCCAAAGTTGCTACCACGCCCCAACAAATCGCCAATGGTGGAAAACAAGAGTTCAGTCTAACCGCAAAAAACCATGAAACCAGTAATGACTACGCGTATGCGAATTTTTTCGTAACCCATGACTTCGCAGAGCCGTCGGAACCTACACATGTCACCGTCACGCGGACATCGCCAGATCGCCTAACGGGACTGCGCCACATTCTCATAGAGTGGGGGGACACGAGTGCCGACGAAATGGGCTACCAAATCCAAAATATCGGGACAGGTAGGACCCGCCGTGTGGGGCCGAACAGGACCTTCTACGAATGGGCAGAACTCGGCCGGGGTATCCAATGTTTCAGGGTCCGGGCGCTCGGAAACCCGAATCCGTCGGATTGGTCCTCCCTGGTGTGCACGTGACGCGAATGTACTGAGAGTCACCGCTGACGCCGCAGTGCCCGCTTGGCGCAGAGGAAGAAAGTGCCCTTGTCTCACGTCATCGTGAGACAAGGGCACTTCGCATGTGCTGAGCCAGCCTTCACTGGCAGCGGCCCGCGGCGGGCTGGTCCGGGAGGCGAAGCCGGAAGGATCTCGGGGTGGGAGCGAAGCGGATACCCCGACGGGCCGAAGGCCCACACCCCGTGAAACGGGGTCACCCCGGCCTGCGGAGCAGGCCGTTCAGGGGTGGAGCGAAACGGAACCCCTGAGCTTGACATTTTTTGGTCCGCCCCAACCTGCTGCTGAGCGACGCAGTCTCGCAGTGGAAGACCGACCGCTCCCCGGTCGAGCTGGCCGATTGGCGCGGGGAATACTCCTGCGAGCCGGACGGATGCCCCGCCGGTTACGACGGCCTGCACCCGAACGCGCTGGGCGAGTACCAGATCGCCCGCGCCTTCGAGAAGACCCTGCACGACCGCTATCACCTGGGAACCTCCGTACCGGCCGTCCCGGCGGACATGCCCGCCCGGGCGACACCCGTGCCGGGCAACGTCGTCGCCTCTTCCGAGGACAGCGGCATCAAGGTGACCTGGGACGCGGTCTACGGGGCCATCGGATACCAAGTCCGCTACCGGCTGGTCGGCGTGACCGTTTGGACCGAGTTCCCCGTCTCGGTGAACCGCTTCGACACCACCTGGACCGAGGAGGGAATGGAGTGGGAGTACCAGGTCCGCACCGACAACGGCGGCAGGGTGAAGTCGGACTGGTCGCCGACCGTCAGGGCCACCGCGCATCCCAAAACCGCTTCACCACCCGTGGGCATCGTCACCACGGCCACCGCGACCGGCGTCGATGTCGTGTGGGGCGCACCCACCGGCCCGTACACCGACACCATCGACCGCTACCAGGTGATCACCTTCGACAAGGACACCCCGGGGACCTTCATCGACAGCACCTCGGTCACCGGCAAGTCCGTCCACATCGACGGCCTCACACCCGGCCACCACTACGCCGTGTCCGTCGTGACGTGGAATGCCGCGGGCGGCGGCCTGCCGGGCGCCGGGCGTTCCGTCACCATCGGGGCGGGTAGCCCGCCTGCGCCTGGCGGCCTCCAGGTGACCTCAACCGACGCCACCACGGTGCAACTCACCTGGTCGGGCTCCCCGCAGGCGGCCGGATACCGCGTCTGTGTCCGCAACATCAACAACGGAAGCCAGTCCTCCGCCGACTAGTTCATCGTCGACACCACGCACCGTGACATCGCGTACCTCTTCCCCGGCACCTGGAACTACGAGTTCTGCGTCACCGCCGTCAACGGGACCCTGGAGTCCGCGAAGTCCAACTGCGTCGTCGCACCCCATCCCGCGAGCGGCTAGGTTCTGTCTCTTTGGTCAGTGTCGGGTCCAGATGAGGATGCCGGCGAGGTGGAGTGCGGCCTGGTAGGCGATGGCGAGTTTGTCGCATCGTGTGGCCAGGCCGCGCCACTGTTTGAGCCGGTTGATGCATCGCTCGACGGTGTTGCGTTGCTTGTAGGCCTCGGGGTCGAAGCCGGGCGGGCGGCCGCCTCGGCGGCCTCGCCGCAGGCGGTGGCCGATCTGGTCGGACGGCTGCGGGATGACCGCGCGGATTCCCCGGCGCCGCAGATGGGCCCGGATGGCACGTGAGGAGTAGGCGCGGTCGGCCAGGACTGCCGCGGGCCGGGTCCGTGGCCGGCCAGGACCGGTTCGGGGCACCCGGATACGGGCCATCACCTTCTCGAAGGCAGGTGCGTCACCGGCCTGACCTGCGGTGATGGTGAAGGTCAGAGGACGAGCCAGGCCGTCGGCCGCCAGGTGGACCTTGGTGCTCAGGCCTCCGCGGGAGCGTCCGAGTGCGTGGTCGGCTGGCTCTCGGCGTCCCACCGCCCCCTTTTGAGTGCGCCGGCGGAGTGCTGGTGGGCCCGGACGACGGTGGAGTCGACCGACACGGTCCAGTCGGTGTCGTCAAACGCATCCGCCGCGGCCGGGACGGCTGCCAGGATTCGCTCCCAGGTGCCATCGACTGCCCATCCGACCAGCCGTTTGTGTGCGGTCTGGAACGGACCGAGCTCGTCGGGCAGGTCCCGCCAGGGCGAGTTGGTGCGGTACTTCCATGCGATGGCTTCCAGGGTGCGGCGGTGGTCGGCCCACCGCCGTCCGCGGACCGGATCGGCCGGCATCAGCGGCTCGATCCGGTCCCACATCACATCGGTGATCACTAATCGGACAGACACATCCGATCAACTGACCAACCCATCAAAGAGACACGCGCTAGCGCGACGCCTGCGGTCGCGGCCGATCTTCCACGGCTTCTGTGCCGCCCCGGCCGCGCGTACGGGGCTCAGCGGTCTCGTTCGCCTCGGGCGGCCGGGGCGTTCATCGCCTTACGAGGGCGAGCTGCCGGTTCAACTCGGCGAGGAAGCGGACCACCACATGGAGTTCGTCGCTGGTGAAGTTGCTGCGCGCGGCGTCAGTGCCGTGGGCCAGGGGGCGGAAGTAGTCCCGGGCGACCTGCCTGGCCGCTTGGGCGTAGTGCAGGTGGACGACCCGGCGGTCGTCGGCTGCCCGCACGCGGCGGATGTGGCCAGCCTTCTCCAGTCGATCCAGGCATGCGGTCATGGCACCGGAGGTGAGGTTCATCTGCTTGCGCAGCCGGCCAGGCGTCATGGGGCCGGCCTCTTCGCCGTCGTCCGCGTCCAACACGGCGATGAGGGCCTGGACGTCGGTGAGGTGAAGCCCTTGAGCATGGGCGAACTCCTGCGCGATGCGGTTGAACTCCGTGTTCATCCGGCGCAGCAAAACGGCAAACGACTGCAACCCGATGGGGGCGTCGGCCGGAAGTGAAGACGAGGAGCTTTCGGTGTCAGCATGATCAGAGCATATAATCTCTCGATGATTGACATTCTTTATGGATGACTTAATCTCATGGGCAAGGAGCTGACCTTGAAGAAGACACCGCACTGGGCGCGCTGGATCGTGCCGCTCGCGCTGTTGATCGTGTGGCTCGGCATCGGCGGGACGCTGGGACCGTACGCGGGGAAGCTGGGTGAGGTCGCCACCAACGACCAAGCGGCGTTCCTGCCGCGCAACGCCGAGTCCACGCAGGTCCTCGAAGCCCGCAAGGCGTTCGAAACGTCGCCTTCGATCCCCGCCATCATCGTCTGGACTGCAAACGGCAAGCCTGTCAGCGCCGAACAGCGCGAGGCCGCCACGCGAGCGGTCGCCGCTCTCGTCGGCAAACCTGGCATCGCCGCCCCGCCCTCCCCAGCACTCGTTTCCGCTGACGGCCAAGCGCTCCAGGCCATCGTGTCGCTGTCCACCGACCTGGGTGAAGAGATTCCGGCAGTCCTGCAGGAGGTGCGGCAAGCCGCTCAGCGGGTAGCGGGGACCACGGTCCAGATCGCCGGTCCTGCCGCCAGCCAGGCGGACCTGTCCGATGCGTTCGCCGGAATCGACGGACTGCTGCTCGGCGTGGCCTTGGGGGCGGTGCTGCTGATTCTGCTCCTGGTCTACCGCAGCGTGCTGCTGCCGCTGGTGATCATCATCAGTGCGGTGTTCGCCCTCGGCCTGGCCTGCGCGGTGGTCTACGCGCTGGCCGACCGAGGTGCGGTACGGGTGGACGGCCAAGTCCAGGGGATCTTGTCGATCCTGGTCATCGGTGCCGCAACCGACTACGCCCTGCTCCTGGCAGCGCGGTTCCGTGAGGAGCTCGCCCGACAGGGCGACCGCGTCGACGCGGCAAGGGCCGCCGTGCGCAGGTCGGCCGGAGCCATCACCGCCAGCGCGGCGACCGTGGCCCTGGGCCTCTTGGCTCTGCTGGCCAGCGACCTCACGAACAACCGGGCCCTCGGACCGGTCGGTGCCATCGGCATCGCCTGCTCCGTCCTCACCACCCTCACCTTCCTGCCGGCCGCTCTGGTGCTGCTGGGCCGGGCCGCTTACTGGCCCGCCACCCCCAAGCCCGCCGACGCCACCGCCGAAGGCCACAGCGTGTGGCGTCGTATCGCCGCGATGATCGACCGGGCACCACGGCGGGTGTGGGTGTCCACCGCGCTCCTACTTGTGGTACTCGCAGGGTTCTCGTCCACACTGTCGTCCAAGGGCGTGCCACTGGACGAGATCTTCGTCAACGAAGCACCCTCGGTCGGCGCTCAGCAGACCCTGACCCGCCACTTCCCCGGCGGATCAGGCAACCCCGCCGTGATCATCACCAACGTCGGCAAGGCAGCCGAAGTGCGAGCGGCCACCGAATCCACGGACGGCGTTGCAACCGTCACCCCGGCCACTGTGACAGGCCGACCAGGAACCGGGGACCCACTCGTAGTAGACGGTCGGGTGCGTCTGGACGCAACGCTCGACGCCGCAGCCGACAGCGACGCCGCGAAGGAGACGATCCAGAAGCTGCGCGACAAGGTGCACGCACTCCCCGGCGCCGAAGCCCTGGTAGGCGGGTACACCGCCCAGCAGTACGACACCCAGCAGACCTCCGCCCGCGACCGCACCGTCATCGTCCCGATCGTCCTCGGCATCATCCTGCTGATCCTGATCGCACTCCTGCGCTCCGTACTCGTGCCCGTCCTGCTTGTCGCGACCGTCGCCCTCAATTTCCTTGCGACGCTCGGTGTGTCCGCCCTCGTCTTCGAACACCTGCTGGGCTTCACCGGCACGGACGCCTCCGTACCGCTCTACGGCTTCGTGTTCCTCGTCGCCCTTGGCGTCGACTACAACATCTTCCTCATGTCCCGTGTCCGCGAGGAAGCCCTTACCCGCGGCACCCGCGAGGGTGTCCTGCGCGGGCTCATCACCACCGGAGGCGTAATTACATCGGCCGGCGTCGTCCTCGCCGCGACCTTCGCCGCACTGATGGTGATCCCCCTGGCCTTCCTCGTCCAGATCGCCTTCATCGTCGCCTTCGGCGTCCTGCTCGACACCCTCGTCGTGCGCTCACTGCTGGTACCGGCCCTCGTCATCGACATCGGCCCGCGCGCCTGGTGGCCCAGCGCACTGGCCCGGCCCGCCACGCCGCCCGTACCAGGCGCTGCACCGCGGCTGCGGGAGGGCAGGCCGTAATCTCGCGGCTCCCGGCACACCGTCAGCGGCGCGAAGAGTTTCCCACGCACCCAGAGACCGCTGGGGAGGCTCTTTCCGCGCTTTGACGACCAGTTGGTCGTCTGCTGCTAAGGCGTTCCCGAAATCGGGCGGCCTGGCCGTTGGGCTTCTTGGGGAAGGTGCCAGATGCCGCTGTTCGTGGGTGATGGCGGCAGGGTCCGCTGCGTCGGGGTGGGTGTGAGGGACATATCGAAGAGCCGGCCCGGGATGGTGCTCTGGCTGTTGCTCGCGGTGGAGATCGCAGGCCTGTTGGGCGCTTTCTCCCTGGCTGACTTCACCATGTTGAAACCGGAGTATGAATACCTCCACGTCGTCGTGCCCATTGCCGAAATCCTGGCCGCCGCGGCATCCGCCCAGGCGACATCCCGTCACAACTGGGAGACCGCCTGGCGAGCCGCTGCGTCGGCAGCCCTCGCTTTGGCCTTCGTGATCGTGCTGGCGGCAGCAGGGAACGGGGCCTGGTTTGTCTGGTGTGTCCTGGCACTCCTTGCGTCCTGCGCGGCCACGATTTTCACCTCCTTCTGCACGCGGCGGGCACCGATCCTTATTGTCAGGGCTGCGGTTGCGTGTCCGCCGTTGCCCTGGTGGCGGCTGTCTGGTCGGCCGTGTCCTCAACGGGTGACGTGACCTATGAGGGGAACTGGACCGCTCAGCACAACACGGCGTCCCTGACCATGAGCGAACGTGCGCGACCGGGTGACGGCGGGCACTACACGCTGCGGATCGGGGCGTGTACGAGGAAGGCAGCTGGGACTTCGACGTACCCGCAGATGTCGTTCTCGACCCAGGTCTGGCTGCGCCGCGAGGGCACCACCTGCCTTCCGGGCCGCCCCGAACTCCTGCTTTCCGTGCTCGGGGGGAACGAAGCCACCCCGATCATCGGGCTTCCACGCCCGGACGGCACCAAGCTGCGCCTGATCAGACAGTGACTGCGTGCGAAGGGGTGGGGTGGTGGCAGTGGTTGCTTGTCAGCGGGTGACCGAGGAGCGTGGCGTGATCACAAGTCAGGGTGGTGTATGCGGGGCTGGCCGGCGGTGCGGGTGTTGGGCGGTGTGGCGGCTGTAGGGGCTGCTGGCTGGGTGCGCGGCGGGACGTCTACGGCAAGGCCATGGGGCCGGTGGCGTCCGTGTCTGCGGCCCGCTGACGTGCTCTCTCACCGCCCTGCTCGGCCAGGCCGATCGCGGCTTCGCCCGCTGTGCCACCAACGCCCGCCATGCCATCGAGGACTCACGAGGCGTGTGGAGCACTCCATCCACACCGGCGTGGGCCCGCCCCTCGGCTGGACACCTTACTCGGCTACGGTGCGCCGGGATCCCGCACGCACAGATACGGGGCATGTGCGGCGGGATGCCGCGAAGGAGCACAGGATGCACGTGGTGGGGGCACGGGCCGGTGGCGACGAGTTGAAGCGGCACCTGGGGGTGGGGGACGCGGTGCTGATCGGGATCGGGTCGATGATCGGGGCGGAAATCTTCGCCGCGCTCGCGCCGGCGGCCCGGGCGGCGGGGTCGGGTCTGCTGCTGGGGCTGGCTCTGGCGGGGGTGGTCGCATACTGCAATGCGACATCCTCGGCGCGGCTGGCCGCCCGTTACCCGGTTTCGGGCGGGACCTACCTCTACGGCCGCGAACGGCTCGGTGACTTCTGGGGCTACCTGGCCGGGTGGGCGTTCGTGGTGGGCAAGACCGCCTCCTGCGCGGGCATGGCTCTGACCGTGGGCACCTTCCTGTGGCCTGGTCAGGTGCATGCGGTCGCGGTGGCCGCGGCGTTGGCGCTGACCGCGCTGAACTACACCGGCGTGCAGAAGAGCGCCCCGGGTGCCCCGTCTCATCGTCGCCGTCGTCCTGGCGGTCCTGGCCGCGGTGGTCATCGCGTGCCTGACCGGGACAGGCGGGGAGGCCGGCCGGCTGGACATCGGCGCGGACGCGGGGCTGTGCTGGGGGAGTTGCGGTGCGCGGGCCGATGCCCAGGGCACGACGTTCGGTCATGCGTCCAGTGTCCCGGGCCGTTCGAAGTGGCCTGACTACAGCTTGCCGCAGGCGTTCTTGTTGGTCTGGCAGTGCTTCTTCCACTCCTCAAGCAGCGGGGGCAGCTTGGGTTGGGGTGGCTCGGGCGGCGAGGGTTCCTGGGCCACGGTCACCGTCGCTTCGGCGCTATCCCATGACTGGACCTCCTGTGCGTTGGTTACCCACAGCCTCTTCATCTGGCGTGTTTGCCCAGGGTTGACGCTTGTCGCGGCCCAGTCGGTGTCGTCAAGGTCGAGGTTCTCGCAGGTCGACTCCTCGTACAGCTTCAGCTCCGCGAGCGCGTCGACCCTTTCGGAGGGCTGAAGTACCACTTGGATGGTCAGCTGCCCCCTGGTCTCCTCTGCTGCACAGACTCTGTGAACCACGCGACCAGTGGGCCTGGCGTGCGTGAGGATGAATGTCCGCGTCGGCATTTCGAAATTGACGATGTGTACATTGTTCAAGGGGAAGCTACCAGAGTCGGTTACGGTCATCTTTCCATTGACGACGACAGTGTGGGAGGAAGATGCGGCAGCAGGGTTTGTCATACCTGCAAATGGTATGGGGGTCAACAAAACCGCAGTCGCTATGACGTGTCCGAGTTTCATGATGAGGCCTAGTAGATGTCGGGTATCGGTGTGCAGTCCCGTATCGCCAGAATCTCACCGGTGCAGAACTGGCGCATTTTGAGTATGACGGGTCATTGATTTAGTGCGTGGCCTGGTTCTGTGACCTGCGGGTGTTCAGGTTGGTTGGCTGGTGCTCTGGTGTGGTGGGTGCCTTTGCGGTGGTCGGGGCTGGCTGATGGAGCGCCCGCTGGGCCGGGGCGGTGGCCTGGTGTTTTCGCAGGTTGGCCGGGTTTTCAGGTGTGTGCGGGTGTCCTGGTTTGTTGTGCAGGTGTAATGGCCGGTCTATAGGCAGCTACGTGCGGCGCGTTGCGGCTTGGTGGGGGTGTGGATTCAGGCGGTGAGTAGGTCGTCGGGTGGGAGCACGAGTCGGTCCAGGCCGAGATGGTCGCGATCCGGTTGAGGAAGCTGGGCCCGGTCTGGCCGCGGGGTATGTGTGCGAGGTGTCGGGCGAGGGCGACAGTCTCGGGGTAGTGACCGGGTCGCGTCCGGTGAGTGCCCAGGATGTGCCGCCTGGAGGTGGTGGGTTGGTACGGGCCAGGCGCGCCAGCCGGCCTCGCCAGCGTCGGGTGAGGTGTTGCTGGTGGTCGTACCAGCGGGTGGTGATCATGCTCGCCCATTGGTAGGCGGCGGTGGCGTCGGACCGGCGCGCGAGCCGTTTGTGGGTGCGATGGGCCGGGACGAGTTCGGGCAGCCCTCGGGTGTCCAGGGATGCCTGGTCTGCGGGTGGGGTGGCCCATTGGTGGTGGCGTGGGCACAGACGTTGGTGTGTGGGGTGGTAGGCCCCATGCCTGGCTGGTGGTTCCGCGGGTGTGGTGGAGGGTGCACCAGGGGCAGGTGCGGGTGGGCTGCCGGGCGGCTTCACGTGGCTGCCAGCGGGCGGTGGGATGGTCGGGATCCGGACTTCCGGACTCAGGGACGCCCTTGCCGAGGGCGAGCTGCAGGTCGGGATGTGGGTGAACACCGTGAGGTGATGCAGTGCTGCGGGGGAGGGGTTGATCTCGGTTGCTCCCGGCGTGCTGCTGGGGTGGCCGTGGACGGCGATGCCGATGCCTTCGCAGAGCTGGTGTGACTCCACGCGGTATGGCTGGCCGAGGCGGTGGAGGTAGGAGGCGGCCGACTCGTGTGGCATCGGTTTGACGCGTAGCGCCCCGGCTGTACGATCGCCGGGTACTTCTGGCCCCATTCTTCCTGGAATTCCAGGAACCGTTCCGTCGCGGCGTCCTCGGTCGACGCGGTGTGGACGGGCTTGAGGGCCTTCGAGATCTTGTCCCAGTCCTGCCGGGCCGCGTATCGGAACGAGGCCCGCAGCAGGTGAACGACACACGTCTGCGTGACCCCTGCGGCCAGATCGCTCCGATCGCGTCGGGCAGTCCTTTCAGGCCGTCGCAGACGACCGTGCCGACGTCTCCGTGCCGCAGTTTTCGATCTCGGTGAGGACCTGGAGCCAGTACTTGGTGCCTTTGCCTCCGTCGCGGGGCCCAGAGTCCCGGGATCTCGCGGGTGCCGTCGACGGTGACCGCCAAGACCACGTAGAGCGGCCTGTTCGCGACCTGCCCGTCCCTCAGCTTCGCGTGGACATAGTCGATGAACGAAACCGGATAGACCGAGTCGAGGGGCCGGTTCTGCCCTTCGTTCATGCCGTCGACGACCTTGTCCGTGATCGTGGAGATGGCCGCCTTGGACACTTCGGCGCCGTAGACCTCCGCGAGGTGGGCGGAGATCTCGCCGTGGGTCAGGCCGCGGGCGGACAGCGAGAGCACCATCTCGTCGATGCCGGTCAGCCGGCTCTGCCGCTTCTTGACGATCTGCGGCTCGAACGAGCCCTCCCCATCCCGCGGGACCTCGAGCACGACCGGGCCGACCTCGGTCACCACGGTCTTGGACCGGGTCCGGTTGCGGGTGTTGCCCGAGTCGGCCTTCTCATGCTTCTCATGCCCGTGCTGGTCGGTGATCTCGCTTTCCAGAGCCGACTCGAGGATCCTCTTCGTGAGCTGCTGCAGCAGACCACCCGCGCCGGTCAGCTTGATCCCGTCGGCCTTGGCCCCGTCCACCAGCCGACTGATCAGCTGGTCATCCAGAACATCCGGCGCCAGCCCGGACGGCTGCACCTCTTCCACGGCCTCGGCCGAGACGATCACGTCTGTCAGCAGGTGGCGGTTCCTACCCGAAGATCCACCGTTGACCGTGCAGACCCGCCTGCCGCCGTCCGCGAAACCCTCCGAGAGCTATCCAGGAGGCCCACGCCGGCCGGCCCGTGGGGGTAGCCGACGTCTGATGCGGATTGCTCACGCTCAGGGAACACCCGGCAGACGGCGTGTCAGGCGGTGCTGCGCCGACCGGCTCAGGCGCACTCCACCTTCTCGCCCACCGGCGTCCAGCCAGAGGGGCCTTGGGCGCCGACGGCCCGGACCTGGAAGCAGTACCGGACCTTCGGGTCGAGGTGGGGGGCCGTGAAGGTCTTGGTGTTGGCGTCGACGCCGAAGTTTTGGTTGAGGGTGGTGTTGCGGACTTCGTAACCGGTCTCGTTGTTGGCGGTGTCTTCCCAGTCCACTCGGACGCTCTTCTCGTTGCCGACGGGGAC
>NZ_JBIASZ010000041.1:0-11485 GCF_042891345.1 Streptomyces sp. NPDC001903
CCGCAAAGTAGCGCCGTGCGCCCGAAGGGCGCTCCCGCGGCGTCCGGTGCGTGCTCTCGGTGTGCCGGGCGGAAGCCCGTGTACTGGACGTACTCAGGTTTTCGCCCGGTGCGCCGAGAGCGCGTGCCGGGCGCCGCGGGGCAGGCGGGACTTTGACGACACCCCCTAGGGCGCCACGGGCGTCCCGGCCGGTGCGGGCGGGGCGGTGACGGCCAGGACCGGCGCGGCCCGCGAGGTGTGGCGGTGGCCGCAGGGGTCGAAGACCACCAGCACCGGCCGGCCCGGGCACTGTCGCCACGAGATCCGCTCCGGTGCGCTCCCGCACACGGGGCAGCACGGCAGCGGGCCCCGCTCCGCCGGTGCCTCGGGGGCGGCCACGAGCCGGGGCACGGTGTGCGGATCGCGCATGGGGGCTCCCTGGTCCGGCGGTGCTGTTCCAGGCACTGTGCCATGGCCCGCCCCTCCGGGGCACGGGCCGGATCGTCCAGGATCTCGGCTGGTCAGCGGTGCGTTCCCGGTGGGGACCCGCCGGTCGCCCGCGGCGCGGACACCGACGAAGGCGCCGGCGGGCCGGTGGAGCGTGCTCCTCCACCGGGCCGCCGGCGCCTTCGCCCCGCGGTGCGGTCAGGCGGCCTTCGCGACCTCCGGGTGCTCCTGCAGCCAGGTGCGCACCGCCTGCTGCTCCTTGCCCTTGCCCGCCTCCTGGATCTTCGCCTCCAGGCCGGTCAGCTGGGCCTCGGTCAGCTTGAACGAGCGCAGCCAGGAGGCCACTTCCGGCTCGTCCTGCGCGAAGCCCTTGCGGGCCAGGGTGTGGATGCCGTCGCCCTTGCCCCAGGCCCCCTTGGGGTCCTCGAGCTTCTTCAGGTCGTACGAGGCGTACGCCCAGTGCGGCGACCAGAGCACGACCGCCACCGGCTCCTGCTTCTCGTAGGCCCGCTTCAGCTCGGCGAGCATGCCGGGCGTCGATCCGTCGACGACCTGGTACTCGCCGTCGAGGCCGTACTCCTTGAGCAGTTTGCCCTTGAGGATCCCCATCGCGCCCGCGCTGGGCTCGATGCCGATGATCCGGCCCTTGAACCGGTCGCCCTTCCCCTTGAGGTCGGCGAGGGAGGTGACGTCCTTCATGTAGGAGGGGACGGTCAGCTCGATGGAGGTGGGCCCGTACCAGGAGCCCAGGTCGTCCAGCTTGTTCCCGTACTTCTCCCAGTACTGGGCCTGCGTGACCGGCAGCCAGGCGTCGGTCTGGAAGTCGACCTGGCCGCCCGCGAGACCGGTGAACAGGGCGCCGAGCTCCAGCTGCTTCGCCTCCACCTGGAATCCGCGGCGCTCCAGGAGCTCCTTCCACAGGTAGGTCGAGGCGATGCCCTCGTCCCAGGGGATGTAGCCGATGCTGATCTTGCGGCCCTTGCCGACGGCGTCGGCGCCGGCCCCCGCGGCGGCCGGCTGTCCGGAGCCGCCGAAGGTGTTCAGACCGCCCGCGACGAGGGCGAGGACCACGGCGCCGGTGACGGCGTAGGCGGGCTGGGGGCGGTGGTTCCACAGTTTGGCGGCGCCGCTCGTGGCGGCCCGCGCCTTGGCGAGGGTGCGCCGGCCGAGCGGGGAGACCTGGCGGCCCAGTGCCCCGGTCATCCGGTCCAGGTACATGGCGAGGATGACGATGGAGATGCCCGCCTCGAAGCCGAGGCCGATGTCGACGTTGCCGATGGCCCGGTAGACGGCGCCGCCGAGCCCGCCGCCGCCGACCATGCCGGCGATGACGACCATGGACAGGCCCAGCATGATGACCTGGTTGATGCCCGCCATGATGGTGGGCAGGGCCAGCGGCAGCTGCACGCGTACGAGGGTGTCGCGCGGGGTGGTGCCGAAGGCGTCGGCGGCCTCGACGAGTTCCGCGTCGACCTGGCGGATGCCGAGCTCGGTCATCCGTACCCCGGGCGGCAGCGAGAAGATGATGGTCGCGATGATGCCCGGGACCACGCCCACGCCGAAGAAGATGATGCCGGGGATCAGGTAGACCATGGCCGGCATGGTCTGCATGAAGTCCAGGACGGGCCGCAGGGCGGCGCTGACCCGGTCGGAGCGGGAGGCCCAGATCCCGAGCGGGACCGCGAACACCAGGGTGACGAGGGTCGCGACGAGGACCAGGGAGAGCGTGGACATCGCGTCGCCCCACAGGCCGACGGAGTCGACGAGCGCGAAGCCCGCGAAGGCGAGGAGCGCGGCGAGCAGCCCGCGCAGCCACCAGGCCGCTACGGCGAGGATGCCGGCGAACAGCAGCGGGGCGGGCGCGTCGAGCACCGCGTGGATCGCGTCGTACAGGCCGGTGACGAGTGCGCTGATGGCGTCGAACAGCCAGGACAGGTGGCGCTGGAGGAAGTCGACTCCGCTGTCGACCCAGGAGCCGAGGTGCAGGCGGGGCATCAGGCGGCCACCTCCGCGCAGCGCACGGGATCGCGCTGCTCGTCGCCGATGAAGGCGACGAGCCGGTCCTGCGGTACGGAGCCCACGACGACCCCGGCGCCGTCGGTGACGGCGACGGCGTGCGGGACGCGGGCGCTGACCGCGCAGAGGTCGGCGATGGGGGTGTCGGCGGTGACGCTGGGGCAGCCGCAGGCGCAGCTTCCGGCGGCGGGGGCGGTCATCACGGCGTCGGCCGTGAGCACGCGCGAGCGGTCGACGTCCTGGATGAAGGAGGCGACGTAGTCGTCGGCGGGGCGGGTGAGGATGTCCTCGGCGGTGCCCTGCTGGACGATGCGGCCGTCGCGCATGACGGCGATGCCGTCGCCCAGGCGCATGGCCTCGTTGAGGTCGTGCGTGATGAACACGATGGTCTTCTTGAGCCGCTGCTGGAGCTCCAGCAGCTGGTCCTGCATGTCGCGGCGGATCAGCGGGTCCAGCGCGCTGAAGGACTCGTCCATCAGGAGCAGGTCGGCGTCGGTGGCCAGGGCCCGGGCGAGGCCCACGCGCTGCTGCATGCCGCCGGACAGCTCGTCGGGCCAGGAGGCCTCCCAGCCGGCGAGCCCGCACAGCTCCAGCGACTCGGCGGCCCGGCGCAGGCGCTCGTCGCGGGCGACGCCCTGCACCTCCAGCCCGTAGGCGGCGTTCTCGAGGACGCTGCGGTGCGGGAAGAGCGCGAAGTGCTGGAAGACCATGCTGATCTTGGTGGAGCGGACGTGGCGCAGCTCACGCCGGGAGAGGGACGTGAGGTCCTGGCCGTCGAAGAGGATGCGCCCCTCGGTGGGCTCGAGCAGTCCGTTCAGCATGCGCAGCAGCGTGGACTTGCCGGACCCCGACAGACCCATGACGACGAATATCTCGCCGGGCTCGACGCGGAATGAGGCGTCGATCACGGCAGCCGTCGTGCCGTCGGCGCGCAGCTCGTCGCGGCCTGCGCCGGATCGGAGCGCGCGGACCGCGGCCGCGGCGTCGCCGGGTCGTCTTCCGAACACCTTGTAGACGTGCTCGGCCTGGAGCGTGGACACATACACCTCGCGGGTCGTACCGGGAACGGCCTGCGCCCGGCCACTGGGGCCGGGCGCGGGCCGTGGAGCGGCACGGGATCCGCCCGCACCCGGGCCGGCCGCGTGACGGCCGGCGGAAGGGTTCGCTCCGGATCCGCGGGTGCCCAGGCTCCTCCGGGGTAAACGCCGAGGTGATCCACCTCACGCCGGACGGTCCGGGTCAGGCCTGGTGCCGGACCGCCTGCGCCTCGGGGTCCGGGTCCTCCAGCATGGAGGCGCGCAGGTGGGCCAGGATGCGCGTCAGCAGGCGCGAGACCTGCATCTGGGAGATGCCGAGCGCCGCGCCGATCTGGGCCTGGGTGAGCTCCTCGCCGAAGCGCATGCGCAGCATCCGGCGCTCGCGCTCCGAGAGCTGTTCGAGCAGCGGCGCGAGGGTCTGGATGTCCTCGACCCGCTCCAGGGCCGGTTCCTCCTCGCCCATGACGTCGGCGAGGGTGTGGCCGTCGGCCGAGCCGTCGCCGTGCTCCGCGGAGTGCGGGGCGTCGAGGGAGCCGGTGGTGTGGCCGTTGGCGGCGACGAGACCCTCTATGACGTCCTCCTCCGCGAGGCCGAGGTGGTCGGCGAGGTCCGCGACGGTGGGCGAGCGGTCGAGGGTGGCGGTCAGCTGCTCCTTGGCCTTGGCGATGTCGAGGCGCAGCTCCTGGAGCCGGCGCGGGACGCGCACGGCCCAGGAGGTGTCGCGGAAGTGCCGTTTGATCTCGCCCGTGATGTACGGCATGGCGAGGGTGGCGAATTCGTTCTCGCGGGCCGGCTCGAACCGGTCGATCGCCTTGATCAGGCCGATGGTGCCGACCTGGACGATGTCCTCGATGTCGCCTCCGTCACCCCGGCCGCGGAAACGGCGGACGGCGTACTGGACGAGTGAGGCGTTCATCTCTATGAGAGCGTTCCGGACGTACTGGTGTTCCGGCGTGCCCTCGGGCAGTTCGCGAAGCCGCCGGAAGAACACCCGTGACAGCTCCCTCGCATCTGCGGGAGCCACCTCCCTGGGTTCCTCGATCCGCGGCAGGTCCGCTATCCGGGCGGCCTGGATGCCGCGGCGCGGACGGGGGACGACTGACGCGGTTTCGGAAGTGGAGGACGGGGCAAAGGCGGGCATGGGGTTCGCTCCTTGGGCTTGTCGGCTTGCGGCGCGGGACCTTGACTGCCGTAGATGGTGGTCTCTTTCAGCTTGTACGTCAAGAATTGCCGGAAATGCGGCCGTCCGCTTACACGCGCGCACGCGCGCGACCGGCGGGTCCGGTTCCTCCTGTGCGCACAGCCTTGTGCGGGGGCCTCACGGCGCCCCAGTCTGAGCGGACGACTCAAGGGGGGGGTTCGACCCGAATGCTCAAGACATGGCGTTCATCACACCAATTGCACAGGTCGCCCGAGTTACACAGGTCACACGACTCACATGGATTGCACGGATCACGGCAGTTCGGGCTGCGGCGGTGCGGGGCCGTCCTCGCCCTCGCGGCGGCGCTCGCCCTCGGCGCGGACACCGGGGCCTCGGCCGCGAGCCCGCCCGAGGGGGCCGTCCGGTACGCCGGAGCACCCGGAGCCGTCGCCGGCAGCTACCTCGTCCTGTTGAACCCGGCCCGCGCGGGCGCCCGTACGACGATGGGCCGGTCCGTGGTCACACGCCACGGCGGCACGATCCGCCGGACCTACGACGCCGCCCTGAACGGCTACTCCGTCCACCTGTCGGAGCGGCAGGCCCGCCGGCTCGCCGCGGACCCCGCCGTCGCCGAGGTCGCGCAGAACCGCACGGTGCGCCTCGATGCCGCGCAGCCCGACCCGCCCTCCTGGGGCGTCGACCGGATCGACCGGCGCAGGCTCCCGCTCGACGGGAGCTACACGTACCCGGATTCGGCCGGGCAGGGGGTGACCGCGTACGTCATCGACACCGGCGTCAACATCAGCCACCAGGACTTCGGCGGGCGCGCCTCGTACGGGTACGACGCCATCGACGAGGACTACGAGGCCGACGACCTGCACGGGCACGGCACGCACGTCGCCGGGACCCTCGCGGGCACGACCTTCGGCGTCGCGAAGAAGGCGAAGGTCGTATCGGTGCGGGTGCTCGACTGGTCGGGCGAGGGCACCACGGAGCAGGTGGTCGCCGGGATCGACTGGGTCACCCGCAACGCCGTGAAGCCCGCCGTGGCCAACATGAGCCTGGGCGGCGACCCCGACGACGTACTGGACGCCGCGGTGCGGGGCTCCATCGCCTCCGGCATCACGTACGCGGTGGCCGCGGGCAACCAGGGCGCGGACGCCTCCACCCACTCCCCCGCCCGGGTGCCCGCGGCGCTCACCGTCGGGGCGACCGACGACCGCGACGCGCGCGCCTCGTACTCCAACCACGGCCCGCTGGTGGACCTGTTCGCCCCGGGCGACTCGATCACCTCGGCGGTCTTCTGGGGCGACGACTGGAGCACCACCATGTCCGGCACCTCGATGGCCTCCCCGCACGTGGCGGATGCGGCCGCGCTCTACCTCGCCGACCACCGTACGGCCACGCCCGCCCAGGTGGCCGCCGCCCTGACGGCGGCGGCCACGACCGGATCGGTGGTCGACGCCGGACCGGGCTCGCCCGACCGGCTCCTGTACGTGGGGAACCAGCCGAACCGGGTGCCCGGGCCGCGCTTCGCGAACACCTCCGACTTCCCGGTCGAGGACCTGGAGCCGGTCGAATCCCCGGTCACGGTCGGCGGGATCACCGGGCACGCGCCCGCGCAACTGGACGTGGAGCTCGACATCAAGCACCCGGACTCCGGCACGCTTCAGGTCGACGTGGTCGCGCCGGACGGCACGGTGTACCCGGTCAAGGACAGCTACACCGGCTGGGGCAACGCCGACCTGCGCGGGGTGTTCGCGATCGACGCCTCGTCGGAGACCGCCAACGGCGTCTGGAAGCTGCGGGTGTACGACGCGTTCGCGGGCTACACCGGCTACATCGACGCCTGGGCCCTGCGCTTTTGAGGGTCCGCCGTCCTCCGTCCGCCGTCAGGTCACGCGGAACCCGGCCACCGCGTGGTCCCGGTGGAAGATCAGCCTGTTCCAGGTGGGGAAGGCGAGGTCGGTGACGGCGAGCAGCCGGCCGCGGTCGTCGTACAGGGTGCGGCGTACGGTCAGGCCGCAGCCGGGGACGGCCGCCGCCGGGCGGCTGCTCCGCGTCATGGTGAGGGTCTCGGCGACCCGTCCCTGCTCGGCGGCCCGCTCGAGCCACCGGTGCAGGGGCCCGAGGTCCTCGCCGCGGACCGGCGCCGCCGCCGAGCGGTCGCGGTAGCGGGCGAGTTCGGGATCCTCGGCGACGGCGTCCGGAGCGAGGTACGTGACCTCGTCCCGCAGGGCCTCCCCCGACGGGCCGCGCTCGCGGCGGTGGTGGACCAGGGTCAGGTCCCCGCCGCGCATGCCGAGCAGCCCGGCGAGCGAGGGCGGCACGCTGACCAGGGTCAGCCGGCTCCGGTCGGGCGCGGCGGCCGGGCGCGCGGCGGAGCCGCCCCCGGCCGCCCCGGCGCCCGCGGCACCCCCGGCACCCCCGGCTCCGCCGACGGCCGCCGACCGGGTGCCGCGCCGCCCGGTGACGATCAGGCCGTCCTCCCGCAGTTGCTGGAGGGCGGCCCGGACGGTCTGCCGGTTGACCTGGTACCGGGCGGCCAGGGTGCGTTCGGAGGGCAGTCTGTCTCCGGGGGCGTGCGCGGCGCGCTCGAGCTCGTGCCGCAGCGCTGCGGCGATCCGCTGGTACTTGGGCATGGCGGCGGCCGGGCCGCCGTCCCGCGTAAGGGAGGACATGGCTTCTCCTCTGACGGGTGGTCAAGGACTGCGCGGTACGCAACCTAGCATTGGTCTATACCTCTGAGTGAGAGGTACTCCCCGTTCCCGCCCCACCTTGGCCGAATCCCGGCGCCCCGACGCCGCCCGCGCCCCGTCCGCTATCCGCGCAGGGGGTTCGGGAGGGGGATGTAGCGGGCGTCCGCGCCGTCGGCGCGGGTCCAGCGCAGCAGCAGGTTCGTTTTGGCCGGGAGGGACGGGGCCGCGAGGAGGTCCGCGATCTCGGGCAGGCCGTGCTCCACGTCGTAGCGCAGGAGCTCCTCGCGCACCGCCGGCCACACCCCGGCGGCCGTGCCGGGGTGCGCCTCGGTGAGGGCCCCCGCCACCTCCGTGAGGTGGTTGACGACCAGGCAGTAGACCAGCCGCTGCCAGGCGGCCGCGCGCTCCGTCTGCGGCATCAGCTTCACCCCCTCCGCGTCCCGGAACAGTGCCTGGACCGGCACGCCCTGCGCGTCGACCGCCACGAGGGTGTTCTGCAGGTGCGCCTCCAGCACGACGCCGTGCCGGGCGAACAAGTCCAGTACGGGCGGCACGACATGGCGCAGGTACGCCCGCCACCAGCCGGCCGGATCGCCGGCCGCGGCCAGCGGGCTGCCGGCGAATCCCTCCGCGAGCGCGGCCGACGCGAGCGGTGTGGCTCCCGGCTCCAGCCGCGCGTGCAGTCCGTCGCGGACCAGGACGGCGAGTTCCTCGAACGCGAAGGACGCGGTCCGGTAGCCGCGGTCGGCGAGCCAGACCGCGTTCGACCCGCGGCTCCGCAGCTCGGCGAACCCGGCCTCGACCGCGGCGTCCGTGCGGCGCAGTTTCAGCAGGTCGTGCCGCCACAGCCGGCGCACGTCGTTGGTGATCCGGACGTCGAGGCTGAACTTGACGAAGAGGTCCGCCGCACCGGGCACGTACAGCGTGCGCACCGAGGCCGTCGGCCAGACCGGGCGGCGGCCCGGGCCGAGGCGCAGCAGCCTCCCGTCGGCGAACGCCGTGCGCACGGGCGCCGAGCCGCCGACCAGGTCCAGCTGCCAGGGGTGCGCGGGCAGCAGCCGGTACCCGGCCGGCGGGCGCGGCCCGTCGAGCAGCCCGGCCAGCGCGTCGATCGCGTCGGCGGCGTCCGGCCCGCCCTCCTCGGCCACCTGGTCCTCGCGCAGCCCGAGGAAGACGAGCGGGTGGCGCGCGTACGCCTCCGGCGCGTACGGCAGCCAGCTCGCGGCGGGCGCGCCGCCCCGCGCCTTGGGGGCGGGATGGTACGGGTGTCCCATGACCAGGGACTGCTCGGAGCGGACGTACGGGTCCTGCGGGGGCTCGGTGGCCGCGCGGGCGGCCAGCAGCGCGGCGACGGCCTCGCGGCTGTCGGCGATCTCGACCGGGAGTTCGTCGTTCGGGACGCCCGTGTACCGGCGCAGTTCGTCGGCGGTCAGTTTGACCAGCTCGGTGTGGCTGAGCGGACGCCAGCCGTCCGCCGTGCGCAGCTCGGGGTGCGTCGGCCGGCGGCCGCCCCGTACCCGCAGGAGCCGGCCGCTGCCGCGCAGCCGGTGGACGGGCCGGGCGCCGTCCGGCGCGGCGGCGGACTCCTCCGCGGGATCGGCCGCCTCCCGCAGCAGGCAGTTCAGCAGGGGGGTGGCGGCGTACGCGTCGGCTGCGGCGTTGAGGTCCACGGATTCCATTCGGTCCATCCCAAGTGCCGGGGTTCGCGGGGCGTACCTCCGGCCGTGATCTTCAGTATCCGCGATGATGACGTGATCATCACGTCACCCGTGAGAGACCCGTGAGCGTCCCGTGAGAGGAACAGGGCCCTGCACCCCAGCATGAACCTCCCCGCCTCCCCGGCCGAAGAGGCCGTGTCCGCCGAACTGGCCGAGGTGCGTCCCGCCCTCGGTTCCGCTTACGGTTCCGCGCTCGGCGGCGCCCGGGCCGCCGTGCTCACCCGGCTGTGGCGGGCGCTGGCCTTCGAGCCTCTGCCGTGGGTGGAGCGCCGCGAGCGCGGGCCCGGCGGGCTGACGGTCCGGCTGTCCGGGGGTGGTCGGCTGGAGGGCCCGCCGGCGGACCCGTACGCGACCGACCCGTACGTCCGCGAGGTGTTCCTCGACGGCGTCCCGTACCGGCAGGCCGGGCGGCTCATCGCGGCCCTCGGCGTGCCGCACGGGGATGCCTTCGCAGCCGAGCTGGACGACAGCACGGCCTCGCTCGCGCTGTCCAGGGCGGGACAGCCGGCCGCTCCGGAGGCGCCCGCGCAGAGCGCCCGGGAGTGGGAACAGCGGGTGGTCGACGGCCATCCGTACCACCCCAACTGCCGCTCCCGACCCGGATTCTCGGTGGCCGAGCAGCTGGCCTACGCGCCGGAGCACCGGCCGCTGGTCGAGCTCGGGCTGGTCGCCGTACGGGCCGAGGAGTGCCTGGTCACGGGCGCGTGGCCGGCCGGGCTGCGCGACGGCGGCCGGCTCCTGCTGCCGGTGCACCCGTGGCAGGCCGAACACGTCCTGAAACAGACGGGCCGGGGGGCGGCCGGGGTGCCGCGCCCCGGTTTCGCGGCGCATCCCCTGATGGCCCTGCGCACCCTCGCCCCCGAAGCGGGCGGCGCACACGTCAAGACGGCCCTGAGCACCCGGCTGACCTCCTCCGTACGGGACATCTCGGAGTACTCCATCGAGACGGCCGCCGCGGTCTCCGCCTTCGCGCAGGCCCTGTCGGAGCGGCTCGACGGGCAGCTGCACATCACCCGGACGCTGGGCGCCGCCACCGCGCACAGCCCCGATCTGGCGGCGGTGCTGCGCGAGCCACCCGAGGTGTACGCGGACGCGGCGGCGGGCGAGCGGGTCGTACCGGTGGCTGCCCTGGGCGGGGCGGCGTTCGCGCGTTCGGCGGCCTGGCGGGCCGCGTTCGCCCGCCTGGCGCTCTCGGTGTGCCTGCGGGTGCTGGACCTCGGGGTGGCTCTGGAGGCCCATGGCCAGAACCTGCTCGTCGTGCTGTCGGCGACGGGGGCCCCGGTGCGGCTGGTCTACCGCGACCTCGCCGACATCCGGATCAGCCCGGAACGGCTCCTGCGGCACGGGCTGCCGGTGCCGCCGCTCTCGGGCCGCCTCGTCACCGACGACGTGACCCTGCTGCGGCGCAAACTGTTCGGCTCCCTGCTGACCGGGACTCTCGGGGCCACCGCGGGCTCGGCGGCGGCCTTCGGCGAGGCCCTCTCCGAGGCCGCCGGCCTCCCGGCCACCGCGGACACCGAGGCCCTGCTGACGGCGCCGCTGCCGACCAAGGCCCTGACGCTGATGCGGCTGAGCCCCGGGATCCCGGGCGACCAGTGGGCGGAACTGGACAATCCGCTCACCGGGGCCGAGGGGCGGGGGCGGGCGGGATAGTGTCCGAGGGCATGAAGGGGACTTCGGACCTGAGCTCCGTACGGGCGTCGTACGACGCCGTCGCCGTCGACTACGCCCGGCTCCTGGGTACGGAGCCGGCCGACAAGCCGCTGGACCGGGCCATGCTGGCCGCCTTCGCCGAGTGCGTGCGCGCCGGCGCGGGCGGCGCGGCGCGGGCCGTCGCGGACCTGGGCTGCGGCCCGGGGCGGGTGACGGCCCATCTGGACGGGCTCGGCGTACGGGCCTTCGGCGTCGACCTGTCCCCGGCGATGGTCGCGGTGGCCCGGCGGACGTATCCGGGGCTGCGCTTCGAAGTGGGCTCGATGGCGGCGCTGGACGTGGCCGACGGGGTGCTCGGCGGGGTCCTGGCCTGGTACTCGACGGTGCACACCCCGCCGGGGGAACTGCCGCCGCTGTTCGAGGAGTTCGCCCGGGTGCTCGCGCCGGGCGGGCACCTGCTGATCGCGTTCAAGGCGGGCGACGAGAAGCTCCGGCTGGAGCACGCGTACGGGCACCCCGTCGAGCTGGACGTGTACCGGACCCCGCCGGAGCTGATCGCCGGCCTGCTCGCCGGGGCCGGGCTGGAGGAGGTGGCCCGCCTGGTGCGGCGACCGGCGGGCCGGGAGAAGTTCCCCCAGGCCTTCCTCCTGGCCCGCAAGCGGGTCCAGGCCGTCCAGGCGGTCCAGGCCGTCCAAGCCGTCTAGGTGTATTGACCCGCAGGGTTGTTGATTCGGCTGATGGGTGGGTGTCCGCCGAGTGCGGTGTGGCAGCGGTGGTGGTTGTAGGTGTGGAGGA
>NZ_JBIASZ010000042.1:0-9365 GCF_042891345.1 Streptomyces sp. NPDC001903
GTTGCGGGTCTGCAGGAAGTGGAAGCGCGGGTTCGCGCCGTCCGGTGTTCCCCGGGTGGTGAGGAAGGAACGGGCCCACTGTTGCTGGATCCGGACGATGTCGACGATCTCTGGGTCCACGGGGATCGTCGGAGGACCTCCGCCTTCGATCTTCGTCTCCTGGTAGGAGAGGCGGGCGACGAAGCCGTCCGGCTCGCGGCCGTCCTGCCCCTTCACCTTCTACACGGGGCAGGAGCGGCTCGAAGTCCATCATCAGGACCTCGTTCATCCGCCGACCGGTACGGATCAGCAGCATGAGGGCGTGGAACGCCTGCCCGTCGTCCGACCCGCCTTCGGCCTTGGGAGCAGCCAGCGTGCCGGAGCCTGCCGCGATCTGAAGCGTTCTCCGGACCCTCGGATGTGTTTCTGCCGGGCTGATCGGTAGGGTCTCGGAGACGAGAGAAGAGATCCTCCGATGGACTCCCGCATACCCCGCATCCGCTCCAAGCTGGCGAAGATGCCGTATCAGGCGCAACGCAGCCACTCCGTCTGCGGGGAGCGCCACCAGTTCCGCCTCGGCCCACGCATCAGCCCCTCAGTAGCCGACGCCTTCGAGGCGGAGCACCGCGTTGTGTTGCCCGCGGCCTACCGTGCGTTTCTCACCGAACTCGGGGGCAGCGGTGCCGGCCCCTTCTACGGTCTTCTTCCGCTGGATTTGTGCAGGCTATTCACAATGAACCGGAAGCCGTCGGATGGCAGGCCCCGGGGATTTACTCATGTGAGCCGGTCGGACGCGCTGCAGGGTGACCTGTTCCTCCACGTCATCGAGATGGGCTGCAGCGATCTGTGCCTCATAGGAGTGACCGGCCCTCTTGCCGGCCGTGTCGTCACTGGCAACGCGGACGGCTTCTGGCCCCCGAACGTCTCCTCGGCACAGGACTTCCTCAGCTGGTACGAGCGTTGGCTCAACCACATGCGGGACGGCAAGGACAACGCCGCGCTGGGACTCTCCTCCCCCGCAATCGTCGCGAGCGCCCGGGGCCCCTGGGTCAAGGGCGACCTCCGAACCGTCGACCCGGCCGTCAGCGAATCGCGGGCTCATCGACATTGATCAAGTGACGGGATCTGTGACTCCCAAGCCGTGGACTAGCGGCTTCCGGTTTCCGTGTCCAGAGTCAGGTAGGTCTGGTGGGGGCGCTGGGTGGTGTGCCTGGGTGGTGTGCGGAGCGGCCTGCAACTGTTGGACGCATGTTGCATCTGAAAATGCGTTCGGCCTGTGGTGGCCGGCCAGCCGATCCGCAGGTGCTATTGGCCGGAAGATGCGTTGCTCTTCAGCCAACCTTTGAGGCGCCTTCGCGCGGGGTCGTGGGGTGCCTATCGACCTCGGGTTTACATGACCGCCCTCACCACCGATCCCGACCCGGACCTCCGAGCACTGGCCTGCCGCGCTCTCGGCTCCACCGCCGACGATCGGGCCCTGCCAGCACTGAAACGCCTCGCCGCCCACGACCTCGCCAAAACCACCCTCGGCGGCCTCGTGGCAACCGCCGCCCAACAGGGATTACGGACCGCGCACCGCATTCGCGCGCGCACCGCATCGGCCTGAGCTCGACGCTCGTCTCGACTGAGCCACTCTGAACCCCGTCGGTCGACCTGACCGATTTCAGATCGCTGTGGGCAGACTATTCGCCCAGCAGATCTCGAGGGGCCGTGGTTCTGTGCACTGCGCCGAGGTGAGGGGGAAGGCTCCCCATCTAACGGGGCGGCCGCAGCAATCGCAGAGCAGCCTGGTGCGGGCGCCTGCGTCTTCAAGCGCCCGAGCCGCCTCGACAGCGGCTTCGAACCAGCCGGCTGCCTCGATCTCTACGGGTGCGGTGGCGAGCAGAATCTTGCTGTTCCACAGGCTGAGGCCGGTGACCGTCCGTATCGCACGGATTGCCTCCATTTTCCGGTCTCCTGCTTCCGTCAGCAGCACTCGGAGTCCTGGCTCTTCCACATACCCTCCCCGACCGTCCGCGAGCTGTCCCGCAAGTGAACCACCACGCAACTGCTGAGTTCCGTAAGCAAGTGGACAGGGCCCAGCAGGCTATCACCGGATCCAGATCAGGATGGCGGCGAGGTGGAGGGCGACTCGGTAGGCCATGGCGAGCTTGTCCGTTCGCATGCCAGACCTCGCCACTGCTTGAGCCGGTTGATGCATCGTTCAACGTCGTTCCGCTGCTTGTAGGTCTCACCGCCGAAACGGGGCGGCCGGCCTCCGGCACGGACCCGCTTCAGGTGGTGACCGACCTGGTCAGCGGGCTGGGGAATGACCGCCTTGATGCCGCACCAGCGCAGATGTCCGCGAATGGCGCGGGACGAATAGCCGCGATCTGCAAGAACAGCGACGGGTTCTCGGTCTCCCGATACCACTCCGCGGGACCCGGATCCTTGCCATGACGGCCTGAAGGCCGACGCGGCGCGCTGAGTCTGGAGCCTCACCGGCTGGGCAACGAGGCCGGCGTCGAGGACTCCTACGGGGCGGTATGCAAGGTGCTTTCCGCGCTGGTCTGAACGGCGGCCGCGAGGAAGGGGCGCCAGCCGCGCGGGTGGACCGTCTGCAGTCGAGTTTGGCTCCCTGATCGGCTGGAGTGACCGCGAGCGGCTACGAGGGGGACCCCTGAACCGGAGGCGGCGTGGGGCGGCGGGGTTGAGGTTGCCAACTACACTTCCCCGCTGATCACATGGTAGTACTTACGGCAGATTTGATCATGTCTATGGGGGGATCAGCGGTCGTGGGTTATACGGTGCCCGACTGGGCGGACACGCTGCTGGACGTCATCGGTGTCGCTTGGCCGAACATCGACGAGGACGACTACCGGCACATGGCCGACGCACTCCGTGAGTTCGCCGACGATCTTTTGGACGACGGGCAACTGGCCAACAACCACATCGAACGCCTACTTTCGGCCAGCAAGGGCGAGTCCATTGAGGCCCTCAACGCCCACTGGAACAAGGTCAAGGGCAAGCATTTCAAGGACCTCGCCGGCGCAGCGCGCACCATCGCCGGCGCGATGGACCTCGCTGCCGATGCGGTCTACGGCATGAAGGTCGCTGCGGAGATTCAGCTTGGCTACCTGGCCGCCGAGGCTGGTATCGCGCTCTCCCTCATCCCGGTGACCGCAGGCCTTTCATCGCTGTTTGGCGCTGCCGCGATGCGCGCCACGCAGGAGGTGATCAAGCGTCTGATCAAGGAATGTGTCGAAGAGGCCGTCGGATATATCGTCTCCGCGCTGACCGAGCCGGCCGTCGCCGCGCTGGAGGGCATGGCTGCGGACCTCGTCGTGCAGCTTGGATCGATGGCTCTCGGCTTCCAAGACGGCGTGGATCTCGGCCAGACCGGCAAGGCGGGCAAGGACGGCTTCAGTGGCGGCGTCCAGTCCGGCAAAGAGGCTCTGCATCTCGCCTCCGCTGGCGGCAGCAGCGATGGCGCTGGTACTGGCGGAAGTGGCTTGGCCGACCTTCACATCGAGCACGCGGAACACACCCGTGCGAGTACCAAACTGAACTCGGTCAGCACCGGTATCCACGGCAAGACGACCTCGAAGCTCACCAAGGCCAAGCATCACCATGGCCGAACCCGGGGTCGCGACTCCATCGCCCGGGCCATCGACCCGGTTGCCGACAAGGCGATGGCAGCCCTCGCCAAGGCGACCAAGGCCATGGGCGACCACGTCGGGACCACGCTGCCCAAGGCAGTCCGGCAGATATCCACCGACCACAAGAAGACCGACCAGGACATCCACGACGGCTTCAACCGGCAGCGCAAGGCCGGTCGCGGCGCGGACGGCAACGGAGGCGGCAAGGCTTCCGGTAGTCCCCGCAAGGGTGAGGACTCCACCAGGACCAAGCCCGACTCCCTGCGGGACGCCAAAAACGAGCCGCGCCGCAATGCGATCCCTCTCACGAAGAAGACCTGCAAGAACGACCCGGTCGACGTCGCCACAGGCGAGATGACTCTGCAGCACACGGATCTCGCACTGCCCGGCGTGCTGCCGCTCGTACTTACCCGCACTCATCTCTCCAGCTACCGGTTCGGGCAGTGGTTCGGACGCAGCTGGGCATCCACCCTCGACGAGCGCATCGAACCCGACCCCGTCGGCAATGGCGCGGTATGGGCCCGAGAAGACGGCTCCCTCCTCATCTATCCGCGCCTTCCCCGGCCAGGTGACGGGCCCGTCCATCCCATCGAAGGTCCGGGCTTGCCCCTGAGCTGCGAGGGGCAGTACGAAGACGAGACGGTCTACACCGTCAGTGACGCACACACCGGCATCATCCGGTCCTTCACCGGAAGCCCGTACCGCGCCTCCCCCGCCTCCTGGCTCACCTCGGTGGAAGACCGCCACGGCAATGCCATCACCATCTCCCGCAGGAGCGACGGCGCCCCCAGCACCATCACGCACAGCGGCGGCTACAGCGTGCTGGTCACCACGGACAACCACCGGATCGACTCGCTCAGCGTTCGCTCGCCCGAAGGACCCGTCGAGGTCCGCCGCTTCGGCTACGATCCACGCGGAAACCTGGACGCCATCTTCAACGACTCCGGACTGCCCCTGGGCCTGACCTACGACGCGCAGGACCGCATCACCTCGTGGACGGACCGGAACAGCTCCACCTTCCGGTACGTGTACGACGAGGCCGGCCGCGTCATCGAGACTGTCGGGCCTCAGGGCTTCCTGTCGTCGTCGTTCACGTACGGTGAGACACACCCCGAAACCGGACACCGTGTGACCCGGTACACCAACTCGGTCGGTTCTACCGAGGTGTTCCACATCAACGAAGCCCTCCAGGTCGTCGCCGAGACCACCCCATTGGGCGCGACCGCCTACCTCGAGTTCGACGCCGCGGACAGGCTGCTGGCTGCCACTGATCCTCTGGGTCACACGACCAGACTGGAACGCAACGACGCAGGTGACGTGGTCGCGATGACCGCTGCAGACGGGACCCGCACGACTGCCTCCTACGACGGGGACCACCGGCTTGTCGAAATCATCGAGCGCGGAGGAGCACGCTACCAATACCTGCACGGCGAAGACGGCAGCTTGCGGGTCATCGACCCGGAGGGGGCGTACACGACGTACTCCCGCAACGCCATCGGATCGGTGAGCAGGATCGTCTCTCCCACCGGACTGGCCACGCACATCATCAGCGACGGCGCCGGCCTGCCCCTGGAAGTCATCGCCCCGGACGGAACAAGGGCGGTGTGTGTCCGGGATGCCTTCGGCCGTATTACCAGTGTCGTTGACGCACTGGGCGGAACCCTCACCCAGGGGTGGACTGTCGAGGGCAAGCTCTCCTGGCGCTCCTTCCCCGATGGCGACCGGGAAGAGTGGCAATGGGACGGTGAAGGAAACCTCCTTGCCCACACCGACCGTATGGGCCGCACGACGGCCTACGCGGTTACCGACTTCGACCGTACCTCCAGCGCCACCTCAAGAGACGACGGCACGTACCGCTTCAGTTACGACACGGAGCTGCGACTCTCACAGGTCACCAACCCCCGTGGTCTCACGTGGACGTACGCCTACGATGCCGCCGGCCGACTCGTCACAGAGACGGACTTCGACGGCCGCACTCTGACTTACGAGCACGATGCCGCAGGCCAGCTCACCCGCCGCATCAACGCGGTCGGACAGAGCATCGCCTTTGAACGGGACGCCCTCGGTCGGGTCATCCGCCTTGTCCACGACGACGGTGCCGCCTCCCTCTTCTCCTACGGGCCGGCAGGACATTGCCAGCGGATCACCAACCCGCATGCCGACATCGCCCTCGAGCACGACCGCGCCGGACGCCTCTTGAGTGAAAGCGTCAACGGGCGCGTCATGCGCTTCGGCTACGACGCGCAGGGCCGCCGCACCGAGCGCCGCACCCCCTCAGATGCCGTCAGCCTTCTCCAGTACGACGAAGGCGGCCTGGCGCTGTACACCACCGGGGAGCACAGTTTCCGATTCGACCGCGACCCCATGGGACGTGAAACCGGGCGCACCCTCGACGGAGGCTTCACCCTGCGCCAGGACTGGGACCCGGTCGGGCGGCTCACTCACCAGTCTCTGACCGCGCTCGAGGCAGACGTGCTGGAGCGCTCCTTCACCTATCAGGCAGACGGGTCACCCACCAGCATCGACGACTCCCGGCTAGGGCGCCGCAGCTACACCCTCGATCCGGCCGGGCGTATCACCGAGGTCCGTAGCCGGGGATGGACCGAGCAGTACGCGTACGACACCGCCGGTGATCAGACCCGGACCCGGCTGCCTGAACGCGCTCCCGGCCAGGACGAGGCCGGCGAGCGCGAATATTCGGGCACCCGCCTGGTCTGCGCCGGCCGGACGCGGTACACGTACGACGCACAAGGCCGCCTGACCGAGCGCACGATCACCACCTTGAGCGGCAAGCCCCTCAGGTGGCGGTTCACCTGGAACGCAGAGGACCGGCTCACCCACGTCCACACCCCGCAAGGGCACCACTGGCGCTACGCCTACGACGCACTGGGCCGCCGGGTGAGCAAGGAGCGCCTCACCTCCGACGGCTCGGTCGCCGAGGCCTGCAGCTACACCTGGGACGGTTGCCAGCTGGCCGAACAGGACGACGGCATTACCACGACCGTGTGGGACTACGCCGGCCTGTTTCCTCTCGCCCAGCGAGAGGTGAAGAAGGACAGCGCCCAAAGGGAGATCGACCGCCGCTTCTTCGCAATCGTCGCCGACCTGTCAGGCATACCCTCGGCCCTGGTAGCCCCCGACGGCTCGGTTGCCTGGCATGCTCGCAGCACGGCGTGGGGCGCCACCCAGTGGAACCGCGACGCGAGCGCCTTCACCCCGCTGAGGTACCCGGGACAGATCCTCGATCCCGAGACCGGTTTCCACTACAACTTCAACCGGTACTACGACCCGGCCACCGGCCGCTACATCAGCCCCGACCCACTCGGCCTCGCTCCCGCCCTCAATCACTACACCTACGTACCTAACCCGTTCACCCTGTGGGACCCCCTAGGTCTGGCCGGCTGCGATGCAGACCCCACCTGGGGCGGGAAAGTAGTCTTTGTCCGTGACGAGCACGGGCGCCCCTTCGAGATGCACGCCACCGTGACGCGCAACATGCTCAACGAAGGCACCCACGCCAACAACACGCTCAAGCCGCCGGGCTTCATCCACGGCACCGACCACAATCAGGCACGCGGGCACATGCTGGCCAGAATGCTCGGGGGATCCGGTGACACCCTGGACAACCTGTTCACCATCACCCAGAACCCGACGAACTCGCCCCACATGCGAGATCTCGAACAAATGATCTACAACGCGGTCGCTGGTGACCCGTCCCAAGGAATCGCAGGGCAGACCGTCCAGTACAGCGTCTACCTCGAATACACCGATGATCTGGCGGACTCCGTGCCCGCACGGATCTATATGGCGGCCGACGGCAGAAACGGCTTCCAGCTGGATACCGACTTCCCCAACCCCGACCACGCGGCCCAGCAGCAGCGACGCCGCCGAGGAAACCCGTGACCGACCTGAGCGCCCTCACCCGGATCTGCCCGGCTCCCCTGCCGGCCATGCACATTGCCTGGGAGCACGTCGAATCCGCCCTCGGGATGGCTCTGCCCGCCGACTACAAACAGCTCGCGGAGCACTACGGCCCCGGCGCCTTCAACAGCTACATCCACATCTACCACCCCCACGGGCCGACCGAGTTCGTCAACCTCACCGGCCCCATGCCGGCCCGTATCCGCGCATACCTGCGCAAGGACTTCGACCAGGGCACCCACCCCGTCCCGTACGACCCAGAGCGCCTGTTCACCATCGGCGGCACCGACAACGGCGAACACATCTTCTGGATCACCGATCCCGTCGATGAACCCGACCGCTGGCGGATCGCGGTCAACGAAGCCCGCGGCCCGCAATGGTTCACCTTCGACGGCACCCTCGTCGACTTCCTCACCTCCGTACTCAGCGGGCAGACCCAGGTCCCCCAGTTCCCCCGCGACCTCCTCGCCAGCGGCCCGTCCTTCACTCCCTCACGCCCGGACTTGTGGAAACCCGAACCGATCCCCGACCAGCCCCCTGTTGACACAGCCGCCATCCGCGCATGGGGCCGGGCCAACGGCTACAACATCCCTCCCCGAGGGCGAATCCCCTCCGAAGTCCGCGAAGCATGGGAACGCCACAACAGCTGACATTCCCGTCCAGGGCCAGGGCCAGGGCCAGGGCCAGGGCCAGGGCCGCGGGCGTGACCTGCTCGCTCCGGTGTCATAGCCAACGGCCTAGGGTCTGTTGCGAAAGTGGATCTTGTTCGTTGATGATCATGTCTCGTGGGACGTGGAGATCTGACGAACGGCCAGTGGGCCCGGCTTGAGCCTTTGCTGCCGCGGGGCATCAAGCCGGGCCGGCCGCAGGTGTGGACGCGACGCCAGCTGATTGACGGCATACGGTGGCGGACCCGCACCGGCGCCCCCTGGCGTGACGTGCCGGAACGGTACGGGCCGTGGGACCGGGTCTACGACCTGTTCCGGCGCTGGCAGCAGAACGGCACCTGGGCCCGGATCCTCACCCGGCTCCAGGCCGAGGCCGACGCCCAAGGCCTGATCACCTGGGAGGTCAACGTCGACTCCACCGTCTGCCGAGCCCACCAGCACGCCGCCGGGGCGGCGAAAAGGGGGATCTCCAAAAGGAGCCGCCCGGCGGTGTCTTCGTCGAGCCGGCCGACCACGGCCTCGGACGGTCCCGAGGCGGCCTGACCAGCAAAATCCACCTCGCCGTCGAGCAAGGGCAGAAGCCCTTGTCGGTGGTGATCACCGCCGGGCAGCGGGGCGACTCCCCGCAGTTCGAGCCGGTCCTGGAAGCCATCCGAGTTCCCCGCCTCGGGTTCGGCAGGCCGCGCAAACGTCCGGACCGGGTGCGGGCCGACAAGGCCTACGACTCCCGCGCCAACCGCTCCTACCTGCGCAGACGTGGAATCAAGACCACGATCCCCGTGCCCGCGGACCGGGTCCGCAACCGGCTGGTCCGTGGTTCACGCGGCGGGCGGCCGCCGGTGTTCGACCGGGAGGACTACAAGCAACGGCACGCGGTCGAGTGCGGGATCAACCGCCTCAAGCGCCACCGTGCCGTGGCCACCAGGTACGACAAACTCGCCGTCCGCTACGAAGCGACCGTGCTGGTCGCAGCCATCAACGAATGGCTGTGACCAGCATTTTCACAACAGGCCCTAGCGCCGTCGGGGCGGCGTGGCGTACGTGGAGCGCACGAAACGTGTACGTGGAGCACACGGGCGCTGCCTCGAGATGCGCCGGAATTGCCCCGGTGGGACCGTGAGGGTGGGGGCTGCATCGGTACAGGCCCTCACCCAGTCCG
>NZ_JBIASZ010000043.1:0-7095 GCF_042891345.1 Streptomyces sp. NPDC001903
GCTCGGAGGGATTGTCCAGGATGTGCATCCTGTACTTCATTTCCAGAGGCAGTAAATTTCAGCAAGATCGCCACCCTATCGCGGAGCTCAACGCACGGGCCAGAGAGCCGCCCCATCAACCCCGTCCACCGTCAGCGGTATGCCGCTGACGGTGTGAGCTGCCTAAAAGCCTCTTCGGACCGTCGCAGGTGCGGATACGAAGTGGTCCACGTCGGTGGGCCGCGTCCGTCAGCACCACGTTGTCGCAGGCGCTGCGCCAGGAGCGGTCGGTCAGCTCGCAGCCGAGCCGACACCCGCGGCGCTTCGACGGCTTCGGCGAGGATGTGGCTTTGACGGTCTGATTCGGCTCCACTTTTCGGCTTGAGTTGGCCCCAGGGGTGGGGGCGTACGGGAGCGTTCGGGGGTTGTTCCGGTCTCATCTGGCCCCACCGGACGGCGGGTGGAGGGCCACCGCGTGGGGGCGATGCTGGATGGAGTTATCGAGGGAAGAGCTGTTCCTGCGGATCCGCCGTGACTCGTGGCAGGAGGGGCTGCCGATGCGGGCGTTGGCCCGCAAGTACGGCGTTCACCGTCGGCTGGTACGCAAGGCTCTGGCATCCCCAGTGCCCAGGCCGCGGAAGACTCCAGTGCGGTCGTCGCCCCGGTTGGAGCCGTTCAAGAAGACGATCGACGAGTGGCTACTGGGGGGATCTGGAAGCGCCACCGAAGCAGCGGCACACCGTCAAGCGGATCCTGACGCGACTGCGTCAGGAGTGCGAGGCCGACATCGCTTACACGACCGTGTGGGACTAGGTCTCCCGGCGGTGCCGGGAGATCGCCGAGGCGGCCGGCGCGGCGCCGACGGCAGGCTTCGTGATCCGCCACAACCGTCCGGGCATGGACGCCGAGGTCGACTTCGGCGAGGCATGGGTCGATCTGGCCGGTGAACGCACGAAGTGCTTCGTGTTCGCCCTCCGTCTCGCCTACTCGGGCAAGGCGGTCCACCGCATCACGACATCCTGCGGGCAGGAAGCGTTCTTGGACGGCCACGTTCACGCCTTTCGAACCCTGGGCGGTGTTCCTGGCGGTCAGATCCGCTATGACAACCTCTCTCCGGCTGTCTCCCGCGTGATCCACAAAAGCCGGTCGAGGGAGGAACATCCCAGGTTGGAGGAGTTTCGACGGCATTTCGGCTTCACCCCTTTCTACTGCGAGCCGGGCCTTCGCGGGGCCCATGAGAACGGCGGGGTCGAGGGCCAGGTCGGCTACTTCCGCCGCAACTACCTCACTTCCGTCCCGCGGGTGAACTCACTCGACGAGCTGAACGCGTCCTTCATGGAGTTCGAGCGGGCGGAAGAAGGCCGACGGATCGGGATGCGGATCCGCACCATCGGGCAGGACTTCGCCCACGAGTCCGCGCTGCTGATACCCCAGCCGACAGACAGCTTCGAGACCGGCGCCGTGTTCACTCCGAGGGTCGACCGCTACGGGATGATCGCGGTGAGGGTCTGCCGCTACTCCGTTCCGGCCCGCTTCATCGGCCGCACCGTCCGGGTCGTGCTCCGCTCCAGCGACCTCGTCGTCTTCCACGGCCGGACCGAGATCGCCCGTCACCCCCGACTCACAGCCAAGGGCGCCGAGCGAGTCGTGCTCGACCACTTCCTGGAAGTGCTCCTGGCCAAGCCCGGCGCGATGGCCGGCTCCGAAGCCCTCGACCAGGCCCGCCGCGAGGGCAGGTTCACCGCGGTTCACGAAGCGTTCTGGGCCGAGGCGAAGAGTGCCGACGGCGACATCGAGGGCACTAAACAACTGGTCCACGTCCTTCTCCTGCACCGGCACCTCGAACACCGGGACGTGGTCGCCGGCATCCGATCGGCCCTGGCAGTCGGCGCCCACACCGCCGACGTCGTGGCCCTGGAAGCTCGAAAGGCCGCCGAGTCCGACGGCCGCTCTCCCACCGTGACCGTCAGCGGGCCCGCACCGGTTCTGCCCGGACCGGAGCCCAGCGAGGTGGTCAGCCTCAGCGCCCACCGAGCCGTCCGCCTCCCCACAGACCAGCGTCCTCTGCCCGCTCTCGAACGCTGGGACCAGCTGCTGAACAAGTCCAGGAAGGACGCGCCATGACCGGCCCGAACCACTACTTGACCGAGCCCGCCGCCGACGCGGCGATCGACACCGCGTGCCGGATCCCGCGGCTGCCCACGATGCGGGCTCAGTTCCCCGACCTCGTCGCCCGAGAAGAACGCGAACAGCTCTCCTACCGCGGGTTCCTCGCGGAGCTGCTGATGTCCGAGTGCGAGGACCGCGACCGGCGACGCTCGGAACGACGGATCCGCGCGGTCGGCTTCCCCCGCCAGAAATGGCTCTCCGACTTCGACTTCGCCGCGAACCCCAACGTCGTCCCGGCCGTGATCAACAACCTCGCCACCTGCGAATGGGTCAAGAAGGGCGAGCCCCTCTGCCTGATCGGGGACTCCGGCACCGGCAAGTCCCACCTGCTGATCGGTCTGGGAACCGCCGCCGCCATGGAGGGCCATCGCGTCCGTTACGCCCTGGCCGCGAAGCTCGTCAACGAGCTCGTCGAGGCCGCTGACGAGAAGCAGTTGTCCAAGTCGATCGCCCGCTACGGCCGCGTGGACCTTCTCCGCATCGATGAGCTGGGGGTCAGGGCCGGTCCCCGGGTGTGGGGGCCGGCCCTGATGTGAGGCACTCGCGCGCCAACGCGGTGCTCTCTTTGTCCCTGCTGCGGAGTCACCTACTTCAGGGGTCCGCCGGTTTCCCGACGTTGTGATGCCCATCGTGCCCTCTTTGACTACACGAAGACAACTTCCGCTTGGACGCGCGTGGACGAATGGGGCCGGGTGCCGCACTGCACGGGCGTTGCTCGGGTGTCAACCGGCCCCCGGCGTGTGGGGCGGCCGCGGGGGCCGGTGTCGATTGGAAGCGTTTACGCAGGTCAGAGCACCTACTGACGAATCATCAATAAGTGGCACTGGGTCAGGTACACCGATGAACGAATCAATGGACATTCGAGTCTTTCCGGATCCTCGGTGGGGGAACCGGGCTTCGTGTGCCGGTCACGTTCTGTCATGCTTGTGACCCCCGGGATCGCGACGCCAATCGCCCCTGGGGGAGCGCCACTTGGCGCGGAGTCACCGATGACGGGAGGGCGCTGTCCCGCGCCCTCCCGTCCCTCGACTACTTCAGGGGCGCCTTGCTCGGCGTCCCGGACAAGGACGTGTCATGGGAGTAAGGCAGGAGCCTGCCCGCTCGGACGGACGGCAGCCCGGAGTGCAGCACCGGACGCCCGGTCTGACGATGCCGCAGGCGGTCGTGATCAGTGTGGTGTTGGCGGTGGTGTTCGTCCCGGCGGTGGTGCTGAGCCTGCGGGGGATGCCGATGGGCGACGTCTTCCGGCTGCTGGGCGGTGCGGGTGCCATCGGTGCGGCCTTGATCATCGCGGTGATGCCGGGCGGCCGTGGTGTGCTCGCGGCGGCGGTCCGGGCCGCTCTTCAGGCCGGCCGGTAGGGGGCGGGTCATGGGACGTCGTGAACTCCCCGTCGACTACACGGTCCGGGCGCGCGGCGAGCTGGCCGCGGCGCTGCGGCAGCTGCGGGCGCAGTCCGGGCTGACCTACGACGAACTCGCTGCCCGGACAGGGCTGTCGGCGGCGACGCTCAAGCGGGCGTCCTCGGGCCGCACGGTGCCGTCTTGGACGACGCTCACCGCGGCCTGCGGCGGTGAGCCGCGGGGCGGGATCGTGGAGCTGTGGAGGTCCGCCCGGGCGGCCGACCGCGGCCGTCTGAAGGGCCTGCGCCGCCCTCCTGCGCCCGAGCTGATCACCACGGCCGGACAGCTCAGCGAAGCACTGGAGTACTTCTACGAGAAGGCCGGCGCGCCCTCGCTGCGCCAGCTCCAGGCACGGGCGGGAGGCGCGCACCTGATGCCGGTCAGCTCGGCCGCGCGGATCGTCGCCAGGCAGGCATTGCCGGCCAGCCGCCAGCAGTGCGTCGCCTTCCTGACCGCCCTCGACGTCGTGCCGGGCGTGGTGCGGCGCCTGGCCGACACCTACGACCGGGTCACGGCCAACCCCGCCGATTCCTGGCGCGGACTGTCCGATCTGGAGGTGGGGCGGGTTCTCGCGGCCGGCGCCTCCGACACCACGGACCACCGCCTGGGCGCCGCCCTCCGTCTGGCCGACTTGCGCCACATCCCCGGCGCCAGCCGACGGGCAGAGGAGGTCCTGCGGCAGCTCGCTGCCGAGTCGATGCGAGTAGGCCGTGACGGCCCCCGAGAGTCGCACTCCCGGGCAGCCTGACCACCCCTCGCCCCGGTCTCCTACCGGGCCCAATCGATGCCGAGGTTGGCGAGCGCGGCGAGCTGCGCGCATCCAGCCGGTCGCGGCGCTGGCGTTGGTTGGCCAGCCACACTCCGGTGCAGTGCTCGGCCCCGTCTGGCAGCCTCTCGACCGCCCCGCGGCCGGGCAGGCTGCCTTCGCGGGCGAGGTACTGGGCCAGGGCCGTCACGCCTTTGTGGAAGGCTTCCGAGCGCCGTGCTACACCGCGTTTGTTTGTCCAGGGGGCCGCAGAGGCTGTCTGGTGGGGGTGGTGCTTGGTTTGCGCTGGTCAGGTCGGTACGCGTGCCGCGTCGGGGCCAGTGTGATGCAGCGAGGTTGGTGTCACTGTGATGAGTTGACCTGGACAACGGAGCGCGGCGTAGCAGCAGGTTGGTTGAGTACTGCGCCGCTGCATTGATCCGCGACACGTGCCGGGAGGGCAGCACATGCAATGTGGCCCCAGAATTCATCCGGGTTCAGAATGAAGCAGTCTGCGTCTCGCTCCGGAGAGGAGCACCCCGGACGTTCTCGGAGCTGGGGGCAGGGGTCGATTTCTTGCCGGTGGTTGCGGTCGCCGCATCGCGTGTCTTGATGGTTACTCAAGAGCCTTTGAAGGGATGCGACTTGGGCCTGCGGTGGGGTGCAGTGAAAGTGGGGCCGATGCATGCGTGGTGGATTCCGTATGGCACACTGCATCAGGCTTAACGATCAAGCTCTACTTGCACTTATGGGCTCGTTTAAGAGACTCGACAGGAGTGGTTATGAGGCGTGGTATTCGCTCGGTCTTCATGTTTTGCTCGGCAGTTGTTCTTGCCTGCGCTGGAATGAGTCCCGCGCAGGCAGATGTATTGACTCCTGCGGAAGCAGGCCAGGGGCAAATTTGCATTAAGGCGCATGTTGCAGGTATCGGGGATCAGCCGTGGGCGTGTAACAATGCTCACAACAACGAGACGGAATATGCAGGGACCATTGGTCAGAATAGAGCGATCGAGGGAATGTGGGTGTATAGCACAGTTGGGATAATTTGCGCCGACGCTCACGTCCGGGATAAGGGATGGCAGGGAGGGAGATGCACTGCCTTCAATGGAACCTCGGTGTGGGTCGGGACTTCTGGTGAGAACAGGCCCATGGAAGCATTGAGGCTCTGGCTGCCCAGTGACGAGCATCAGGTAAGGATGGCGGGTAACGCCCACGTCCAGAACCAGGGCTGGGACAAAAACTGGACCCAAGATTACTGGATCGAACTGGGCACCACTGGTCGGGCACGGAACCTGGAAGCCGTTGTTGTCATACCGGTTCTTGGCATTTGGCCCTAGCCCGGTCCCCTTGCCGGCTGACGGGTAGTTGACCAACATGATGGGGCACGCTCCGCAGGGGGAGGGGAGCCTTCTTCCCGAACTGCCTCTCAGCTAAGCAGGGGATTCCCGCCCAGCGGTCCGCAGGACCCGGACCCTGTGAAACGGGGTCACCCAGGCCTGCGGAGCAGGCCGTTCGGGGTGGAGCGAAGCGAAACCGCGAACCGTCCGGAGCGAAGCGACGGACACCGGCCCGAAGGGCCGACCCTGGCTCGGCGAAGCCGAGCCCCGTCGAGCGCAGCCTGGCGGTTCTCTCCTGAGCGCGCAGGGCGGCCTGGCTACGGCTTGGGGGTGATGGGCTAGCAGGCTTGTTTGTTCGGGCAGATCTTCTTTAGCCGGTTTACTTTGAACCAATGGTCGATGGTCACGGATGCTGAGGCGTTATCCCACGAGTCGTACTCCTGTGAGTTGGTTACGAAGAGATTCTCGATCCGCCCTGTTTGTCCTGGTGGGACGCTTACCGAGGCCCAGTCGGTGCCGTCAAGGTCGTAGTTTTCGCAGTGCGACTCCTCAAACAGTTTCAGCTCAGCGAGCGCGTCGACTCTCTCTGAGGGCTGAAGCACCAGTGAGATGGTCAGCTGCCCCTGGGTCTCCTCTGCTGCACACGCTTTATGTACGGCGCGATGGGTGGGGCGGGTGTGCGTAAGGGTGAATTTCGTCGGTGGGATATTGAGATTGACGAGGTGTCTTTTATTTGGGGGGATTGAAAATGTACTGCCGCTGTCTTCCACACGCAGCAATCCACTGACGACGACAGTGTGGGGGGAAAATGCGGCAGCAGGATTCGTCATGCCCGCAAACGGGATGGGGGTCAACAAAACCGTAGCCGCTATGACGTGTCCGAGTTTCATGATAAGACCTAGTGGATGTCGGGTATCGGTGTGCGGTCCCGTATGAGCAGAGTCCCACAGTTGCAGAACTGGCGCATTCCGAGAGGAGGGTCCAACCAGCAAGCGTCTGGGTCGGGATGGCTGCAGCGGAGCGGAGGCCACGGGTCGGCCGGAGGCCGGTCCCCGGGCTCACTGTGGTTGGCCGGTTTTCGCGGAGTGATGTCTGCGTTATCACGCTTGGTTGTTTGCGCTGGGCAGGACGGTCAGACTCCGACCCGGGTGCCCCGCCTGTTCTGCTGCTGGCGGCCCGCGTCAGCGGGCCATCGGTCCTGGAGGCGGAGCCGGAAGGGCCCCAGGGGAGCGGAGTGGACACGCCCAACGGGCCGGAGGTCCGGACCCCGTGAAACGGGGTCATTCCGGCCGCGGAGCGGCCCGTTCGGGTACCGAGCGAAGCGAGGTACCCGAACCCGTCCGAAGCGAAGCGTAGGACCCCCGGCCCGAAGGGCCGGCTCTGGCTCGGCGCAGCCGAGCTCCGTCGAGCGCAGCGAGGCGGTTCTCTCCTGAGCGCGCAGCGCTCAGGTACCCGCTCCGCGGG
>NZ_JBIASZ010000044.1:0-2506 GCF_042891345.1 Streptomyces sp. NPDC001903
TTCAGAACTAACACAGTGGACGCGAGCAACTGAGGACAAGCCCTCGGCCTATTAGTACCAGTCAGCTCCACCCGTTACCGGGCTTCCACATCTGGCCTATCAACCCAGTCGTCTACTGGGAGCCTTACCCTCTCAAGGAGGTGGGAATACTCATCTTGAAGCAGGCTTCCCGCTTAGATGCTTTCAGCGGTTATCCCTCCCGAACGTAGCCAACCAGCCATGCCCTTGGCAGGACAACTGGCACACCAGAGGTTCGTCCGTCCCGGTCCTCTCGTACTAGGGACAGCCCTTCTCAATATTCCTACGCGCACAGCGGATAGGGACCGAACTGTCTCACGACGTTCTAAACCCAGCTCGCGTACCGCTTTAATGGGCGAACAGCCCAACCCTTGGGACCGACTCCAGCCCCAGGATGCGACGAGCCGACATCGAGGTGCCAAACCATCCCGTCGATATGGACTCTTGGGGAAGATCAGCCTGTTATCCCCGGGGTACCTTTTATCCGTTGAGCGACGGCGCTTCCACAAGCCACCGCCGGATCACTAGTCCCGACTTTCGTCCCTGCTCGACCCGTCGGTCTCACAGTCAAGCTCCCTTGTGCACTTACACTCAACACCTGATTGCCAACCAGGCTGAGGGAACCTTTGGGCGCCTCCGTTACCCTTTGGGAGGCAACCGCCCCAGTTAAACTACCCATCAGACACTGTCCCTGATCCGGATCACGGACCGAGGTTAGACATCCAGCACGACCAGAGTGGTATTTCAACGGCGACTCCACCCCAACTGGCGTTGGGGTTTCAAAGTCTCCCACCTATCCTACACAAGCCGAACCGAACACCAATATCAAACTGTAGTAAAGGTCCCGGGGTCTTTCCGTCCTGCTGCGCGAAACGAGCATCTTTACTCGTAGTGCAATTTCACCGGGCCTATGGTTGAGACAGTCGAGAAGTCGTTACGCCATTCGTGCAGGTCGGAACTTACCCGACAAGGAATTTCGCTACCTTAGGATGGTTATAGTTACCACCGCCGTTTACTGGCGCTTAAGTTCTCAGCTTCGCACACCCGAAAGTGCACTAACCGGTCCCCTTAACGTTCCAGCACCGGGCAGGCGTCAGTCCGTATACATCGCCTTACGGCTTCGCACGGACCTGTGTTTTTAGTAAACAGTCGCTTCTCGCTGGTCTCTGCGGCCACCCCCAGCTCACGGAGCAAGTCCGATCACCAGTGATGGCCCCCCTTCTCCCGAAGTTACGGGGGCATTTTGCCGAGTTCCTTAACCATAGTTCACCCGAACGCCTCGGTATTCTCTACCTGACCACCTGAGTCGGTTTAGGGTACGGGCCGCCATGAAACTCGCTAGAGGCTTTTCTCGACAGCATAGGATCATCCACTTCACCACAATCGGCTCGGCATCAGGTCTCAGCCTTATATGAGGGACGGATTTGCCTACCCCTCGGCCTACACCCTTACCCCGGGACAACCACCGCCCGGGCTGGACTACCTTCCTGCGTCACCCCATCGCTTACCTACTACAAGTCTGGTTCGTCGGCTCCACCACTTTCCTTTCCCCGAAGGGTCCGGAACGGCTTCACGGACTTAGCATCGCCTGATTCGATATTGGGCGTTTCAAAGCGGGTACCGGAATATCAACCGGTTGTCCATCGACTACGCCTGTCGGCCTCGCCTTAGGTCCCGACTTACCCTGGGCAGATCAGCTTGACCCAGGAACCCTTAGTCAATCGGCGCACACGTTTCTCACGTGTGTATCGCTACTCATGCCTGCATTCTCACTCGTGAACCGTCCACAACTAGCTTCCGCTGCTGCTTCACCCGGCACACGACGCTCCCCTACCCATCACAGCGGGCGTTGGCCCTATTGCTGCAATGACACGACTTCGGCGGTACGCTTGAGCCCCGCTACATTGTCGGCGCGGAATCACTTGACCAGTGAGCTATTACGCACTCTTTCAAGGGTGGCTGCTTCTAAGCCAACCTCCTGGTTGTCTCTGCGACTCCACATCCTTTCCCACTTAGCGTACGCTTAGGGGCCTTAGTCGATGCTCTGGGCTGTTTCCCTCTCGACCATGGAGCTTATCCCCCACAGTCTCACTGCCGTGCTCTCACTTACCGGCATTCGGAGTTTGGCTAAGGTCAGTAACCCGGTAGGGCCCATCGCCTATCCAGTGCTCTACCTCCGGCAAGAAACACACGACGCTGCACCTAAATGCATTTCGGGGAGAACCAGCTATCACGGAGTTTGATTGGCCTTTCACCCCTAACCACAGGTCATCCCCCAGGTTTTCAACCCTGGTGGGTTCGGTCCTCCACGAAGTCTTACCTCCGCTTCAACCTGCCCATGGCTAGATCACTCCGCTTCGGGTCTAGAGCGTGCAACTCAATCGCCCTATTCGGACTCGCTTTCGCTACGGCTTCCCCACACGGGTTAACCTCGCTACACACCGCTAACTCGCAGGCTCATTCTTCAAAAGGCACGCAGTCACGACCC
>NZ_JBIASZ010000045.1:0-3602 GCF_042891345.1 Streptomyces sp. NPDC001903
GAGAGTAGGACGCCGCCGAACAATCATTGTGGGAAAGCCCCGCACCAGCCCTTCACGGGTTCGGTGCGGGGCTTTTCTGCGTTTACGGGCACGTGTCAGGGCCGCTCGCTATCCTGGCCTCGTTCCCCTGGAGGCACGATGACAGCACAGCACCTCGAAGACGACGGTCCGCTCATCCCCCAGCCGGCCATGACGCGCGAAGCCCTGCGGGACGCCGTGCGCCGGATCGACATGGCGCACCTCGCCGAGTTCGACAGGGAATGCCATGCGGCGTTCGACCGCGCCGCGGAGACGGGCGCCATCAACCCGCTCCGCTTCTTCCTGATCAAGTGGGCCACGCACGTGGCCATCCACCGCCGGCCCGCCCGAGCCGCGGCGCTGCTCGAGGCCGAGCGGACCGCAGGCGATCCGGCCGCCACGGAGGAACAGTTCCGGGCAGCCATGGAGACCAGCAGCCGCATCCTTGCCGAGGCCCAGCGGGAGATCGGTCAGTGACCCTGCGGGGTGAGGGAGTGGAGAACGAGGCCGGCTGGGCCTGGGAGTGCGATCCGAGTCGGCTGTGGGTGTTCGGCGACATGCCGTCGGAGCAGCAGGAGTTGGTCGCCGTCGTCATGGACGGCCTGGTCGACCTGGCGTCGATGGCCATCGACCCCAAGGACGGCAGCCTCTACGAAGACCCCAGCCCCATGCGCCTGCGTACGTACGAGGACGAGCACCTGATGCTCTGGTACCAGACCATCCCCCACCGCAGCCGCGTCTACCTGAAGCGCGTCAACCTCTGACCTCGAAGTTCCCCCGTCTTCTGCTGCTACGATCCGCTCACTTTGCGGGGGGCGCAGAGCAGTTGGCACAGAGGGCCGCTGCAGACCCCCGCGCGCATCCTGTGGGGGGAACGCAGTTGAGAATGCAGCGTGCCGTGGGAGCCGCCGCGCTCGCACTGGCCACATGCATCGGCGCGGTGTGCGCCGTACCGACGGCGCTCGCCGCCGCGGCGCCGGCACCCGGGGGCGAGGCGACGGTCGCATCGCCGCCGAGCGCCTTCGCGCCCTATCTGATACTCCGAGCTGCCGGCACGGGCATGCTGATGTCGGACAGGTACGACAAAGAGCCGACGTCCTGGCGCAGTGCCGACGGCCGGCGGATTCCGTCCGATTGCGGGGCCGGCCAGGCGCGGCTCGGCGACGAGGTCGCCTGCACGGTCGGCAAGGAACTGAAGATCCGCAACTACGCCTCGGGGGCGACCGAGTCCGTACCCGCCCGGGAGAACCGGGCCTGGTCCACGGCCATCTCGCCGACCCAGGTGCTGGCCTCGGAGAAGGATGCGGACGGGCACTGGCTGCTCCACCTGCTCGGCCGTGCGAACGAGCCCCGCAAGGACGTGCCGGTCACCGGCGTCGGAGCGATGAGTTCCTATGCCGTGCTGGATTCGGACGCACGGGGCGCCCTCGTCGAGTACTGGGGCGCCGGCGCGGAGGGCAAGCACCGGCACGGGGTCCTCGACTACGCCACGGCCACGATGAAGGAGCTCCCCGAAGCTCCCGGCGGGGGCAGCACGTACAACCACGTGGGGCTCGGGTCGAAGTGGATCGCCATGGTCCAGTTCGACAAGGCCGTCATGGTGTCCAGGACCGACCCCGCCGTGGTCCGTACGGTGGCGAACGACAAGTACCCGGGCCGGGTCCTGGCAGTCGGCGACTGGCTGATCGCGGATTCGGGAGACGCCTCCGACCCGGTCGTGAAGGCCTATCCGAGCGACGGCAGTGCGCCGCGACCCGTACTGGACCAGTTGGACGGGCCGTTGGTCCTCGGTGCCGACGGCAGTGCGTACGGGCTCTCCACCGTCAACGGCAGCAGCCGCTGGGCCGTCCACCGCATCTCCGTGGATGCCCAGGGCGCCCTGCGGGTGCAGGAGGCGTTGGCCGTTCCGGCCCGGCCCGCGGACCGGCGGAGCATCGCCATCGCCCAGGGCGACCTCTCCGCACTGCACGTGGACAGCACCGAGTCCGTGCTGGGCTACCGGACGTCGGTCTCGGGTCCGCCGTCGATCACCCAGGCGCCCGTGTGGCGCTGTGACCGCTCGAAGACCGATCCCTTCTGTCCCGAAGCCGCCAGCCGGTTCGGCGGAACCGCCGCAACGGGTGACGGCCGGATCGTCGGGATGGCAGCCGCGAACGGGTGCTCGTCCCGGTGCGCGGTGACGGTCCACATCCGGGACGCCCGCACCGGTGGCGCCCACCGGACCGTGAAACTCCCCGGCGAGCTCTCGCACGCCAGGATCGTCAGCGCCTCCGGCCGCCATCTGCTGGTGAGCGCAGAGGTCAACGATGTCGCAGGGGCGCTGGTGCTCGACATCGACGCCGGCAAGGTCCTGGACATCAAGCCCACCTCGGCCGCGGGACTCTGGGGTTCCCTGCTCTGGCAGCCCGAGGGCGACAAGGGTGTCGTGGCGGCCACGGATCTGCGGACCGGCCAGGTCGTCCGCCGCGTCGACCTGCAGTCGGGCTGCCGCCCGTACGAGTTCCGGGCGAACGGCGACTGGTTCTACTCGACCTGCTCCGCAGACGGGGCCGGGGCGGCCGCGTACCAGGCCCAGACCGGGCGGCGCATCCCGCTGCCCTTCGTCGCCGAACGGCCGCTCGGCCCGCTCGCGCTCGGCGACGGTTACGTGGTCCACGAGAACTACGGCGTGGTGAGCGTCTACAACCTGCGTTCCGGCGCGCTGGTGAGGGAACACCAGGCCTCCGGGTACCCGGGCAACAACATCACCGACTGGGCTGTCGACCGCTTCGGCGGGCGCCTGGCCTACCTCGACCAGGAGGAGACCCTTCACGTCGTGGGGGTCACCGGCGCCGCCTCGCCGCTCGCCGTGATCGACCAGAACGTCCCCGGCACCCTGGACGCCAAGACGGCCGGCAGCCGGCAGGCCCGCTGGTGGCTTTCCAAGCCGGTGTCCTCGTGGAAGCTGATGGCGCGGAACAAGACCTCGGGCGTCACGACCGTCGTGCGCACCGGTGGCGAGACGCGCGGCGTCGTCGACCTGACGTGGGACGGGAAGGACCAGACGGGCCGTGCCGTGCTGAACGGCGCGTACGAATGGACGCTGCTGGCCACCCCGGCGGACGGCCAGGGAGCCCCGCTCAAGGCAACGGGCTCGGTCACCCTGACCGGGGCCACCTTCGCGGCGGGACGCGGACGGCCGTGACGCGGTGCGGGGGGCCTGACGTGTGAGGTCGCCCGCCGGCCCGGGGCCCGTGAGGGCCCCGGGCCGCGCTCGTTTTGACACCCCGGGGGCCCAGTTGTAGAGTCGAACGGTTGCCTGGAACTGGACAAGTTCGGCAGCCATCCAGCAAGACCCCTCGCACCCACGGAATCGAATTCTGCGGGTGCGTACTCGACTCCTCATCCAGGAATCCGAAGCCGGGAAATCCGGTGGAAAACTTCTGATAGAGTCGGACTCGCCGGAAAGGGAAACGCGAAAGCGAAGACCTGGAAAGCAAATCCCGCTTCGACCGGGGGTCAGGCCCGAAAGGATCTGATAGAGTCGGAAACGCAAGAACGAAGAACGAAAGCCCGGAGGAAAGCCCGAGAGGGTGAGTACAAAG
>NZ_JBIASZ010000046.1:0-3577 GCF_042891345.1 Streptomyces sp. NPDC001903
CAACGGTCTGGGCACGAGCATCCTGGTCGGTCAGCGCTCCATAGATCGAGCCACCGAAGTAATCACCTACCACCTCGATCGCCTCTTCGCGGTTCCACCAGCAACGATCACCGAGCCTGCCACCTGATTACAACTGCAGTGCCGGCATCTACGCTCGACGAACCCCTGGGCTGCGGGGCCAGCTGAGGTGATTCAGCGAAAGATTGCCCATACTGCGAGGACTACCAGCAGTACGGCAAGGACGAACAAAACCACGAACGTGGCGGTGGGATGGTCGTTGATCCATTCGCTGAGTGCGTGGAGGCGGGTCGATGCATCGGATGTGATGGTCATGCCGTCACTTTCATGAGTTCACACCTGGAGTGGTTTCCGGTGAGGTGGCGGATGGGTGGTCAGGCCGGTGGGTCGAGCCTCTCCGTCGCCGGGACGGCAGCGGCGTCGAAGTCCGCGGCCGAAGTCGAGCGAACTCGCTGCCACGCGTGCCAGAGGAACCACGTCGAGAGAAAGGCACCGACCACGGTGCTCGCGACGAAATCGCTTGCGGTTTCAGTGAGGGCATGCACGTGGGGTTCCCTCAATTCCAGGTGGTATGTCAATGGCCACGAAGTTCTCCCCGTAGGCGGCCAGTAGTTCTCCCCGCTGGTGGCCACGGGTTCTCCCCGGTGGCGGCCAGTTGTTTTTCCCCACCCGCTTTCTGATTTGGGTTAGCTGAAGGGCTTCACCCCCTTGCCGGTGGTGGCTTCGGTGAGGCGGAAGGAGTCGCCGTCGGTGACGACGACGTGCGCATGGTGCAGGAGCCGGTCAACGGTGGCGGTGGCCAATGTTTTGGGCATGATCTCGTCGAAGCCGGAGGGGTGCAGGTTGCTCGAGACGGCAATCGCTCGGCGTTCGTAGGCAGCGTCGACGAGGCGATAGAATCCTTCGGCGGCGTCTTCAGAGACCGGGAGCAGACCGATGTCGTCGACGATGATCAGGTCGGAGCGGATGATCCTCGTCAGGGCTCGGGCGATGGAGTCGTCGGCACGGTGCCGGCGGACCAGGGCACCGAGGTCTTCGATGGTGAACCAAGACACCGCCAGCCCAGCTTCGACTGCGGCCTGCCCGAGTGCCTCGGTGAAGTGAGACTTGCCAGTTCCCGAAGGCCCACAGACGCAGAAACATTCACGCCGCCCGACCCACTCCAGGGTGCGGAGCGCGTCCTGGGTGGCGCGGGGAATCGACGATTTCGTTTCGTCCCAGTCGCCGAAGGTCTTGCCGGTAGGGAAACCCGCGCGTTTGCGGCGAGTGTGCAGGTTCGCCCGGTCCCGGCCGGCGGCTTCCTCAGCGAGGAGAACCCGCACGACTTCGGCGGGGTCCCAGCGTTGGGCTTTCGCGGTCGGGATGATATCGCTCAAGGACCTGCGGATATGGGGCAGTTTCAGGCGTTTAGTCAGGTCGATCGCCTCGGCCAACGGGTCGCCGTTAGCGCTGGTAACAGTGCGCAAAGGGGTGCTCATCAGGCGTCATCGCTTTCATCGTCAGTAGTGGCTGGGCTGGCCGGCGCTGGTGTCTGGCCGAAGGTGGACCAGGCGGCGGTGCCCGGTTGCAGAGTGTGGTTCTCGCTGCGACGGACCGGATCAGCGTGTTCGTGGGTGACTTGGTAGTCGAGGATCGAGATCAGGTCCCGATCGGCGAACCGGCCGGTCATCGCTGCCGTCCCCAACGCTCTGTCGACTGCGTCCGGGGAGTGCAGCTTCGAAAGGTCCACGGCTTCGGCCATCTTCGCCCTGATGCGGCGCGCTCCCGCGGCGGCAGCCTCGACCAGCCAGCTGTTGGCACCCTGGCCCAACTGTAGGAAGGCGAGCTCGGCGGCGGTACGAGGCTTGGGCACCCGGTCGGCGGCGTCGCGGTCTGGGCGGGGTGGGTAGTGGTCGTTGTCGAGGACCGGTGAACCGGGTTGGCCGCGGCGGTGCCGCGCGACTTCGACTGCACCGCCATCATTGTCGACGGCGGTCACGATCAGCTCCTCACCATGGAAGCGGGCCCAGACCCGAGTGTCGATCAACGTGTGCGGCACCGAATACCGCACCCCTTCCACCGAGATCGTCGACTCCCAGTTCACCCGCCGGGTGGTGCCGAACACCGCGGTGAACGGAGATTTCGGCAGCGGATGCAGCCGCTGCAACTCTTCGGCCAGCCGCTCGACCGGCCGCCGCCGAGTAGAGCTGTGGACGCGGGTGTTGACGTCGGTGCAGAACTGCCGGCAAGCCGACTCGAGCTCACCGAAAGAGTGATACTGCTCGCGCAGGTTCACCTCCTTCGGCAACAGGTCGGCTTTGGCGATCCGCACCGTCGCCTCACTTCCTCCCTTCGACTCCGGATCAGCAGGTAAACACGTCCGCAGCGTCGTGCCGTAATGCCGTGCCACCTCCACGATCTCCGGATTGCGGACCGCGATCCCGGCCACGTGATCGATCGTCGCGGTCTTCTCGTTGTCGGTGAGGACATAGACCGGAACCCCGCCCAAGCGGCGGAATGTCGCATCCAAACACGCCGCCACCGTCGGCAATGTCTTGTCCCAGATCGGGATCACCACCCGAAATCGCGACCACGCCAACCATGCGCAGAACAACGTCGTCTTCCGGCCGGAAATCGTTGGCCCGTCACCGAAGTCGTACTGTAACCACAGCCCAGGTTCGGTTACCCACGGCCGATACACTCGCCGCCGACCAGCCCGAAACTGGGCCTTCGCCTCCGCGACCGTCCGGCGCGTGGTCCGCTCACCGCCGGTGAACCCGAGCGCGACGATCCGTTCGTGGATGACATCCGCGCGGACCTTGCCCTGCGAGCGGACCACCAACTCCTCGATCTTCGGCAGAAAGTCGTCGATCGCCCGCGCTCGATGCCGCCGGCGGTCCGGCGGCTGCCCCGCAGCGCGCATCTGCACATACCGGGCCACCGTGTGGTGATCACACCCAACCAGCTCCGCCGCCGCCCGATAACTACCCGTGAGGTCGTACGCCTCCAAAATTTCCATGATCTCCCTGCTCGATTTCATCCACCCAGCGTTGCCGGGACCGAATCTGACTCACAGCAGGTGGGGAACTATCTGGCCGTACGCGGGGAGAAACCATGGCCACAAAATGCGCCATAAATGGCCGCCAGTGGGGAGCTTACGATGGCCGTCGACAGTGGTATCGGGCAATCCAGAGGGGAATGGCACCGAGAGTGATGGAGACTGCCATGAGGGCGAAAAAGGTTGCTGCCCAGCGTCCTCCGCTTGCATGATCGATGTCGGCGAACGACCATGCCAGGCACAGGATGTATGCGTACACGGCGGAGATCAGTGCGGCGAGCATGTGCGCTGTGACCGGATTGTCTGTGAGCGCCGTCCATTTCAGGATCGAAAACAGTGTCGTCGTGGCCATGGTGCCCGCTGTTGCGATCAGGAGGAATTTCACGGCTTCGGGGTAGCGCAGAAGCCTCGCGATCCAGCGCTGCGGCAGGGCGTACACGAGGGCTTGGGAGAGGATGGTCAGTGCCGAGGTCACGTTTGCGCTTTCCGGCGTGGGGGCTGGGGGAACATGTACGACGAAGG
>NZ_JBIASZ010000047.1:0-1446 GCF_042891345.1 Streptomyces sp. NPDC001903
AGACGTCGTTTCTCTTGGTCAGCTGTCCTGCTGGCGCCCGAGCAAACGGCCCTGCTCCTGCTTCAGGCCCGCGAACCGGTGCCGCGCGTATGCGGCTATCTCCTCACTCGGGAAGGGCACCACGGACAGGTGCTGGTCATAGCTCCCCTGCTCCCACCGGGCGGCTGTGATCTCATAGCCGGAAACGTGGGCGCACAGCTGAAGCAGAATCGGCGGCATCTCTGGTTCGCTCAAGAGGTCAGCGTGCTTGATGACGAGGTCGCGCATCGCCTGAATGTTCGGGAGGAAGACGGTCCTGACCCACAACCGCCATTCGGCGAGTTCCTCGTCGGAAGGCGGTATCTCATGCACGAAGGGCGACCTGCCGTCAGGACGAGCGTTGCGCTCCATGAACGCGCCGAAGATGCGGCTGTTGGCTTCCGTGAGGGCGAACAGCGGTCCGTAGAAATCGCTGAGCTGCCGATTCAAGCGAGCGAGGCGTTCTTGGCGCTGCGACAGCCGCAGGCCGTTGAGATAGGTGGCTACATAGCCGACGAACGCCAGCGCGATGGTGACGACTACTGTGATCATGAAAGGCGATGCTAGTGAGTATCACCTCCCTTGGTCAGCCTGCGGCAGCAGATCAGGGTCGCCGCGATCCCGGAGAAGGCGAGGAAGTGCTCGGCCTTGCGTTCGTAGCGGCGGTGGAGTCGACGGCAGCCGGCGAGCCAGGAGACGGTCCTCTCGATGACCCAGCGGTGACGGCCCAACCGCTGTGAAGACTCGATGCCCTTGCGGGCGATGCGGTGCCGAATACCTCGCTTGCGGAGCCAGCAGCGGAGATGGTCGTAGTCGTAGCCCTTGTCCGCGTGGAGCTTGCCAGGGCGCCGTCGACGAGGTCCTCGGCGGGATCGGATCGGTGGAATGCCACGCACGAGCGGTTCGAGGCCCTGACTGTCGTGCATGTTGGCGCCGGAGATGCCCAGCGACAGCGGCAGGCCGTTGCGGTCGGTGATCAGGTGGATTTTCGATCCTGACTTGCCGCGGTCGGTCGGATTCGGTCCGGTCAGTGGCCCCCTTTTGCAGCCCGCAGGCTGACGGAGTCAATCGCGCAACGAGACCAGTCCAGCTGTCCTCTTGCACCAAGCTCGTCGAGAACGACGCGATGGAGGCGAGCCCAGACGCGGGCCTGGCTCCACTGGGCGAAGCGCCGGTAGACCGTCTGCCAGCTCGGGCCGAACACCGGTGGGAGCTGCCGCCAGGTGCAGCCCGAGGTTGCCACGAAGATGATCGCGGCCAAGGCCTCGCGGTCACCAGCCCGGCGTCGGCCTCCACCTTGCGGACGCTTCACCTCCGTCGGCGGCACCACCCGCCGGAACAGCATCCACAACTCGTCCGGCACCAGCCGCTCAACGAGACCCGTCATGCACGGCTCAACGAACGATCACGCCATAAGAAACGACGTCT
>NZ_JBIASZ010000048.1:0-1054 GCF_042891345.1 Streptomyces sp. NPDC001903
AGCCCGCGGTGCCAGGCGCCGCGGGCCCGGCATGATCCGAAAGACACGGCCTAGATATGAAACTGCCGGACGTTGGTTACACATGGGTCTTCGAGTAGACGGAGATCTGCCATGCCCCCTTCGCTGCAACAGCAGCAGGACCGTCAGGCCCAGCATCGCCTGGCGGTCCTGCGCCACGCCGAGGAAGTCACCGGGAACGTCGCGCTGACCTGCCGCTACTACGGCATCAGCCGCACGTGCTTCTACAAGTGGCTGCGCCGCTACCAGGATGAGGGCCTTGAGGGCCTGAGGGACCGCTCCAGCAAGCCCCACCACTGTCCCCACGCCACCGAGGCCGACGTCGTCAACAAGATCGTCTACTTGCGGCAGCACTATCACTTCGGCCCGATGAAGATCAAGATGTACCTCAAGCGGTACCACGACATCGACATCGCCTGCTCCGCCGTCTACCGCATTCTCAAGAAGCTCGGGATGAACCGCCTGCCGGCCTCTCAGCGCTACAAAAGGCACGACAAGCGTTACACCCGCTACGAGAAGCAGCAGCCCGGCAACCGAGTCCAGATCGACGTAAAATTCATCGAGCCGATCGGTCTCCCGGAGCAGACGTCAGCCGCGTCACCGGTCACCGCAACCCTGCCCAAGCGGCGGCGACGATCGAAGTACTACCAGTTCACCGCCATCGACGACTGCACCCGGCTTCGGGTCCTGCGGATCTACCCGCGATGCGACCAGAAGACCGCCGTGCAGTTCCTCGACTACGTCCTGGAGCGCCTGCCGTTCCGCGTCGAGGTGATCCAGACCGACAACGGAGCAGAGTTTCAGTCCGCCTTCCACTGGAACGTCCTCGACAAGGGCATCGCCCACACCTACATCAAACCGGCGTCACCGCACCTCAACGGCAAGGTCGAACGTTCCCATCGCATCGACGCCGAGGAGTTCTACCGCATGCTCGACGGCGTAGTCATCGATGACACCGGCGTCTTCAACGACAAACTCCGCGAGTGGGAGGACTACTACAACTACCACCGCCCCCATGGCTCCCTCGGCGGCCAAA